>JBNMHR010000019.1:0-29968 GCA_050872865.1 Faecousia sp. | reverse complement strand
GAAAGTACGGCCAAATGGAACATATTCCATTCATCCAACCGCTCAATATATCGAACCCTTTCAACCACCCCCGGTCTCCTGCGTCGCCCGGTAAATTGTGGTATGATTGCCACCGGCAATCATATACTATCTTGATTCGCTGCGCGGAGCACCACCCCCTCCATGCTTGGAGGGGGACAAGGACTCAGAATGTTGTGGCCTGTCCCATCCAACCGGGGGGCTGCCACACCAGTTTGCGAACTGGTTCGCAGCGACATAGCGTTGGTACGGCCCTTCTCAGGCGCTGCGGCGCCAGCTCCCCCCAAGGGGAGCAGAGCTTTACAAATTCCCATTTCTCGCAGCACCTATTTTCTGCTTGACTTCCCGCATCGAACCTGATACGATAGACAGAGAAAATCCGGCCGCTGCCAAAGTGCGGCATTTTAAAGCGTCGCTGGTTAGCTTATGCTAACTGCAGACAGGAGCACTTCTATGACACAAGCATTTTACGGGATCCTCATCCCCTTTCTGGGCACCTCTTTGGGGGCTGCCTGTGTGTTTTTTCTGAAAAACGCCCTGGGGGACAAGCTCCAGCGGGTCCTGACCGGTTTTGCGGCGGGGGTCATGGTGGCGGCCTCCGTGTGGAGCCTGCTGATCCCGGCCATCGAGCAATCTGCGGGCATGGGGAAGTTATCCTTTCTCCCGGCCTTTGTAGGCTTCTGGGTGGGCATTTTGTTTCTGCTGGCCCTGGATCATCTGATTCCCCATCTTCACGCCAACAGCGGCCAGGCAGAGGGCCCAAAAAGCCGTCTCCGAAAAACCACCATGATGGTATTGGCCGTGACCCTGCACAACATTCCCGAGGGCATGGCCGTAGGCGTCGTGTATGCGGGGCTGCTCTCCGGCAGCGCACAGATCACCTCCGCCGGGGCCCTGGCCCTGTCTTTGGGCATTGCCATCCAGAATTTCCCGGAAGGGGCCATCATTTCCATGCCCCTAAGAGCAGAAGGCATGAAAAAAGGAAAGGCTTTCCTGGGCGGGGTCCTTTCCGGCATTGTGGAGCCCATTGGGGCGGTGCTGACCGTCCTGGCCGCCCGGCTGGTGGTCCCGGCCCTGCCCTACCTGTTGAGCTTTGCCGCCGGGGCCATGCTGTATGTGGTGGTAGAGGAGCTGATCCCGGAAATGTCCCAGGGGGAACACTCCAATCTGGGCACCCTGTCCTTTGCGGTGGGCTTTAGCATCATGATGGTGCTGGACGTGGCCCTGGGGTAAAATGGCGAAAAATTCCTTGACAATTGGTGCCCTCGGGTATATAATATAAAAGTTCCATGGGCCCGTAGCGCAGCTGGGAGCGCATTACATTCGCATTGTAGGGGTCGGGAGTTCGAATCTCCTCGGGTCCACCAGGATAAGCCACCGCTTTTTGCGGTGGCTTTTTTCTACCGATCATTCTTGGATCTTCTTAATTTCACGGCTGCTGTCAAATATAATCAAAGCAAAAAGGAGTTGGCCACCATGCAAAAGAACCTGATCATCTACTACTCCCGCAGGGGAACAAACTATGTAAACGGGAAGATTCTGGACCTCCCCGTGGGCAATACGGAGCTTTGCGCCCAGTATATTCAAGAAGCTGTGGGCGGCGACCTGTTTGAGGTCCGCACCAAAGTGCCTTACAGTCTGGACTACAAAGAATGCACCCGCCAGGCCTGGAAGGAGGCCCAGGACAATGCGCGGCCCCTGCTGGAACGCTATCTGGAGGACGTTTCCGGATACGACAATATCTTTGTCCTTGGGCCCTGCTGGTGTGGCACCTACCCCATGGCGGTCTTCTCCCTGCTGGACCGGCTGGACCTATCCGGTAAAAAGCTGATCCCCCTGATGACCCATGAGGGCAGCGGTATGGGAAACAGCGAACGGGACCTGCGCCGGATGTACCCCCAGGCCAGCTTCGGCACCGGCATGGCCGTCCATGGTGCGGACGTGAAAAAGGCCCAGCAGGCAGTGGCCGATTGGGCGAAGAAGAACGTATAAGCAAAACCCCGGAGAAAGCCTTTTGCAGGCGCTTTCTCCGGGGCTTTGTATTACTTGTACGCCTGGCACAGGAACATGGGCTTGACGGCGACCACCTCGTCGTACTCTTCCTGCTCCACCTGGACGGTGGAATCCAGCTTTTTCAGGTCCTCTTTCATAACGGCCAGGGCTTCCTTGACGGACTGGGCCCGGCCCTCCCGGAGGACGCGGATCATCCGGTCCAGGACGATGGGGTGGGCGTAGCGGCCGGGTACCGGGAAGTCTTCGGGGACGATCTCCTCCATTTTGGCAATGGAGTCCTCCCACTCGGCATTCACGGCCTTTTTGTTGGTCCTTGCGGTGGGGAGCACCTGGGTGCCGGAAAACAGGAAGGCGGCGGCAAAGCCCAGCAACAGGAAGTAGAGGCCCGTATTGTCTCCGCCCAGAAGCTCCTTGATGCCGTAGATCAAAGAAATGATACCGGCCAGGATGATGGCTAGGGCCACCCAGCGGTAGGCCGGGTTGGTACGCTCGTTGACCCGCTTGGCCTTGGCGGCGGCGGACAGGCGGGTGGTCTCCTCCGGGAAGGATTCCAGGTACCGGCGGGCCTCCTCCAGGGTCTCCTTACTGGCCTGGGCCTTGGGAGACAGCTCTTTTAAGTATCTGGCCTCTTCCTTCTTCCGCTTCTCTTCCAGCCGTTTCTCCGCCTCTACGCTGCGGGTGGGGATGTCCGGCAGGAGCTTGGAAATATGGGCGATCATCATGTCCACATCCTGCTCCCACTTGAAGTTGCACTGCTTCACGGTGCCGTCGTCCAGCTCTACCACCAGATAGGGAATGGAGCCGAAAACGCCTTTGCCGGAAAAGCCGCCCTTGCTCATGGCCACTCGCTTAAAGACCCGGCGGACGGATTTTAAGGCCACGTAGTACCAGCGGTCGATATAAAAGCTGTTCAGGTACAGCGCCTCGTCCCCCACGCCGCAGGGGCCGTAGTGCTTGCAGAATTTCTTATCCACGGAAAGGGTGGGCTTATCCAGGGTGACGGAGCCCAGCTGTGTCGGTGTAAAAATCATGGTTTACCTCGCTAACAAAAAGAAAGGTGGGGAAGTTTCCTCCCCCACCCAAACGAATGTGAAATTACTTGCCCAGGGTCTCGTACTGAGGCTTTACATCCCGCTTCTTGATGGAGTACAGGAAGATGCCCAGGAACAGGGCCGCGAAGACCACGCCCACGGGGTATGCAGAGCGGTGTTGTAGCCGTCCTTGTTCAGGAACTGGCCCAGGCACTCGTTGCCCAGCATGAAGTAAGTAATGGAAACGGCGGTCATGAAGGTTGCGGGAACGGCGGTGATCCAGTAGTTCTTCTTCTCGTAGAACAGGAACATGGAAGCGGCCCACAGAACGATCATAGCCAGGGTCTGGTTGGTCCAGCTGAAGTACCGCCAGATGATGGTGTAGTCGATCTTGCCCAGAGCGTTGCCGATGCCCAGGAAGGCACCGATGCCCAGAACGGGAACGCACAGCAGCAGACGGTTCTTCCAGTCCTTCTGGTCCAGATGGAACCAGTCGGCCAGAACCAGACGGGCGGAACGGAAGGCGGTATCGCCGGAGGTGATGGGGCAGGCAATAACGCCCAGCATAGCCAGAGCGATGCCGATGCCGCCCATGGTCTTGGAGCAGACGTCATACACAGCAGTAGAACCGCCGCCGCCCAGGGCCAGCAGCTCTTCGCCGGTGTACAGGGAGCAGCCGGCAGCAGCCCAGATGAGGGCGATGATGCCTTCGGAAACCATGGCGCCGTAGAACACGAAGTGGCCCTGCTTCTCACTCTTCAGGCAGCGAGCCATCAGGGGGCTCTGGGTGGCATGGAAGCCGGAGATAGCGCCGCAGGCCACGGTGATGAACATGAAGCTCCAGATGGGGGTGCCCTGAGGATGCATGTTGTAGAAGTGGCTCCAGATCTCGGGGATCTCGTAGCCCTTGGTGAAGATGCCCAGAGCCACGCCGATAGCCATAACGATCAGGCAGATGCCGAAGACCGGGTAGATCTTGCCGATCAGCTTATCGACGGACAGGAAGGTGGCGATGAAGTAGTAGATCAGGATCAGGATCAGCCAGAACATCTTGCTGGACAGGATACCGGCAGCACCGTTCTTAGAGCACAGCAGCTGCAGCAGGCCGGCGGGGCCAACAGCGAACACGGTACCGACCATGACCAGCAGGACCACGGAGAACACACGCATGACGTTCTTCATGGCGCCGCCCAGGTAGATGCCGGAGATCTCGGAAATGGAGACACCGTCATTCCGGGCAGACAGCATGCCGGAGAAATAGTCGTGGACACCACCGGCGAAGATGGTACCGAAGGTGATCCACAGGAACACGATGGGTCCCCACAGAGCGCCGCTCAGAGCGCCGAAGATGGGGCCAAGGCCTGCGATGTTGAGCAGCTGGATCATGAACAGCTTCCACTGAGGAAGAACGATGTAGTCAACGCCATCGTTGATGCGCACAGCGGGAGTCTCGCGGTCGTCCGGCCCAAAGGTGTTTTCTACGACCTTGCCGTAGAAGAAGTAACCCAGGATCAGCACAGCCAGGCAGAGCAGAAAGCTAATCATTTGAACTCCTCCTTGAAATGAATAAATGTTTTGCGATGCGGTGTAGGCCACATTTCGCATGGTGCCATTATCCACTTATTCGGTAGGAAAATCAATCGTCAGATTCCACAAATTCCAGTCGCAAAATTCTACGTTATTCATAAAGACGTCATATTTTGTACATATTTTATCCTTTTTTACCCTGTGAATCCACACAAATCAAGGCAGAAAATCCCTGGGTTTCTTTATGTATTTTTATCATTTTTCTGATTTTGACCAAAAATTCCCGGCTCTTCCTCCCTGCCCGGCCAGGCGGCATCCCCTTTCCGGGCTCAGCCCCCGCAGGAAAAGGGCGGCTGCCCGGGCATTACAAAAATTTACTGCGGATCGGGCCATTCTCCGCAAATTTTTCCTTCCAAAATAGAACAAGATATGCTATAATATACAAGCGTATTGCAGCAGAGGAGGTTCGGTACACATATGGAGACACTTACACCAACGGAAAGCATTTTAGAGGATATCAAGAGCGGAAAAAAGCCGGAAGATATTGAGGTCGCATCCCCCTCTCTTCCGGACCTGCTGAACACATTCATCGGCCGAAGGGATATCCCCCTGTCTGTTCTGGCAGAGCTGACCTGCGTCAACCGGACCACGCTTTACCGCATTCTTTCCGGCGCCATCCGCCCGGGGCGCAATCTGGTGATCCGCCTGGGCATTGAGCTGCACCTGAATTTTGAGGAGATGCAGTGCCTTTTGAAGGCTTCCGACTGCGCCGCCCTCAGCGGGACCCGGCAGCGGGACGTTTACCTTATCAACGCCGTTGTCCACGCTCAGCCCATCGACGACCTGAACAACATTCTGGAAAAGAACGGCTTCGAGGGGATCTACACCCGCTGACCTGCCAAAAATCAAAAACTGACATTGCCTGCCCGGTTCCGGATCGGGATAGCAATGTCAGTTTTCTTTTTGCGCTTAGTGGAACTCCGTATAGATCTGCCTGTGGACCCGGCGGTTCAGGCGGCGCAGCAGCACCACTACCGGGATCCCGGCGATGAGCGCTATGGCCACCATAATGGCCCCGGTATAAAGCAGGATCTCCCCCGTCGTCATTGTTCACCCTCCCCGCTTTCTTCCTCCGGCTGGACGCTTTCCCAGTCCAGCCGCAAAAAGGCTTCCATTTCTTCGTTGATCTCTCCGGACTGCTCATAGAGCTCTTTGGCCTTGGTATAGGAATCCATAATGGCGTTCCAGTAGTAGATATAATCCGCATCCTGGTCCGCTTCCATTTCGTCCAGATACAGGTAGCACAGCCGCATATAAATAAGGTAGCTGTCCGGATACCGCTTTAACAGGTTCTGCAGGTCCGCTTCCGCCTCGGCAAAGCGGCCCTTTCTGGCCAGGAGCCAATCCTTTTTCAGCCGGTCGTCCAGGCTCAGGCTCTGGATGTCCGCTTCGCTGTAGGCGTTCAGGGCCTTATCCAGCCATTTGCTTTCCCCGGAGGTATCGCTGACGGCCTGCTGATAGTAAGCGTTTGCCAGCAGGGGCAAAAACAGGCCCTTCTGCTCCGGCAGACGGCTGACGGCCTCCTCCAGAATTTCAATGCGCCGGAGGTTGTAGCGCTTTCCGCCGTAAACGCAGGCGTTGCTGGCCGCCAGATACGCTCTTCTTAAAGTGGTCTCGTCCTCCGTGGCCTTGAAGAGCTTCTTGTATTCCGCCAGGGCTCCGGCGTAGTCCTCCTTCAGGTAGGCGATCTCCGCCTGTACCATATAGGTCACGGACTCCGTATCCGCCTGGGGCAGATACACCCGGATCTCATTCAGGATCTTCTGGGCCTCCTCGGTCTTCCCGTCCAGGGCATAGGCGAATACCAGCCCCCGGTAGGCGCTTTCCGTCTGGCTGCGCTCCAGGGAAGTCTCGTACCAGATCTGGGCCTGGGTGTACTCCTCCAGCTCCAGGCAGCTTTCCGCGCCTACAAAATAGAGCTTGGCCCATTCCCCCTGGGATCCCCCCTGCTGGCCGGCCTGGCTCAGCTGGCGGACCTTATTGACGCAGGTTTTAAACAGTTCCTCCCGCTCCGCCGGGTCCAGGGTGTGGGCTGCCTGGGTATAGTAGACGGCGGCCTCCTCCGCAAAGGCCTCCATGCGGCCGTCCAGCAGCGCCTGGGCCTGCCGGGTCAGATCCAGGGCCTCCGAATAGTCCCCCCGGCCTCTTGCCTGCTGGGCGTTGTCCAAAAGAAGCATATATTGGGTCTGCCGCTCCTGCCGGATGCGCATACTTCCCGTGATCATCAGAGCGATGCCTCCCAACAGGAGGATCAGCTCCACGGCGATACCCACAACGGTCAGCATTCTGGCCCGCTGATAGCTGCCCTCCAGCCGGTGGATCTGCTCCAGGGCCCGGCCCATTTCCTCTGCGTCGCAGAACCGGTCCGCGGCGTTTTTCTGCATGGCCCGCTCCACGATCTGGACCAGGGCCTTGGAAACGGGCAGCTTAAAGGTAGAAAGGGGCTTGGCCGGTTCCAGAGAGTGGGGCGGGTCCATCCCCGTCAGGGCAAAGTACAATGTGGCGCCGATGGCATATACGTCCGTTCGCTTGGTCAGGGTGCCGTAGTAGCCGTCCTTGCCCAGGCCCGTATCCGCCGTAGAAAAGCCGGACTGGCGGAACAGGCTGCTGCGGATGGAGACGCTGGTGCTGCCGGTAGAGGGGGCGCCGGTGGAAGAGCCGGTGGTAGAGGCCTCCGGCTGACCCACCAGAATGGTGGCGTCCTCCCCGTCCATGCCGCCGGGGGTCAGGATGGTGCTCTTCTCCTGGCTGCCGGGGACCCCCGCCGCCTGGCGCATGCCGCTTAATACCTTTTCCGGCTTGGTATACTGCTCCGGGGCCGCGTAGCCCTTGGTTTTGCCGATGGCCGTCATGCCCGCCCGCAGCTGCATGGAGGTATTGAAGTCGATGAGGCAGATGTCCCCCTCCGGGGTGATCATCACGTTGCTGGGCTTGATATCCGAATGGATGATCGGCGGCTTCTGCTGGTGCAGGTAGGCCGTGACCTCGCAGAGCTGGCAGGCCCACTTATAGGCGGTCTTCTGGTCCACGGGGCCATGCTTTGCCAGATACTGCTTCATATTGTCCCCGGGGATATAGTCCATAATGGTATAGTAATACCCATAGGGATTTTCGATCACATCATAGACCCGGGGCAGATATTTGTGCTTCAGGCCCTTTAGGATCTCCGCCTCCTGCCGGTCGTCCAGCCGACCCTTCAGCTTGGCTTTTACGATCTTAATGACCACCGGTACATCCAGGCCCGTTTTCCGGCCCTTGTACAGGTCACCCATGCCGCCGCTGCCCAGGGGCTCCAGCCGGTCGTAGGCCGGGTACAGCTCCTTGGATATCCGTATCAAATCTTCTCTATCTGTTGACATTCCCTTGCCACCTTCTCGATTGCTCTGCTTTATCATACCTCTCTGGGGGGCGCAATGCAATCCCAATTCTATTCTGATTGCATCCCGCAAAAGGAACCGATGTTTCAGCAGATCGAGACGATGCGCGTACTTGGGGATTTTGCGGAACCATTATGAAACAAACACGCCGCCGCTTTCGTATAAAACGATGGCCGGGCAGCCGGGCCAATAGGGCACAAAAAGGCCGCTAAGAAAATGCGGAAGACTTTCCGCACTTTCTTCCCGGTCCCTTTCCTTCCGGACCCCGGGGGGTTCCCGGGGTCCGGAAGCTGGTTATTCAGGCATTTTCCGCGGAGGCGGCAGGTGCCGCCTTTTCCGCAGGCTTCTCCGCGGCGGCCTTGGGGGCCGCTGCGGGCTTTGTTACCGTGGGCGTCTTGCCTCCCTCGGCAGGCTTGGACTCCGCAGGCGTCTTGCTGCCCTCCGCGGGCTTGGACTCCGTGGTCGTCTTGCTGCCTTCGGTGGGCTTAGACTCCGCGGCGGTCTTCTTGTCCTCGGTGGGCTTGGACTCGGCGGGAGCCTTGTCGCCTTCGGCGGGCTTGGACTCGGCGGGAGCCTTGTCGCCTTCGGCAGGCTTGGCTTCTTCCGCGGGCTTGGCGTTCTCAGAAGGTTTCACCTCTTCGGAAGGCTTCTCCTCCTCGGAAGGCTTCTCCTCCTCGGAAGGCTTCTCCTCCTCGGAAGGCTTCTCCTCCTCAGCAGGTTTCTCTTCTTCGGAAGGCTTCTCCTCCTCAGCGGGCTTCTCTTCCTCGGCGGGCTTCTCCTCCTCGGAAGGCTTCTCCTCCTCGGAAGGCTTCTCTTCCTCGGCGGGCTTCTCCTCCTCGGAAGGCTTCTCTTCCTCGGAAGGCTTCTCCTCCTCGGAAGGCTTCTCTTCCTCAGCGGGCTTCTCCTCCTCGGAAGGCTTCTCTTCCTCAGCGGGCTTCTCCTCCTCGGAAGGCTTCTCTTCCTCGGAAGGCTTCTCCTCCTCGGTGGGCACTACTTCTTCGGTGGGCTCTTCCTCGGTGGGCTCCTCGGTCAGCTCGTTGCCTTCGGCATCGAAGCTCTTCTTGCCGGTCTCGTTGCCATCGGCATCAAAGTCGGTGACGGTGTAGCCGGTCAGGGCGCCGGTCTCGTCGTAGACGTAGGTCTTTTCCGTCAGCAGGGCGCCGGTCTCCTCGTCGAAGGTCCGCTCGCAGATCAGGTTGCCGTTCTCGTCGTAAACCTTATCCGCCAGAGCCTCGTCATAGGTCAGCTCCAGGGTCGTGGTCTCGGGGATCTCGTTGCCCTCTGCATCGTAGGCCTTCTTGCTGATCTCCTTACCGGTCTCATCGAACTCCGCCACGGTGTAGCCGGTAAGGGCACCGGTTTCGGGATCGTAGGTGTAGAGCTTTTCTTCCAGAGGTTGGTCGTTTGCGGGATTGATCTTGGTTTCGCTCGCAACTTGGCCAGCAGCATTTACCACCGTTTTAGTAACTTTATTGGCACGATAAGTTGTCGGATCAATCTCCTCAAGTCTAAGTTTCTCAACACTACCGTCTTCTTTGTAGGTATACGATGTTTCTTCGATTTCACGCCACATGTTATCGAATACCGCCTCAAGCTGGACCCTGTTGGAAACAGAATCGACCTGTTTCGTCGTCACTGTCTCGTAGGACAGGCTGTCGCCATCATACGAATATGCATTCTCCACATACATACCGAGTGCTCCGTACGACGCATAGTCCACCTGACGCGTCATTCTGTCCAAAGCATCCGTTTCTGTAACCAAAGCAGGCTTTCCGTTTCGGTCATACTTCGTTGTTACCATACCAGTCTTTTTCTGGTTCTCATCATAGTTTGTGAGATAGGAATCAGTACGGTTCCCATTTGCATCGTAATCAAAGCGCTCATCACTGCGCTTCTTCCCGGACAGATTGTCGTACACAGTTTTGCTCGTGGTCAGGCCCTTTGCATTGATGGTCTCTACCGTTCTGTTTTTTGCGTTTATTTGTCCGTCGAAACCATCGTAGCGGGTTTTTTGTGTGTTTCCGTTCGTATAGTACTTATACTCTTCCTTGGCAGTCAGGACCTCTTCGCCGTTACCGGAAGAGGCATATTCTTTAAGCGTCGTTAGCTTTCCATTGGCATTGTAGGTATACTTGCGCAGCGTATACCCCTCCAACTCACCGGTTTCAGCGTTATAAGTATAGGTCTTTCCTTCGAGTGCAAGTTTTGTTATAGCATCAAAGTTTGTTTCCCGCAAAACTTTCCCGGAAGCATCCGTAAGCGTAGAGGTCACGCTCTTCGCCTTGTTGTTCTCAAAATCATAATACCGCACGCTGGTTACCGTGCCATCTGCATTGTAGTCGTATTCGAAAATTTCTGTCACCGTTGATTTTTTAGATGCAGCATCATAATCATATACGGCTTCTTGGGCCTTTCTACCCTGATTATCATAATTAATCATTCTTCTGGCTGTTGGATTTCCATCTTTATCCAGCTTTTCATAGCACAATTCCGTCGTCAAGCCATTGGTATATGTTATTCTATTGTTAACACTACTCGTTGTATAGATTTTTTCAAGGCTACCGTCGTACACACCGTCTTTATAGAAATCTGTCAAAAAATTAGTCAGCATTCCATTTACATTCTGATCAAAATCGTAAACAAGCTGAGAACTACTTGAAACCACTCCTTCAAAATCTGTGCGAATATCCGTTGAAACAAGGTCAAATCCATTATACTTTTCATAACCATATTCTTTGTAGCCAAATACCTGTCCAGTTTCTTCATCCACATCTAGTATCTTCATGGATTGCATGACGCCGTTCTTTGTATTGAATTCCAATTCGGCTCTTATTTCCTCTGGCAACTCTTCCTCCTTGCCATCCTTGAAGAGCGTAGCTGACTTCACCTTTCCGCTCTCCAAATCCAGATTAATCTCATAGGATTTACTGCCATCCGCTTTATATTGGGTCACGGCAGAGAGTTTTCCACCGGAATAAGAAGTCTCCAACTTTCCACTTAAAACCATTTGAATGTCGACAATTTTGCCATTCTCATCGCGTATTTGTGATTGTTTGTAATCATAATGAACCGAAGATACAACAACGCCCTTTTTATTGATTTGAATCTCATCGACAAGTAAGAGATCCGGCTTTGGACCCGTAATAAACCTGGTCTTCGTACCGTCCTTGTTGGTAACGGTTATGTCCGTCTTCAGCGTCTCGCCCTTGGTGTTGAAGTTGGTGGAATTGGTGATGCCCTTCTTGGCGTCCTCGGTGGTGACGCTGGTGACCTTTACCCGCTCGATGTAGTCCACGGTGGCGGTGCTCATCTGCTCGGCGGAGATGCCGTTTTCCTTGGCCTGGTTCAGCACGTCCTGCATGCCGGACTGGTCGTTATTGGACAGGGCGGCGATGTACATGACCACGTAGGCGTTGGGGTCCGTGGGGTTTTCCGCCTGGATGTTCTTGCCCACCCGGACGGCGGCGTCATAAGCGGTCTTGTCGCTCTGGGCCAGGCGGACCATGGCGTCCATCAGGCGCTGCTCGGCGGTCTTTACATTGGAGTTGCCCTTCAGAGCATTGGAGATCTCCAGGAAGGCATCCATAAAGTCGTTCCGGTTCAGATTCTTGTTGTCAAGCAGTGCGTTTGCCTTGTCCTGCTCGCCCTTGCCGGTATAGCCGATGTACAAAAGGGCATTGTAGCGGGCATTGTCCTTCAGCTCGTCCCGCATTTCCAGCAGCTGGTCTACCACCTTGGCATAGTCACCGGCAAGCAGGCTCTGCTTCAGGTTTTCCAGATTCTCCTCCAGCCATTCCAGGCCCTTCTGGAGCAGATCCTCGGTCTCCTCGGGGACCTCTTCCTCCGGGGTCTCCTCCTGGACCTGGGTCACCGCGACCTCATTCTGCAACGCCCCCGGGTCCGCCTTCTGATTTGCGCAGGCGGTCAGCTGCGATGCGATGATCGTTACGGCAAGGATCATGGCAACTTTTCTTTTTAGTTCGCCGCTCATTTGATTTCCTTCCTTTCCTTTTGTTTGGGAATTGATTCGCCGGTGTGATAAAAGCACTGGGAATCTATGATACAAAACCCGTCTACGCTGATTTTTTCAGCCTCCGACGGTGGTTTGCCAAACAAAGACTTCAGCCACTGAAGCAGCCCCATTCAACCACCTCTTCCTGAATTTTTCGCCAAAATAAAAAATTTTGCCTTTTTACAATTGTCCTATTCTAATCATATCATACCTTCTCCGCTTTGATGTTGCGTCGTAGGCAAAAATTTTCCAAGGCGGGCATTTTTTTATTTCTCCTTTTCGCTTTTTGTCTATTATACTATATCTTCCCTAAATCACTGTTGCATGGCAGGCTGTTATTTCAGGCGCTTACCGTCATCAGGCAGGCGGTGATGTTGTCCCGTTCGCCCCGGTCCTTGATCTCCTCGATGGCCTGGGTCAGGTGGGCCTTTTGCCGGGCCTTGTCCCTGTTTTCCCCGGCGGCGAAGGCCTGCTTCATTTCCTCCTGGGTAAACTTGTGGCGGAAGCCGTCGCTGCAGAGCAGGAAGCTGGTATCGGGACAGACCTGGCCGGTCAGAAAGTCCGGGTAGATGTCCCGGCCGGCGCCCAGGCACTGGAGCAGGATGTGGTTCCTGGGGTCCATTTCCGCCAGGTCCGGGTCCAGCTCTCCCTTGTCGATGGCCTGCTGGGTCACGGTGTGGTCGTGGGTCAGCTGGCTCAGGGTATCCTCCTTCAATTCGTACAGCCGACAGTCCCCCACGTGGATGACGTAGTAGTTTTCCTTTACAAACAGGGCCGCCGTCATGGTGGTGCCCATTTTCAGGCCGTTTTTCCGGGCATAGTCCGACAGCCGCAGGTTTTCGCTTTCCGCCAGGGAAAACCATTCTTCCCGCAGGGCCTCCCCGGAAAAGCCCCGTTCCAGCATTTTGGGGAAATCTGCAGAGAACCAGTGCTCCAGGGCCTTTGTCAGCTCGGCGCTTACCAGTTCCCCCTTGGCATAGCCTCCCATGCCGTCACACAGCACCAGGAAGGCCGCCTTTTCCCCTTTGTAGTCCGCCACGGCATAAAAGGCGGAATCCTGGTTGCTTTTCCGGGCAATGCCCACATCCGATACGCATTCAACGGTATAGTTCATTGTGCGCCTCCCAGGTGGAATACCAGTGTCTCCTCCGCCAGGCGCAGGGAATCCCCCTCGTACAGCCGATAGGCCGCCGGGAAATCATTCCGCCGGTCCGGCAATACCCCGTTTTGCAGGGTCACGCCGTTGAGCTGGGTAATGTTTCTTCCGGAAACATCCTGCACGTAGAAATTTTCCCCGTCAAACAGGATGGCTGCGTGGATCCGGGAAATATGGCGGGAAGGGTCCTGGATCATGCAGTTGATCTTTCCCGGGTCCTTGCTCTCCCGGCCGATGAGGAAGCAGCACCGGTTCAGCTCCACCTTGGCCCCGGTACCGGGCTGGGCCAGATAGGCCCGGACCTCCCCCTTGGGGCCCTCGTCGTCAAAGAGCACCGTCTCGTCGCCGCCGCAGACCGTAGCATCCGGATCCGCGCTGGAGGGCGCCCCGTCGGGGTCCGGGATCCGGACGCAGCAGGGTACGATGGGCCCCCGGCTCTGGGCGGCCTTGCCCTGGCCGGAAAACATTCCCTTCAGCCGGGCAAATACCCCTGACTTTTCCGGTTTTTCCGGCTCCTGGGGGCCTATGGCCCGGAGGTACTGGATATTGCGGGGCGTCTGCTTCTCGGAAAATCTTTGGGACCGGTCCGCAGGCCCGGACACTACATAGCTGCTCTTTGGGTCCAGCTCGGTTTTGGGCACAAAGTCCACCTGATCTCCCCGATCCCGGGCATCCTGGGCCACGGCCTCCGCCATCCGCTCCCGGAGCTCCGTCACGGAACGGATCCGCTGGGAGGCCTTGACCTTTAATCCATCCTCCAGGACCCTGCCCAGATTGGTGCCGATGGAACGGTACCGGCTTTGCATGGGAATGGCGTCCCCCAGTTCTACCCGCTCGGAGGCAGAGGGCAGGACCTTGCCCAAAAGGCAATAGTAAATGGTAGCGCACAGGGCGTATACATCCGTCCAGGGGCCTACGTCTCCGCCGGAGCTGTATTGCTCCAGAGGCGAAAAGCCGTTTTTGGCCACCAGTACGGAAACATGGTTGTCCGTCAGCCCCGTATCCTTGGCGGCGCCCAGGTCCAGCAGCACCCCTTTTCCGTCCGGGCGGACCATGATGTTATCCGGGCTGATATCCCGGTGGATGAGCCCTGCGTCATGCATCAACTGCATGGTATCCATCAGGGGTAAGAAAAAGGCGGCGCACTGGGTCTGGCTCATGGTGCCTTCGTCCAGCAGCTTCTTTTTCAGGGTGATGCCCTCTACGTAGTCCATGGTGATGTAGGCCGTATTGTTTTCGTAGAACACATCCTGGACCTTGACGGCCGCCGGAAGGTCCGCGACCTTCCGCATCTTCCGGGCCTCCCGGATAACGTTCCGGCAGCCCTCGTCCCGGTAGAGCTCATCCTGCCAGAACAGCTTGACGGAACCCGGCATCCGCCCGGCAATGGACTGGGGGAAATATTCCTTGATGGCCACCCGGCAGTCGAAATAATCGTCGTAGCCGATGTAAGTAATGCCGAAGCCGCCCCGACCCAGGACCCGGCCCACCTGGAATCGATTGTACAGCTGCCCTCCCGCGGGCAGGCTTTCCGTCGGGTTTTCACAATGCCGGGGATCTTCCCCACAGTTGGGGCAAACTTCCGCTTCCCCGACCTCTTCCATACAATGCAAGCATCTCATATTCTTGTCTCCTCTCTGCTGTTGGCCTTCCGTGCCGTTTTTTCAAGAAACAGGCGGTATTCGCAGCTCCCGGCCCGGAGCCTGTCCCCGTCCCGCATCAAAGTATCTCCCAGTGCCCGGATGGGCACGCCGTTTACAAAGGTCTCCCGGCGGCCGGGGCGGACCAAAAAGCCCCCCTCCGCCAGGCGGATATAAAAGTGCTCCCGGCCCATCTTGGGGTCATGCTGCCCCTTTCCGGGAAGCAATATTTCCCCGGCCGCCCCGACGCCGGTCCACCGGGCGGTGGTCACCGTTCCAAAGCAGGGCTCCGCCGGTTTTCCGATCCGCACAAAGCGCACCTGTTCGGTGCGGACCGGTCCCTCCTCCGGGGCAGGGGCCTGCTGCGGGGCTTCCGGCGGAAATTCGTCCTTCCGGCGCTCTTCGATCTTCGGCAGCCAGAATACCGCCAGCAGACCCACAAATACCAGGACCACCCCGCCCAGGCCCACCAGCCAGAAGGGCCAGTAATCTGCCGGTGTTTTCGTCAGGATCTGATACATTCCCATTCTCTCCCACATTTTATCTCAGGCAAAAGCTTTCCCTGGAAAACCGGATGGTGTCCCCTGGGTACAGGTTCACCCATTTTCCCGGCTCCAGCAGCCGCTCGTTGATCCGGGTGCCCACGCTGGAGCCGTCGTCCCGCACCAAGACCCCCAGCTTGGCATGCAGCAATACCGAACACTGATTCCGGCTGACCCCGGGATAGTCCTTGGGATAGACGATGTCCTTTTCCGGTCCCCGGCCCATAGTTAAGGTCTTCCCCTGGGTCAGGGGCATCCGCATCCCCCGGAATCTTCCCCCCGTGCCCTCCAGATAGGGCCGTTTGGAAAAAGGATCCGACTCCGGAGAACGCCGGGAGAAGGGCTCCGGTTCCGTAACGGGCCTCCGGGAAAAGGGATCCGGCTCCGGAGAACGCCGGGTGAAGGGCTCCGGTGGGCGCATCCCCCGCAGCACCGTCTGCCCCGGGAACATGGCAAAGGCCAGCTCCGGGATCCCGGCATAGCGCATATTTTCCCGGGACTGCATTCCCCGGGCCACCGCCGTACTAAAGGCCTCCGGCACCTCCGGGTTCAGCTCCCGCAGGGGCTTTAAAACCTTGGGCGGCTCCTCTCCCACCGCCTTGCCGGGCAGGTAAGAGGTCATGGCATAGTAGATGGTCACGCACAGGGCGTAAATATCCGTCCAGGGGCCCTGATTGCCCCGGGCCTGGTACTGCTCCGCCGGGGCAAATTTATCCTTGACGACCACCGTCAGGGGTTCGCCGGACTGATACCTGCGGGCGTTGCCGAAATCGATAAGCCGGACCGTGCCGTCCTTCAGCATGAATACATTGTCCGGGCTCACATCCCGGTGGATGTAGCCGATGCTGTGCAGGGCGTACAGCGCCCGCAAAAGCTGCTTGGCAATGCCTTCCATTTGCTCCCAGGGGATGGCTCCGTACTTTTGGAGGCGTTTGTGCATATCCATGCCGTCCAAAAGTTCCATAGTATAGTATACAGTGCCGTTCTCCTCGAAGCAAGCATCCATATGCGCTATTTCCGGCACCTTCTCCAGTTTTTTCAGCAGATTGCTTTCCTGGGCAAAGCGATACTTGGCGTGGTTCAGCGCCCGCTCCCGCCGGGGATCCGTGGCCCGGACCGTCCGGCCGTCCGGGCTGCGGACGCAGGCAAATCCGGGGAAGGACTCCTTCAGCGCCAGGTGCCGGTTTTGTACCAGATCCCAGGCCGTATAGGTAATACCGTAGCCCCCTGCTCCCAGGACCCTGCCCACCAGATACCTGCCGGACTGGAGCTTTACCCCCAGGGGCAGGGCGCTGGGAGGCCTTTTTTCCTCCGCTCTTGCGCCGCACACCGGACAAATACCGTTTCGGACGGTACCTCTCAGGCATTCGGTACAGATATATTCTCCCATATTCCGGCACCTCTTTCTTGTTTTTTGCTCATAAATCGATATATCCCAAAAACGGCCTTTAGGGGGCCCCGAAAACGGGGCTCCCTAAGATGCCTGTCTAGACTTTCAGGATCACACAGGTAAAGTTATCCTGGGTGGGGGACTGCTTGCCCAAAACCTGCTTTTCCAGGATCTGGGCTGCCTGGTCCACATCCTCGTGCCGCCGAAGCACCGCGGCGATCTCCTCTTCGCTGAGGGTATTGAAGACGCCGTCGCTCATGAGCAGCACCCGGTCGCCGGGCAAAAGCTTTACCATATTCAGGCTTCCGTCCACATGCTTCAGCCTGCCCATGCCCAGATAGCTGCACACCCGGCCCAGCTGGCTGTCGGAACGCATATCGGCAAAGCTCATTTCGCCGTTTACCGCCCGCTCCAGAAGCTCGATCTTATAGGTGTGCTCCCGGTTGACCTGGAGCAGGCTGCCGCCCCGGTACAGGTAGATCCGGCTGTCGCCCACCGCGGTCCACTGCATCTGGTCGTTTTCCAGCAGCACCGCCAGCAGGGTACTGCCGCACTTGCCCTGGAGGGAGGAACCCAGCATCCGGTTCACTTCCCGGTTGGCGTGGCCCACCATCTGATACAGGGCATCAAAGCTATGCCCCGGCCGGACCCGGGCGGCATCCTCATGGAAGGTGGCAACGATCTTTTGGCTGACCTTGTCTCCGTCGGACAGGCCGCCCATACCGTCGGCCACTACGGCCAACAGGCCATTGCCGCATTTTACCACATCGTAGCTGTCCTGCTGGCCGGATCTGCGGCCGATGTTATGCAGGGCCCCGACTTTGATCCCGGCCGACTCCGACTTTGCATTCTCCTTTGGCATTTTGGCGTTCTCCTTTTTCGGCCTAAGCAGCACCGCCGTCAGGCCACCCAGAGCCAGGCCGCCCAGAGCCGCTAAAATCAGGGCCCATACCGGCAGCCCCTTCTTCTGCTCCTGGGGCCCCGGCTCTTCGGGAGGTTCCGTAGTCTCCTCCGTGGGCTTCTCGGGCCCCGTCTCTCCGTCAGATTCCGCAGGCACCTCCGTGGGCTTCTCGGGCTCCGTTTCCGCATGGACGGGCGCCGGGGCTTCTTCGCCCAGGGGGATATCCGTTTGGGTGGAAAAATCCAGGCCCGCCCCGAATTTGTACTCCGTTTTCCACAGGGCCGTCAGGTTCCCGGCTTCGTCATAAAACTGGAGCTGGCCGCTTTTCTGATCCTGGCCCACATACAGCACCGTCTGATCGTCCAGCTTGGCGCCATACAGCATTTCCATGTTTCTGGCATAGTGCGTTCCCTCGCAGGGCGCCCAGGACTGGATCTCCTGGACGCCTTCCAGAAGGCTCGCCTGACGGGTCTCGTCATTCAGGTTGCTTTCGACCTGCCCCACCCGGTTCCCCGCCGTATCCGTGGCATAAGCGATCACGCTGCCCTCCGCCTCCAGGCGGTAGAGGTACAGATACTGGGAGGCGCCGGGGTCCGACGCCGCGGCTTCGTTCTGTACAACACCCCGGTATACCGTCCAGGATGTTCCCTTCGCCGGTTCCGTCTGCCCCTGCTTTCCCAGATCCCCGATGGGAGCCGAGGTACCTGGGACCGTTGGCGCCGTCGAATCTGCCTGGCCTTCGGCACTCTCCTCCAGCACCGCGTACTGGGTATAGTCCGAAAGCACGGGGAAGGCCGTTTTTGTGGAGGAAGCGGGCTGCTCTTCCACATCCGTTGGCTCCTTCTCCTTGATGGCGACCTGGTTCAGAAGGCCCAAGCCCAATGCCGGATCCGCCTTTTCCCGTTTTGCGCAGCCGGACAGAAGGCCAACAGACAGGGAAAGCCCCAGCAGCAATGCAATCGTTTTTCTGTAATACACGCTTATCTTCCTCCCACTTTTGATCTCTGGCAGGGCTTTCCGCCCTGCCAGGGGCTTTTGTTTAACGGAACTGCTCGTCCTTCCAGTTGAAGCGGTCGCCGCACAGAGGCACGAACATCAGCTTGGTGGAGCCGATGCGGACCACATCATAGGCGGCCAGCTCCGTGGGGACCATGACCATCTTCTCGTTCTTCCGAACGATGCTGCGGCCGTCGGCAGGACCGAAGAAGAAGATCTTCTCCTGGGGGTCGTAAGCGATCATGGCATGACGCTCCCGGCCGATGGTGTTATCGCCCCGGATGCAGATATCCATATTCTCGCCCCGGCCGATGTAGTTATAACCGGCACGGATGCGGTAGTCGGTGCCCTCGGAGGGGCCCTCCACGCACACCAGCCAGCCCACAACGGGAGAGAAGCCCTCTACGCCGCCCATGGAAACGGGCTTGGTAGCGTCGCCGTAGTCCTCTACAAAGTCGGGGCCGGGATTGGCGGAGTAATCAAAGGGATGCTCCACATCCTCGGTGGGGCGCACGTCGCCGCCAAAGGAAGCGGGAGAGGTGGCGCCGAAGTCACCGGAGTCGAAGCCCTGTTCCACAGGAGCGGTCTTACCGAAATCTTTGTTGAATGCCATAATAATTTCCTCCTTTTTTTATCTGCAACAGGCTCCCGGGTCCGTCCCGGGATGCCTGTCGTTGATCAACCGTTAACGAAACGTGATCTGGAAGCCGTTTTTCCGTTCTCCCAGAAAGAAGATGTCCCCCTGCCGCACCGGCGTCGGGACCATCGGCGACAGCCGGCCGGCACGCTGCATAAAGGTGCCGCTGCTGGAACCGCAGTCTAAAAGAATGAGCCTGCCGCCCTCGAAATAGAGCTTGCAGTGGTGGCGGCTGACTCCCGGCGTATCCTCGGGATACCGGATGGTATTGTCCACGGACCGGCCGATGGTCACCCCGTCTCTGGTAATGGGGTAGGTCCGGCCGTCCTGGTAGCCGCCGTGGCATACCAGCTGGAAGCCGCTGTCGCCGCTGTTCCAGTTGGGATCATAGTTGAGGGTGGTCTCTTCCGAGTCCATGTCGGATACCGGTGCGGTGTTGGTAGAAGCATTGTAGCCATTGGGCGTTCCCTGGCTCTCTTTCTTTTTCTTCTTAGAGGCTCTTATGGCCCCCCCGATGGCGCCGCAGATGCCGCCGACCAGCGCATAGATCAGCCAATCCGGTACCCCTGTACTTTTAGTCAGCACGGAATATACGGTACCCTTCTTCCACAGGCCGACCATCTCGCCGCTGTCGTTAAACACCGCCTGCATATCCCCGGACTGGGTTTTGGACTCCATATTCTCCTTGGTATGCAGGATGCCCTTGCTTACGGAACTGACGGTAGCCCGCTCCGTAGAGAAGGCGGCCCCGCCCTGGCTCAGGCTCTCCCGCTCCAGCTTGACAAAATAGACCGTATCCCCGCTTCGGACCTTTCCGGCCTTGGGAAATATATCCGGCTTGGAGCCGCCGCCGTATCCTGCCCCCAATTCAAACCGGTAGACCCCGGGGATCTGGGAATAAGCGTTATCCTCCGTCAGGTCATACAGCTCGTTTATGTTTTCGCCGTTCAATACGGATACAAACACGCCCTTCTGGGCATCGATGGGCCGGATACCGGTATACACATACGCATCTTCCCCTTCATCGACGCACACCGCCATATGAAGGGCTCCGACCTCATTCCCGTTGAATACCGCCAGCAAGCCGCAGCTTTCCCGGGCAGATCTTTCGGAGGCAAATACCGGCATGACCAGTATTGCCAGCATCGTCACCCCCGTCAGAAGACGGGCAAGGATCTTTCTTTTTCCCCGCATTGCTTCTACTTCCTTTCTCTAATATAGCGTTATGGAAAAACAGTTTTTTCGTCCGCCCAGGTACAAAAGCATCCCGGGCTTGACCGGATAGGGCTCCATGGCCGTCAGCTTTTCCATGGGCTCCCCGGGCATCTGTACAAAGGTGCCGTAGGTCGCGTTCAGGTCCTGCACATGCCACTGCCCGTTGGCCAGGAACAGCCTGCAATGGTACCGGCTGATGCCGCCGGTATGCTCCGGCAGGCAAAGGGTGTTCCGGCTGCCCCGGCCCAGGGTGACCAGAGTCTCCTCCGGAAAGCTCCGGCACTTCCCCGCCGACGGCCCCCGCAGGCACCGCAGCTCCAGCCGGGACCCGGCAGGGCCGCCTGCTTCCGCCATGGGCTTTTCCCGGAACCGGGCTGCCTGGGCAAAGCATTTTTGAACGATGTACAGGGCGTTCCACCACAGCAGCACCGCCGTGACCCCAAAGCGGAGGGGCAGCGGGACCCGGACCAGATTCCAGAACCCATGGCAGGCCAGGGCGCAGCCAAAGCTCAGCCCAAAATCCCGGTTGGCAAAGCTCTTCCAGGAAAGCTTCCCTTCCCCGTGGAGCGTCAGGGCCCCGCAGAAGGAAACCACATACAGGGTGTGCCCCGCCACCGAAAGAGCGGACCGCAGCAGGACGGTTTGGAAATCATGGCTCATGGCATAGCTGATGGTTTCAAAAACCCCGAAGCCGGAGCCCACCGCCCCGCCGATGGCCAGTCCCGTAAAACCGTAGATCCGCTTTTTCCGGACCTTGATGCAATACAGAAGGATCAGTACGCAGGCCGCCAGCTTGGCGGGCTCCTCCCGCAGCGCCGCCCAGGGGCCGGTGCCGGGAATAAGGGGATGCAGCACCATGCAGAACAGCAGAGAAAGCATACTGCCTGCCAGGAAAAATCCCAGCATCTCCCACAGGGAAATGTTTTTGGGTACGTTCAGCTCCCAGAAAAAAATCATCAGCGCCCCGGGGACCGTCACGGAGGGCAGCAGCAGCAGCATTTTTTCCGCGGCATCGGTCCCCAGGCCCAAAAGCCCCTTGCAGCCGTATACCAGCATCGCGCAGAGCAGCGTCAGCAGCACCCCCAGCCACAACACCCGCCAGAATAGCCAGGGCCTATGCCAGGAAAGGGCCATATTGGCCTCGCTGGGCCGGTGCCCCAGGGTCCCCGCCTGGAGCACCGTGTCCCGCTCCGGCTGGCTGTGCCTGCGCAGCGGCGGCTGGCACAGCTCCCACCACCGGATGCTTTTGGGCGCGCTTTCCGCTTTTTTCCACAACGCGGCGGCGGAAGCCGTTTCTCTATCCATGTATCCGCCCCTTTCTCCCCGGAACCCAGAATTACCGGATCAGGAATTTTTCACCGGCCTGCAGGCCGCCGACGGTCAGCTGCATACCGGGCTTCAGCTCCACGGGAGCTCCCGGCCGCAGACGGTGGGTGCCGATAAAGGTGCCGTTCCGGCTGCCCACATCCCGCAGATAGGTGACCCCATTGCGCACGACGATCTCGCAGTGGTGCCCGCTGACCGTATTGGACTGGGGCGGGATCACCAAGGTATTGTCCGTATCGCGGCCGATGGTCATATGCTCCTGGATGGGGAACTGCCGCCCGGCCAGAGTGCCGCTTACGCACTGCAGGGCCAGACCGGAGTCCTGCCAGCCGTTCAGCTGGGTGCCCTCTTCCACCTCCGTGTGGATCACCCGCTGGGCATTCTTTTTCTTTTTGAGGTAAAGTACCACCGCCGCGGCCACAGCAGCCGCCAATACGATACCCAGACAAATTTCCACGATCAGCATCGTAGAACCGGCCTTCTTCAGCTTGACCACCTGGTGCTCTACGTGAATGGTGGGCAGGGCGATCTCCTTGTTCAGGTCCACCTCTTTGCTGCTGGGTGTGGTTTCCGCCGGTGCCTCCGTGGGCACGGTAGGCGGCGCAGACTCCTCCGGCGGCGCAGGCTCCTCCGGAGCCGTTTCGGCAGGCCCTTCCGTGGGCTTAGAACCGCTTTCGTAGAAGGTGTCATCCGTCACGCCCAAAGCAAAGTACTGCTTTCCGTCACCGACGGCACACAGCTGCCCTTTGGCGTTCACGACCATAGCCGGGACATTGGGGATCCGCAGAGAATCGGAAAGGGTCAGCCAATTGTCGGACATGCTTTCCGCCGTGGATTCCGCAGCGCCAAACTGAATGGTGCCGTTGTCGTCAATGCCGTTGATGCAGATCACGTAAACGGACTCCCCTTTGTGAACGGCGCCGCATCTGGGAAAGGTCTTCGTATCGCTGCCGATGTCGTCCGTCACTTCGTTGAACTGAAGGATGCCGCCGCCCAAACTGCCCTGAGCCTCCAGCAAATAGGCATCTTCGGATTCACTGCCCACAAAAGCGATCACCTGGCCGGAGGCATGGGCCGGTGCGGACAATACATAGTTGGTACCGTTCAGCTGGAAGCCCACGCCGGCAACGGCGCCCACGACCTTCCCCGTTTCCACATCGATGCTGTACACCAGGCCCAAAGGGGCGGTCAGGCTGTCCTCCGCCCATACCGGCACCGCGTAAAACGGCACCGCCGCCAGCAGCAGCAGTGCTGCCAGCAGCAAAGATCCCAATCTTTTCATCATTCCCATTCCCTTCTGTATTTACCGAACGGGAGCCTTTGTGCTCCGCTCGATCCGGAAGCTTTCCTGAGGAGACCCCAGCTCCACCGTAGAGCCCACCTCCAGGGGCACCGCCTGATTGGCCATCAGACGGTCGCCATCCACATAGGTACCGTGAGAGGAGCCCAGGTCCTTTACATACACAACGCCGTTTTCTACGTACAGCTGGCAGTGGTGCCCGCTGACCCCCGGCGCCCCCTGGGGATACACAATGTCGCAATCCGTTGCCCGGCCGATGTTGATGGTACCCTTGATCACAAACCGCTTGCCGGGCATGCTGCCGCTGTTGGGATACTGGATCCGCAGGTCTGTGGACTCCGGCTCCTTGGGGCCGTCCGGTACCTGCTTCTTTTTCCGCAGCACGATAAAGAGCGCCGCCGCCAGCGCCAGCACCACAACGGCACCGACGATCAGAAGCCCTACCGGCATTTTCTCGTTGGTCCAGACCTCGTACCCGATGCCCAGCTCCTGCAGGTAGCCCATGGCGTAATCAATGTAAACGGAGTAGTTCAGAAAATCATCCGAGGTAACGCCGTAGGTATTGATGCCCACCACCGCGCCGCTGCTGTCCACCAGAGGGCCGCCGGAATTGCCGCTGTTGATATGGGCGTCGTGCTCAATGCAGTAGGTACCCCCGAACAGATTGAAGGCGGAAAGCTTGGAGACCACGCCTCCGTTGATATGGACCGAATCCACGCCCGCGTACAGCTTGACGTTTCCGCTTTCATCCGCAGCGGTCACATCCGCCGCCCCGGGAAAGCCCAGAGAATAGACTCTGCTGGAGATCTTTACGTCCTTGGAGCTCCGCAGCGGCAGAGCCACCCGGCCGGGGACCACCGTCTCCGCCCGCAGGATCGCCACATCCGGAAACTGATTCGCCGCATACAGTACATCGCAGGCCACCAGCTTGCCCCAGTTGATGTTGAGGGTCCCATTTACGCTGGTAATGGCATCGTCATCCAGCATGATGTAAATGGACATGCTGCCCACACCGTATTGGCCGTTTTCGGTCACAACGTGCCAGTTGGTCACGAACGTGTCCGTCTCCTCCCCGGCTTTGCCCACACCGAAGCCGGAGCCGGTACACATATCCACGATCTTCTGATCCTCCACAGCCAGGGCCAGGATCCGCACAACGCCTTCTCTGGCCTCCACCACCGCCGTGTTGCCCCCATCCTCCGCAAATCCGGGGATCGTCAGCGTCATCAGCAGTGCCGCGGCAAAGAGCAGATACAGAAGCCGTCTTCCCGCATTCTTTCTTTCCATAAATACGCACCTCTTTCTAAGATTGAAGGAAATTCCGTTGTTTTTTCTTTCTTTTCCCGCTCCTTTCGTCTTTTTCACCAATACGGTGTATGTATCTATTTTATGAGTATATCACTTTTTACCATTCCGCATTTGCGTACCATGCAACATTTTACCGATCGGGTCCCAGCCGTCTCTCCGGAAAAAAACTGCCAAAATGCGGTTCGCAGCCCTAAAAAGGCACAAAAAAGAGGCCGCTCTTTCATTCGAGCAGCCTCTGGGGACCAATATACGATTTTCTTATCTTCAGACGGCCTGACGGTGTTCCATCGCTTCCCTTTCCCGGCGCTTCAGGCACAGAACGTATGCCGGGATCAGAAACAGGTCTGCCAGCACCCAGGCGGCGGGGCTGGCGATGCACACGGCGTCAAAGCCCACAATGGGCACCAGGCCCACGGCCACCCCGGCCCGGGCGATCATCTCGAAAATACCGGAGCAGACGGCCAGATTGGAGTAGCCCAAGCCCTGGATGGTAAAGCGGATCAGGTTGACAAACAGCAGCGGGATATAGAACAGGCCCCAGATGGTCAGCATTCTCTGGGCCAGGGGCAGGATCTGCTCCGCGGCAGCCGCGTCTCCTCCGCTGAGGAACAAACCGGACATCTTGCCGCCCACAAGATACAGAACGGCCAGAGCCGCCAGGCAATAGGCGATGCCCAAAAGGGCGCACTGCCGGACACCGGTGCGGACCCGGTCCAGCTTCCCTGCCCCCAGGTTCTGCCCGGCATAGGTGGCCGCCATGGTGCCCATGGCATCAAAGGGGGTGGCAAACAGAGCGGAGACCTTGCTTCCGGAAGCCACCGCCGCCATGACCACGGCACCCAGCCCATTTACCGCCGTCTGCAAAACGATGCTGCCGATGGCGGTAATGGAGTACTGCAGGCCCATGGGAAGGCCCATAATGAGGAGCCTGCGGACATAAAAGGCCCCCAGCTTTAGATTCTCCTTTTGGAGCTTTAAAATCGGGAACTTTTTTGCCATGTACAATAGGCACAGCAGCCCCGAGATCAGCTGACTGATGAGCGTTGCCCAACCGGCCCCGGCCACACCCATCCGGAAGGTGACCACGCACAATACATCCAGGGCTACATTCAGAAGGCTGGAAAAGATCAGAAACAGCAGCGGGGTCCGGCTGTCTCCCAAAGAACGGAGGATGCCGGACAGCAGATTATAAAGCATGGTGGCCGGGATGCCCAGAAAAATCAGAAAGATATAGTCGTAGGCATAGGCAAAGGTATCCTCCGGCGTGTTCATCGCCTGCAAAATCCACCGGCAGCCGACGGTGGTCACCAAGGTCACCAGCAGCGCAATGCCGGAGCCCAGCCAGATCATATTGCCTACAAAGTTTCTTAGGCCCTGGGTGTCCTTCTCCCCGAACTTCTGGGCCACGGGGATGGCGAACCCGGCACAGACACCGTTGCACAGCCCCAGCACCAAAAAGTTAATGGAGCTGGTAGAGCCCACCCCGGCCAAAGCCTCCATGCCCAGGAAATTGCCTACCACCACCGTATCCACCATGGCATAAAACTGCTGGAACAGTAACCCCAGCAGCAGCGGCAGCATAAAGGCCAGAATAATAGGCATGGGCGCCCCCACCGTCATATCCCTGGTACGTTCTTTTTCCATAATCGACTTCCCTTTCCGATTGTTTTCTCTCATTTCGGCGCACATATTAGCACCTTTGGGAGAAACTGTCAATCTTGGAATTGTACATAAAAATGGGGGACGGTTTCGGCCGTTTGGATGTAAAAAATACAAGTCCCCGAGGCGAACCTCGGGGGCTTGGGGGGTATCTGTTACACCAGCCCTTCCACCAAAATCACCAGAATGAGCACAGGCAGTACAAACTGGAAGTAGTACTTCATCCAACCGGCGATCTTCATACCCTTGCCGGTGTTGGCTTCCTTCTGATAGTTCTCGAAGCCCCATCCCCATTTGGTGACGCAGAAGAGAAGGTACACCAAAGAGCCGATGGGAAGCAACAGGTTACTGACCAAAAAATCCTCGCTGTCCAGTACGTCCCGGCCGCCGATGGGGTGGAAACCCGACAGCACATTATAGCCCAGCAGGCAGGGCAGGCTGGCGATGAGAATAAACACGCAGTTGACGATTGCCGCCTTCTTCCTGGTCCAACCCAGGGTATCCATGCAGAAGGACATGAGATTTTCAAACACCGCAATGACGGTGGAGAAGCTGGCGAAGGTCATGAACAGGAAGAACAGGCTCCCCCAGACCCGGCCGCCGGCCATGTTGACGAACACATTGGGCAGGGTAATGAAGATCAGGCTGGGGCCGGCGTTGACCTCCACCCCGTAGCTGAAGCAGGCGGGGAAGATGATAAGGCCCGCCATCAGGGCTACAAAGGTATCCAGGGCGCAGATTCTTGCCCCCTCCCCGGCCAGGGTGTTGTCCTTACTCATGTAGCTGCCGAAGATCTCCATGGCCGCCACGCCCAGGCTCAGGGTGAAGAAGGACTGGTTCATGGCCGCGGAGATCACATTCCCCAGGCCCACAGACTGGACGTTCTGCCAGTTGGGCACCAGGTAGAATTTCAGGCCCTCAGAAGCCCCGGACAGGGTCAGGCTGTGGACGGCCAGCACGATAATGAGGATCAGAAGGCCGGACATCATAAACTTGCTGATCTTCTCCAGGCCCTTTTGAAGGCCCCGGCTGCAGATCAGGAAGCCCATCAATACGGTGACGGCCATCCAGAAGGCCATCTCCCCGGGGTTTGCCAGCAAATTGGAGAAAATCTCCCCGCACTTGGCGGCATCGGTGCCTGCCGGGAACTGACCCGTGGCGAACTTATAGAAGTAGCCTACCATCCAGCCGGATACGGTGGTATAGTACATCATCAGCATATAGCAGCCGAAAATGGCGAACCAGCCGTGGATATGCCAGTGGCTCCCCTTCTTTTCCAGAGCCTGGTAGCCCTGGACCGCGCTTTTCCGGCTGGCCCGGCCTACGGCCAGCTCCATGGTCAGCACCGGAAGGCCCATGATCACCAAAAACAGCAGATACAGCAGCACAAACCAGCCGCCGCCGTTCTGACCTACCACATAGGGGAATTTCCACACATTGCCGATCCCCACGGCACAGCCCGCACTGACCAGCAAAAAGCCTAAGCGGGATTTGAACGATTCTCTCTCCATAAGAATACTCCTTTATCCAAAGTGTTCTTATTTTAATCCCCTTTTCCCTTCTTGACAAGGCCATAAACCGGAAGATATAATAAGAGAAACTTATGATAA
This sequence comes from Faecousia sp., assembly GCA_050872865.1. GTDB lineage: Bacteria > Bacillota > Clostridia > Oscillospirales > Oscillospiraceae > Faecousia. The sequence continues at coordinate 2,250 of JBNMHR010000019.1, read as the reverse complement.
GGTGGTTTTCTATGAATCAGAACCAGCTTCGGTACTTTGTGGCCGCCGCGGAGACCGGCAGCTTTACCCGGGCGGCGGAACGGTTTTACATTTCCCAAACCGCCATCACCCAGCAGATACGGCTTTTGGAGGAGACCCTGGGCTGCCCCCTTTTCGACCGGTCTACCCGGCCGGTGACCCTGACCAGCGGCGGCAAGGCCTTTTTAATAGAGGCCCGGGCCATTCTGGACCGGATGAACCGGGCGGTGGACCTGGTGCACGATGCCTCCGTAGGCCTGTCCGGCAGCCTGAAGCTGGGCTACGTCTGCGGCTACGAGCGCAGCGACCTGTCCGTATGGATGCAGGGCTTCCACCGGGACAATCCCAATATTTTAACCAGCTTCTACAGGTGCTCTACGGATGTATTGGCCGCGGGGGTCTTAAGCGGAGACTACGACCTGGTATACACCTGGGACTCCACCAATTTAAAGCAGAATCCGGAGGTGGCCTACCGCACCGTGGAAAAGGTCCGGCTGGTGGTAGCCCTTTACAACCGGCACCCCCTGGCCCAGAGGCGGACCCTGAGCCGGAAGGAACTGGTGGGGGAAAGCATCCTCTATATGTCCCCCTCCGCCTCCACGGATTCCTATGGGGATAACTTTTATATGGAGCTGTACCGGGAGGCGGGGTTCGTGCCCAATATCCTGTTCCGCTCCTCGGACACCGAAAGCATTTTGATGATGGTGGCCTCCGAGCAGGGGATCTCCATATTGCCGGACTACGCCACTTCGAAACTCTACCATGCGGACAACCTGACCTTCGTTCCCCTGCTGGGCGATAACGAGGTGGAAGAGATCATCGCCGTCTGGCGGAAGGACAACCAGAACCCGGCCCTGATGCGGCTGCTGGAACGGGAAAATGTGAAGGTTTCCTGAATTTTCCACCGCTGCCCTTGATTTTGGCGGAAATGGCGGTATAATGCAAAAGGCGGTTATGGAATTATGTAACCGCCTTTGATTATGATACACCGGTCTGAAGCCTTGGGAGATTGCCACGGCAGTGTGCGCACTGCCTCGCAATGACATAGGGTGTGACCTTTGGAGGAACATATATGAACCATCGTTACAGCAAGGCGGCGGGGGCGTTGCTTCTGGCACTGACCATGACCGCCTGCCACAGTGCGCCCCCCTCGACCGTGACCACCGTGGCCACCATGCCGGAGGAGACCAAAAGCACCCTGGCCGCCGTCCAGGTCCAGGGCGGCGATGAACTGACAAAATTACTGGACCAAATTGAAGACAACGTATTCCCCGGCACCGCAGGCTGCACCCTGACCTCCGTCCAGTACACCGTAAACCTCTTAGACTGGTGCAAAACCGCCGGGGTCAGCGACAGCGAGCTGCGGGGCATTGTTTCGAACTGGATGGCGGGAAAAGACACCGCCGAGCTTTCCCGGAAATTTGAGCTGGTCTCCGATACCTACCAGAAGCTCATGAGTGATACCGCCGCGGACCTATTGGATGCCGCTGGGGTCCGGACCGACAGCTGCCCCTGGCCGGAAGCCTGCCGCCAGGTAATGGCCACGATCTTAGAGGTGACGGGGGCGGACAGCACCGTGGAAGACCCTCTGGAAACCGTTTTGACGGATATTCGGGACGATTGGGACGGCACCGACGCAGGCTCCACCCGTCAGGCCGCCAAGCTCTTGGACTGGGCCGCCGATACGGGCCTTACAGAAGAGGAAGTCCGCACCGCCCTTGTAAGCTGGCTCTCCCCCATGGGCAACGACGAACAGGCAGCCTTCGCCTCCAGTCTGGCCCGGGTGGGCTCCGTATGCAAGCGGCTTCTGACCGACGAAGGCCCTGCCCTGCTAGAAAATGCGGAAATGGACCTGAAAACCTGGCCGGAAAGCGCCATAGAAGCGGTCAATGTGCTATTGGAAGCCTCCGGGGCCAACGAGATCGGATAATTTTCAAAATTGCAAAAATAATGCTTGACATTTCTTCTCTTTTGCGATATAATTCCCACTGTTCCGAGCGCTTCGGAACATCTGGACGATTAGCTCAGCTGGCTAGAGCATCCGCTTGACGTGCGGAAGGTCATAGGTTCGAGTCCTATATCGTCCACCACAAAAAGCAGTTTCGGCTGCTTATATGGACGATTAGCTCAGCTGGCTAGAGCATCCGCTTGACGTGCGGAAGGTCATAGGTTCGAGTCCTATATCGTCCACCATTGGAAAAGGCTCTTGCTCCCGCAAGAGCCTTTTCCAGT
>JBNMHR010000018.1:0-30984 GCA_050872865.1 Faecousia sp. | reverse complement strand
CTTTTGAAGACTATGTGAAGCAGCTCGCCGTCCGAGAGAGACAGTATAACAACTTCCCCATGAGACCACTCAACTGGAAGTCGCCAAAAGAAATCCTATTTGCTTTCCCTGGGGTGTAACACATCATTGACAAACCTACAATGCAATCGTCCTGAAGAAATGGGAAAGCCCTTGCAATGGGGCGGCAAATCGGTTATAATGTACCGAAACCCGATGAAATGAGGAGACTGCCATGTCAGAAATGCACGAACATGACCATGATCACGAGCATGAACACGACCATGCCTACCTCCATGCCCATGGGATCCCCCATTCCCACGGCCATGTCCATGAAAACCAGAAAGCGGTGGTGAACCGGCTGTCCCGGGCCATTGGCCACCTGGAAAAGGTCAAGCGGATGGTAGAGGAGGGGTACGACTGCTCGGAGGTGCTGGTCCAGCTGGCAGCGGTGCGGTCGGCTCTGGACAATACGGGGAAAGTAATTCTAAAGGACCATATGCGCCACTGCATGGTAGACGCGGTGGCGGCAGGGGATCAGGAGGCCATTGAGGACCTGATCCAGGCAATCGACAAGCTGGTGAAATAAGATGACATTACAAGAATTTTTTACGGAACATCCGAAAACGGCCCTGGCCTTTTCCGGCGGGGTGGATTCCTCTTACCTGTTGTACGCCGCCCGGCAGGCGGGGGCCAATGTAAAGGCCTATTATGTAAAAACCGCCTTCCAGCCGGAATTTGAATATCGGGACGCTTTGCGGCTGGCAAAGGAGCTGGGGGCGGAAGTACGGGTTCTGACCATGGATGTGCTCAGCTGCCCGGACGTGACGGCCAATCCCAAAAACCGGTGCTACTTCTGCAAGCAGCATATTTTCGGCAATATTCTGGCGGCGGCCAAGGAGGACGGCTACACCCAGGTTCTGGACGGCACCAATGCCTCCGACGATGTGGCGGACCGGCCGGGCATGAAGGCCCTGCAGGAGATGCACGTTTTGTCCCCCCTGCGGCTCTGCGGCCTGACCAAGACGGAGATCCGCCGCCTGTCCCACGAGGCGGGGCTCTTTACCTGGGACAAGCCCTCCTATGCCTGCCTGGCCACCCGGATCCCCACCGGGGTGACCATCAAAGGGGAGGACCTGGAGCGCACCGAGTGGGCAGAGGACTACCTGATGCAGCTGGGCTTCCGGGACCTGCGGGTCCGACTTCTGGGGGACTGCGCCAAGGTCCAGCTGCCCGCCAACCAGTTTGACACCTTCTTAGCCCTGCGCCGGGAGATCACCCGGGAGCTGAAAAAGCGCTACGCCGGGGTCCTTCTGGATATGGAGGCACGGGATGGACAGTGAGGTTCGGGAGGTCCTGCTGGGGGTGCAAAACGGCAGCCTTTCTATAGACCAGGCCCTCATGCATCTGAAGCAGAAGCCCTTTGAGGACATCGGCTACGCCAAGGTAGACCTGCACCGCCGCCTCCGTCAGGGAGCGGGAGAGGTGATCTATGGGGCAGGGAAGACCGCCAGGCAGATCATCGGCATCGTGAAAAGCCTCCGGGAAAACGGCCAGGAGGGGGTCCTCATCACCCGCATCGACGAAGAAAAGGCCGCCCTGGTGGAACAGGAGACCCCCATCACCTATTACCCCGGGGCCAGGCTGGCTATTTCCGGCCAGATGGCAAAGCCCTGGGGCATGGGGAAGATCGTCATCGCCACCGGCGGCACCAGCGACATCCCCGTGGCGGAGGAGGCGGCTCTCACCGCCGAATTCCTTGGAAATCACGTGGTCCGGCTTTACGACGTAGGCGTCTCCGGCATCCACCGGTTGATGGCCCACAGCCAGGAGCTGATGGATGCCAGCGTGGTGGTGGCCATTGCGGGAATGGAAGGGGCCTTGGCCAGCGTCATCGGCGGCTTGTGCGACTGCCCCGTGATCGCCGTTCCCACCAGCGTGGGCTACGGCGCGGCCTTCGGCGGGCTGGCGGCGCTCCTCAGCATGCTCAATTCCTGCGCCAGCGGGGTATCCGTGGTGAACATCGACAACGGCTTCGGCGCCGGATACTTAGCAAGCATGATGAACCACATGGAGGCCAAGGGATGATGGACACCGTTTGGGAGCTATGCTGCAACCTGGACGACATGACCCCGGAGGACATCGCCTTTGCCATGGAACGGCTTCTGGATGCGGGGGCTCTGGACGTATGGACCACCCCCATCGGCATGAAAAAGAACCGCCCCGGGACTATGCTCAGCGTCCTGTGTAAGGAAGAACAAAAGGAGGATCTGGCCCGGCTCCTGTTCCGGCACACAACAACTTTAGGCGTCCGGCTGACGGAGCACCAAAGATACCTGCTGCGCCGGGGGCAAGCCACAGTCAATACCCCTTGGGGCCCGGTGCGGGTCAAGGCAGTAGACGGCCGGTTCAAACCGGAATTCGAGGACCTGCGCGCCATCGCCATTCGGGAGGACCTGCCCATTGCCACTGTCCGAAGGGAAGCGGAAAAGGCCTTCGAAAAATAAGCTGCAGCCCCGGCTTTTGGAAAAGCCAGGGCTGTTTTGTACCCCCACCGTCTATGCATCCCAGCCTTGCAGTTTATCGTACTTGTACAAATTGCAGGTAATCGCACTTGCAATACCCTTCCCTTTTATGTATAATGGTAACAGAAACAAAATGGAGGAAGTATCCATATGGCCAAGCTTTATTTCAAATACGGCGCCATGGGGTCCAGCAAGACCGCCCAGGCGTTGATCACCAAATACAATTATGAGGAAAACGATCTGCGGGTGTGGCTGTTAAAGCCCAGCGCCGATGTGCGGGACGGGGAGCATGAGCTTTCCAGCCGCATCGGGCTCAAGGCCCGGGCGGACATTCTGACCCCGGAGACCGACGCCTACGCCTGGTTCCGGAAGGACTTCGAGGGCAAGTGCGACGTGATCATTGTGGACGAGTGCCAGTTTCTGACCGTTGCCCAGATCGACCAGCTTCGGCAGATCGTAGACGACTGCAATGTGCCCGTGATGTGCTTCGGCCTGCGGACGGATTTCCAGACCCATCTGTTCCCCGGCTCCATGCGGCTTATGGAGGTGGCGGATACCATCCAGGAGATCAAAACCATCTGCGACTGCGGGGCCAAGGCCACCGTCAACGCCCGGATCGATGGGGCGGGCCATATCGTCACCCAGGGTGCCCAGGTCTTCCTGGGGGGCAACGATAGCTATATCGCCATGTGCCACAAGTGCTATGTACGGGGCATCAAAGATCACAAGGTCATTCGGCTTCACGGCCAGAATAACTGATAAAATCATAACTAAAGGAGTGTATTCCCATGGAACTTTCTAAAATTCTCGCGGCTTGCGATCATACCCTATTGGCCCAGACCGCTACCTGGGCAGACATCAAGGCCATCTGTGACGACGGCATGAAGTATCATACCGCCTCCGTCTGCATCCCCGCTTCCTTTGTGAAGCAGGCCAAGGACTACGTTGGTGACAAACTGACCATTTGCACCGTCATCGGCTTCCCCAACGGCTACGATACCACCGCCAGCAAGTGCTTTATGGCAAGCGACGCCGTAGACAACGGCGCCGGGGAAGTGGACATGGTCATCAATATCGGCTGGGCCAAGGAAGGCAAGTGGGCGGAAATCACCCAGGAGATCGCCGCCGTCAAGAAGGCCTGCAAAGGTAGGCTATTGAAAGTTATCATCGAGACCTGCCTGCTGACCGACGAGGAGAAGATCGCCCTGTGCAAGTGCGTCTCCGACTCCGGCGCGGACTACATCAAGACCTCCACCGGCTTCTCCAAGGCCGGCGCTACCTTCCACGATGTGGAGCTGTTCGCGGCCCATGTTGCTCCCCATGTGAAGATCAAGGCCGCCGGCGGCATTTCCAGCCTGGAGGATGCCGAAAAGTTCCTGGAGCTGGGCGCTTCCCGGCTGGGCACCTCCCGGATCGTGAAGCTGGCCAAGGCTATGGAGAAGAACGAGACTGCAGTTAACGACGGAAGCTATTAAAAAGTGAATAGTGGAAAGTGGATAGTGGATAACTATTCAACAATAAGAAAAAAGGAGTATCTATATATGCTTGCTACCCCCACCCCTCATATTTCTGCCGCCCCTGGCGACTTTGGGAAAACCGTTCTGATGCCCGGCGATCCTCTGCGCAGCAAGTTCATTGCGGAAAACTTCCTGGAAAACCCGGTGCTTGTGAACAACGTCCGGGGTGTCCAGGGCTATACCGGCACCTATAAGGGCGTCAAGGTCTCCGTCATGGCCTCCGGCATGGGTATGCCCGCCATCGGCATTTACTCCCACGAGCTGTTCAACGGCTACGGCGTGGAGAACATCATCCGCATCGGCTCCGCCGGGTCCATTCAGGAGAATATCCACCTGTATGACCTGGTCATCGCCCAGGGTGCCTGCACCGATTCCAACTGGGCCAGCCAGTTCCATATGCCCGGTACCTTTGCCCCCATCGCTTCCTGGGAGCTGCTCAGCGAAGCCGTCAAGGCGGCGGAGGCCAACGGCGCCACCTACCATGTGGGCAACGTGAACTCCTCCGATGTGTTTTACGGGGATCATATCGGCGTCCCCGAGGGCCTGGACAGCGTGTACGGCCTGAAGAAGATGGGCGTCATGGCCCTGGAGATGGAGGCGGCTGCCCTTTACATGAATGCTGCCCGCTACGGAAAGCGGGGCCTGTGCATCTGTACGATTTCCGACCACGTCCTGACGGGAGAACTGACCAGCTCCGAAGAGCGTCAGAATTCCTTCACCACCATGATGAAGGTTGCCCTGGATGTGGCCGTAGCTATGGAGGATAAGTAAGAAATGAAGCGCGTATTTCTGTTCGTATTGGATTCCTGCGGCGTGGGTGAGCTGCCGGATGCCCCTAAGTTTGGGGACTACGGGGTCAACACCCTGCGGTCCTGTGCCACCTCTAAAAAGTTTTCCGTGCCCAACATGTTAAAGGCGGGTCTCGGCAACATCGACGGGGTGGACTTCCTGCCCAAGGAGCCCCACCCCAACGGCGCCGTGTGCAAGCTGGCGGAGGCCTCTATGGGCAAGGACACCACCATCGGCCACTGGGAGATCGCCGGTGTGCCGTCCCCCAAGCCCATGCCCACCTATCCCGACGGCTTCCCCCAGGAAGTACTGGATGCCTTTGAAAAGGCTACCGGCCGGGGCGTGCTGTGCAACAAGCCCTACTCCGGCACCGCCGTCATCCATGACTACGGCATGGAGCAGAAGGAGACGGGGAAGTGGATCGTGTATACCTCTGCCGACTCCGTGTTCCAGGTGGCGGCCAACGAGGAGTGGATCCCTCTGGAAGAGCTGTACGAAGGCTGCCGGAAGGCCAGAGCTATTCTGCAGGGCGAGCACGGCGTGGGCCGGGTCATTGCCAGACCCTACGTAGGCTCCAGCCCCGAGAACTTCCAGCGGACCTCCAACCGGCATGACTTCTCCCTGGAACCCCCCAAGGACACCATGCTGGATGCAGTCAAAAAGGCAGGACTGGACTCCCTGGCCGTGGGCAAGATCTACGATATCTTTGCCGGACGGGGCACTACCGACCATGTGTACAACAAGAGCAATGCCGACGGCATGGACCACGCCATGGATTACGCCAAGCAGGATTTCCACGGCCTGTGCTTTGTGAACCTGGTGGACTTTGATATGCTCTATGGCCACCGCCGGGACATTGACGGCTACGCCAATGCTTTGACGGAGTTCGATACCTGGCTGGGCGAATTTATGAAGGTATTGAAGGAAGACGACCTGGTGCTCATCACCGCCGACCACGGCTGCGACCCCGCCTACACGGCCACTACGGACCACACCCGGGAGTACGTGCCCCTGGTGGCCCTGGGCGCCAAGGTAAAGCCCGGCAATCTGGGGGTACGCAGCAGCTTTGCGGACATTGCCGCTACGGTGACGGAGCTGCTGGGCGTGCCCTTCGAGACCCCCGGCAAGAGCTTTGCCAAGGAACTGGTGGAGGAATAATATGGAACCGAAAGCACTTGTGGAACAGGCAATTGAAGCCATGAAAAAGGCCTATGTCCCCTATTCCGGCTACAAGGTAGGCGCGGCGCTTCTTTGCGCCGACGGCACCGTATACGGCGGCTGCAACATCGAAAACGGGTCCTACGGCGCTACCAACTGCGCCGAGCGGACGGCCTTCTTCCGGGCGGTCTTCGATGGACACCGGGATTTTACCGCCATCGCCGTCTGCGGCGGGAAGGACGGGGTATTGGAAGGGGAGTTCCCGCCCTGCGGAATCTGCCGCCAGGTCATGCGGGAATTCTGCGATGACGATTTCAAAATCTATCTGGTGGGCAAGGATGGTGTCTACAAGGAGCGGACACTTGCCCAGCTCCTGCCGGACAGCTTCCGCCCGGATACCCATATGAAGGGCTAAACAGGCTTTTGTGCCGCATTTCCAAAAAAAGATTGGCCGGATTTATGAAAAACAGTTGATTTTTTCCTTGGAATGTGCGACAATGGCAGAACAGGGGAGACCCTGGATAAATGAACATATGGAGGAAATCATTTATGAAAAAGATTCTCGCTCTGCTTCTGGCAGCTGTGATGGTCGTTGGCCTGTGTGCCTGCGGCGGCAACAGCACTCCTGCCGCTACCGAAGCACCCGCCCAGAACGGCGAAGCCACTGAGGCTCCCGCCGTTGCCGCTTCCGCGGACGACATCCCCGATGAGATGACCTCTGCCGACGGCAAGTACCAGGTGGCATTCGTCACCGACGTGGGCACCCTGAAGGACAAGTCCTTCAACCAGGGCACCTACGACGGCGTCAAGACCTATGCTGTCGCCAACGGCAAGACCTACAAGTACTATCAGCCCGCCAACGGCAACAACGCTACCGATGACGACCGGACCGATGCCTTCACCCTGGCCTGCGAAAACGGCGCCGAGGTGGTGGTGGCCGCCGGTTTCATGCAGGAAGCCGCTCTGAGAGCTGCCGGTACCAAGTACCCCGATGTCCACTTCATCTTCGTCGATGGCTACCCTGTGAATGAAAAGCAGGATGGCAGCGGTGAGATCCTGAAGAACATTGCCGGTATCGCCTTCGACGAGCAGGAGTCCGGCTACCTGGCCGGCTACGCTGCCGTTATGGAAGGCTACACCAAGCTGGGCTTCACCGGCGGCGGCGGCGGCGACAACCCCGCCTGTGTCCGGTTCGGCTATGGCTTTGTCCAGGGCGCTGACGCAGCCGCTGCTGCCAAGGGCGTCAAGGTCGATATGAACTACTCCTGGCTGTACGGCTCTTCCTTCTCCGCTACCAACGAGCTGCAGACCATGGCTACCGGCTGGTACAGCAACGGCACCGAGGTCATCTTCTGCTGCGGCGGCGGTATGTTCTCCTCTGTGGTGGCTGCTGCCGGCGCCGAGGATGGCAAGGTCATCGGCGTGGACGTGGACCAGTCCTATGAGTCCGCTTCCGTTATCACCTCCGCTATGAAGGGTCTGGCTGATGCCACTGCCTGGGCCATTGGCCAGCACTACGACGGGGCCTGGGATACCATCGGCGGTACCAGCACCTCTCTGGGTGCCAAGGACAACGCGGTTGGCCTGCCCACCGCTACCTGGTCCCTGCAGAACTGGAGCGTTGACGAGTACAACGCCCTGCTGGCCGACATCGCTGCCGGTAAGGTCGCCATCTCCTCCGAGCTGGTCTCCGAGCCCGCCAGCACCGCCAACGTGACCGTGAACATGGTCAAGTAAGCATAGACCCATTTTTAAGAGGAAGGCGTAAGCCTTCCTCTTTTTTGTTGGGAGACAGACAAATGGGGATTTGACGGGGTGAATCTAGCGCCCCGCAGGGGCGCATTTTAGCCTTCCCCTGGGAGGGGAAGGTGCCGCGTGTCGCGGCGGATGAGGTCGCTAGGGTTGGACGATGTATGCACTAAAAGTTGAAAGTAAAAGTGAAATGGACTACTTTTTCACTTTTACCTGGATAAAATCGTAGCCTTTTACGACCTCATCCGGCCTGCGGGCCACCTTCCCCTCCCAGGGGAAGGCTAGGAGAGCGTGCCTTTGGCGCCTACCATTCAACCAACCTATCTTGTTTCGTTACTTTTCGGGACGATGTGGGCATCGTCCCCTACGGGCATCACTCCGTCAAACCCCATTTGCCGTAACACTCATGGGATCCTCCAAGAAAAAACAGTTGACAAACCCCCGTATCTATGCAAAAATATATCGGTTAAACAAATATCCAAGAAAAATATGGAGGAACGCAACTTATGAAGAAAATACTCGCCTTGCTTTTGGCCTGCGCTATGGTCCTGGGCCTGTGTGCCTGCGGAGGAAGCAGCGCACCTAGTGACAGCGGAAACACCCAGTCTCCCAGTGCTTCCGCGGATGCCATTCCGGACGAAATGACTTCCGAAAACGGCAAGTATGAAATTGCCTTTGTCACCAATATCGACGCCCTGAAGGACAAGTCCTTCAACCAGGGCACCTACGACGGCGTAAAGCTCTACGCCGCTGCCAACGGCAAGTCCTATAAGTATTACCAGCCCGCCAACATCAGCAACGCCACCGATGACGACCGGGTGGATGCCTTCGTTCTGGCCTGTGAGAACGGCGCCCAGGTGGTGGTGGCCTCCGGCTTTCTGCAGATGGCGGCCCTGAAGATCGTGGCCCCCCAGTTCCCGGATGTGCACTTTATCTTCATCGACGGCTCTCCCGTTACCGATGAAAGCGGCAATGCTTTGACCAACGTTGCCAGCATCGACTTTAAGGAAGAGGAATCCGGCTTCCTGGCCGGTTACGCCGCTGTTATGGAAGGCTATACCAAGCTGGGCTTCACCGGCGGCGGCGGCGGAGACACCCCCTCCTGCGTCCGTTACGGCTACGGCTTTGTCCAGGGTGCTGACGCCGCGGCTGCGGCCAAGGGCGTTCAGGTGGAAATGAACTACTCCTGGCAGTTCGGCTCCACCTTCGCCGCTTCCAGCGAGCTGCAGACCATGGCCACCGGCTGGTACAGCAACGGCACCGAGGCCATTTTCTGCTGCGGCGGCAGCATGTTCTCCTCCGTAGCCGCTGCGGCCGGTGCCGAGGACGGCAAGGTCATCGGCGTGGACGTGGACCAGTCCTATGAGTCTGCCTCCGTCATCACCTCCGCCGTCAAGGGCCTGGTGGACGCCACCTCCTGGGCCCTGGAGCAGCATTACGAGGGCAAGTGGGACACTGTCGGCGGCGTCAGCACCTCCCTGGGTGCCAAGGAAAACGCCGTGGGCCTGCCCACCGATACCTGGTCCCTGCAGAACTGGAGCGTAGAAGACTACGAGGCCCTGCTGGGTGACATCGCTTCCGGCAAGCTGACCATCTCCTCCGAGCAGGTCCCCGAGCCCGCCAGCACCGCCAACGTGACCGTCAACATCATTAAGTGATCCAGCCGCCTGAAGCGGAAGGATCTTTACCGTGTTCCGATAAATGGGAAAAGCCTTTGGCTGATCCATTTATCGGAACACTTTTTTATGGGAAGAGGATTCCGGCAGCTACCAACATACCGCTACAAAAATATCGAATTGTCACATTTCACATGGTTTTGGGGGATTCTTTGGGAATTTCGGTGCTTCTGCTTCCTTGACGAAAAAGGGAAAACCGTGGTATAATCCTCTTGTCAATAACGAACCCTTATGACTGACGGATCAGTGGAGCACCACATGGAGTAAGGGTAAATTTTTTGCCGACCGTCTGGGCTTGCTTGCGTTCCTTTTCAGGAGGGTGAGTAGGCCCTTTGCGCTTTTTAGGAGGTAAAAATTCATGAAAAAAGTTGGAATCATCATGGGAAGCGACAGTGACCTTCCGATTTTGCGGAAGAGCATGGACACCTTGAAGGAGTTGGACATCCCCTTCGAGTGCCACATTTTCTCCGCCCACCGCACCCCGGAGGAGGCCCGGCAGTTTGCCCTGTCTGCCAGAGACTCCGGCTACGGTGCCCTGATCGCCGCGGCGGGAATGGCGGCCCATCTGGCCGGGGCCATCGCTGCCAATACCACCCTTCCCGTCATCGGCATCCCCTGCAAAGGGCCGGTCCTGGACGGCATGGACGCCCTCCTTTCTACGGTGCAGATGCCCTCCGGGATCCCCGTTGCCACGGTGGCCATCAACGGCGGGGTCAACGCGGCGTTGCTGGCGGCCCAGATCTTGGCAGTCTCCGACGAGGCGCTGGCCAAGAAGCTGGATGACAAGCGGGCAGCGGACAAGGCAAAGGTCCTGCAGAAGGACGAGGCCCTGCAAAAAGAAATCAACGGTTAAGTTCAGGAGGCAATTACTATGGGTGGATTCTTTGGCGCGGTCTCTCACCGGGACTGCATTCTCGATGTGTTTTTCGGCACGGACTATCATTCCCACCTGGGCACCCGCCGGGGCGGCATGGCAGCTTTTGACCGGGAGGCCGGCCTGCAGCGGGAGATCCATAATATCGAAAATTCCCCCTTCCGGACCAAGTTCGAGGGTATTTTGGGAGAGATGAAGGGCTGCTCCGCCATTGGCTGTATTTCCGATACCGATCCCCAGCCCCTGCTCATCCGGTCCGTGCTGGGTACCTACGCCATTTGCACCATCGGCATCATCAATAACGCGGAGGCTCTTCTCCGGTAATACCTGTCCTTCAGCGGCGGCCATTTTGAAGCCATGAGCGGCGGAAAGATCAATTCCAACGAACTGATCTCCGCCCTTATCGACCAGAAAAGCACCTTCGCGGAGGGCATTCGTTTTGCTCAGGACATGATCGAAGGCACCGCCTCCATTCTGATTTTGAAGGACGACGGCCACCTGATCGCCGCCCGGGACAAGCTGGGAAGACTTCCCATCATCCTGGAAAAGAATGCCGACGGCTACTGTGTGACCTTCGAGGACTACGCCGGTGAAAAGCTGGGCTACGAATACTACCGGGAGCTGGGCCCCGGGGAAGTGGTGGAGCTGACTGCCGACGGAGATACCGTCCTGGCCCCGGCCCGGGAGAAGAAAAAGATCTGCGCCTTCCTCTGGTCCTATTACGGCTACCCCACCTCCTGCTACGAGGGGAAAAACGTGGAGGTCATGCGCTACCGCAACGGCCGGATCATGGCCAAGGCAGACCGGGAAAACGGCATTGCCCAGGACATCGATTATGTAGGCGGCGTTCCCGATTCCGGTACCCCCCACGCCATTGGCTATGCCAACGAAAGCGGGGTCCCCTTCGCCCGGCCCTTTATCAAGTACACCCCCACCTGGCCCCGGAGCTTTATGCCCTCCAATCAGTCCGAGCGGAACATGGTGGCCAAGATGAAGCAGATCCCGGTGGACGAGCTGATCCGGGACAAGAAGCTGCTGTTTGTGGACGACTCCATCGTCCGGGGTACCCAGCTGCGGGAGACCGTGGATTTCCTCTATGAGCACGGAGCCAAGGACGTACACATCCGCTCCGCCTGCCCGCCTATTCTGTACGCCTGCAAGTACCTGAACTTCTCCCGGTCCAATTCCGAAAACGAGCTCATTGCCCGGTCCACCATCCTGGAGCTGGAAGGGGAGGAAGGTTTCAACCATCTGGATGAATATATGGACGGCACCACCGAGCGGGGTAAGAAGCTCCGGGAGACCATCTGCAAGAACCTGCATTTCTCCAGCCTGGAATACCAGACCCTGGAGGGCATTCTGGAGGCCATCGACCTGCCGGAATGCGACGTATGCACCTACTGCTGGAACGGCAAGGAATAAAGAACCCCACCACGACGAACAAAAAGGAGATTACTTATGGATCACAAGAATTCTCAGTCTGCCAGCTATGCCGCTGCCGGTGTGGACATTACCGCCGGGTATAAGTCCGTAGAGCTTATGAAAAAGCACATCGCCCGCACCCGGAACGAGGGCTGCCTGGACGATGTGGGCGGTTTTGGCGGCTGCTTCGGCCTGCCCATCGCCGGGATGGAGGAGCCGGTTCTGGTTTCCGGCACCGACGGCGTAGGCACCAAGCTGCGGATCGCCCAGCTTCTTAACAAGCACGATACCATCGGCATCGACTGCGTGGCTATGTGCGTCAACGATGTGATCTGCTGCGGCGCCAAGCCCCTGTTCTTCCTGGATTACATCGCCTGCGGCAAGAATGTGCCGGAGCGGATCGCGGAGATCGTGGGCGGCGTGGCCGAGGGCTGCGTCCAGGCCGGCTCTGCTCTGATTGGCGGCGAGACCGCCGAGCATCCCGGCATGATGCCGGTGGATGACTACGACCTGGCCGGTTTCAGCGTGGGCATTGTGGATAAGAAAAAGATCATCGACAACAGCCGGATGAAGGCGGGGGATGTGGTCATTGCCCTGGCCTCCTCCGGTGTCCATTCCAACGGCTTCAGCCTGGTGCGCAAAGTTTTTGATGTGGAAAACAATCCCTCTTTGAAAGACCTCTGCGAGGCCCTGGGTGGAAAATCCATTCTCGAAACCCTGCTGACCCCCACCCGCATCTACGTAAAGCCCATTCTGGCCCTGCTTTCCAAGGTGGATGTCAAGGGCATCAGCCATATCACCGGCGGCGGCTTCTACGAGAACATCCCCCGCAGCATCCCCGACGGCCTGTGCGCCAAGATCAAAAAGAGCGATGTAAGAGTGCTGCCCATCTTCGACCTGATCGCCAAAACCGGCAACATCCCCGAGCGGGATATGTTCAACACCTTCAATATGGGCGTTGGCATGAGCGTGGTGGTCCCTGCCGACCAGGTGGATACCGCCCTGGAGATCCTGAACGGCCAGGGGGAGACCGCCTATGTCATCGGCGAGATCGTAGCGAATGAGGAAAAGGTGATCCTGGAATGAAAACCAAAATTGCGGTCCTGGTCTCCGGCGGCGGCACCAATTTGCAGGCGCTCATGGATGCCCAAGGCAGGGGAGCGCTTTGCAGCGGCGAAATTGCCCTGGTGGTTTCCAACAACCGGAACGCCTACGCCCTGGAACGGGCGAAAAAAGCCGGGATCCCCACGGAAATTTTACTGAAAAAGGAGCTTGGGGGCCAGGAGGGCTTTGAAATGGCCCTGTCGGAAACCTTGGGGCGCTATGGCATCCAGGTGATCATCCTGGCGGGCTTTATGAGCATCCTGTCCGGCGCTTTTACGGCAAAGTATCCCAAGCGGATCTTGAACGTCCATCCGTCTCTGATCCCCTCCTTCTGCGGGGAGGGCTTCTATGGCCTGCGGGTCCACGAGGCGGCCCTTCAAAAGGGCGTGAAGGTTACCGGAGCCACGGTCCACTTTGTCAACGAGATCCCCGACGGCGGAGAGATCATCGCCCAAAAGGCGGTGGATGTCCTGCCTGGGGACACGCCGGAAATTTTACAGCGCCGGGTCATGGAGCAGGCGGAATGGATCCTGCTCCCCCGGGCGGCAGAACAGGTTTGCGCGGCCATTCAGAACAAGTAAGGGGAGAAAAGGCTATGAACGTATACGAAGTATCCAATATGGAGGAAAAGCTGTCCTCCAACCGTTACCCCGGCCGGGGCATCGTACTGGGGCTGACCCCGGACGGAAAGCAGTCCGTTGCCGCCTACTTTATTATGGGCCGCAGCGTCAACAGCCGGAACCGGATCTTTGCCCTGGAGCCTGACGGCATCCGGACAGAGGCCTACGACCCCAGCAAAATGGAGGACCCCAGCCTCATCATCTACCACCCCGTCCGCCAGCTGGGCAGGGCCCTGATCGTCACCAACGGGGACCAGACCGATACCATCCGGGAGTTTCTGGAAAAGGGAAAGACCATGGAGGAAGCCCTGCGGACCCGGAAATTTGAGCACGACGGCCCCAACTGGACCCCCCGCATTTCCGGCCTTCTCAGCCCCGACGGCAGCTACAAGATGTCCATCCTGAAGGCATCTGACCCGGAAGGGAAGGGCTGCAACCGGTATACTTACGACTTTGACCCCATCCCCGGCCTGGGCCACTTCCTGCACACCTATGTGTGCGACGGAAACCCCGTGATCCCCACCTTCCAGGGGGAGCCGGAGCGGGTGGAGATTCCCCAGGACATGGATGCCTTTGTGGATACCCTGTGGAAGGACCTGAACGAGGACAATAAAATTTCCCTGTTTGTCCGCTATACCGATCTGGCAACAGGGGAGTACCGCCAGAAGGTCATCAACCGCTACGAATAAGGAGGAAAACCATGAAAGAATTCGCGCTGAAATACGGCTGCAACCCCAACCAGAAACCTGCCTCCATCTACATGGCCGACGGCTCGGACCTGCCCATTACCGTTCTCAACGGCCGGCCGGGGTACATCAACTTCCTGGATGCCCTGAACTCCTGGCAGCTGGTCAAGGAACTGAAGGCCGCCACCGGGAAGTGCGCCGTTACCTCCTTTAAGCATGTTTCTCCCACCTCCGCCGCCGTGGGCAAGGTGCTTCCGGAAACCCTGAAAAAGGCCTGCTTTGTGGATGACATTGCCGGGCTGGATGATTCCCCCCTGGCCTGCGCCTATGCCCGGGCAAGGGGCACCGACCGGATGTGCTCTTTTGGCGACTGGGTGGCCCTGTCTGATGTCTGCGATACCCTGACGGCCAAGCTCATCGCCCGGGAGGTTTCCGACGGTGTCATCGCCCCCGGCTATACGGAGGAGGCCCTGGAGATCCTGAAAACCAAGCGCAAGGGCAACTACAACGTGGTTGCCATCGACGAAAACTATGTGCCTGCCCCCCAGGAGACCAAGATGGTTTACGGCGTCACCTTCCAGCAGGGCCGGAACAATTTCAAGATCGACGCAGAGCTTCTGGGCAACATCGTAACGGAAAACAAGGACCTGCCGGAAAGCGCCAAGGAGGACCTGATCGTTTCCCTCATTACCCTCAAATACACCCAGTCCAATTCCGTCTGCTTTGCCTACGACGGCCAGGCCATTGGTGTCGGTGCCGGGCAGCAGTCCCGGATCCACTGCACCCGTTTGGCAGGCTCCAAGGCCGATACCTGGTTCCTGCGGCAGCATCCCAAGACCCTGGCCCTGCCCTTCCGGGAGGACCTGGGCAGACCCGGCCGGGACAACGTCATCGACGGCTACATCAACGGCAACGAAGAGGACGTCTGCGCCGAGGGCATCTGGCAGAATTACTTTACCGAAAAGCCGGAGCGGCTTACCGAGGAAGACAAGCGGGCCTACCTGGGGGCCATCCGTGGCGTGTCCCTGGGCTCCGATGCCTTCTTCCCCTTTGCGGATAACATCAAGCGGGCCTATGCCTCCGGCGTCAACTACATTGCCCAGCCCGGCGGCTCCATCCGGGATGATCTGGTGATCGAAGAGTGCAACAAGGACGGCATCGTCATGGCCTTCACCGGCATGCGGCTGTTCCATCACTAATAGATGTCATTGCGAGGCAGTGCGCACACTGCCGTGGCAATCCCCCGGATGAAAGAGTACCCATTCTGAATTATAATGACACCTTTAATAGAAAGGTTGGATCAACATGAAAATTCTGGTAGTCGGCGGCGGCGGGCGGGAGCACGCCATTATTAGAAAGCTGAAAGAAAATAAGTCCGTAGAAAAGATCTACGCCCTCCCCGGCAACGGCGGCATGGCGGAGGACGCGGAGTGCGTCCCCATCGGGGCTACGGACGTAGATAAAATCGTAGAGTTTGCGGTTCTGAACCATGTGGACTATGCGGTGGTGGCCCCGGACGATCCCCTGGTGCTGGGTGCCGTGGATGCCCTGAACGAGAAGGGCATTCCCTGCTTCGGCCCCAAGGCCAACGCCGCCATCATCGAGGGCAGCAAGGTCTTCTCCAAGAACCTGATGAAGAAATACGGCATCCCCACGGCGGAATACGAAGTGTTCAACGATATGCCTTCCGCCCTCAAGTACCTGGAGACCGCTCCCATCCCCACGGTCATCAAGGCCGACGGGCTGGCCCTGGGCAAGGGCGTCATCATTGCCCAGACTCGGGGAGAGGCCATGGAGGCTGTGAAGTCCATGATGGCCGATAAGGTCTTTGGCAAGAGCGGCGAGCACATCGTCATTGAAGAGTTCCTGACGGGCCCGGAGGTCAGCGTCCTCAGCTTTACCGACGGAAAGACCGTGAAGCCCATGGTCTCCTCCATGGACCACAAGCGGGCAGGGGACAATGATACCGGTCTCAATACCGGCGGCATGGGCACCGTGGCTCCCAACCCCTATTACACCCCGGAAATCGCCCAGGAGTGCATGGAAAAGATCTTCCTACCCACCATCAACGCCATGAACGCCGAGGGCCGGACCTTTACCGGCTGCCTGTACTTTGGCCTGATGCTGACTCCCAAGGGCCCCAAGGTCATTGAATACAACTGCCGCTTCGGCGACCCGGAGACCCAGGTGGTGCTGCCACTGCTGGAAAGCGACCTGCTGACCGTTATGCAGGCCACCACCAACGGGACTTTGGCCGAGACGGAGGTCAAGTTCTCCAAGAAGAACGCCTGCTGCGTGATCCTGGCCTCCAAGGGCTACCCCGTGTCCTACAAGAAGGGCTATCCCATCACCATGACCGAGGAAGCCAAGGCGCATACCTTTGTGGCTGGGGCCAAACTGAACGAGGACGGCGAGCTGGTCACCTCCGGCGGCCGGGTCACCGGTACCACCGCTGTGGCGGATACCCTGGAAGAAGCCATCCGGGAGGCCTACCGGCTTTCCGACGGTGTTCAGTTTGAAAATGCCTATCGCAGGAGTGATATTGGCGCCCGGGCATTGCAGGCCCTGAAATAAAAATAGGGAGGATCCCACATGGTTTATCGTGTATATGTAGAAAAAAAGGAAGGCCAGACCCACGAGGCAAACAACCTCCTGGGGGAAATCAAGGACTTTCTGGGTGTCCATGGCCTGACGGGGCTGCGGGTGCTGAACCGGTATGATGCGGAAAATATCGACAAGAGCCTGTTTGATTCCGCCGTGAATACGGTGTTCTCCGAGCCCCAGGTGGACAACGTCAGCTTTGAAGTCCCCCAGGGGGATGTGGTGTTCGCCGTAGAGCCCCTGCCCGGCCAGTACGACCAGCGGGCGGATTCTGCCGCCCAGTGCATCCAGATCATTTCCCAGGGCAACCGGCCCACCATCCGCACGGCCAAGGTGTATGTGCTCTCCGGCAATTTGGGCGATGCGGATGTGGCGGCCATCAAGAAATACGTTATCAATACCGTGGAAAGCCGGGAGGCCTCTCTGGAGATGCCGGAGACTTTGGCCATCGACTACGCCATCCCGGAGACCGTTGCCACGGTAGAAGGCTTTGTGTCCATGGACGAAGAAGCCCTGGCTGCTCTTCTGGACAAACTGGGTCTTGCCATGGACCTGGACGACCTGAAATTCCTGCAGGCCTACTTCCGGGACCAGGAGCACCGGGACCCCACCATTACGGAAATTCGGGTAGTGGATACCTACTGGTCCGACCACTGCCGCCATACCACCTTCTCCACCCACTTGGAGAACATCACCATTCACGATCCCGCGGTCCAGAAAGCCTACGAAGAGTACCTGGCTGCCCGGGTGGCGGTGTATGGGGAAGAAAAGGCCGCGCAGCGTCCTCAGACTCTGATGGACATTGCCACCATCGGGGCAAAGACCCTTAAAAAGCAGGGCAAGCTGCCGGAGCTGGACGAAAGCGAAGAGATCAACGCCTGCTCCATCCACGTTACCGCCACGGTGAACGGAGAGGACCAGGATTGGCTTTTGATGTTCAAGAACGAGACCCACAACCATCCTACGGAAATTGAGCCCTTCGGCGGCGCTGCTACCTGTATCGGCGGCTGCATCCGGGATCCCCTGTCCGGCCGGGCCTATGTACACCAGGCCATGCGGGTCACCGGTGCCGGAGACCCCAGGACCGCTTTGAAGGATACCATCCCCGGCAAGCTCCCCCAGCGGAAGCTGTGCCAGACCGCTGCTGCGGGCTACTCCTCCTACGGCAACCAGATCGGCCTGGCTACCGGCCATGTGGCGGAACTGTACCACGAGGGCTTTGTGGCCAAGCGTCTGGAATGCGGCGCCGTGGTAGCCGCGGCCCCGGTAGGAAACGTGCGCAGAGAGTGCCCTGCCCCCGGGGATGTGGTGATCCTGCTGGGCGGACGTACAGGACGGGACGGCATCGGCGGTGCCACCGGCTCCTCCAAGAGCCACAACATGAAGTCCCTGACCACCATGGCCTCCGAGGTCCAAAAGGGCAACGCCCCCGAGGAGCGGAAGATCCAGCGCCTGTTCCGGGACGGCAAGGTCACCCGGCTCATCAAGCGCTGCAATGACTTCGGTGCCGGCGGCGTGTCCGTGGCCATTGGCGAGCTGGCCGACGGGCTGCGCATCGATCTGGACGCCGTGCGGAAAAAGTACGACGGCCTGGACGGCACCGAGTTGGCCATTTCCGAGTCCCAGGAGCGGATGGCGGTAGTGGTGGCTCCTGAGGATGCCGATGCCTTTATCGCTGCCGCGGAAAAGGAAAATCTGGAAGCCTACCGGGTGGCTGTGGTCACCGAGGAAGCCCGGATGGTCATGAGCTGGAAGGGCCACGAGATCGCCAACCTGAGCCGGGAATTCCTGAATACCAACGGCGCCGTGAAGCACGCCCAGGTAGAGGTTCCTGCCGCTAAGGAACCGGAAGTATCCTCCGCCAGCCTGAAGGAAATGGCCGCCCAGCTGCGGTTTGCCTCCCAGAGAGGCCTGGTGGAGCGGTTCGATGCCACCATCGGCGCGGGAAGCCTGCTGATGCCCTTCGGCGGAAAGAACCAGGCCACTCCCGCCCAGGCCATGGCCGCAAAGCTCCCGGTTCTGCCGGGGCAGCAGACCGATGCCGCCAGCGTGATGGCCTGGGGCTGCGACCCGGAGCTGCTGAGCGCCAACCCCTTCGAGGGGGCCAAGGCCGCCGTCATTTCCTCTATGGCCAAGATCGTGGCCGCCGGTGCGGACTACAAAAAGGCCTATCTCACCCTGCAGGAGTTCTTCGAGAAGCTGAGAAACGACCCCACCCGCTGGGGCAAGCCCTTCGAGGCCCTTTTGGGCGCTCTGGATGCCCAGCTCCACCTGGATGCCGCGGCCATCGGCGGAAAGGACTCCATGTCCGGTTCCTTCCTGGACAAGGACGTGCCCCCTACGGTGATCTCCTTTGCCATTGCCCCCGTGAAGGCCGGGGAAGTGCTCTCCGATGAATTCAAAGAGCCCGGCCACCCCGTTTACTGCTTCGCTTCCGACGGCAGCTACGAGGACCTGAAGGCCGTCTGGAAGAAATTCCACGAGCTGTGCCAGGCCGGAAAGGTAAAGGCCGCCTGGGCGGTAGATGCCGGCGGCGTTTCCGAGGCCGTGGTGAAAATGTCCTTCGGCAATTCCATCGGCTTCCGGGGCGAGGATACGGACTGCGGCTATGGCGACATCATCGCCGAGCTCACAGAGGACTGCGATTTCGGAAAGAAGATCGGCTATACCATGGAAGAGAAGTATATCATCCTGGACGATGAGAAGGTCTCCATTGAAGAGCTGTATGACCTGAATACCGCCACTCTGGAAAAGGTCTATCCCACCAAGACTGTGGAGACCCAGGAGAAGGTACCTGCCTTCGATCACAAGGCAACCTCTTATCCCGCTCCCGCTATCAAGACGGCCAAGCCCAAGGTGCTGATCCCTGTGTTCCCCGGCACCAACTGCGAGTACGATTCCGCCCGGGCCATCCTGGCTGCCGGTGGGGAAGCGGACATTGCCGTCATCCGGAACCTGACCGCCGACGATGTGGCCCGGTCCGTGGAGGATGTGGCAAAGCGCATTGGTTCCAGCCAGATGATCTTCATCCCCGGCGGCTTCTCCGGCGGCGACGAGCCCGACGGTTCCGCCAAGTTTATTACCGCCTTCTTCCGGAATCCTGCCATCCGGGAGCAGGTCATGAAGCTCTTGAACGACCGGGACGGCCTGATGTGCGGTATCTGCAACGGCTTCCAGGCCCTCATCAAGCTGGGACTGGTGCCCTACGGCAAGATCATGGATATGGACGACACCTGCCCGACCCTGACCTTCAATACCATCGGCCGGCACCAGAGCCGCATCGTCCGCACCCGGGTGGCCTCCAATAAGTCCCCCTGGCTGGCCCTGACCCAGGTAGGCGACGTGTACAACGTGCCCATTTCCCACGGCGAGGGCAAGTTCCTGGCAAGCGAGGCCCTTGTAAAGCAGCTGGCAGAAAACGGCCAGATCGCCACCCAGTACGTGGACCTGGAGGGGAATCCCACCATGGACGCCGCCTTCAACCCCAACGGCTCCGTCTGCGCCATTGAGGGCATTACCTCTCCCGACGGCCGTGTCTTCGGCAAGATGGGCCACAGCGAGCGGATCGGCCAGAATCTCTACCGCAACGTCCCCGGAGAATACGACATCCGGATGTTCGAAGCAGCGGTCAAATACTTTAAGTAATGAAAATGCCCCTGCCTCAAACTGCGAGGCAGGGGATTTTTCTATAAAATCGATATTTTGGTTGCATTTTGTCGGAAACTGTGCTATGCTGTCTCTGGTGCTACCAGTAGTACCCCGGTAGGCGGTTCCCCTGAGCGTTCGGGGGTGAAACATACTTCTTTTGCCCCCTTAAAAGAAAGGGGCGGTGCGTCGCGCAGCGAATCAAAATAAATGATTGCCGGGGGCAATCACACCTTAATTTACACGGTGCATATGGTTACATGGTCGGATCTTATCGAGTTCTGTTCCTTTGTCCTGGCACTGATCGCCCTTATTAAGGGATTTTACGATCATAAGTAAAAAGAAGTAACCGTCTCCTTCCACAGCGTCGGTTACTTCTTTTTAACCACTCGGTGGGAGCCGTCTACTGGCAGCACCCTTCCTGTATCTATACTATACCCTTTTTTCAGGTAAAAGTCAATGGGGGCTGTTAGAAAAAGCTCTGTCATTCCGAACCAGTGATGTCGGTCACTGGTTCACAACGACAACGTTTTCTAACAGCCCTCTGTTTTTTTATTCCACGGTCACGCTCTTCGCCAGGTTCCGGGGCTTATCCACGTCCAGTCCCTTGGCCACGGATACGTAGTAGCCCAGCAGCTGCAGGGGGATGACGGCTAGGGAGGCGGCGAAGTGGGGGTCCGTTTTGGGAATGTAGATGACGAAATCGGCGCTGTCTTCGATGCTGTAGTTGCCGTTGCAGGTCAGGGCCATCAGGTAGGCACCCCGGCTCTTGCATTCCAGAAGATTACTAAGGGTCTTCTCGTACAGGTTCTGCTGGGTGAGGATGCCTACTACCAGGGTATTGGGCTCAATGAGGCTGATGGTGCCGTGCTTCAGCTCCCCGGCGGCGTAGGCCTCACTGTGGATGTAGCTGATCTCCTTCATCTTCAGGCTCCCTTCCAGGGAGATGGCGTAGTCGATGCCTCGGCCGATGAAGAAGATGTCCTTGGCGGCTACCTGCTTGGAGGCGAACCACTGGATCCGCTCCTTGTTTTCCAGCAGCTTTTCAATCTGCTCCGGCAGGGCCTCCAGGGCGGCGATGAGCTCGGTGACCTGATCCTGGCTCAGCTTTTCCCGGGCCTGGCCCAGGGCGATGGCGAGAATGTAGGCGGCGGCCAGCTGGGTGGAATAGGCCTTGGTGGTAGCCACGGCGATCTCCGGGCCTGCCAGGGTGTAGAACACGTGGTCGGCTTCTCTTGCAATGGTGGAGCCCACTACGTTGACGATGGCCAGGGTAGAAGCCCCGTATTCCTTGGCCTGACGCAGGGCGGCCAGGCTGTCGGCGGTCTCGCCGGACTGGCTGATGACGATGACCAGAGTTTTCTCCGGCAGCAGCGGGGTCCGGTACCGGAATTCGGAGGCCAGCTCCACCCGCACGGGGACTTTTGCCAGGTCCTCCAATACATACTGAGCCGTGACCCCAACGTGATAGGCGGAGCCGCAGCCTACAATATAAATGGCGTTCAGGTCCGCCATTTCCTCTTGTGTCATGCCAAGTACGTCGTATCGGATGGCCCCGTCCTGGATGGCGGAGGCTAACGTATCCTTCACCGCCTTGGGCTGCTCGTGGATCTCCTTCATCATAAAGTGCTCGTAACCGGCCTTTTCGGCGGCTTCGGCATTCCAGCTGATCTCCACCAGGTCCTTCTGGATCTCGTCGCCGTCCAGATTGTAGAAGGTGACGCCCTCCGGGGTCAGCCGGGCCAGCTCCATGTTGCCGATGTAGTATACGTTCCGGGTGTACTTCAGGATGGCGGGGACGTCGGAGGCCAGGTAGCTTTCGCCGCCGGTGACACCGATGATCATGGGGCTGTCCTTCCGGGCGGCGTAGATCTCTCCGGGGTAGTCCTGGAACAGCACCGCCAGGGCGTAGGAGCCCCGGATCCGGACCATGGCATGGTTGATGGCGTCCACAGGGGTGTGGGCGTATTTTTTATAATAGTAGTCGATGAGCTTTACGGCCACCTCTGTATCGGTGGTGGAGTAGAAGCTGTAGCCCTTCCGGGTCAGCTTATCCCGGAGCTCCTGATAGTTTTCGATAATACCGTTGTGGACGGCCACCACGTTTCCGTCGTCGGAACAGTGGGGATGGGCGTTGCATTCGCTGGGTTCCCCGTGGGTAGCCCAGCGGGTATGCCCAATGCCGCAGGTCCCCGGCAAAGCCAGGCCGTTGTCCGTCTTCTCCCGCAGGGCCTTCAGCCGACCCTTGGCTTTTACGATCCGGGTGGGGTTCGTTCCATCCCGTACGGCCAGTCCTGCGGAGTCGTAGCCCCGGTATTCCAGCTTGGAAAGCCCATCCAACAGAATGGGCGCGGCGGCGTGATGGCCGGTAAATCCTACAATACCACACATAGTGCGTCATCTCCTAAAAATACGGAGCCGCACAATGTACGCTCACTCCGCGAATTGACCAAATTGTAGCATACCTTTATCTAAAAATCAAGTATAAAATAAAATAACAAAAAAATTGTGTAAATGCGCACGAAAGCAAAGGGAGAGTTGACGAGGTCTCTCTCGTAGGGGACGATGCCTACATCGTCCCGAAAGGTAACGAAACAAGATAGGCTAGTTGAATGGTAGGCACCGGAGGAAAGCTCCTTACCCTCTCCAAGCTTGGAGAGGGTACCCACCGCAGTGGGGGGGTGTGGTTGGAAAGGTACGATTTTCTAAGCTGCTGGATGAATGGTATTGGCTACATTTCCCCTTATTTTCTAAACAAACCTATCTATTATCGTACTGCGTTTTCAACCACAACCGGCCTGCGGGCCACCCTCTCCAGGCTTGGAGAGGGGAAAGGGGTTCTTCCCCTTCACCTACGAAAAAGGTAAACAATCATAAAACTTTGAAAAAAACGGTTGAAATTGGAAATAAGCTATGCTAAAATGTCTATAAGTGCGTAAAAAAGGCGAAATAACGGGTTATGTACAAACCGGACTGTTATTTATCGCATAATTTAGGAAAATGGAGGCGTGCGATTATGGCATATATGCGTTTGGGTGACCTGCTGATCGCCGCTGGAGTTATCAGCCAGAGTCAGCTGACAGAAGCGCTTTCCATACAGAAGCAGACCCGGGAACGTCTGGGCGACGTGCTCATTGAAAACGGGATGATCACCGAGCAGCAGCTGATCGAAGCTTTGCAGATGCAGCTTGGTGTGGATTTTGTGGACCTCACCGCGGTGTCCATTCCTTTGGAGCTGGCCAAATTCGTTCCCAGAAACATTGCAAAGAAATATTCCGTGGTCCCCGTGAAGCTAGTCAAAGACGAGCTGTACGTGGCCATGTCCGACCCCCTGAACTTTGTTGCCCAGGAGGAGATCAAGGCCGCTTCCCATAAGCAGGTGGTGCCTATGATCGCCACCCGGCGGGCGACGGAGCTGGCCATCAATACCCTGTACGGCAACGAAGGCGCCGCCCGGGCCATTGAGGAAATGAAACGGGAGGCGGGGGATACCCAGCAGGACATCATCCCCGCCCAGATGAACCAGACCGTAGACAATGCCGCCAACGAGGCCCCCACCATCCGCTTTGTGAATTCCGTCATCGAGCGGGCCATTGTGGAGCGGGCCAGCGATATTCACCTGGAGCCCCAGGAAGAGGAAATGGTGGTGCGGATGCGGATCGACGGCGCACTGCGGAAGGTCTTTACCGTGCCTTCCAATCTGCAGGGCACCGTGGTATCCAGACTAAAGATCATGGGCGGCATGAACATTTCCGAACGGAAGATCCCCCAGGATGGCCGTGCTATGTTCTCCGCCAAGGGCAAGGAAATTGACCTGCGTATCAACTCCATGCCGACGGTCCACGGCGAAAAGGTGGTTTTGCGACTTCTCGACAAGTCCGCCGGTGCCGTGAACCGCCAGTCCATCGGCCTGGAAGGGGAGGACCTGGAAAAGTACGAGAACCTCCTTAAAAACACCTCCGGCGTGATCCTCATCGTGGGCCCCACCGGTTCCGGTAAGTCCACCACCATGTGCGCCATGATAAGGCAGCTGTGCCGGGAGGATACCAATATTATGACCCTGGAAGACCCCGTGGAATACGATATCCCCGGGGCTAACCAGTGCCAGATCAACGAAAAAACCGGCATGACCTTTGCCGCCGGCCTCCGGGCCATCCTGCGGCAGGATCCGGACGTCATTTCCGTCGGCGAAATTCGAGACGGCGAGACGGCCCAGATCGCCGTCCGGGCGGCCATTACCGGCCACCTGGTGCTGTCTACCCTGCATACCAACGACGCCGTTTCTACCATCGACCGGTTGGAGGACATCGGCCTGGAGCCCTACCTCATTTCCAGCGCCCTCCGGGGTGTGGTTTCCCAGCGTCTGGTAAGAAAAATCTGCCCCCATTGCAAAAAGGCCTACAAGCCCGACGAAGAGGAAAAGCTCATGCTGGATATCCCCGAGGATGCGGACGTGACCTTCTACAAAGGCGAAGGCTGCCAGGAGTGCTTCCATACCGGTACCCGGGGCAGACGGGCCGTGTTTGAAATTCTGACCCTGAACGCCCACCTGCGCCGGATGGTCACCAACCGGATCGATTCCGACGAGCTGAAAAAAGCCGCCCTGCAGGAAGGCTTCGTGACCATGAAGGAAAACTGCCGCCGCCTGGTGCTGGCCGGAGAGATCAGCGCCGCGGAGGCTGCCAAGGCCATCAATTCTACCGCCGGTTAAGGAGAAAGATCATGAGTTTACTGGATGATTGGATCGCCAAAGCCCAGGAAGACCGGGGCTCCGATGTGCACATTGTAGCCGGTCTGCCGGTGCGGGTAAGAATTGACGGCCGCCTGACGGATTTAACGGACTACCCCTTGACCTTTGAGGACTGCGAAAACGTAGGCCGGGAGCTGGCCGGAAAGGAGTTCCAGAAAATAGAGGACTGCGGCGAACTGGACCTGGCCAAGAGCTTCCCCTGCGGCGTTCGAACCAGAATCAACCTGTACCGCCAGCAGGGCAATCTGTCCGCCGCCATTCGTCTTTTGGCGGAGCGGATCCCGGAGCTGGAGGAGCTGCACCTGCCCCCGGTGGTGGATACCTTTCAGGATTACCGGACGGGCATTGTGCTGGTCACCGGTGAAACCGGCTCCGGCAAGTCTACTACCCTGGCTTCCGTCCTGAACCGGATCAACCGTACCCGGGCCGCCCATATTATTACCCTGGAAGACCCCATCGAATATGTGTATACCCCGGATAAATGCGTTATCAACCAGCGCCAGGTGGGCACGGATACGGAGAGCTACGCCAACGGCCTGCGGGCAATTCTTCGAGAGGACCCGGACGTCATTCTGATCGGCGAAATGCGGGACCTGAATACCATCGAAACGGCCCTGACTGCCGCCGAAACCGGCCACCTGGTCTTTGCTACCCTGCATACCAATTCCGCCGCCGACGCCATCGACCGTATGGTCAACGTCTTCCCCGAGGGCCAGCAGAAGCAGATCCGTCTGCAGCTGTCTACTACCCTCCGGGCCGTGGTCTCCCAGCAGCTTTTGCCCAAGAAATGCGGCAAGGGCCGGGCGGCGGCCTGCGAGGTCATGGTGGTCAATTCCGCCATCAAGAACCTGATCCGGGAAGGGAAAACCCCCCAGATGGATTCCTTCATCGCCATGAACGCCCAGAACGGCTCCATTTTGATGGATGCCGCCCTGCAGAAAATGGTTCGGGAAGGCACCGTCTCCCAGGAGGTAGCAAGGTCCTACGCCAGAGACCCCGAGCAATTTGGGCGGGGGAGATATTAATAGTACTGTCATTGCGAGACAGTGCGCACACTGTCGTGGCAATCCCCCAAGGTTTCAGACAGCCAAAGGAGAAAGGAATGTCGTTGCGAACCAGTGCGCACACTGGTGTGGCAACCCCCCGGACGATAGACAGCCAAAGGAGAGAGACATTGTTATGTACTACGTTTACATCCTGTCAAACAGCAACAACAATGTTATCTATACTGGCATTACCAACAACCTGCCACGTCGGGTTTATGAGCATAAGCATCATTTGATAAAAGGCAGCTTTACTGCAACATATAATGTGGATAAGCTGGTATACTATGAAGCAACAGAAAATGTTTATTCCGCAATATCAAGAGAAAAACAAATCAAAGGTTGGAACCGGAAAAGAAAGAACCAATTGATTGAGACAATGAACCCACAGTGGGTGGAGTTGTATGAGCGAATATTGGAGTAACTAGGTGCTCTGAAGGACCGGGGGGTTGCCACACCAGTCTGCGGACTGGTTCGCAACGACATACTTATTCTTTACCGGTCAGAAGAACCGGGGGATTGCCACGGCAGTGTGCGCACTGCCTCGCAATGACAAAAGAGAGGTACATAACCTATGACAACATTCAAATACCGTGGCCTGTCCCCGGATGGGGAGAAGGTGCAGGGTGTTGTAAAAGCCTATAACGAATACGAGGCCGTGACCCAGCTGCGGGAGAGCTGCTCCGTGATCACCCATATCGAGGAGGTCAAGGAAAAGCAGAACCTGAACATCACCTTCGGGGCCACCAAGATCAAGGATAAGGACCTGGCCATTATCTGCTCCCAGTTTGCCATTATCCTCAATTCCGGCATGCCCATTGTCCGCTGCGTGGAAATGGTGGCGGACCAGGCAAGGACCCCGGAGCTGAAGGCCAAACTCCTAAAGGTAGCCGAGGATGTATCCGGCGGCTACTCCCTGGCCCAGAGCTTCGTAAACAATATGCCGGACCTGCCGGTGACCTTTATCGAGACCATCCGGGGCGGCGAACAGTCCGGTACTCTGGAAATCTGCTTCGACCGGCTCCATACCTATTACGATAAGCAAAGCAAGGTCCGGGGCAAGGTCATTTCTACGCTGACATACCCCGCCATCGTCATCTTTGTGGCCATTGTGGTATTTATCATCATCATGGTGGTGGCGGTCCCTATGTTTGTGCAGACCTTTGCAGAGCTGGGTACCGACCTTCCGGCCATTACCAAGGCCATGATCGCTGTGTCCAACTTCATGACCCATCAGTGGCCCATTCTGATCCTCATCATCGGCGGTCTGGTGGGCGGCTTCCTGGGGGCCAAGCATACGGAAAAGGGTAAGGAACTCATCGATACCTTCGCCCTGCTCCGCTCCCCACTGAAAAAGCTCCATTCCATGTCCGCCATGGCCCAGTATGCTTCCACCATGTCTACCATGCTGGCGGCGGGCCTGCCCATTTTGCAGTCTTTGGAGGTCACCGCCAATGTCATTACCAACGGCCTGATCTCCAGCTCTATCCACCGGGTGTGCAAAAACGTAGAGCGGGGCAAAGGCCTGGCCGAGAGCATGAAGGAAGAAAGCTGCTTCCCCCATCTGCTGGTAGAAATGAGTAACGTGGGCGAGCAGTCCGGCAACCTGGAAAAGACCCTGGACGTTGTGTCCGATTACTATAATAATGAGGTAGAGCAGCTGACCAACCGCCTGCTCTCCGCCCTGGAGCCCGCCATCACCGTGGGCCTGGCCGTCATGACCGTGGTCCTGCTCTGCGGCGTGTACCTGCCCATGTTCAGCATGTACGGGAGTATGTGATGGCCGCATTCCCAACCCCTTCCCCATCCTGCGTGGAGGGTGCACTTCAGTCCCGTCCCCCTCCTGCATGGAGGGTGGTGCTCCGCGCAGCGAATCAAAATAATAATGATTGCCAGTGGCAATCATACCATGATTCCTGTGGCCCGCAGGCCGGGGGTGGAGGGGACCCGGTAGGATATTCAAACCGCTTCCGTAAAACGGAGACACCCACCGCAAAACCCCTTCCCCTCTCCAAGCCTGGAGAGGGTGGTGCTCCGCGCAGCGAATCAAAATAACAATGATTGCCGGTGGCAATCATACCATGATTCGTGCCTCCGCAGAGGCGGGTGTGGTTGATGACCGGGTAGGGTAACAGACAGGTTTGTTGCGAAAACAAGGGTAAATAGAGCGAATACCATTCATCTATCCGCTCTAAATATCATAGCTTTCCAACCACACCCGGCCTGCGGGCCACCCTCTCCAGGCTTGGAGAGGGGAGGGGGTTCCCGTTCATCCGGGGCACCGGGAAGAACGAACCTGGTCCCCTCCACCCCCGCCCACTGCGGTGGGCACCCCCTCCACGCAGGAGGGGGAAGGGATTTTTCCCTCCAGCAGGAGGACAATACCAACGTTGTACCCACCGGGGAACTCAACCCGCCCCGGTGCTTACATAAATACATCAAGCTTCTATAAGAATAGAAGGAGGAAACATTTAATCATGAAGAAACTGAAGAATTCCAAGGGCTTTACCCTGATGGAAATGCTGATCGTTGTGGCCATCATTGCCATCCTGATCGCTATCGCTATCCCCACCTTCACCAACCAGCTGGAGAAGGCTCGTGAGGCCGCTGACCTGGCCAATATCCGTTCCGCTTATGCTGAGGTCATGGCCGCTTCTCTGACCAATGATGATACCAATAATGACACACACGTGAATAGAAGCGGCAATGCTGGTTCTTACACTTGGTCTAAGGACGTTGACGCTACCAAGCTGAAGACTACTTGGGTTTCCACCTCTGACGGTGCTCAGCCTAAGATCGGCGAGGTTACGCTGCCCCAGACTGCTCTGAAGAAGGGTGAGACCTGGACCGTATCTTATACGGAAGGCGAAGATTCTGCTAAGATTGCTAAGAAGGCTGGCTAATAACGCTTCTCACACCCCTACCGCAGCATGCACCGGTAGGGTGTGAACCCATCTAACACAACCCACATTGCGCGGGCGCCGTTTGGGTTGGCGGCGTCCGCCTTGTGGAATAAGAAAGGAATTTCTGCGATGCTCTATACTACCCCCTTTATTACCGTTTACAGCTGTATCCTGGTTGGCCTGCTGGGGCTGTGTATGGGCTCCTTTTTAAACTGCCTGGCCTGGCGGATCGTCCATGGGGAAAGTGTGCTGAAAGGCCGGTCCCACTGCGATGTCTGCGGCCATGTACTGGGTGCAAAAGACCTGGTGCCGGTGGTCAGCTTTTTGGCTTCCCATGGCAAGTGCCGGTACTGCGGCGCCAAGCTGAGCAAACGCCATGTCACGGCGGAAATTGCCACCGGTGCGGTTTACGTTGCCCTTCTATTAAAATATGATATTTCGCTCCAAGCCCTGCAATGGCTGATCTTTGCAAGTGTCCTGCTTTGCTGCGCCTTTGCGGATTTGGAGGGGTATATCATCCCGGACGGGGCCCTGATCGTTGGGGCAGCCGTCCGTGTGGTCTACTTGCTGATAACCCGGGCCCCCGCTTCCGACTGGATCCAGGCACTCTTGGGCAGCTTTGCCATCGGCGGCGGGCTGCTATTGATCGTCCTGGCCTACGAAAAAATCAAAAAAGTAGAAGCCATGGGCGGGGGAGACCTGAAGCTCCTGTTCGTTACCGGCCTGTACTTAGGGCTTTTGGGGAACCTGCTGTGCCTCTTCGCCGCCTGCATCCTGGGCATTGTCTTCGGCCTGTTCTCTTCCAAAGGCGAGACAGACACCCCCTTCCCCTGGGGCCCCGCCATCTCCATGGCCGCCATCTTTACAGGACTTTTCGGGGATCAGCTGATCGTCGCGTATTTGGGGATGTTCTAAAGGCGCGCAGCGCCGCCAAACCCCCTTCCCCCTCCTGCGTGGAGGGGGTGGTGCTCCGCGCAGCGAATCAAAGTAATAATGATTGCCAGTGGCAATCATACCCTGATTCCTGTGGCCCGCAGGCCGGGGGTGGAGGGGACCCGGTAGGATATTCAAACCACTTCCGTAAAACGAAGGCACCCCCCCAAAAACCCTTCCCCCTCCTGCATGGAGGGGGTGGCCCGCAGGCCGGGGGTGGAGGGGACCCGGTAGGATATTCAGACTGCTTCCGTTAAACGAAAAGACCAAAAGCAAACCATTATTTCGGGGCACCGGGAAGAACGGACCTGGTTCCCTCTACCCCCTCCACGCAGGAGGGGGGAGGGATTTTTTCGCCACGCAGGAGGGGGAAAGGGAGTTTTTTCATGGACGAACTGCATGATTTTTTAAGGAAACGTTCCCGGGAAATGCGGAAGGAAATGACAAAGGAAGAGGCAAAACTCTGGTATAAGTGCCTGAGAAATTTTCCAATGCGGGTACATCGGCAGAGAATGTTTGATCCGTATATTGTGGATTTTTACATTGCTGAGAGAAGACTGGCAATCGAAATAGATGGCACCCAGCACTATTTGGAGGATGGCAAAAGCCATGATGAAGCAAGAGATGCATACTTAAACAGCATTGGCGTGACCGTTCTTCGTTTTGGCAACAACGAGGTAAACAAACAGTTTGACAGCGTTTG
This sequence comes from Faecousia sp., assembly GCA_050872865.1. GTDB lineage: Bacteria > Bacillota > Clostridia > Oscillospirales > Oscillospiraceae > Faecousia. The sequence goes on along the minus strand of JBNMHR010000018.1, from coordinate 286 downwards.
TCAAGCAATTTGGCATGCCTGTTACGGGGAGGAAGGACCCAAATTAAAGGAACAGGCGCCCTGAGAACCCCTTTCCCCTTCCTGCATGGAGGGGGTGGTGCTCCGCGCAGCGAATCAAAATAATAATGATTGCCAGTGGCAATCATACCATGATTTTTGGCCCGCAGGCCGGGGGTGGAGGGGACCCGGTAAGATATTCAGTCCGCTTCCGTAAAACGAAGGCACCCCCCAAAAAACCTCTTCCCCCTCCTGCATGGAGGGGGTGGCCCGCAGGCCGGGGGTGGAG
>JBNMHR010000017.1:0-31279 GCA_050872865.1 Faecousia sp. | reverse complement strand
AGGTGGCCCGCAGGCCGGATGAGGTCGCTAAAGGCTACAATTTTATCCAGGTAACAGTGAAAAAGAAGCCCATTTCACCTTTATTTTCAACTTTTAGCGCATACATCGTCCAACCCTAGCGACCTCATCCGCCGCGACACGCGGCACCTTCCCCTCCCAGGGGAAGGCTAAGATGCGCCCCTGCGGGGCGCTAGGGTCACCCCCACACCTCCCCATTTATCGAACCATCCGCCCATCGATAAAATAGCTTGTATTTTTCCCTCTATTCTGGTAAAATCATCCTATAGGAGATGATTTTGTGGACCGAACAAAATGGATTCGCGCTTCTTCCCGGCTTTTAAGGATTTTTCTTGGCTGCTTCTGGGGCTGCTATCTTGGCATCTGTCTGTTCCGGTATTTGGATTACCGGAATCGGCCGGAGCTGTACTTATTTTATTCTGCGCCCTGGTACACGGGGCTGCTGCCCCTTTTCGGCATGATGGCGGGGATCACCCTTCTCTGCCTGCTGGCCATCTGGGCACTGAAACACTGGGGAGGAGAAACAAAACATGGCTAACTTTACCAAAAAAGCGATCCTGGATACCTTCCAGGAAATGCTCCTGGAAAAGCCCTTTGACAAGATCACCGTTTCCGCATTGGTCGCCCGCTGCGGCATCAGTCCCAACACCTTTTACTATCATTATGCGGATATCTATGACCTATTGGACCGGTGGCTGGACCGGTGGTTCGATTCCTTCCTGCGGGATACGTCCTCCATGCCAAACTGGTGTGAAAAGCTCAAATACCTGTTTCACCGCTTCCAGAGTAGCCCCAAAATCGTTTACCACATTTCCGATTCCCTGTCCCGGGAGCGGATGGAGCGGTATGCCTTTACCGTTCTGGAAAGCCAGTTTTACGACTACGTTCAGGAGCAGACCGCAGAGCTGAATCTTACCGAGGAGCAGAAAAAAATGCTGGCATGCTTCTTCTGCTATTCCCTGCTGGGCTTTTCCCTCCGGTTTTTGTGGGGCAAGATGGAAGCGGATGTAGACAGCTCCATCGACGGCCTGGCCCAGCTGTTCCAGGCTACCTTAGCAAGTTATCTGAAATAAGCTTCTTTTGCGCATTTTCGCCCTTTTCTCCGATTTTCGGAAAGAGGGAACGAATTCTATCTGTTGTTCTTTTCCTTTTTGCATTATACTGAAAGAACATCAAAGAGGCGGATGCGGCATTCTGAAATTCTTCCCGCCGCCAACACATTTTCTGCCAATCCCCATTTCTCTTTCTTCCCCCTTTTCTATCGCCCCGCCGATTTTTCGGCGGGGCACTCCTATTGGGGCATAAAAAGCGCCGCTTCCCGTTTTGTTGGGAAGCGGCGTTTCTTAGCCTACAAAGCGATATTCGATGGTGTCTGCGTACTTATAGTAGTAGGTGCTGCCCTCCGGGAGGCCGGAGAGGATCTCTACGCTTTCGCCGTCGGACAGGCCGGTGGTCACTTCGGTGAGGCCGGATAGGGTGTCGGTCTTTTCATCGTAGGCGGTGTACAGCCAGCTCTTGCCGTCCTTGGACTGGATGGCGGCGGCGGGGACCGTGGGGACTTCCTCGGAAGACGCCGTCTCCACCTTTACGGAGGCGTTCATGCCGGTCAGCATGTTTTCCGCCCGGTCCAAGGTCACCGTCACGGTGTACTTGGTGTTGCCGCCGGAATTCTGGCCATAGGTATTGATCTTGGTAATGGTGCCGGAATAGGTCTTCCCTGGCAGGGCGTCCAGGGTGATGGTGGCTTCCATGCCGGTTTGCAAACTCAGAATATCCAGCTCGTCCACGGTGATGTCCACGGTCATTTCCTGGGTGGGGATCACAGTGGCCGCCACGGTGCAGGTGGTATCGAAGCTGTCATAGGCCGGGGTCTGCTTCTGCTGGGTACCGGCGGAAAGGCCGGAGGACATCCCGGCCATGCCGGCCATCCCGGACAAATCTAAGCCGCCCAGCATACCGTTTATGTCGAAGTTCAAGCTACCGCCTCGCTGATGTACGATCAGGCCGCCACCCAGTAAAATGGCATCTTTTGCCGCAATGGCGCCAAAGCTGGAAGGTGTCCAAGACATACCGTTGCTCATCAGCACTGCCTGCCCGCTGTCGCTGACGGTGGCAGTCGCTTGGCTGGAATCCGCAGAAGCCATGGCGGCAAAGTTCACGGTTTCCGCAGCTTCCCGCTCAGCCTCAAAACTTCCGGTCGGGATATAGGTGATGGTAGATCCGTCGTTGGATACCACAACGCCAACGGTATAGGTTATGGAGTCTTCCTCCGGCTCACTTGTTTCCGGGACGGTGGTCTCCGTCTCGCTGGGTTCCGGTACAGTGGTCTCGGTCGTAGTTGGGGGTGTTGTCCCATCCGCATCATAAGTTTCCGCTTCCATCAAATTCCCGCTGACCCGCTTATAGCCGGGGCTGGCCAGGCTGTGGGCTTTGGTTTCCAGGGTATCCGGGGAGACGTAGTCAATGTCGTCTCCAAAGCCTGTAACGATGCCGTCGGTATCCGCCCGGAGAATACCGTCATTGGAGAGCTTCAAAAGCTTTTCCATGTGCTCTTCCAGCTCACTGCGGCGGGAGAGCAGGCGGCTGTATTCCGCGTTTTTGCCCACATCCTTCAATGTCAGCAGGGTGGTGCCGTTATTGACCTTCCGGCCCTCCTTGACGCTGACATTGGTGACGGTGCCCTGCAGGGCAGAGACCCGGAGCATGCTGTGGATATAGAGCTGGGCACTGCCAAGGGTTTTCCTGTCCTTGATGACCTCGGCAATGCTGCCATACTCTGCTTTTTCGTCGGAACAGGTCACCGTGGCGATGCCGTCGGAAATGCCCTCTACGGTGCCGTCCAGCTCGGTGCCGTCCGGCAGCCGGACGGTGACGGTCTCCCCCAGGGTAAAGAGCTCCCCGGGCAGGTCCATCGCCATGGTGCCGTCCAGAGACAATAGCATCAGGGCGCCGTTTTCATACATGGTGTCGGCCACGGCCACATCCTTCTGGGCGAAGATCTTCTTCACCCGGCCGGAGGTGGTGGCGGTGACGGAGGTTGAGGTGGATTTGTTGCCCTGGGTAGTAATGGCATCGTCGATTTTGTCCAGCAGCTCCTGGACCTCGGCAATAGCCGCCTTCACCTGGGCCTCATCTACTTTGAGAATGGGGTCTCCCGGGGCTACCGTGTCGCCATTGTTTACATAACGGCAGGAAATTTCAATGTTCTGGGGGACCTCCACGTCCTCCCCGTCCTGGGGGGTCAGGGTACCGGCGCCGTATAGGACGGTTTTCAGCACCTTGTTTTCTACGGACCCGCTGATGAGCTTCGTTTGGACGGTGGTGCCGCTGGCAGAGGTGGTGGGCAGGCTGTAGAGGATCAGGGCCACCGCCACCACCACGCACAGCACCGTGACCCAGATGGCCCCGTGGCTTTCCCGGTGGGGGGCATCGTCGTCGTCAATGTCCAGGGGCAGCATGTCCGTCTGCTGAGGCTGGGGCGTTTTCTTATGGAATTTATCAAACATACTGCTACCTCCTTAGCCGCCGTAGTGCAGGGCCTCGATGGGAGGCAGCTTTGCGGCCTTGTTGGCGGGGTACAGGCCGAAGATCACGCCGATGGCAAAGCAGAAGGCCACGGCAATGGCCACCACGCCCCACTCCAGCTCAAAGGAAAGGCTCATACTGGCCACCATCACAGAGATCACCCGCAGCACAGCCCAGCTGAGGAACACGCCGATGGCGCAGCCCATCATGCAAAGGACCACGCTTTCCAGGAGGAACTGCTGCAGAATGACCCCGCGGCCGGCGCCGATGGCCTTCCGGATGCCGATCTCTCTTGTCCGCTCGGTAACGGTCACCAGCATGATGTTCATAATGCCGATGCCGCCCACGATCAGGGAAATGGCGGCGATGCCGCCTAAGAGCACCATCAGGATACTGGTCACGTTGGACATGGCGTCCTCCAGCATATCCTGGGACAGGATGGAGAAGGCGTCCTCATCCTCCTGGAACCGCTTCATAAGAAGGGCCTTCATCACGTTCTCCGTATCCGTCAGGTTTCCGCCCTCGGGGGCGCTGACGGAGAAGGTGGTGATGGTAGAGCCCACATTGGCGCTGAGCCGCTGGAGGGAGGTAAAGGGGATATAGGCCATCATGGAATCCCGGGTCAGGATACCAGTCAGGGATTCGTCGTCGTTTTTCAGAATGCCTACGATGGTATATTTGACGCCGTCCAGGGAAAGGGCCTGGCCCAGGCAGTCGGTGTAGCCCACCATATCCTCGGCGGTCTTCTCCGTAATGACGCAGACGTTGGTGTGGTTCTCCACATCCGCCTCATTCAGGAACCGGCCCAGAAGCACATTCAGGCCGTTGATGGTGGCGTAGGAGGGAGTGGCTCCGTACAGGGTCATGGTCTTGGTGGTGGAGCCGTATTTGCCGGTGGCAGAACCGGAGGCGCTGGGGGCCATCAGGCCGATGCCGTCCTCCTGCATCCATTCGTTCAGGGTATCCAGCTTCACGGGGGCCCCCTTGTCATCGGAAACGGTAACGGTCAGAAGATTATTGCCCAGGCTGGAAATGGTATCGGTGACGGTGCCGGTGGCGCCGGAAACCAGGCTCACCAGAATGACCAGGGCCATGACGCCGATGATGATACCCAGCATGGTCAGAAATGCCCGGAACTTGTTGCCGGAAATGGACTTCATTGCCATTTTAAATGCCTGGATCATACCTTGTCCACCTCCGTTAGTTGTCCATCCTTGATGCGCACAATGCGCTTGGCCTGCCGGGCCACATCGTCGTCGTGGGTAATAAGGACGATGGTGTTGCCGCCGTCGTGGAGCTCGTGGAAAATATCCATGATCTCCACCGTGGTCTTGGAATCCAGGTTGCCGGTGGGCTCGTCGGCTAAGATGAGGCTGGGCCTGGTGGCAATGGCCCGGGCGATGGCCACACGCTGCTGCTGGCCGCCGGAAAGCTCCGTAGGCAGGTGCTTGGCCCGCTTCTGCAGGTTCACTCTGGCCAGGGCCGCCTCTACCCGCTCCTTCCGCTCGGCCCGGGGCACCTTCTGATAGATGAGGGGCAGCTCCACGTTTTCCTCCGCGGTAAGCTTGGAGATCAGGTTAAAGCTCTGGAACACGAAGCCGATCTTCTTGTTCCGGATCTTGGCCAGCTGGTTTTCCGTATAGTCTTCAATGGGGATGCCGTCCAATAGATAGGTCCCGGAGTCGGCCATATCCAGGCATCCGATGATGTTCATCAATGTGGACTTGCCGGAGCCGGAGGGGCCGATGATGCTGACGAATTCCCCGTCGTCAATATGTAGGTTTGCTTTGTTCAAGGCGTAGACCCGTTCGGAGCCTACCTGATAGATCCTTGAAATATCCTTCAGGTCGATCATGGCAGCCTCCTTACCCGGGCATACCGGGTGCGCCGCCGCCGCTGGGCCGTCCGCCGCCTTGGCCGCCCTGGCCCCGGTTACCGCCGCCCATACCGCCGCTCATGCCGGGGAAATCGCCGGTGGTGGTAAAGGTCATGCCGCCGAAGCTGAAGGTCTTCTCCTTGGGGGTGTAGTAGACGGTGTCCCCTTCCTTCAGGCCGGAGGTGACCTCCGTCTGGGTGCCGTTGGTGAGGCCGGTGGTGATCTCCACCATGCCGCCCAGGGTATCGGTCTCCTCGTCGTAGGTGGTATATACATAGGAGGTAGTGCTGGTATTGTGGATAGCGTCGGCGGGGATCAGCAGGGCGTTGTCCACGCCCTCAATGGTCACGTCCACATCGGCGGACATACCGTAGAGCATCCCCGTGCTCTTCGGCAGCATGACCTTGGCAGTATAGGAGCCGCTGGTGCCGCTGGTATCCACCTCGGTGACGGTGCCGGTAAAGGTCTCGTCGCCCAAAGAGCTGACGGTCACCGTGACCTCCTGGCCTACAGCAAGGGAAAGAATGTCGGTCTCATCTACGGTGATGGTCACGGACATCTGCTCGTCCGGGTCCAGCTGGACAAGGACCAGATCCTCCATGGCGTCGGTGCCCACGGTCACGTCGTCCAGGTTGGTAACGGTCTGGCAGGAGCCTGCCCGGTCGGCAACCAGGCCGCCGTCCTTATAGAGCTTCACAAGGGCCTGGTACCGCTCCTCGTACTCCGCCCGGTCCTCCAGGAGCTTGTGGTACTTGGCAGAATCGGAGGTATCCTTCAGGTAGAAGAGCGTGGTGGTGGAATAGACCTTGGCGTTCAGCTTGGCGTTCACGCTGCTGATAGTACCGGCATAGCCCGTGATTTTCAGGGGGCTGTGGATGTACAAGGTGCCCTTATGGCCGTCTACGGTAACCTCGGTATCGGCAAGGGGGCCGTCGTCAGTGATCAGAATGGTGGCGGTATCCGTGGTCACCTGGTCCACAGTGCCTTCCCATTCCTTGCCGTCGGCATCGATGACGGTAACGGTATCCCCGGCGGCATAATTGGCGGCGTCCACATCCACGGCCAGGTACCCATCCATGGATAGGAGCGCCAGTGCCCCATGCTCATACATGACGGTAGACACGTCGTCGTCCTTTTCGGCGTAGATGGTCTTCACCCGTCCGGTGACACCGGCCTTGATGGAAGAGCTGACGGTGCTTGACTCTGCCTTGCGGATATCCTTATCCAAAGAGTCCATGGAGTCCTGGATGGTGGAAAGGGTGGTCAGCACGCTGCTGGTATTCACGCTGGCCAGCAGGGTCCCTTCCTCTACCTTGTCGCCCTGCTCTACGTGCATTTTCTCTACCTTCACGGTAGCGGGCACGGACAGGTCCTCTACGTCCTCACTGGTCAGGGTGCCGGAGCCGGACACCACCGCCTGGATGGATCCATTGGTCACCTGGGCCGTTTTCACATTGGAACTGTTCTTTGCATTGACAGACTGCTGGACATTGCGGCGCCCGTACAGCACGGCGGCCAGCAGACACACCAGCACCACAGCCACGATGGCCACCACCCGCTGCGCGGCCTTTTTCCGCTTCCGGGCATTGCCTAAATTCGCCATTGGGGGATTCCTCCTGTTATTTCATAGTAAATAAGTACATGATACAAGTCCCACCTGAAATCAACCTGAATAATTTATGAATAAAACGTAAACAGAAGGAATGGGAAAGAAAAAGAAGCCCATTGAAAATAGGGGCACGGGACACCCAAAGCAGTTGCATCCCCACCCCGTATGTAGTACAATGGCACAAAGAAAACATACCGGAAAGGATCAAAAAGAAATGTATCTAGGCTACCTATTCACAGTTTTCAACTACATCTTCTACTGCGGCAGCCGGTTCTGCAAGAAGAAATACCAGATGCTGACCCTGGACATTCTGGCGAAGATCTCCACCTTCCTGGCCCTGTTCTGCCTGGGCTCCCTCAGCGGGGCCTACAGCATAATGGTGTCCTTTTTGATCTTGCTGGTCTCCACCGTCAAAGAGCGCAAAGAAAAGGTCTGGACGCCAATGTATATCCTGTTCCAGGTGGTGCTGGTGCTGATCCTGATCTTCCGCTTTGAGGGCATCTCTTCGGTATTGGTGTTTCTCACCTCCTCCGTGTCCCTGCTCTCCGTCTGGTGGCTCCGGCCCCAGGGTATGCGGGTAGCGGGGCTCATTACCAGCGTGACCTCCTTAATGTATCAGCTCAGCATCCGGAACTGGGCAGGGCTGTTGGAAATTTTTGTAATTTGCAGCAATGTACTTTCGTATGTGCGGTACCATGGCGGGAAAGAAAAGTTTTTCCGGATATCCGGTAAAAAGTAGTCAAGATTTCAAAGTTTTTACGGAATCTCAGTAAAAAGTATTGACCACGTCAAAGTTTTTGGCTATACTTGATAGCAAGGAGGCGATATAAATGATCGTAAGGCCCTACTATTTGGAAAAACTCAAAACCTATCGGGATGTTCCCTTGGTGAAGATACTGGCTGGGATCCGTCGCTGCGGAAAATCCACCATTTTGGATATGCTGAAGGACGACCTGATCGGCAGCGGCATTCCGGAAGACCATGTGATCCAGCTGCGCTATACCTCGGAAGATCTGGAGGACGGCATGACCGCCAAGCAGATGTATCAGAATATCAAAGTGAAAATGGCCGACACGCAGCGCTACTATCTTCTGCTGGACGAGGTACAGGAGGTGGACGGATGGGAAAAGGCGGTCAACAGTCTGCTGGAGAATGCCAATACAGATATTTATGTGACCGGCTCCAATTCCAAGCTGATGTCCGCCGAAATTTCTACCTACCTGACAGGGCGGTATATCTCCATTCCGGTTTTTCCCTTATCCTTTGCGGAATTTCTGGAGTTCAAAAAGGACAGTGGGCACGCACCAAAGGAGCTTTTAAACGAGTACATCCGTATCGGTGGCTTCCCCATTGTGGCCCTTGGAAATTTTGACGAACGCTCCTCCTATCAGATCGTGGAGGGGATCTACAATTCCGTGATCACCAGCGATATTACCAAACGTCACAATATTACAAATTTTGACCTTTTTAACCGGGTCGTAAAATACATTGTTGAAAACGTAGGCAAAACCTTTTCTGCCAACGCCATTGTGAAGTTCATAAAGAGTGAGGGGCGGTCCCTTTCGGTAGAAACAGTATATAACTATCTGGAATGGCTGGAAAAGGCCTTTGTGATCTACCGCTGCCAACGGTACAATATGCAGGGCAAAACGGTTTTGAAAACCCAGGAAAAATTCTATCTTGCGGATGCTTCTCTAAAATATTGCATCATGGGCTTCAATCCCAAAGGCGTTGCCGCTATGCTGGAAAACATCGTCTACTTTGAACTTCGGCGGAAAGGATTCGATGTGTATATCGGGAAAAGCGCCGACAAGGAGATCGACTTTGTGGCCGTTCGGCGAGACGAACGGATCTATGTGCAGGTGTGCCGCAATTTACCGGAGGAATCCGACCGTGAGGTTGCCAATCTGCTGGAAATCAAAGATCACTATCCCAAATACGTGGTGACCCTGGATGAGCTGGCCGCCGGAAACATCAACGGCGTTAAAATCGTGCATCTGGCGGACTTTTTGCTCCGCAAGGACTACTAATATATAAACGGAAACAAAATAGGTTTCTTGCATGGGATAGGAAAATAATATCACATTCTCAGAATGGGAACGACCAGGCAGCGAATTTGTCCGGGACAATTACGTGCGTAAATAAGAATTTGTGGAACTAAAGGAAACGGATGTCGTTGCGAGCCAGTTCGCAGCGACAAACGAAATCTATAACTCCCCATTTGTCGAAGTATTTATGGAATCGTCGTAACTCTCTCACGGACCCTTCCGGCGTATAAAACAAAAATGCGAAACACCAAACGGTGTTTCGCATTTTTGGTACGCCAGAAGGGACTCGAACCCCCAACCCTCGGAACCGGAATCCGATGCTCTATCCATTGAGCCACTGGCGCATTTCTCAATTGCCATAGTATTATAGCAGATGTTTTGCCATTTGTAAAGAGGCAAACTGAAAATTTTTCCCTCCCCGTTTGGGGAGGGAAAAATATTACTCTTCTACAATGGCAATGTGCACGTCGTCCAGCTGCTTCTGGTCTACGGTGCTGGGGGCGCCCATCATCAGGTCCTGGGCGTTCTTGTTCATGGGGAAGGTGATGACCTCCCGGATGCTTTCTTCGCCGGTCAGGAGCATAATGAGGCGGTCCACACCGGGGGCGGCACCGGCATGGGGGGGTGCGCCGTAGGTGAAGGCGTTGTACATGGCGGGGAACTTGGCCTTGACGGCGTCCTCGCCCAGGCCTACCATTTCGAAGGCCTTGACCATGATCTCGGGGTCGTGGTTCCGGACGGCGCCGGAGGCGCATTCGTAGCCGTTGCACACCAGGTCGTACTGGTTGGCGTTGATGGCCAGCAGCTTTTCGGTATCGCCTTCGGCCTCCTCCAGGGCCTTCAGGCCGCCCTGGGGCATGGAGAAGGGGTTGTGGCAGAATTCCAGCGTACCGGACTCCTCGCCGATCTCGTACATGGGGAAGTCCACGATCCAGCACAGGGCGTACTGTTCCTCGTCGAAGTGGCCGGGGACGCGCTTGCCCAGCATGGTGCGGATAACACCGGCGGTCTTCTGGGCGGCAGCCTTTTTGCCGGCAGCCATGCACACGAAGGAGCCGGGCTTCAGGTTCAGCTTTTCGGTCAGGGCCGGGGCGCAGTCGCCCAGGAACTTGGAGATGCCGCCGGTAAGGGCGCCGGTCTCGTCTACCTTGAACCAGCAGGCCTTGTTGCCGGTTTGTACTTCCACATCAGCCAAGAGCTTATCGATCCACTTCCGGGCCTGGGTGAAGTTGTCCACGGCCACAGCCTTGACAGTGGCGCCCTCGAAGGGGCCGAAGCCGCAGCCCTGGACGATTGCGGAAATATCCTGGATCTCCAGGTCGATCCGCAGGTCGGGCTTGTCGGAGCCGTAGCGCTCCATGGCCTCGTTATAGGGGATGTGCCGCCAGGGAGCCTGGGCCACCCGCTTATACTTGCCGAACTTCTCGTAAACGGGCTGCAAAACGGTTTCCAGAGTCTCCAGCACGTCTTCCTGGGAGGCAAAGGCCATTTCCATATCCAGCTGGTAGAACTCGCCGGGGGTACGGTCGGCCCGGGCGTCCTCATCCCGGAAGCAGGGGGCGATCTGGAAATACTTATCGAAGCCGGAGGTCATCAGCAGCTGCTTGAACTGCTGGGGAGCCTGGGGCAGGGCGTAGAATTTGCCGGGATGGTTCCGGGCAGGCACCAGGTAATCCCGGGCACCTTCGGGGCTGGAGGAGGTCAGGATGGGGGTGGTGATCTCCAAAAAGCCCTGCTCGGTCATAAGACGGCGCAGCTCGGCCACCACCTGGCAGCGCAGCACGATATTGGACTTGACGGCAGGATTCCGCAGGTCCAGGAACCGGTACTTGAGACGGGTATTCTCGTCGGCATCCCGGCTCTTGTTGATCTCAAAGGGCAGCTGGTTGTGGAAGCACTTGCCCAGCACCTCGATCTTCTCAGGGACCACTTCGATTTCGCCGGTAGGGAGCTTGCTGTTCTTGCTCTCCCGCTCCCGGACTACGCCGGTAACGGAGATGGTGGACTCCTTGTTGATGCCTTTGACCACCTTCATCATCTCTTCGGTCTCTACCACCACCTGCGTGGTGCCGTAGTAGTCCCGCAGGACCAAAAAGGCAAAGTTGGAGCCGACTTCCCGGACATTTTCCAGCCAGCCCACAATGGTCACATGTTTTCCCGCGTCGGAAAGCCGGAGCTCGCCGCAGGTATTCGTTCTGGATTGCTTCATAAGAAGGCCTCTCTTATTTCTAAATTTACGGTGGTATTTTCTCACACCCAGGGGGAAAAGTCAAGTCTTTGGCATGGCTTTTGCGGCTCTGAATGGACAAAGTACCCGGTTCAGGATCTCCATATTTTTCGTTTGGGCTATACATCCGCATCTGTGCGCTTCTTGATCAGCAGAAGAAGATACTCCATTGCCGTTAAATGGGCCAGCTTGCTCAACAGCACATACAGCGCAATGCCCGCCACGATCTGCAGCGCCAGAAGCGGCAGCGGAGCCAGGGGCAGCAGCCCCACCGCCAGTACACCGGCCCCCATGGCAACGCCGCACAGCAGCGGCGGGCACAGATCCTGCAGCTGTTCCCGGAGGCTGTAATTCAGGAGCTTCCGGGTCCAGTTCATAAAGCCGATCAGACTGATCATGCCGGACAGGAGCGCAGCCACCGCCACCAGAAATACGCTATGGAAGCCCAGCGCAGCAATCAAAACCAGTACAAGTGCGGAGACATTGATCAGGAGCATGATCCGCAGGGCAATGTCACTGCGCCCAATGGCAAGCAGAGCCTGATGGCAGGCAGACTCCAGGGGGCGGGTCAGATAGAGAACACAGAACACCTGGATCATCGGCACACAGGGCAGCCACTTTTCGGTAAGTATGACCAGTACAAAGTTTCTTGCAACCGCCAGAAAGCCGATGAGAATGGGGCACAGCAGAAAAACGCCAACGGAAATGGCTCTGCGAAGCATGGCCTTTAACGCAGACAGGTCATCCTGGCTTCGGGAATAAGCCGGAAGCATGACCTTGTTAATGGCGGTATTCAGGTTGTTGACCAGAAGCGCCGGATACTTTTGTCCCTGATCATAGTATGCCAGGTCCGCAGAGCCGCAGGCCTTGCCCACCACCAGCCCCCGGATGCTCTCTTCCGTGGTATATACCAACTCCGTCGCCAGCACCTTCCAGCCGAAGGAGAACATTTTCTTTGCGCTCTTTCGGGAAAAATTGGGCTTTGGAAACCATTTTTCCACAAAGAACAGGACGATGGTATCTACGGTGGTATTGGTCAGGTACTGGGCGACCAGAGCCCAGACCCCGGCCCCCCGCCAGGCAAGGAATACGCCTACAAATCCGGAGAGCACGGTACCGAACAGGGTGGCAATAAAAAACCGCTTAAAGGTCATTTCCCGCTGCACATGGGCCTGCTGGATATTGTTGACGGCCGCCAGGGGCAGCCGCAGGCCCATGACCCGGATCACGGCAGTAAGCTCCTCCAGATTGTAAAAGGACGCTACCAGCGGTGCGGCAAAAAACAGGAGCAGGTAGGCACAGAGGGAAATTCCAAGGCTGATAAAAAAGGCAGTATTATAGTCCCGGTCGGAAATTTCCTTTTTTTGCACCAGGGCACTGCTCATGCCGCTGGAAACAAACACATTGCAGAAGGTGATCAGCACGTTGACAATGGATATCAGTCCGTAGTGCTCCGGCTCCAGAATGCGGGCCAGAAGGATCCCCACCAGGGTGGTGACCAACTGGGCGGTAATACGCTCGGCAAAGGACCAGGCCAGGCCGGAGCCGATGGAATTGCTTTTTGACAAGGGAAAAGTCTCCTTTTTGCTTAAAATGAAGCGTTCCGAAATATCACAAAATAGAACGGCCGTATTTTCTCATACCGGCCCGGAAAAGTCAAGGGACGGAGAAGGGGGCCGTCTTTTGCCTATTGGATCCGTTCCCGGTAGCTCTTCTCCAACCGATCCATTACGGCGTCCAGATCAAACCGTTCCGGGCTTCCGCAGGTACCGCCGGGCAGGGGCTCCAGAATGGCTTGGACCCAGGTCTCGTTGGAGGCGGTCAGCGGCAGACGCACACAGCCTGTACAGGCCACCTCCTCCGGGACGGCTGCGGAAACGATACAGGGGATCCCCAGCACCTGGGCCTCGATGGTGACCAGGCTGAAAGATTCCGACTTGGAGGTAAGCACAAACCGGTCCATGGCGGCGAGGATGGCATCCCCGTCCTGGCGCTGGCCGGTAAAATATACGTCCTGCCGGATCCCCAGCTCTTTGGCCAGGGCTTTCAGGCTTGCCATCCGTCCGTCCCGGTCCCCGCCGACAATGAGAAGCGCCGCTTTCGGACATTGCTTTTTCACGGTCTGGAAGATGGAGAGCATCCGCTCATGGTCCTTGACGGGGTCCAGCCGTCCTAATGTACCCATCAGGAAGCGGTCCTTGGGAATGCCGAAGAGCGCATTCAGCTGTTCACGGTCGTAGATGTTTCCCCGGACCTTGCCAAAGTCCACCCCGTTTGGGATGCAAAGGACCCGGTCCGTGCGGAACAGCTCCCGGCACTCCCGGGCGCAGTCCTCCGTCAAAACGGACAAGGTCAGTCCCCGGTCACACAAAGCCCGGAGCCTTTCCTGGTTGTCGCTGCCGATGATCTCCAGGTTCCGGTGGAGCTCGGAATGGAAGGTAAAAAACATCCGTTCCGGCGGAAAATCCAGCTTGTCCATATGGTCCGGGCAGCCGTGCAGGTGCACAATGTCGGGCTTGATCTTGTGGAGAATCCCATTGAACCGGCGGTAAAGCCCCGCCGCCCGGGCGACCCGCTTGAGGCTTTTCCCCAGGGAAGAGTCGGCATTCCCCTTCCACAGGGTGTAGATGGGGATCCCGCTGTCTTTTAGCCGCCGGGTCAGGAAGCTGTCGGTGGAAAAGTCCTGCACGAAGAATACTTCATGCCCCCGGCTCTGCAGCTTTTGCAGATATTCCGTTACAACGGTCTCCGCACCGCCTACCGGAAGGGAGTAGGTATAATATAGGATACGCATAATGCCGCTCCTTTGGTGTTTTTCGTTATGCTACCATGAAATAAGGCCTTTTTCAAGGGCAATGTAAATAAGGATTTGCGGGGTTCCGCCTGTCATTGCGAGACAGTGCGCACACTGTCGTGGCAATCCCCCGGTTGAACGGTATAAGCTGACGGGCGGCATTCTTGTTCGCCTCCTGCTGGAGGAGATGTCACGCAGTGACAGAGGTGGAGGGGACCCGGTACGATAACAGACTGCTTTGTTGAGAAAATACAGCCAAATGGAGCACATTTCATTCATTCGACCGCTCAAAATATCGAACCCTTTCAACCACCCCCGGTCTCCTGCGTCGCCCGCCCCCTCCAGGCTTGGAGGGGGACAAGACGTACCGCCCGTCAGCCCGTACCATTCAACCGGGGGATTGCCACACCAGTCTGCAGACTGGTTCGCAATGACAACTCGTTAACTCCCCATTTATCAGGCCATATCCACGCTGTCCGTGGAAAGTTTTATTGCAATTCCCGGAAACAATTGATATACTTAGTGTAAATTGCAAATTTCAGGGAAAGCAGGGAAATTCTATGGACAATACCATTTTCAGGAAGAAAAGCATCGACCGCATTTCCTCCCCGGAGCAGCTCCAGGATTATATCCGGGTGAGTAACCCGGGGGTGTGGCTATTGCTTGCGGGCATCATTGCCATTTTGGTGGGCTTTTGCGTCTGGTGCGCCTTTGGACATATGGAGTCCAGGCTCCCGGTGCCGGTGATCTGCGGCAGCGGCATGGACAGCTGCTTTGTATCCGAAGAGGACGTATCGAAAGTGGCCCCCGGTATGGAGGTCCAGGTAGGAGACACCACAACCAAGGTAGTATCCGTTTTCACGTCGCCCCTTGCGGTGGACGCGGACTTCCCGGAATATGCCAGCCACGTAGGCGGTTTTTCCGAGGGCCAGTGGATCTATGCCGTACAGCTGGAGGGCCTTGCTCTGGAGCCCGGTGTGTACAAGGGGGAGCTGCTGGTAGAAAGCGTCTCCCCCATGTCCTTCCTGCTGAACTAAAGGAGCCGCCATGAGAACAAAAAACGAAGGAAAGCACTGTATCACCAAGGGCGTGGCCAAGGTCCCCGTGGTGATGCAGATGGAAATGCTGGAATGCGGCGCCGCCTCCTTAGGGATGGTTCTGGCCTACTTTGGCCGGTGGATGCCCCTGGAGCAGCTGCGGCTGGACTGCGGAGTCTCCCGGGACGGGTCCAACGCCAAAAACGTATTGATCGCCGCCCGGAGCTACGGTCTGGAAGCCTCCGGCTACCGGATGGAGCCGGAGCAGATCCGGACCATGGGCAAATTTCCCTGCATCATCCACTGGAATTTTAACCACTTTCTGGTGCTGGACGGCTTCAAAGGCAACAAGGCCGTGCTCAACGACCCGGCCCGGGGCACCTGCACCGTATCCATGGAGGAATTCGACAAATCCTTTACAGGCATCTGCCTGATGTTTGAGCCTACGGACAAGTTTGTCCCCGGAGGCAAGCCCAAAAGCGTCTGGACCTTTGCCAAAGAGCGGATGAAGGGCGCCGGGGCGGCGGTAGCCTTTGTGGTCATCTGCTCCATCATCACGTCCTTAATGGGCGTTATCCAGCCGGGCTTTTCCCGGTTTTTCCTGGATCGGTTACTCACCCAGCAGAACCCGGAATGGTTTGAGCCCTTCATCATCGGCCTGGGGGTTCTGACGGCCATTCAGATCATCCTGTCTATCGTGCAAACTCTGTACTCTCAAAAAATCAACGGAAAAATGGCGGCCATCGGCAATCTGACCTACCTGTGGCACGTGCTGCACCTGCCCATGGAGTTTTTCTCCCAGCGAATGGCCGGTGACATTCAGGGCCGTCAAGGGAGCAACGCCTCCATCGCCAATACCCTGGTAAACACCTTTGCGCCTCTGGCCCTCAACGCCATTATGGCCGTCTTCTATCTGGTGGTCATGATCCGCTACAGCTGGATCTTGACCCTCATTGGGCTTCTTTCCGTGGTGGTAAATCTCTTCTTCTCCCGCTACATTTCCGAAAAGCGGGTAAATATGACCCGGGTACAGATGCGGGACGCCGGGAAGCTGACCGGGGCCACCGTATCCGGCATTGAAATGATCGAGACCATCAAGGCCAGCGGTGCGGAAAACGGCTTCTTTGAGCGCTGGTCCGGCTATCAGGCCAGCGTGAACACCCAGCAGGTCAAGTACAACCGGCTGGACACCTACTTAGGCCTGCTCCCCACCGCCGTCACCACCCTGACAGACACAGCGGTATTGATGCTGGGCGTGTGGTTTGCCATGAACGGCTCCTTTACGGTAGGTATGATCATGGCCTTCCAGGGCTTTTTAGGGTCCTTTACCTCCCCTGTGGGCACCCTCATCGGCGCCGGGCAGACCATCCAGGAAATGCGGACCCAGATGGAGCGCATCGAGGACGTGATGCACTACCCGGAGGACGTGTGCTACCAGTCCGAAAAAAAGGAAGCGCCGGAGGACACCAGCTACGCCAAGCTTTCCGGCACCCTGGAAATGCGCCACGTGACCTTCGGCTATTCCCGGCTGGGAAAGCCTCTCATTGAGGACTTCAACCTGAAGCTGGAGCCGGGGCAGCGGGTGGCATTCGTCGGGCCCTCCGGCTGCGGAAAATCCACATTGGCAAAGCTATTGTCCGGCCTGTATCAGCCCTGGAGCGGAGAAATTCTATATGACGGGAAGCCCATTACGGAAATCGACCGCAGCGTATTTACCGGGTCTGTAGCCGTGGTGGACCAGGACATCATCCTGTTTGAGGACACCATTGCAAATAACATCAAAATGTGGGATACCTCCATCGAGGATTTTGAAATGATTTTGGCCGCCCGGGACGCCCAGCTCCACGACGACATCATGCAGAAGGACGGCGGCTACCAGTACAAGCTGACGGAAGGCGGCAAGAACCTCTCCGGCGGCCAGCGGCAGCGGCTGGAGATCGCCCGGGTGCTGGCCCAGGACCCCACCATCATCATTATGGACGAAGCCACTTCGGCTCTTGACGCCAAGACGGAATACAACGCCGTCCAGGCCATTTCCGACCGGGGCATTACCTGCGTGGTAGTGGCCCACCGGCTGTCTACTATCCGGGACTGCGACGAGATCGTGGTCATGGACCACGGCAAAGTGGTGGAGCGAGGCACCCATGAAGCGCTCTACGCCAAGGGCGGCCGCTACACCGAACTGATTTCCAATGAATAAGGAGGCGAAGATCCGTGAGTTGGTTTGACGAGCAGATCAAGCAGCGAAAAGAAAAGGACGACCGGGACTTTGCCGAAGCCATGGAGGGCATTGCCGCCGCCGTGACCCGGACCCGTCCCCGGTTTGAGACCGACGACCGGGCAAAGGCCAAAAGCGCCATGGATGCCATTTTCGCTTTTTACCATGTAAAGACCCGAGAGATCCCCCAAAACATGACGGACCTGGGGGACCAGATCGATTACCTGTGCCGCCCCACCGGCGTTCTCTACCGCAGCGTGGAACTGAAGGAGGGCTGGTACAGGGACGCCGTAGGGGCCATGCTGGGCAAGCTCCGGGACGGTACCCCGGTAGCCCTGCTCCCGGATTTTACCGGAAGCTACTACTATGTGGACGCCGCCACCGGGAAAAAGGTCCGGATGAACAAAAAAACGGCGGGGACCTTGGAAGAAGGGGCCGTGTGCTTCTACATTCCCTTCCCCCTGCGGAAACTCTCCGTACCGGACCTGCTGGAATACTACATCCGCTGCGTTCCCAAAAACGTACTGGTCTGGTATTTCCTGATGATGGGCGTTACGACCCTGGTGGGTATGCTGGCCCCCAAGATCACCTACATTATTTTTAACCGGGTGGTATATACGAAGAGTCTGCGGCTATTGCTGGCGGTGGCGGTGCTGTCCGTCAGCGTGAGCATTGGGACCATGCTCTTGAACGCCTTCCAGAGCTTACTTACGGAACGGCTCAGCACCCAGGCGGATATCTGCGTTTCCGCCGCGGCCATGGGGCGGATGCTGTCTTTGCCTGCAGACTTCTTTAAAAACTACAGCTCCGGCGAATTATCCACCCGGATGCAGTACATCAATTCCATCTGTACCACCCTCTTCTCCTCCTTCCTGGTAACAGGCCTGACCTCTGTTTTCTCTCTGGCCTATGTGACCCAGATTTTCCGCTACGCCCCCAGCCTGGTGGTGCCCTCCCTATGTGTGACAGCGGTGACCATTGCGCTGACGATCATCACCTCTTTGTGGAACGTGAAGGAATCCCGGGCCCAGATGGACCTGAGCAGCAAGGAGTACGGCATGAGCTATGCCCTGATCTCCGGTATCCAGAAGATCAAGCTGACCGGTTCCGAAAAGCGGGCCTTCTCCCGGTGGGTAAGACTATATACCCAGGAGGCCAAGCACACCTACGGCAAGCCCCTGTTTCTGACCCTCAGCGGCAGTATTCAAACGGCGGTGTCCCTCATCAGCACCCTGATCCTCTATACCATCGCCGTGAAGACCAAGGTATCCGTGGCGGACTACTACGCCTTTACCGCCGCCTACGGCGTGGTGTCCGGCGCCTTCTTCTCCGTGGCCGGTATTGCCATGAACCTGGCCCAGATCCAGCCCACCCTGGAAATGGCCAAGCCCATTATGGACGCGGTGCCGGAAATTTCCGAGGAGAAGCAGATGGTCTCCAGGCTCCAGGGAAACATCGAGCTGAACGGCGTTACCTTCCGCTACTCCGAGTCCAGCCCGGCGGTATTGGACAACCTGTCCTTAAAGATCAAGGCCGGACAGTATGTGGCCATCGTAGGCAAAACCGGCTGCGGCAAGTCCACCCTGGTCCGGCTGCTTCTGGGCTTTGAGAAGCCGCAAAGAGGTGCCGTTTACTACGACGGCAAGGACCTGAGCAGCCTGGACGCCCGTTCCGTCCGCCGGAAGATCGGCACCGTCCTGCAGGACGGCAAGCTTTTCCAGGGGGATATTTACTCCAACATCGTCATCTCCGCCCCCTGGCTGTCCGTAGACGATGCCTGGAAGGCAGCAGAGCTGGCCGATGTGGCGGACGACATTCGAGATATGCCCATGGGCATGTTTACCCAGGTATCCGAGGGCGGCGGCGGCATTTCCGGCGGCCAGAAGCAGCGGCTGATGATCGCCCGGGCGGTGGCCCCCAAGCCCAACATTCTGATTTTTGACGAAGCCACCTCCGCCCTGGACAACCTGACCCAGAAAAAGGTAGCCCAGGCCCTGGATGCCCTCAAATGCACCCGCATCGTCATTGCCCACCGTCTCTCCACCATCCGCCAGTGCGACCGCATCATTGTTCTGGACGGCGGCAGGATCATTGAGGATGGCACCTATCAGGAGCTCATCGACAAAAAAGGCTTCTTTGCCGAGCTGGTAGAACGGCAGAGAGTGGATGTGTAATTTTAAAGCCTTCCCCGGCCGGGGAAGGCTTTTTGCGTGACAATTCCGGGAAGCTGTGCTACAATGGTCCCAGAAAATCCCGGGAGGACAAGGGTTTATGGCAAAGAAAATCGTCCACATCCTCAGTGATGTGTTTTTCAGTGGGGCAGAGAATATGGTCTGCCAGATCGTGGATATGTTCCGGGGGGAGTACGACATGGTGTATGTGTCCCCCGATGGTCCCATCCGGCAGGCGCTGGAGGAGCGAAAGGTGCGATACCTGCCCATCCGGGCGGTGACCCCCGGGGAAATTCGGCGGGTAATTGAAGCAGAGCAGCCGGATATCGTCCATGCCCACGACATGAAGGCCACAGTGGCGGCGGCCTTTGGCTGCGGGAAAACGCCGCTTGTTTCCCATATCCACAACAACGGCTTTGATTCCCGGAAAATTTCTCCCAAGACTCTGGCGTTTTTGCTGGCCAGCCCAAAAATCAAGCACATCTTCTGGGTGTCCCCTTCCGCCATGAAAAGCTACCGTTTTTACGGAACGGTAAAGGAGAAAAGCAGCGTTCTAAGGAATGTGATCCGGGCGGATGTGTTGGAAGAAAAGGCGAAAAACGCCCAGCTGCAGACCCATTATGATATTCTCTTTCTGGGCCGGATGTCGGAACCCAAGAACCCCCTGCGGCTCATACAGGTCCTGAATCTGGTCCACGACCGATACCCTGCCCTGCAGGCGGCCATTGTGGGCAAGGGAGATCTGGAGCCCCAGGTCCGGCAGGCCATCCGGGACAGCGGAGCGGAAGGGTATATCCATCTTCTGGGCTACCAGACCAACGGCTATGGGCTCCTCCAAAATGCGGGGCTGATGATTATGACCTCCCTGTGGGAAGGGACCCCTATGTGCGCGTTGGAGGCTATGGCCCTGGGAACACCCATTGTCTCCACCCCGGTGGACGGCCTGTGTGACCTGGTGGACCCGGGGAAAACCGGTTTTTTGGAAAGCACCGACGAGGGGCTGGCAGATAAGTGCGCAGCCATTTTGAAGGATCCGGACCTGCGGGAAAAGCTTTCGGACGGGACTTTGCAAAAAGCAAAGGTTCTTTTGGATCTGGAAAGCTACAAGCAGGAATTGCGGAAGGCCTATGAAGGAAAGGAGAAACCCCAATGAGGATCATGCAGATCGTGCCCAGCTTTGAGGTTGGCGGGGCGGAAACCGTGTGCGCGGAGCTCTGCCTGGAGCTGCAAAGAATGGGCCACAGTGTGGTGGCGGTGAGCCTGTCCCCTGCCCAAAGCAAGCTGACCCGGGCCCTGGCAGAAGGCGGCGTAGACCTGCGACTATTGGGGAAAAAGCTGGGCATGGACCCCAGCTGTATTTTGCAGCTCCGGGCCCTCATCCGGCAGGTGCGGCCCCAGGTGATCCATACCCACCTCCACGCTCTCAAATACGCGGCCCTGGCCCAGTTTGGCCTTCGCTCCATTCCCATCATCCATACCATCCATAACCAGGCCCAGGAAGAGGCTGTACCGCTGGACCAGCGCATTGGAAGATATTTGTTCCATGCCGGGAAAGCCACCCCCGTGGCGCTGAGCCAGGAGATCAGGAGCTCCATTGTGGCCCTTTACGGCATTCCGGAGGAGCAGATCCCCATTGTGGCCAACGGTATCGACCTGCACCGATGCCTGCAAAAGACGGACTATGCCCTCCACTATCCCCCAAGACTTCTTCACGTAGGCCGGTTTTATCCCCAGAAGAACCACGAGATCATGCTGGAGGCCCTGAAGCTGTTAAAGGTGCGGGGCATCACCCCAAAGCTTATTTGCTACGGCGACGGCCCCAGGTTTAAGGAGATCAAGGCGCTGACCAAAGAAATGGGCCTGGACGGCCAGGTGGATTTCCCCGGCCTCTGCGACAACGTATATCCCAAGCTTGCCCATGGGGATGTGTTTCTGATGCCCTCCAAATGGGAGGGGGTCCCTATGGCCGTTATTGAGGCCATGGCCACCGGCCTGCCGGTGATCGCCTCCAAAGTGGGCGGCCTGCCGAACCTGGTAGAAGACGGCGTAGACGGCATCCTGATAGAGCCAACAGCGGAAAACCTGGCCCAAGCCATTGAGGACCTGTTAACGGACGAACCCAAACGTCAAAGTCTGGGACAGGCGGCGTATAAATCTTCCCAGCGGTTTGGAAGTGAAGCCATGGCGAAGGCATACGAGGCCCTGTACACCGCTCGGAGAGGAGGCCGCCGATGAACCCAAAGAAGGCAATTGAAGAAGCTCTCCGCACCGCCGGAAACCTGCTGCGGAAAGAAGAAGCTTTCCAGGACGGCTTTTCTTACCTGGAAAGCATCTATCCGGATATCGGCAGCAAAAGCTACGTCACCCGAAAGGAAAGCTGGCCGGACCCGGAAGGGCCGGTGGACATCAGCGTTATCATCCCGGCTTATAATAACGCGCCTTTCTTAAAAGGGAGCCTGGACTCCGTATTGGATCAGAAAACGAGCTATTCCTTTGAGGCGGTGGTCATTGACGACGGCTCCACGGATGAGACCCCGGAGATTTTAAAAGCATACGCGGGCCGCATCCGGCACATCCGGCAGGAGAACCGAGGCCACTCCGGCGCCAGAAACGCAGGGCTGGAAATCTGCCGGGGAAAATACATTCTCTTCCACGACAGCGACGACACCTTGTGTGACGGCGCCCTGGAAGCGCTGATGTCCTGCGCGGAAAAGACCGATGCGGACATTGTGGCCGGGGGCTACGACTGCCGCTATCCGGAGGGGGCCCCCTACCCCGGCCTGCGCTTCCAAAATGGCCAGGTGGAGGACCTGGAATCCATTCCCGGCATGACCTGCGGGAAGCTGTTTAAGCGTTCTCTCTTCGCCCATGTGTCCTTCCCGGAGGGGTACTGGTACGAGGATTCCGTCATCTGCCAGTTGCTGCTGCCCATGGCGAAAAGGATATACAGCATAGACGCAACCGTGTTTACCTATCTTCTGAACCCCAAGGGGGTCTCTGCCTCCTCCCAAGGGCAGAAAAAGGCGGTGGAAAGCCTGTACATTACAAGACGGCTCCTAGGCGAAAAGGAGCACTTCGGCCTTCCCTATGACGAAAAGGCCTACCGGCATTTTTTGCACATGGTGCTTTTGACCTACCACCGGACCCGGCTGCTGGATAAGCATATTTCCTACGCCATCTTCCTGGGCCAGAAGGAGCTGCGGGACGGGTATTTTGCCGATGTGCAGCCCCCCAAATCTGCAAAGACCCTGTCGGAAGCCTTGAAGACCGGCAATTACCAAAAATACCTCTGGCTGTGTGAGACCCTGTGGATCCGGACGGGAGGGAAGGTATAGCCATGACCTACTATATTCTCATCCCCGTCTACCAGGCCAAGGACTGGCTGGAAGCCTGCATGAAGTCCGTATTTTCCCAGACGGTCCAGAATTTCCATGTGATCCTGGTGGACGACGGCTCTACCGACGGCTCCTCCCAATTGTGCGATGGCTTTGCGCAGAAGGACCGCCGGGTGGAGGTGCTCCATCAAAAAAACACCGGCCCCTACGGCGCAAGAAGAGCTGCCATTGAGCGGTGCATTCAGCAGGCTGATCCCAACGACTGGGTGGTCTTTCTGGACGCGGACGACAGCCTGAAGGAAAACGCCCTGGAGACCATCGGGCAAAAGGCCGGGGACTGTGACCTGGTATTTATCGGCGAGGACCAGGTGTGGCAGGGTGAAATTCTGCGGCCCTTCCCGGTACATATGGCCCATGTGGGCACGGTGGAGGACAAACGGCAGCTCTATAAAATCGTCTTCCAGGACGGCTGGTACAATCCCCTGTGGAAGAAAGCGGCAAAAGCTTATCTTCTTCCAAAGGACGGCGTAAAGGAATACTACCCCGTCCGCTTTGGGGAGGACCTGCTGCAAAGCATCCCTATGTATCGGGACTGCAAAAAGGCGGTGTTTCTGCCGGACAGCCTCTACAACTATGCCATTAACCCCAATTCTGCCACCAATGCTTTAAGCTACGAAAAATACCGCTGCAGCTCTCTGGTGATCCGGGAGTGCTGGCGCTTTTTGAAGGCGCAAAACCTGTGGACGGAGGAAGATTTCACGGAATATATGTCCTGGCTGCGGCTTCTGACAAGGTTTCAGGTGCGGCTGGTGGCAAAGTTCGATACAAGCTATGCCAACCGGACAAGGCTTTTAAAAGAGATCCAGGAAGACGAATTTTACCACCAGGTCATTGCCACCGCCCCACCAAAGGACTGGATGCTGTACCTGATGAAAAAGAAATGCTTTTTCCCCATCTGCCTCTTTGGCGACGCCCTGCGGCTGGGGAAAAAGCTGACAAAATAGGAGAAACCATGTATTACCCACGCATGACAGAAGGCATTTTCCGGGACCGGCCCAACCGGTTTATTGCCCATGTGGAGCTGGACGGCGTTTTAGAGACCGTCCATGTAAAAAACACCGGCCGGTGCAAAGAGCTGCTCATTCCCGGAGCAGCGGTCTGGTGCCAGAAGTCCAATAATCCGGCCAGGAAAACCCAATACGACCTTGTTTGCGTACAAAAGGGGGATATCCTCATCAACATGGATTCCCAGGCCCCCAATACGGCAGCCGGAGAGTGGCTACTCGGCGGCGGCCTGGGGGACATTCAAAATCTAAGACCGGAGACCGTTCATGGGGATTCCCGGTTCGACTTCTCCTTCCAAAAGGACGGAAAGCAATGCTTTTTGGAGGTGAAAGGCGTGACATTGGAAAATGGCGGCGTCTGCGCCTTCCCGGATGCCCCCACGGAACGGGGCACCAAGCATCTGAAAGGCCTGACCCAGGCGGCAAAAGAGGGCTTTGGGGCCTATGTGCTGTTTGTCATCCAGATGTCCCCGGTCAGGTACCTTCGCCCCCACGAGGAGCGGGACCCGGCCTTTGCCCAAGCCCTTCGGGAGGCCGCCGCAGGGGGCGTTACGGTACTCGCCATGGACTGCCGCATCACACCGGAAGAAATGGTGCTTCAAAACCCCGTAGAAGTGCGGCTGTAGAAAGAAAAACAGAAAACGGAGGAACAAAGGTGGAACGGATACAGCAGATTTTTGTAGAGACCCTGAAGCGGGAGCTGGTACCGGCCCTGGGCTGTACGGAGCCCATTGCCATCGCCTATGCGGCGGCCAAGGCCAGAGAGGTGCTGGGGGAATTCCCAACGCATATGGTCATCCGGTGCAGCGGCAATATCGTAAAGAACGTAAAGGGCGTCACCGTGCCCAATTCCAGCGGCCTGCGGGGCATTGACGTGGCGGCGGTGCTGGGTGTCGTCGGCGGCAACGCCGCCAGAGAGCTGGAGGTTCTGGAGGAGATCCGGCCGGAGCACATTGAAAAAACCAAACAGCTCATTGCGGAAGGCTTTGTGGACTGCAAGCTCCAGGAGGATGTGGCTAACCTGTACATTGTGGCCACCGTGTTTTCCGAAAATCACAAGGCGGAGGTGACCATCGTCAACCGGCATACCCTCATCACCCGAATCGAAAAGGATGACCGGGTGCTCTTCGAGGTGCCGCCGGTACAGACCAAAACCGCCGGGGGCGACTGGGAGGTATGGAACATCCGCAACATCCTGGACTTTGCCAACACGGTGGACCTGGACCTGGTGCGAGATGTCTTAAAGGACCAAATCGAAAAGAACTCCGCCATTGCCACGGAAGGCCTCAGCGCCAACTACGGTGCCCGGGTAGGCCGGACCATTCTGGAGGTCTACGGCAACAACGTGCTCTCCCGGGCCCGGGCAAAGGCCGCGGCGGGGTCCGATGCCCGGATGGGCGGCTGTTCCCTGCCTGTAGTCATCAACTCCGGCAGCGGCAACCAGGGCATGACGGTATCCCTGCCCGTTATTGAGTACGCCCGGGAATTATGCGTCAGCGAGGAGCGGATGTACCGGGCCCTGATCGTCAGCAATCTGGTGTCCATTTACCAGAAGCACTATATTGGCAGCCTGTCCGCCTTCTGCGGCGCGGTGACGGCGGCCTGCGGCTGCGGCGCGGCCATCACCTACCTGTGCGGCGGTAGCTATGAGCAGATCTGCATGACCATCGTCAATACCATCGGCAACGTAGGCGGCATCGTCTGCGACGGGGCCAAGTCCTCCTGCGCCGCCAAAATCGCCTCGGCGGTGGAGGCCTCCATCATTGCCCACAACATGAGTATGCGGGGCAGGCACTTTGAAGCCGGGGAAGGCTTCGTACAAAAGGACATCGAGCAGACCATCAAGAGCCTGGGCTACATCGGCCGGGTAGGCATGAAGGCCACGGATGTGGAGATCCTAAAGGTCATGCTGGGCCAGGCGGACCTGAGCTGAAGAACGGAATAAAAAATCGAGACTGTTAAAAAACAGTGTCATTGCGAACCAGTGACCGATGTCACTGGTGTGGCAATCCCCCGGTTGATATGGATACAGGTTGGTTTTACAACCAAAATGTTCCAATATCCGGGGGATTCCCACGCCAGTGTGCGCACTGGCTCGGAATGACAGAACGTTTTTTAACAGCCTCGGTATTTTTTATCGTACAGATCTTGCGTACTCCGTAGGCGTAATGCCAAACTTCTCCTTGAACTGCCGGGAGAAATGGTGGACCGTGGAATACTGCAAAGCAGCAGCGATCTCCGTAAAGTTCAGGTTGTTTTCCCGGATCATCTGCTTGCTCTCCTGGAGCTTGATGCGCCGGATATACTCGCCGGGGGAGATCTGCAGGTTCTTCTGGAACAGCACCGTCAGGTAGCTGGGGCTCACATCCACCTCCTGGGCAATGAGCCGGACGGACAGCTTTTCCCGGATGTGGGCGGAAATATACTGCTGGGCATGGCGGATGATCTCATTCTCACTGTGGACGGTGTTGGTGCCCTGGAGCTTGGTGCCCGTGGGATTCAGGGTCTCCCGCAGCAGGACCAACAAAAGCATGGTCAGCTGGGCGATGAGCATATCGGCGCCGAAGTCATCCATCCGCTCCTGGGTCCGGAGCATCTGCTGCAACAGCGTCACGGCCTCCTGGGGCACGGCCAGCTTCCGGTTGTACAGGGGGCTCAGGTCCCCGCCCTCTACATCGAAGGAAATGGTGACAAATCTCGGGGCCACCCCAATGTCTGCGTACTGCATATGCCACTGGTTGGGGGCATACAGGGCGGCGTCTCCCTGGCGCAGGAGCACATCCTGTCCGTCAGCCACGGAATGCAGGCTGCCCTGGTCCACATAGGTGAATTCCGGCATGGGGTGGGTCTCTCCGGGGAATACAAAGCCCTGCTCCTTCTCCTGGTAGAAGAATGTGTAAATGCCCACCACCCGCATTTGGCTGTCGATGCGGATATTCCGGCTGGCGCAGGCGCCGATGCGCTCCGGCTGGGTATCGGCGCTGAGGATCACCGAGGCCTCCTCTTTGTACACGCTGAGGGAGAAGAAAATGTCCTTGCGGATGGAAACGGTCTTATCCAGATAGTAGTGCTGATAGTCCACGCCGTCCTTGCTGACGGACAGCACGCACATATCCCCGGTGCAGTTTAACAGCGTATCGGCGGTGGCCCGGTAGAGAGAGGCCTCCATCTGGGTCAGCTTCATGCGAACTGCGTTTTTAGGGGCACTCTGGCCCGCCTGGGCCCGCTCCGGCAAAACGGTACCGAAGCCCTGAAATGTTACCTGATTCAGATTTTGAATCACAGCGCAATTGCTCCTTTCGTATCATCATCCCATGGAAGGTGGGTAAAGAAAAATCGTCCTATGCAAACACAGGCGTGATTATTATACAGGATAGAAGACAAAATGGCAAATGATTTATCACCAAATTTTCAGCTTCCTTTTCGTACACAATGTCAAAAATGATACGGAAGCAAAAGAAAATGGTAAAAGTATACAAAAAGCCATATGCGGATTTGGTTGTTTTGCCATAAGAATCATGTGTCCGCCAGCGAAAATACATATTTTGCACTTTGACGAAAATAAACGTTGAAATCTTCCGCGCTTTCGTGTATAATGTCACTGTTCGAGTTTTGTGAACTTCGGATCAATTTACCTCTGGAAGGCCGGTGCCTTCCCGAAAGGAGCCAACAAAAGCTATGTATACTGTCAACGCCATTCGTAATATCTGCCTGCTGGGCCACAGCGGAAGCGGCAAGTCCGCCCTCGCAGAGAGCCTTCTGTATATGACCGGTGCCATCGACCGGATGGGCAAGAACGCCGACGGAAATACTGTCAGCGACTACGACCCAGAGGAGATCCGCCGTAATATTTCTATTTCTACCTCCGTCATCCCCGTGGAGTACCACAATACCAAAATCAACATCCTGGATACCCCGGGCGGCTTCGATTTCTCCGGCGCCGTCATGGAGGCCCTCCGTGCTTCCGACGCAGCCATTCTGGTACTGTCCGCCAAGGATGGAATTACCGTTGGCTTCGAAAAGGCCTGGGCCTACTGCGAGGAGCGGAATATGCCCCGGTTCGTCTACATCTCCAAGGTAGACGAGGATAACTCCGATTACAACGCCACCTTCAATGCCCTCCGGGAGAAGTATGGCAATAAGATCGCCCCTGTCATCGTCCCCATCTGGGACGCCAAGCACAAGGTCACCGGCATCATCGATGTGCTCAACAAGCGGGCTTACGAAATGCAGAACCTGAAGCGTGTGGAGATCGAGGTCCCCGAAGACAAGGCCTCCGTCATCGAAGAGTTCAACGACGCCCTGAAGGAAGCCGTTGCCGAGACCGACGAGGCCCTGATGGACCGGTTCTTCGAAGGTGACGACTTTACATACCGGGAAATGATCACCGGCCTGCATCAGGGCGTCAAGGAGCTGAGCCTGTTCCCCGTGCTCTGCGGCTCCGCCGTCACCTGCCTGGGAAGCCTCATGCTCATGGACCACATTGTGGACCTGCTTCCCAACCCCGTAGAGGGCAACTATCACAAGGCCACCAATGCCGACGGCGAGACCGAGGAATTTGTAGTCTCCCCCGGCGGCGTTCCCGCAGCCTTCGTATGGAAGACCGTGTCCGACCAGTTCGGCAAGTATTCCTTTATTAAGGTCCTGTCCGGCGAGATCACCCCGGATACCACCCTGGTAAACGCCCGTACCGGCGACACCGAAAAGCTGGGCCGTATGTACGTGATGTGCGGCAAGAAGAGTACCGAGGTCAAGGCCCTGGCCTGCGGCGACATCGGCGCCATCGGCAAGATGGACAAGGTGAAGACCGGCGATACCCTTTGTGACCCCAGAAAGGTGGTCTCCCTGAAGCAGATCCCCTATCCCCATGCCTGCTACTCCATGGCCATCGCCCCCAAGACCCGGGGCCAGGAAGAGAAGGTTGGTACCGGCCTGAACCGGCTGAACGAGGAAGATCCCTCCTTCACCGTGTACAATAACCCCGAGACCAAGCAGCTCATCGTCTCCGGTACCGGCGACCAGCAGCTGGATGTACTGGTCTCCAAGCTGAAGACCCGCTTCGGCGTGGACGCCGTCCTCACCACCCCCAAGGTGGCCTACCGGGAAAAGATCAAGAAGACCGTCCAGGCCCACGGCCGTCACAAGAAGCAGACCGGCGGTTCCGGCCAGTTCGGTGACGTGTGGATCCGCTTCGAGCCCCAGGAGGAGCAGGACGACATGATCTTCGCCGAGGAAGTCTTCGGCGGCTCCGTGCCCAAGAACTTCTACCCCGCCGTGGAAAAGGGCATCCAGGAAGCGGTCCAGAAGGGCCCCCTGGCCGGCTACCCCATGGTCAACCTGAAGGCCGTGCTGTACGATGGCTCCTATCACCCCGTGGACTCCAACGAAATGGCCTTTAAGATGGCCGCCATTCTGGCCTTTAAGGAGGCCATGCCCAACGCCGGCGCCACCCTGCTGGAGCCCATCGGTTCCCTGAAGGTCACCATTCCCGACAGCTACATGGGCGACGTCATCGGCGACCTGAACAAGCGCCGGGGCCGTGTTATGGGCATGAACCCGGACAACAAGGGCAACACCGTGGTAGAGGCCGAGGTCCCCATGGCCGAAATGAGCTCCTACGCCATCGACCTGCGGGCCATGACCCAGGCCAGAGGCTCCTTCACCCTGGACTTTGAGCGCTACGAGGAAGTGCCCAAGGCCAACCAGGCAAAGATCATTGCCGACGCCAAAGCCAACGAGTAAGAAATAGTATTGAAAACTCCCCTGATGCAGCCGCATCAGGGGAGTTTTTGTGTGCTGTTAAGTTAAGGCCAATACCAGCCAACCGGGGGATTGCCACACCAGTGTGCGCACTGGTTCGCAATGACTCTCTTACAGGTTCTTTTCAATAAAGGCCTGCAGGCCGGGCTGGGGCTGGAAGCCGATGTCCCGGGCGGCCTCGGTGCCCTTTTTCAGCACCACAATACAGGGAATGCTGACGACCTTATATTCCATGGCCAGGGCCGGGTTCTCGTCCACATCGATGGAATAGAAGCTGGCATGGTCTGCCATGGTGTCGGCCACGGCCTCCAGCACGGGGGACAGCATCTTGCAGGGGCCGCACCACTTGGCGGAGAAGTCCAGAACGGCCACATCCTTGTCCATGGCCTGGGTCAGATCGTTATTGGTAATTTTGGTGATCATCGTTATCCTTTCCTTTCTTTGAGAAAGCCTACGGCGCTGAGGGCGGCAATGTTGCCCTGCCCCGCGGCTTTGATATACTGATATGGGGGACCGGCAATGTCTCCGCAGGCGAAAAGCCCGGGGAGATTGGTCTCCATCCGGTTGTTGACGGCTACGTGGTTCCCCTCCATGGCGATGCCCGGCACCAGCTGATCCGGCGCCACCGCATCCCGCAGGAGGAAAATGCCGTCTACGGGGTAGCTTGCCCCGCTTTTGCCCACCAGGCCCCGGTCATCGATGGCAGCGGGCTTGTCGTTTACCACCTGGATATGGGGGTTCAGGGTCAATTCATGGGAAACCGCCGGGAAATACAGGACCTTCCCCGCAATTTCCGCCAGAAAATCCGCTTCCTCGCAGCTGTGCCGGGAATAGCCTACCACGGCAACGGTTTTCCCCTTGTAGAACTGGGCGTCGCAGGTGGCGCAATAGCTGACGCCCCGGCCTAAGCGCTCCTTTTCCCCGGGGAAGGGCTTCCCGTTGGTGACCCCCGCGGCCAGGATCACCGTGGAGGCTTCCAGCATGTCGTTGGGGGTCTGGATGGCGAAATAATCTCCCATGGCGTAAACCGCCGTGACCTGGGTCTCCAAAATGGGAATGTCCAGGTCCTTTAACTGCTGCCGCATTCCCTCAGCCAGGGCCATACCGCTGACCCGGGGCAGGCCGGGATAATTGAGAATGGTGACCGCCTTCTCCATTTTTTCGCTCAAATGCTTATTTCCAAAGAGATACAGGCTCTTTCCCCGGATCTTTGCGGTAATAGCCGCCGACACCCCGCCGGGGCCGGTGCCGATAATGGCAATGTCTGCGCGCTCCATAGGCGTCTCCTTTGTAAGTTTCGTTCTGATTCTAAATTTACACGATCCGCCCGATTTGTCAAGAGAACTTTTTGTGACTACGAGGCAATTGCAGGAGTTAATCATTTGTGAATCGCGTTTCATTCCATGCTTGTCGGGAATGTGATTTATTATAAACAGATACCACCTCTGACAGGTGGCCGCCTCCGGCGGTGGTTTTCTTGTTCCGGCAAGAAAATCAATAAGAAGCCGGCTCAAGGGGGGCATTGAAGTCTCGCTCCCACTCCAAGCCATCCCCCCTTGAGAATCCCCCCCGGCGTACCGTTTCAACCTACATGTCT
>JBNMHR010000016.1:0-32605 GCA_050872865.1 Faecousia sp. | reverse complement strand
TTGCCACCGGCAATCATTGTAATTTTGATTCGCTGCGCGGAGCACCACCCAAGGGGGAGCGGAGTTTCCCCATACACAAATAATTTCCTTTTTTCCTCTTTACAACGCTCCGATTCTATTATATAATACTCATATTATTTTTGAAAAGGAGCTGAAGACCATGACGGATCAGGATACTCTGACCTTCAACGTACCCGACGACAAAGAGAATATGCGGCTGATCCTTCGCAGTGTGTTCGACGCCCTGACACAGAAGGGTTACAACCCCATCAATCAGATCGTGGGCTACCTCCTCACCGAAGACCCCACCTACATCACCAACTTTGGCAACGCCCGGAGCATGATCTGCAAGATCGACCGGGACGAGCTGATGCAGGCCCTGGTCCGGGAGTACCTGTTTGACCACAACTGATTTTCATCTTCCCTTTGCATTTTGCAAGGGGAAGATGTTTTTCTTGACTGGGCCCCTCCCCTATGTTACAATAAATAATAGAACGATTTTTATGGAATGCAGGAGGTTTTTATTATGGCTGATGAAAAGGTTCTGATGTACAAAGGTCATCCCCTGATGCGGAAGGACAATCTCATTTATTACGGCTCCATGGCCGACCCCTATATTGTGATGCTCCAGGTTCTGGAAACCAAAAAGGTTGGCGATACCGATTTTGCCACCCGGGTCTCCGTCCAGCTCCAGCTCACCGACCCCTCTGCCAGAAGCCGGGACCGGGTAGCCAAGAAGAGCGAAAAGGCCGACCTGTACACCGCCCTGGATGTGGGCTGCGTCTGGCTGGAGCGGGCTTTGGCCGGAAAGTAAACACTTGCGGGGTATGAGAAAAAGAAGTATCCTTCTTACCCTGTGTCTGCTCCTGATGCTGCTTCCTCTTGGCGTTTCTGCCAAGGAGGCAGGCGTCAGGGGCATTGCTTATGTATGGGGCGATGGGGTCCCCCTGCGGGAAAGCCCCGGCTATTCCGGGGAGGTCATTACCGAAATCGACCGGAACGAGGCCATGCTCCTGCTGGGCGCCCCCCAAAAAGGCTGGCAGCAGGTACAATATAATGGGAATACCGGCTACCTGCTCACCGGCACATTGACCGTTTTAACAAGAGAAAATATTGAACTCGGCTGGGCCGAGCCAAAATGGGAGGGGGTCTCCCTGCTTTCTGCCCCGGAAGAAGCCGCCCGGGTCCTATGTACTCTGAGCCCCGCAGACCGCTGCTATACCGTAGGCATCAACGATGGCTACTACAAGGTCCTCTTTGGGGACTACCTGGGCTATGTCCACAGCAGCCAACTGGCGCTGACGGAAATTCCCTACGAAAACAAGGATTCTATACACAGTCCCCGATTCTTTGTCCAGGGCCAGTCCACCGGCTATCCCGTGACCATGGCTTCCCTGCTGGGAGAGTCTCCCAAAAAAGAGGACGGCACCCCGGTGACGGGAGCGGATATTGTAAAAGAAACGGAAACCTATCTTGGCATCCACTACGTCCACGGCGGAGAGTCCCCCACGGGTTTCGATTGCTCGGGCCTTACCTATTATGTTTTTAACAAGCTGGGCTACACCCTGCCCCGTTCCGTAGAGGCCCAGTCCCGCAGCGGCTACGCGGTAGGAAATGACCTGTTAAAGCCCGGGGACCTGGTGTTCTTCGCCACCCTGGGCGGCAAGCACCCAAGCCACGTAGGGCTTTACGTAGGCGAGGGGCAGTTCCTCCACTCCCCCAACTCCCGCTCCAAGGTCTCCTACGGCGATCTGACCCGTGGATATTGGTTAAAAACCTATGTAGGGGCAAGAAGATTGGCGCCCCAAGAATAACACCCGCCATTTCCGGGCATCCTTATGGTAAAACCGGGAAAGCGGGTGTATTTTTATGGCAGAAAATAAGCGGGGGCGGCATAGCGTTGTGTTCCCTTCCCCGCCGGTCATTGCCGCCTGGGCCAGTGTGGCGGGGAAAAAGGAGGCCGAGGGCCCCCTGGGGCACACCTTTGATAAGACCAGCACGGATACCTACTTTGGCCAGAAAAGCTGGGAATTGGCGGAAAAGGCCATGCAGGAATCAGCCCTGCGCATTTTATTGGAGAAGGCCCAGCTGGAGAGGAGTGACCTGGACCTGGTGCTGTCCGGGGACCTATTAAACCAGTGCATCGGCTCCGCCTTTACCATGCGCAATACGGGTACCGCCCATTTAGGGCTTTACGGTGCCTGCTCCACCATGGCGGAAAGTCTGCTCTTAGCTGCCCTGATGGTCTGCTCCGGCAGCTTTGACCGGGTGGCGGCCATGACCTCCTCCCATTTTGCCTCCAGCGAGCGACAGTACCGGTTCCCCCTGGGCTACGGCGGCCAGCGGACCCCCACTGCCCAGTGGACCGTCACCGGCGCCGGAGCGGCCCTATTATGCGCCGAGGGAAAGGGCCCCCGGGTCACCGCCGCCACCGTCGGCACCGTTACGGATCTAGGCATCCAGGACGCCAACAACATGGGCGCTGCCATGGCCCCCGCCGCCTTTGCCACCATCCGCCAGCATATGGAAGATCTGAAGGCACGGCCGGAGGACTACGACCTGATCGTCACCGGGGACCTGGGCCAGTACGGCAAAGAGCTGCTGCTGGAGCTTGCCCGCCGGGAGGGGCTCCCCTTGGGCGGCAAGCTGGAGGACTGCGGCTGCCTGGTCTTTGACAATTTAAAGCAGGATGTCCACGCCGGTGGCTCCGGCTGCGGCTGCAGCGCCATCACCCTCTGCGGTCATTTGTTGGGGGCAATGTCTGCCCGGAAGCTGAAGAAGATCCTCTTCTGCGGCACCGGAGCACTGCTGTCCCCTACCTCTACCCAGCAGGGGCTGCCCATCCCCGGGGTCTGCCACGCCGTGGTCATCGAAGGGGGGCGAAGCTAAATGGAATATCTAAAAGCCTTCCTCTTTGGCGGGGCCCTGTGTCTGATTGGCCAGCTCCTCATTGATAAGACCGGCCTGACCCCCGCCCGAATTCTCGTCAGCTATGTGGTGGCCGGAGTGATTTTGGGCGGCCTGGGGCTCTACCAGCCCTTTGCGGACTTTGCCGGTGCCGGGGCCACGGTGCCCCTGACGGGCTTTGGGAATTTACTGGCCAAGGGCGTGAAAGAAGCCGTAGACCAACAGGGCTTTCTGGGCATTTTCACCGGCGGCCTGAAAGCCACCGCCGGGGGCATCACCGCCGCCATTATCATGGGCCTTCTCATGAGCCTTCTGTTCCGCCCCAAGGATAAAGCCTGAAAATGGGGGCATACTACTCCCGCGGCAAAAACCGCAAGTACTTTGGGAGGTTAGAAATATGAATAACCAGAACCGCAATCAGAACCAGAACCAAAATCAGAATCAGAATCAGCAGAGCAGAAACCAGAACCAGAATCAGAACCAGCGCTGACAAAACCGCCCCGGAAGGACGCAAGCCTTCCGGGGCAAATAACGGTACCTATTTGGAAAGATCAGACGTTTTTACCGGAGGCTGTGCATTTTCCGGCAGGTAAATAGAGAACGTACTGCCCTTTCCCGGAGTGCTGTCCACCTGAATGAAGCCGCCATGGCTTACAAGGATGTTTTGCACCACGCACAGCCCCAGCCCGGTGCCGGTCCCCGCTTCTTTGGTGGTAAAAAAAGCATCAAAGATGTGGGGCAGGACCTCCGGGTCGATCCCGCAGCCGGTGTCCGATATGTCTACAACGACAAAATTTCCCTGATGGACCGGGTGAAATTGCTCCGGTAGGCCGGCGGCGGGGATTCTGTCGCTCCGTACGGTGAGTCGGCCTCCCTTTTCCTTCATAGCCTGGTAGGCGTTGGTACACAGATTCAGCAGGACCTGATTGATCTGTGTTGCGCTTCCAAAAATCTTTGTGCCCTCGCATCCGCATTCCACCTGAAGCTTCACGTTGGCCGGCAGGATCATGGAGATCATCTTGGTCGCATCCCGCACCACAGCGTCAATACTGAAGGCGGTATATACGCTGGAATCCGTTTCCTTCCGGCTGAAGGGAAGGATCTGGTCTACGATCTCCTTCGCCCTGGAGCCCGCTTTGTAAATTTCGTCTATGTCCTCGTAGTATTCGCTGTCTTCCCCGACCTCGCCTTTCAAAAATTCGGAATATCCCAAAATCGGCGTCAAAAGGTTATTGAATTCGTGGACAATGCCCCCAGCCAAGGCACCCAGGGTTTGGAGCTTCCGGTAGTGATTCACCTGATCCCGGCTCTGGTGGAGCTCTTCCAGGGTCCGGTTCATGGTACGAAGGTAATCCGCCTCCAGCAGCAGCTTCTGGCGTTTTTTCTCCAACGCGTAAATGGCAATGATCCCCACACTGACCACCAGAAAAACAGCCCCGATCAGCAGGCTGTACCGGCTCATACTGTCACGGATCTGGGTGGTGACCAGAGAATACGGAAGCACCGCGGAAACATACCAGGCCGTTTCCCCTACATTCATTCTGGAGAACGCAGCCAGCTCCTCTTCCGGCGGCTGGATCCCGTTGCTGAAGTCCCGATAAACGGCAGCACCCTCTTCCTGGGTATACTGCTGATTTAACATTGCGTACAGGCTGGCATACTGGGGAAGGGTATCCAGCTGATCGATGTCCCGCAGATAGTTGAAGGTCAGCATCTTTCGGTTCGGGTGCATGATCACGGTACCCCGCTGATTTTTTACCACAATAATGCCCGTCCGCTGAATATCCAATGGGGCAACATATTGGCGGTACAGCTCCTGCAGGTCCAGAATGGTCACAACGGTGCCCACCTGCCGGTTCTCCGTTACAATGGGATTGCTGAGGGTCAGGCCGTAGTGGGTATCGCTGATCCGGAAGGCAGAACCGATGCCGGACTGGGGCTTTTGGCAAAGCCTGTCAAAGTGGAGCACGGATTCGTCAAAGGCTTCCAGTGGAGTGCGGCAATTGTAGTGAAAAATTTCCTGGCCGTCCTTGTCAAACAAATACATTCTTGCCACAATAGAGGTCTGATTCAGCATATAGGAAAGCATATATTCCTTCAATGGATATGGGTCCACCGTATCATAATACCGGTTCATTTCCTGAATAAAGCCGGGGGTCCGGACCAGAATGTCCACATCCGACAGCTGTTCGGAAAGATAGAGGGATAGGTTTTGCGCCACAGCCCTGGCCGTGATCAGCAGATGCTCCTGCCGCTCCTGGACCACGCTCTGGGTATAAGCGTTGTAGGTTTGCTCCAACGCAAAGGCCAGGGTCCCCAGCAGCAATGCAACCAACAGGATCACCAAAAACTGGGTCATTTCTTTGGATATGCGTTTCATGGCCCTTCCCCCTTTTCTTCATCATAGCATACTTGGCAGAAAGTGGAAAGTTTTATTTTCCGGCCCGCAGCTCCGTGCCGCACCCAGGGCAGCGGGAGCCCGGGAAAACGGGCGCCTTCATATCCAGCTTTTTCCCGCAGACCGGGCAGCAATAGAGATTCTTTTCAAAAAGATAGGCCCCCAGCAGCAGGCACAGGCCGGTGGTCCAGCTTCCGGCCACCACGGCAAAAATGCCGATCAGCACGGCAGCCATACAGATACACTTTACAGCAGGCAACGGCAGCCTGAATTTGAGCACTTTCATAAAAATACCTCCGTAAAAATATTGCCAGCCGACGCAGACCGGCTGGCAATGAAAGGGTTTGTTACTTTTGAGCGGCAGCCTTTTTCTTCTCAAACAAAGGCTTGATGACCGGGCTCAGCAGGACCACGATGCAAACCAGCAGAACGATCCCGGTGACGGGGCGGGAGACCAGGTGGACCGTCTCCTCCCACAGGGTAGCGCCGTCGGCAATGGTATAGGCCCGGCGCAGGTTGGACTCGCAGATGGTGCCCAGGACCAGGCCCAGGATCATGGCGGAGCTATTGAACTTGCAGGTAACGAATACAAAGCCGATGAGGCCGGAAATGGCCATCAGGAGCACATCCACAGCCGTATTCTTGGTGGCATAGGCGCCGATGGTTGCCATCATGATGATGGTGGGGCCCAGAATGCTGTAGGGGATCTTCAAAACCTGGACAAAAATCTTTGCAATGATGATAGCCGCAAAGGCCATGACGATGTTGGAAACGAACATGGACGCAAAGGTGGCGCTGAGGAACTGGGGCTGATTGACCAGAAGCAGGGGGCCCATGGTAACGCCCTTCAGGACCAGTGCGGACATCATAATGGCTGCCGCGTTGCCGCCGGGGATGCCCAGGCTCAGCAGCGGGACCATGGAGCCGCCGGTAGCGGCGTTGTTGCCGCACTCGGGAGCGGCAATGCCCTCCAGGCAGCCGGTACCGAATTTCTCGGGGTGCTTGGAAAGCTTCATTTCCGTAGAGTAGCACAGGAAGGAGGCGATGGTGGCACCGGCACCGGGGAGAATACCAACGATGGTGCCAAGCAGGGACTGGCGGATAAGGGTCCACTTCAGGGAGAACAGCTCCTTCAGGCTGGGCATCTTGGCGGACATATCCATTTTCTTGCCCTCTTCGCTGCCCACGGCCTTCAGCTTGGCAGGCTTATTGGTCTGCTTCAGAACCTCGGTCACGGCGAAGAAGCCGATCATCACCGGGATCATCTCAATGCCGGAGGTAAGGAACCGGGTGCCAAAGGTCAGCCGGGGCACACCCAGCAGGGGGTCCAATCCGATACAGGCCAGCAGCAAGCCCAAAAGGCCGGAAATAATGGTGCGGCAGATGTTGTCGGTTTCCAGGCTGGTGAGGATGGACAGGCCCATAAAGGAAATGGCAAAGAGCTCCGAGGGGCCAAAGCTCAAAGCCGCCTGGGTCAACTGGGGGCTCAGCAGCAGCATAGCCAGAGCCGCCACCATACCGCCGAAGGCCGAGCAGATGAGCTGGACGTCCAAGGCCTTTCCCGCTTCGCCCCGCTGGGCCATGGGATAGCCGTCGTAGGTGGTGGGGGCAGAGGAAGGTACGCCGGGGATCTTAAAGAGGATGGCCGTCATACCGCCGCCGGTAATGGAGGCACAGTAGATGGCCACCAGGAAGGCAATGGCATCCACAGCGCCCATTTTGTAGGTGAAGGGAATGCCCAGGGTCACAGCCATGGTGGCGGAAACGCCGGGCAGGGCGCCGAACAGGGTGCCCAGGAACACGGCAAAGATGATCAGCACAAACATCTTTGGGGCAAATACCACGGACAAGCCGCTGGAAAGTAGCTCTAACATATTGCGCCTCCTTTAGAATCTGGGTACCAGAGACTCGATGAACAGCGCAAAGTTGCGCAGGAACCCGATCTGGCCTCTGGGGAGCATCACGCCCAGCAATACGGAAAATCCAATGTAAAGAATGACGGTAATGACCACGGAGGTCAGGATCAGCAGCGGGATATTTTTCTGTCCCAGCAGCAGACCGTAGGAGAACAGGAACAGCAGGCAGGTGACCATAAAGCCCACAGGCTCATACATAAGGGCCATGACGACCACCAGCACCATGCCGATAAACAGCTTGCTTTTTACAAAGGAAACGATCCCCGGGAAGAAGTTCCGGAAGGCCTCCTTGATCTCCTCCTTGGAGTGGGTTTTGAAATACTTATACAGATTAAAGCAGATGGCAATGACCATCAGGATCAGAATTGCCTGGGGCCACTGCTCCGCGCCCAGCTCGTTGGCCGCGGAGTGGGGCATTTTGGTGGTGACGTTTACAAAGCAGACACCGCAGAATACCAGAAGAAACAGGTTAAAAATCAATTCCAGTGCCATAGACACGGCTCCTCTCTCAAGATTGCAGAAAAGCGGAAGGGGCGGCGATAGCTGCCGCCCCTTGGGAGATCAAATCAGATCAGGCCGGCACCCTTCAGATAGGCCTCGAAGGTGGTGTACTCGGAGTCGATGAGCTGCTGGAACTCGGCAGCGTCGGCATAGCCGGGACGGTCCAGGTAGCAGGCGGACTTCAGGAACGCCTGATACTCCTCGGAATCCCATGCCTTCTTCAGTGCGGCAGCCATAGAGGCGACGGCTGCGTCAGGTGTACCCTTGCGGCACAGGATGCCTCTCCAGGTACCAACGTAGGAATCGATGCCCAGCTCGCCGGTGCACTCCAGGTCGGGCAGGGTGGACATCCGGTTCTCAGAAATGGAGATCAGAGGAACGATATCGCCGGACTCGATCAGGCCCATAATTTCGTCGGCACCGGTGATCATAATGTTCACGTGGCCGCCTACGATGGCGGAGCTCAGCTCGGCGCCGCCGGAGTAGTTGACGACCTTGACGTACTTTTCAACCTCGGTAACATCGCAGCCCAGGCCACCGGCCAGGGTCTGCTTCATGGCGACGGAGTCGGCACCGGTGGCACTCAGCATGCCGCAGGTCAGCTCCTGGGGATGGTCCTTGGCGTAGGCGATAAACTCGGTGAAGTTGGTGTACTTGCCTTCCATGGCCTTTTTAGACCCGGCAATGATATTGATGGAGTGGACCAGCTTGGCCACAGGCTGCAGCTCCGCCCGGAAGTCTACGGGAAGGATCTTCTGCAGGTCCAACATGATGTGAGACTGGGTGCCCAGCACATAGGTATAGCCGTCGGCGGGCTGCTTGCAGGTGAAGTCAATGCCGTTGGCACCGCCGGCACCTTCTACATTGACGATCTCAACCGGCACACCCAGCTCGTTTTCCAGCACGGTCTGCAGGGGACGCAGGGTGCCGTCGGCGCCGCCGCCAACGCCCCAGGGGCACACCAGAGTGACCTTCCGCTCCCAGGTCCAGTCGGCCTGGGAAGCTGCCTGGCTGTCCGAGCCGCTGCCCTGGGCGGTGGCGGTAGTACCGGCGGAAGGCGTGCTGCTGCCGCAGCCGGCCAGCATTGCAGTCGCCATTACGGCGGCAAGGATCGCTGTCAGTTTCTTTTTCATGTGTTTTCCTCCTTAGTTCTGATTCCTGATACAAGAGAGCTGTGGTCCACCCGGAAAAGTCTTTGTCTGTTTTTACCAGATGTCCCACACTGCCTGGCCCTCTTGCTGGTTAAATAGTACAATGGCATTCTTAACTGGAAGCAGTGCTTTTTCTTAAATCTTTGTAAGGATCCGAAAAAAATTGTGTAAGATTCTGGTAATGCCGGAGCATCTATGCTATAATGTTGTCAGATTCAACAAACGGAGGCAGAAAGATGGAGGATCCCCGTATTCTTATCGTGGATGACGACAGATTTGTGCGCAGAACGGTCCTGCGGGTATTGCAAAGCGAAGGGATGATCGTTGAGGAAGCTTCCAGCGGCGCAGAAGCGATCGCCCGGGTCAGTGCCGAAAAATACGACCTGATCCTGCTGGATATCATTATGGAGGGCATGGACGGCTTTCAGGTCGTGCACCAGATCCGGACCCTGGGCATCACCACACCGGTATTTGTCCTCAGCGGCCGCCAGGCGGATAACGATAAGATCTTTGCCCTGGGCATCGGAGCGGATGACTATATTACAAAGCCCTTCTCCCCGTCGGTGCTCTGCGCCAAGGTCAAAGCCTGCCTGCGCCGATGCTCTGCGGTACAAAAAGAAGACCACAGCATCAAAGCCGGGCCCTTCTGCTATAAAATGGAGGAAATGCGGCTGCTGAAACTTGGGGAAGAGATCCCCCTATCCAGTAAAGAAAGCTTTTTGATGCGCTATTTCCTGATCAACAAAAACAAGGTACTGACCAAGGAACAGATCTACAGCAATGTCTGGGGCAACAACGTGGTAGACGACAATACCATTATGGTCCACATCCGTCGGCTGCGTACCAAAATCGAAGACGATCCAAACCACCCGCAGTTCCTGCGCACCATTCGGGGCGTCGGATACCAGTTTTGCATAGAATAGCCCCACAGAACCGGACTTGCCCCGGAAGGCCAACGCCTTCCGGGGCAGTTTTCTTTAGATTTCCGCAAAGCAGCCCAGGTGGAAAAAGTACAGCACACATTTCTTAACGGGCTTTTCATAGATCCGCTCCAGGGCCTCCCGGTAGGTCTCTACCTGGCTGCGGTAGCGCTCCACGGTTTGGGGCAGGTCCTCTTTGCGGATGCGGTCGGTTTTGAAGTCCAGAACGGTAATGCTGTCCTCCTCCAAAAGGGCGCAGTCCACCACGCCCTGTAAAAGCACCTGCTCGCCCTGCAGCCCCTGGCCGTATTTTTCGCCGTCGTCCAATATGGAAAACTTAAATTCCCGCAGGACGTTGCCGCCTAAGCGGATGCGCCAGCCCAGGTCCGTTTCAAAAAACCGGGCGATGGCGTCGCAGTCGATCTTCTTGCCCTCGTCGGCCGTCAGAAAGCCTTCGTCTACCATTCTTTGGATCTCTTCCCGGACACCCTGGGTGCTGCCGCAGGCGTCGAAGTGGAGGTACTGCATGGCCCGATGCATGGCGTTTCCGTAG
This sequence comes from Faecousia sp., assembly GCA_050872865.1. Classification (GTDB taxonomy): domain Bacteria; phylum Bacillota; class Clostridia; order Oscillospirales; family Oscillospiraceae; genus Faecousia. The sequence continues at coordinate 22,259 of JBNMHR010000016.1, read as the reverse complement.
CTCCTGCCGTCCTGGCGGGCAGCCTCAAAGCTGGCCTGCCGCCAAAACCTCTGAATGCTTTTCTCCTCCGGGGCATTTTCCGCCGCTTCCAGGTCCTTTTCCCGGCCCTTCCGTCCCGTGGCCGTCTGCTTGGAGGGGGCTCTGGTAGCGGCGGCATGGGGGTAGGCAAAGGCCAGGGACTTGCGCAGGTGGTTTTCCGCATCCTCAGGCATTTCCCGGGCTGCTTCCTGCTCCCCTTCTACCTTGACTTCCTCCGCCGGGGTATCCACGAACTGAATGTACCAGGGGCTATTGCTGACGGTCCCGGGGATCGCCGTATCGGTCAGAGCCCGCAAAGCCCCGCTTTCCGTCCGCAGCAGGGCAGAGAGCAAGATCCATTCCCCGGGGCTGGCGGCCTCCCGGCACAGGGTCTGCTGTCCGGCCAAGGGCAGCAGCTCCCCTATTTCCTTTACATCCTCCCCGGCCTTCCTGGCGGCATAGGTCATGATAAGGCGGTCCTCCGCCCGGGTCATGGCTACGTACAGCACCCGCAGCTCCTCACTGAGGGACTCCCTGGCCATCTTTTGGGCAATGGCCAGCCGGGGGAGACTGGGATAGCGGACCCTGGCCTGGGTATCCGCGGTCATGAGCCCCAGGCCCATTTCCTGGTCACACAGGACTCCGTCCCGCTGGCTTTCCTTATTGAACTTCCGGGCCAGGCCGCTTAAAAACACCACCGGGAATTCCAATCCCTTGGACTTGTGGATGCTCATAATGGTCACGGCCCCGCTTTGCTTGCCGCTGTCCCGCAGCAGGCCCCGGTCCTCCTGGGCCTCCAGATGTTCCAAAAATTGGGTCAGGGTACACAGGTTTCCCTGCTCATACCCCGCCGCCAGCTGGAAGAAGGCCTGCAGGTTTTCCTTGGCCCCCTCCCCCCCGGGCTGGGCGGCGTATATCCCATCCAGGTCCGTCACCAGAAGCAGGTGCTCCAATAATTCCGTCAGGGTGCACATTCTGGCCTTCTGCCGCAGTTGGGCCAGTTCCCGCAAAAAGGCCTTGGCTTTGGGGCTTTCGCTCTTTTCCAGGGCATCATAGATGCAGCCCTGCTTCTGTTCGCTGCGGATCTGGGCCAGATCTTCCGCCGTAAAGCCGAAGGCCGGGCTTGCCAGGGCGCTGAGTAGAGGAATGTCCTGCCGGGGGTTGGCAATGGTCTGCAAAATGGACCGCAGGGTAGCCACCTCCGGGGTTCCCAGCAGGTCCTCCCCCACTCCGGTAGCGCAGCGGATCCCCGCCTTTTCCAAGGCCTGCCGGAAGGCCCCGCCCACGGAGCCCGGGGACCGGAGCAGGATCACAATGTCCTCCGGCCGCAGGGGTCGCAGGGTATTTTCCTTGGTCCGCACCGGGGTCCCCTCCCGCAGCATCCGAGCAATGCGGGTGGCCACAAATTCCGCCTCTTCCCTGTTGGTATCCTCCTGGGTATCCAGTACGTACAGCTCTACGGGTTTGTCCTCCAATGGCACGTGGGGCGTTCCTTCCCGCAGGGCTTCCTCCCGGCCATAGAGGAGCCCACCCACGTCCTTGGTCATGCAGCAGGTAAACACATGGTTCACCGCCTCGATGACCTCCGGGCCGGACCGGAAGTTGTGGCTTAATAGCACCCGGCGGCCCTCCCCCAAGGGGGCCGACTCCGCCGGAAGGAACCGGTCGTACTTTTCCAGAAAGATGTTGGGGTCCGCCAGGCGGAACTGATAGATGGACTGCTTTACGTCCCCTACCAGAAAACAGTTCTGCTTTTCCTTTGTAATGCTGCTGAAAATCGCATCCTGTACCGCGTTGGAGTCCTGATATTCGTCCACCATCACTTCCCGGTACCGGGCCCCGATCTCCCGGGCCGGCGCCGTGGGGTGGGCCCGGTCCGGCCCCAGCAAAAGGTCCAATGTCTTATGCTCCAGGTCCCCAAAGTCCAGCACCCGGCGCTTCTTTTTTAGCAATGCGTATTCCTCGCCGAACCGCCGCACCAGGCCCACAAGCCCCCGCTGGGCCAGGGCCGCCTGATGCAGGCCTGACAGCATGGCCTGGGAATCCCGGGAGAAAATACGGGCTCTTTTCTGCAATCCCTCTTTGCAGGCATTCCGAACCGCCTTCATTTCCTCCACCCGGCTGGTATCCACACCCTTTGTGGGGAACCGCAGCGTCCCAAAGGGCACCTGGATATGCGCATGCACTTCCTCCCAGGTCTTGCTCTGCCGCAGCTGCCGCATTTCCTTCAGGGTATCCCGGAAGTTTTGGGCCACCTTGTCCATGCCGGCCTCTTCCGCAAGCCGGGCGCATTTTTCCATGGCGGTACACTGCTGCTCCAGCCAGGAGAACAGATCCTCCATCAAAAATTGCCCCCACTGGGTCTGACCGGCGTCCTCCACCTGGCTTTCGGCGCTATCCAGGCACTTCTGAAGCCACTTTTCCGGATCCGGATGGCACCGGGCGCTGTCGTAGACCTTGGTGATGAGCTCCGGCAGGGCCCTGTCCGTCCGGCCCAGACCCTGGGTATCCGCGAAGGCCCGGAAGGCCTCGTCCTCCAGAAGCTCAACATAGGCGTTTTCCATCAGGTCCTTCAGCACCTCTTCCCGCAGCTCCTGGCAGGCGTTTTCATCCGCCACCCGGAAATCCGCGTCCAGGTCCAGCCGGTAGGCGTATTCCTTCAGAATATCGGCGCAGAAGCCGTGGACCGTGGAAATTTCCGTCATATACAGCCTCTGGAGCTGCTTTTGCAGATGGGTGCTTTCCGGCGCCTCCGCGATTCGCTCCGTCAGCCTTTTGGCGATCTTCGAGCGCAGCTCGGAAGCCGCCGCCCGGGTATAGGTAATGATGAGAAATTCATCCAGGTTCGCCGGATCCGTCGGGGCCGTCAGGTAGCTCATAAGCCGGTCCACCAATACCTTGGTCTTCCCGGACCCGGCAGCGGCGCTGACCAGCAGCTTTCCGCCCCGGTTTTTCACCGCCTCTTCCTGGGCAGGGGTCAGTTTTTCAGCCATGGTTTTCCTCCTTTTCCACCAGCTCCCAGAATTCCTGGGCCTTCAAGGCTCTAAAATTCCGTTTCTCCGCGCATTTTTCCGGATGACATACACTTCCGTAGGGGCAAAACCGGCAGGCATCGAAGGCGCTGCCACGGCTGTAGGGGTTGGGGGATACGTTGCCGGAGGAAATTTCCTGCACCATATCGGCAAGCAGATGGAACACAAACCCTTCCAGCACCTGAAATTGATGGGAAGTGGCCAGGCTGCCCGTTAAGGTCCCGTCCTTCTTCTCCTTTACCGGCAGCCGGGTTCCTAAGGCTTCCGGCTCCATGGCCCGCAGAACCCGGTCCTCCTCCAAAAAGAGGCCGGAGCGGGTAAAGTTCTTGGTCCGCTCCTCCTCCGCCTCTTCCGGCGTCAGAGGGCCGTCCGCGGGGATATAAGGCACCCGGGCCGGGAAATATTCCACGCCCCCGGGGAGCCGGTTCCCGCTAAAAATGGCATCCCCGTTTCGTTCCAGAGCAAAGAGGTACAAGAGCATCTGCAGCCCCACGCCCTGGGAGATATCGCAATAATCAAAGCTCTTTTTGCCGGTCTTGTAGTCCGCCACCCGGAGATAGGTACCGCCCCCATCCTCCCAGACATCCACCCGGTCCACAAAGCCCCGCAGGAAAGCCGGCATAGCGCTGTTGGGAATGCGAATGGCCGGCATGGCCCCGTCCTTTCCAAAGGCCAGCTCAAAGTCCACCGGCCGGAAGGAGGAGGCGCTGAGCTCCTTCCACAGTTCTTCCACAATGAGATCCAGCTCCCGGTTGTTCCGCTGGAACAGATAGGTAAGCCGCTGGGAATCCATATCCCGGAAGCGGTCCTTGGCGTAAGCGTCCGCATGGTCCCGGGCGATCTTCAAAGTCTCCTCCAGACTTACCGAATGGAAGCCCCCCTTCTGCATAACGGTCCTGCCCGTATGCTCCAGAACGGCGTGGACGTAGGTGCCGAACTCTGCCGGGTCTACCTCCGCCTCCTTCCGCTCCTTGGCCCGGAGGCCGTATTTCAGGAAGTACAGAAGCCGGCACTCCCCCTGGGTATCCACCTGGGAGGCGGAAAGCTGCAGTTCTTTTCCGTAGAGGGCCCGCACAGTTTCCTTCTTCAGCCCGCCAAGGCGGTAGTCCGCCCGTGACCGGGTGTCCCGATAGCTGTCCAGGGCATCCAGGTCCCGGGCCAGGTCCTCTTTACCCCAGCGGGCCAGCCAGGCCCCGGCCTCCTTTTTCCCAGCGCAGGCAAATTCCAGCCCGGGCTCCGCTTCCTTGGCCCCACCGGCCATTTCCGCCAGCCGGGTGAAGAGATAGGAGGGCTGATCCCCGCTGCAATACACGCAGACAGACTCCGTAGCCCCGCAGAACACGCCGTATATTTCCGCGAATTCCTCCTGGATGCCTTCCTCCGCGCCGCCGGTCAGGGTCACCCCCATCTTCCGCAGGGCCACCCGCTCCTGGTCCGTCAATACGCCCTTGGCGCCGGAGTAGCCGGGCAGAGCCCCTTCCTTGGCCCCCAGGATGATGAGATGCTTTCCCGGATGCAGCCGCAGGGCGGACACCGGGCCCATCTGTACCGCGTCCAATACCGGCGGGATGGTGCCCACGTCGTACTGGCTCAGCAGCAGCCGGAAAAGCCGCGCAAAGTGCTCTGTCTCCCAGTGGGTGCCCCCCAGGGTATCGTACATCTGCTCCAGGGCAGACAGCAAAATTTCCCACAGCTGGTTCAGGATCTGGGCGCTGCGGTTGTCCCCCGTATCGTCCATTTCCTTGGCCAGGGCCTCCAGATTCTCCTCCAGGTGGATCTCCCGCAAAAAGCCATACAGGGCCGTCACCTGCTCAGATAGGCACTTGGCGTTTTCAAAGCCCTTGCCCAATCTTTCCAGGGGGGCCATGGCGGTAAGCCGCAGCCCGTTCAGCTCTTCCAGGCGGCTTTCCGCATCCCCCTCCCATTTTCCGGAGAGACCGTCCGGGTGGCTCTTCCAGGGAGAGAACCAGTCCTTCCCCCGAATACGCCACAAAAAGGCGTAGTTTTCCAATTTGTCGCACTGGTCCGCCGTCAAAGGCGACAGGCTGGACCTTAGGTAGCGCACCGTGCTCTTCTGCTCAAAGCCGGATACCACCGCATCCAAGGCAGAAAGCACCGTAGAGATGACGCTTTTGGTGAGAATCTCCTCGGTGCCCGCCTGATACACCGGGATGCCCATCCGCTTGAAGATGAGCCCCACCACGCCGGAATAAGTCGCCAGATCCGAAACCACCAAAGTGATCTCCCGGCACCGGACCCCGGACTGCAGGAGTTCCTTTACCCGCTGTGCCGCCGCCAGGGTCTCCTGCCAGGGGTCCTGAGCCGTAAATACCCGGAGCCTGGTCTCCGGGACTCCCTCGGGAAGGGCACCCTGGAACAGCCGCTCTCGGATGGGGGCCAAGGGGTCTTCCAGGTCCTCCTGGGTCTCGATCTGGACCTTGACGCCCCGGCGCTTGGCGATCTGGATCAGCTCCCCCGCCGTTTTCCCCGCCTTTTCGAAGGCCAGAAGCTGGGAGTCCGGGCAGTCGCAATTCAGCGCCACGGTGACGCTGGGGCTATATACACACAGGTGCTCCAAAATCGCCAGGTTCTGCCGGGTAAAGTCCGGGAAGCCATCTATGTAAAATACATGGTTTTCGGCATAGTCGCAGCCCTCCAGCACTTCCAGAAGCCAGGTCATCCGGTCTCTGGGGTCCCGCTTTCCCTGGGCACAGAGGCCGTCGTAGCCCTGCATCAGAAGACCCAGCTCCTCTAGCTTTTGGGCAAAGGCGCCGGTGGTCTGGGCGGAAGCCTCCAGAAGAGTCTCCGGTGTGATACAGCAGCGCTTGAACTCATCCACCGCATCCACAAGCTCTTTTAAGAATTCCGGCTTGCTTTCCAGGGCGGCATAGGCCTTCAGCCGGCTGGAAAGAGACCGGGCCGCCGCCGCCATGGCCGCCACCCGTCCGCCGCCGTCCAGGCATTCCCTGTCCAGAGCCCCTACCGCATCGGAAACGCTGCGGCACAGCCGGGTAAAGGAAAGGACCTCCGCATAGCGGCTGGCCGTATCCCCCGCCGCTTCGCACAGGGCCCGCTCCGCCTCGTGGCTGATCAGTTCCGGCACCATGTATACCCGCCCGGCCTTCTTCTGCCGGACATCCTCGCCGATCTCCGCAAGCAGCTGACTGCGCAAGCGCCTCCAGTCTTTTCCTAGTAGTAATCGAAGCATGGGTTTTGTCCTTTCTGTGTTGTAAATGGGGATTTGTGGGGTGAATCTAGCGCCCCGCAGGGGCGCATTTTAGCCTTCCCCTGGGAGGGGAAGGTGCCGCGTGTCGCGGCGGATGAGGTTGCTAGGGTTGGAGCGTGTATGCACTTAAAGTTGAAAATGAATGTGAAGTTGGCTGTTTTCACTGTTATCTGGATAAACTCGTAGCCTTTTGCGACCTCATCCGGCCTGCGGGCCACCTTCCCCTCCCAGGGGAAGGCTAGGAGAGCATCCCTTCGGCGCCTACCATTCATCGTACCAATCTGTATCGGTGGTTTTCTGGCGGCTGGTAGCCGCCCCTACGGTACAAGGGTGTTTTACCCCCAAAAATCCTTATTATCCTACCATCCCATCCATCCTATAAAAGGTACTATTTCCGTTCTTTCCACCAGGCCTGCAGCTGCCCCCATTTTTCCAGGAAGAAAAACCGGAGCTCCGGGGTGCCGTCCTCCGTTAAAGCGGTGCTCACTGCCTCCTGCTGCCAGGTTTGGGGGTAAAGAATGCCCCACCAGTTGTGGCCCTGGCCGCTTCCGATGGTCACCCGCAGGGTCTCGTATACCCCGGCCGGGAGCTGAAAGCCCTCCCCCAGCCGCCGGGGAAATGCCTCTTTTTGCAGGGTCACCGCAGCTGTATCCCGGCTTCCGCAGGACGATAGAATTTCCTGGGCCCTGGCCTGCAATTGTGGGAGCTTTTCCTGCAATGTCTGCATCGCACCGGTCTCATCCGTTCCCCCCAGTTGGCTCTCCAGCATGTCCAGGAGGCCGTTTCTTACCTGCAGCTTGTTTTCCTGATCTTCTTTGGAATCCGAGGCCGCCACCACGTGGATCCGGATCCACTGGTCCGACAGCACCTGCCGGTCCGCCGCCAGGGAGCCCAGATAAAAGCAGGCAAAGGCCAGAGCACAGAATAATAGAAAATGCAAACACTTTTTCATAGAAAACACCGTCCAGAACGTTTTGCGTACATTCTGGACGGGTTTTTGGAAAATTATACCGGCTTTGCCAGGAACACCTGGGGGAAGTTGTCCTTTAGCATACTACAAATGACGGCCGCCACCTCAAAGTCCGGGCACATGGCAAATACCGCGCTGCCGGAACCCGTCATCTGCTGGCACAGGGCCCCGTAGGTATTGCAGATGGATTTGATATAGTTCAGCTCCAGATGGTCCTGGGTCACCACCGGGTCGAAGACATTGTACACATTCTCCGCGATCTTTTCCAGGTCCCCGGAAAGCAGCGCCGCCTCCATAGCCCGGTTGTCCGGGTGGTGGGCAATGGCTACGGTATCCAGCTTTTTGTACAGCTCCGGCGTGGACACGGAGAAATCCGGCTTGCACACCACAAACACGCAGTCCGGCAGGTTGGGGAGCTTCTGCAGCCGCTCTCCCCGGCCCTCTACCATGGCGGTGCCGCAGAGCACGCAGAAGGGCACATCGCTGCCCACCTGGGCCCCCAGCTCTGCCAGGGCGAAAATAGACAGGGGGGAATCAAAATGCCGGTTCAGGGCCCGCAGCACCGCCGCCGCGTCGGCGCTGCCGCCGCCTAAGCCGGCTTCCGAAGGGATCCGCTTGGTAATGCGGATGGCGATCCCGTCGGGGTCCAGCTTCAGGTTCTCGCAAAAGACCTTGGCTGCCTTCCAGGCCAGGTTCCGCTCGTCCTGAGGCAGGTCCTCCCGGCTGCAGGAAAGGGTCCATGGCTTGCCGGTACCCACATCGATCTCCACGTCATCCCGGATGGACAGGGTCTGCATGACGCTTTGCAGGTCGTGATACCCATCCTCCCGCTTGCCCAATACATCCAGGGTCAGATTGATCTTGGCAAAGGCGCCTTCGTAAAGAGTCGTCATAGTCAGTCTCCTTTTTGTATGTTTGGGTCTATTATACCGGATGCACAACGAAAATGCAATCCACCGCAGGAATAAAACCCGCTTTCCCGGGGCATCCTTTTCCTATCCAAAGGAGGGATGATCTTGGATACCGTTGCTCTGATCCTATCCGTTATCGGGTGCATCAACTGGGGCCTGGTAGGGCTCTTTCGGTTTGACCTGGTGGCCTGGCTCTTTGGCGGCTCGGGGAGTCTGCTAAGCCGCATCGTGTATACCCTGGTGGGTTTGGCTGGCCTGTGGTGCATTACCTTTTTCTTCCGCAAGCAGGCCTTCCGGGACGCCGAATAAGGAACGAGGCTGCTGCAAATGCTTTTGCAACAGCCTCATAATACAAAAAGTTCTCTCCGCCGCAGGCGATTTCACATGGCGTCAACCATATTTCTTACCGCCATGCGGTATTTCACCCGCCCAAAGGGCGGATTTCACTTTGGTGATTGCCAAAAAGCAATCACCAAAATTTTTACGGCAGCATATCGTGGGCTTCCAGAAGTTTTTTCATGTACTCCATCCGATTGTTGAAAAAGGTCCGGTTGCTTTCCAGCCGCTCATAAAACCGGCTGGAGTCCGAATTGAAAAACCGCTGAAAATAGGTGATCATCGGCTCTTCCAGTTCGGACCGGTACATATCGATGGCGGCGTTCACCCGCTCCGGGGACAGGTAGTCCTCCCCGATCCGCAGGATATTGGCCCCCAGCTTTTTCCGGAAGGTCTCATTCCGGCATAGGCTTCTGAAATATCCGCAATGGTCCATGGCCCATTGGATATTGTCCTCTTCAATGTAGTTTTCCGTCAGGCCTATGGAGTCCATATCGTACAAAAGGTATCTCCACCGGCCGTCGGAATAGCCCCCGCCGCTGGAAGTGACCGTGCGCCACAAGTGGATATTGCCGTTGGGCCAGTCATAGGTCCGGCCGCAGTACAGTTCGACCCCAAACAGGTCCAGCAAACTCTGCTCGTCAAAGAGTCCCTGGAACTTCTCGTAATTTTCTTCCTGGGTCATATCCAATGCTTCCAGCAGCTCTTCCGCATCGGTGTACAGATCCATATTTTCCCGGTTGCCGATCTCCGGCTCTCCGGCTTTTACGCTGAATACATTGTCCTTGCTCACATGGTAGGTGTATTCCAGATAATGGTCATCGTACTTTTCCGTCAGGTTGTAGATGCCCCAATACTCCCCGTTCAGGAATACCAGGCAGACCTCGTAATGCATGGTCCCGTAATCCAGGCCCCGGGTCAGATCAGATACCAGCATATTCTGGATCTTTCCGTAGTAGTCGTTGGAGCCGGAATGCAACGTCATTTTATGGGGCATGTATCCGGTGCCCCAGAAGTCATATTGGAAGGTGTTGGTCCCGCCGTATTCCCGCCGGGCCACCAAGTTCAGACTTTTGATCACCGCTTTTCGCTGCCAGCCGCCCATGATGCGGATGCCGCAATTTGATTCGTACAGCAGCGTCCCGTCGGCGTCAATATACTGGAAGGTGGCGGGCCGTTCCCACTGCCTGCCTTTCTGGGAATAGTTTCCCGGGGCCTGGTCCCCCCAGCCCTCCTTCAGCTCGTCGTAGGTCCTTCCCCTTACAAAGATGCCGGTATCGTAATCCGTCAGGTTCTGGGGCTCCGTCACGATGGAAACCACCTTGAAATTTCCGTAGCCGGTCTTTTCTCCAAAGCCCACAAAATAGCTTTCACAGACCAGGCCCTTCCGGTTCCCCTGAAAATCGAAATACGCGGCCTTCAGGATGGTGCACTTGTCCACCTTTTCCTCCGGGATCTGGGTATCGATCATCTCCGGATGGAGCTGTCCGTAGGAATCTAAATCCGTTCGAGCGGAAAGCACATTTTCGTGATCCGAGGCATCCTCTATATAGATAGGGCCTGTATAGGGAATGGAATCCATAGTGGGATCCGACCCGTCCAGGGTATAATAGATGCGCCCGGTGGGGGCGGTAATGGTCAGGTAAAAGGGCTCCTCATAAAACCCGGACTTCCGGGAAACCGTCAGTTCCAGGCTGCGGTTGGAGCCAAGCAGTATCATGATCGCCGCCAGCGACACAAATAGCAGGATAAGCTGCCCGGTCTTCTTCATATTCTCTCCTCCCGGCTTTTTCTTAGGTCTGGCCACAGTCCAGGATCCTTTGTCCGGAAATAGACTGTCTGAAATATAATTGCTTGGTATACTATACCCGATTTGAGCCTTTATTGCAAGGCCGGGCAGGCAAAAAAGGAACGGTCCCACCAAAAATCGCCGTGGACCGGCACAAATACCGGCCCACGGCGATGCAGGCGCTTTGAAATCTCTTAGAACTTGCAGCGGACGATACAGCTGACCTCCTGGTCGCCGTACTTAGCGGTAATCTTGGCGATGCCGGGGCCCATAGCGGTGACCACACCGTTGTTGACGTTGGCAATGGCAGAATTGGAGGTCCGCCAGGTGATGTCTTCGGCGCTGAGGTCGCAGTCCAGCTGCAGGGTGTAGTATACGCCCAGCCGGGAGAAGGTGATGTCGGACCGCTTCAGCTTCAGGGTCACGTCGCTGGAGGAGGACTTGGTCTCCTCGGTAGCCTCGGTCTCTTCCGTAGCGTCGGCAGCCTCGGTGGCCTCGGTGGTGGGCTCGGTCTCTTCAATGGCCACGGTAACGGGGCACTTTACGGTCTGGTCGCCGCAGGTGACCACGATGTTGGTGGTGCCGTTGCCCACTGCCGTCACATTGCCCTCGGGGCTGACGGTGACCACGCTCTCATCCTCGGAAGCGTAGGTGATCTCGTCGGTGGTATCTTCCGGGGAGGCCTTTACGTTCAGCTTCCACAGCTCCCCTTCCTTGGTCAGGGTGTTGACCGTGGGGGCATACAGGCTGGTGCAGGGCACGGTGGGAGCCTCGGTGGTCTCCGGCTCGGTGGTCTCGGTCTCCATGGTCTCCGCAATAATGGTGGGATTGGTGGTGGCCTTGGTATCCTCTGCCTTCTTCCCGGGCAGCAGGAACTTTACCACCAGAATGCCGGTGACCAGCAGCACCAGTACGATAAACATGACCAAAATCACCACAAGGGCCGTATTGGTCTTCCGGGGGGGCTCCTCCATAGGGGGCTCTCCGCCGTAGTAGGGGGTATCGTCATCCTCCGTGTTGGCGGAAGTGACCTTGGGCCCGTTGGCCTCGTCAAAATCAAAGATCCGGCGATTCTGCTGGGAATTTCTGGGCCGGGGCTGACGGCCTTCCGGCTCCGCAGGCGCTTCCGGCGCCTTGGGGGCGTTTACATCAAATTCTCCCATATCCGGCTCTGCCTTGGCCTGCTCCCCATTGGGAGACCAACCGCAGATGGGGCAGCAGGAAGCCGTATCCGGAAACACGGTGCCGCAAACCTCGCAAGTGATCTTACTCATGGATAATCCTCCTCACCATAGACTTTTGTGCATATGCAAAAAAGTCCAAGTTATTGTCTCTTCGCCCGAAGCCGTCAACCCCCGGGTCAAAGGTTCCCTTTTATCGTCAAATTATACCACTAAATTTTCGGAATTACAAGAGGAAAGGTGTATTTTCCAATTGGTATTTTTTCGGCATATTTCGCGGAAGGGGTGAGGACGGCGGGCTGAATCCCCTTGCCCCCTCCTGAATGGATGGGGTGGGCCGCAGGCCGGGGGTGGAGGGGACCCGCTTCGAAAACAGACTGGTTCGTTCAGAAAACAAAGGTAAATTGACAGGAATCCGATCCATCTTGGCAAGGAAATATTACGTGCCTGGTCCCCTCCACCCCCGCCCACTGCGGTGGGCACCCCCTCCATGCAGGAGGGGGAAGGGATTTTCCCGCCCGTCGGCTTGTACCATTCAACCGGGGGGCTGCCACGCCAGTGTGCGCACTGGTTCGCAATGACAATAGCCCTCCTCAGTCGCTGCGGCGACAGCTCCCCCCAAGGGGAGCGGAGTCCGTCAACTCCCCATTTGTCTGTCTATTCCTACAATCATCCCATCTGCCTAAAGAAAAGGATTGATTTTTTCCTGGTTTTCCGGTATGATATGGGAGTTAAGGAGGCGAATCAAATGTCCGAAGAATCCTTGGTCTCTCCTTTGCTCGATGGCTTCCACCTGGGAAGTGCCATGGCCGAGCGTCCGGGTGTCAGCTGTCATCCGGCTATGAAGGAGAACTCCGATGAAAAATATATTGTAAAGGTCCTGTCTATGCCTGCCTCTCAGGTGCAGCTGGATGCCTTACTGGTGACCGGCGCCTACAAAGACCCTGCCGCCGCTCTGGACTATTTCCGGCAGCAGGCCGACGATACCGCCGCGGAGGCGGAATTCCTGCAGAGCCTTTCTAAATTGGATGGGTTTGCAGGCTTTGTAGGCTGGCAGGTGGCCCCCATGAAAACCGACCGGCTGGGCTACCAGGTGTATCTCGTCAGCCGTTACGGCCGGACCCTGGAAAAGGCCATCCGCCGGAACACCATTACCCAGGCCCAGGCCGTCACCATGGCCATCGACCTGTGCGCGGCTCTTTCCCTGTGCCGCCGGGCAGGCTATCTGTACATCGACCTGAAGCCCACAAATATTATGGTATCCGGCGACCATTTCCAGATCGCGGACCTGGGCTTTGTGTCCACCCGGTATTTGAGCTACAGCTCCATGCCGGAGCGGTACATCAGCGAATACACCGCCCCGGAGGTCAAAGACCCCATGGCCTGCCTGAATACCACCCTGGATACCTATGCCCTGGGTATGATCCTCTACAGGCTTTTTAACGGCGGTGCCCTGCCCAATATGCCGGAGGACCCCGCCCGGCCTCTGGATCCCCCTGCCGGTGCCGACGAGACCATGGCCCAGATCATTTTAAAGGCCCTGTCCCCCAAACCGGCGGACCGCTGGGAGACTCCGGAAGCCTTGGGCCAGGCCCTGGTCGCCTATCTGCAGTCCGGCGGCGCGGCAAATACCCCCGTAGGCGCCGTGGTGCCCAATACCGCCCCGCAGGAAATGCCGGCGGCACAGGAAACGCCGGAAACACCGGCAGCCCCGGAGGCACCTGTCCCCCAGGAGACAGCCGCCTCCCCGGTTTCCGACAGCACCATGATCCGCATGGACCTGCCTGCGGACCCGCTACCCCTTCAGGAAGAGCTGATGTCCCAGTCCACCATGCGCTTTACCCCCGCCGGGGTCGCCACCGTGGACCCGGAGATCCCCGATGTACCCCAGGAACCCCCTGTGGAGGAGCCCGCTGCCGAAGAGCCCCAGGATGACATCATCTTCCCGGTGGTCACCCCGGAAGCCCCCCAGGAGTTCAACCTGGACAGCGAGCTGGACCAGGTGAAGGACATCCTGAAGCCCCAGCAGCGCTACCCCACCATGACTCCCCGGCCCGTCAAGAAGCCCATTATGGAAAACGTGACCCCGGTCACCGTTTCCGATAAGCCCAAGAGCAAGGCCCCCCTGGTGTTGCTGACGCTGATCGTCCTGGCAGCCATTTTCGGTGGCTTCGGCTATTGGTTCTACAATAACTTCTATCTGCAGCCCATCGACAGCCTGACTGTCAGCGGCACCCAGGACGAGCTGGTAGTTTCCGTATCCTCCGGCGTGCCGGACAGTATGCTCACCGTCCACTGCACCGATGTCTACGGCAACAGCCTGGAGGCCCCTGTCCAGGACGGTAAGGCCACCTTTACGGGCCTGTCCCCCAATTCCCTGTATAACATTCTGGTCACCTCCGATGGCCTGCACAAGCTTACGGGCCAGATTTCCGACGTGTTCACCACCGAAGGCCAGACGGAGATCGTCAGCTTCAACGCCGTGTCCGGCCAGGACGAGGGCTATGTGGTGCTGAATCTCACCGTCAACGGCCACGACCCGGAAAGCTGGGTGGTTTCCGCCAGCTGCGAAGGCGAAGACAACATCATGCAGAACTTCACCGGCCACTCCGTGACCCTGAAGGGCCTCACCGTCGGTAAGGAATACGTCTTCCAGCTCTACGCCTCCGACGATTCCAAGCTCACCGGTCAGACCAATACCCGGTTCAAAGTGGTCAGCCTGATAACCGCCAACAACCTGGAGGTCATCTCCCGGCTGGACGGCGACCTGACCGTCGGCTGGGAAGGCCCCGCCAATATCGACGTTGGCAGCTGGACCGTCCGGTGCTACGCCGATAAGTACGACGAGACCCAGACCGTTACCGGTACCATTGCCACCTTCAGCAAGACCAGCAACGACGTTGCCTACACCATCGAGGTCACCGCCGCCGGGCAGACCGAGCCCACCCGGATGACCATTTCCGCCAACCCCATCACCGTCACCTCCTTTGATGTAACGGAGTCCGACGAGGGCACCCTGGACGTCAGCTGGACCTTCGACGGCAAGGCTCCTGCCGATGGCTGGCTGCTGGTATACTCCCTGAACAATTCCGAGTCCTCCAGCGTCATCAAGTGCGCCGACAGCTCCGCTTCCATCTCCCCCATGATCCCGGACACCACCTATCGCATCACCCTCCAGCTGTCCGACGACACCTCCATCTTCAACAATTCCACCACCTACGATACCACGGCGGCGGAACCCTTCTCCACCCAGGGCCTGTCCGCGGACAAGATCAAATCCCGGCTTCTCAAAACCCCCGGCGGCAAGTGGCTGGCAGACGATCTGAGTGACAGCGACTACACCACCGTCTTCCAGTCCGGAGATCAGATGTCCATGGCTCTGGAAGCCACCGTCAAGTTCTACGTCCAGCATGAGGACATCCAGGTCATGTACGTCTTCCGGGATGCCGGCGGGGATCCCATCCCCTCCCTGGTCTCCACCGAGACTCTGGACTGGTACGATATCTTCTTCGACGGCAACTACCAGCTGGGCGAGCTGGACCTGCCCAAGGGCCCCACAGAATCCGGTAGCTACTCCGTCACCGTCTACTTCAACGGCGCCCCCGTGGCCACCAATGAGTTTACCATCGCCTAAGTAAAAAGCTTCCCGCCCCGGGCGCATTCAAAACGCCGAGGCGGGATTTTTTCTGTTTTCAATAAGCTTACTCTATCACAATTGGGATCAGATACTGCTGATTATCATGGTAGTTCCGCAGCAATGACGGTACATCCTCTTTGTTGTATTGCTCCTGCAATTGGACCACCAGGGTATAGCTTCCCGCCTCCATTGGCTCATTCCATTCCAGCTCAAAGCTTCCGGTCCCCTCCATTTGGATGGGAATGTTCAGCCCGTACACCTGGGTTTCCGGCAGCATCGTTACCTCGGGCTCTTTGACCAGATAGAAGCTTACCAGACTCAAGCTTCCAAATTGCTGACCGCCGCTCTGCTTCGTTTCCACCGTAATTCCATTGGAGTCCACTTTAACGGGAGAGAATGCGATGCCCCAATCCTCCAAATCCAGGTATTCCCCTGTTTCCCGGTTATAGTATCCGATAGGCTCCGGCTGGAGTTCCTTGGGCGTCGTAACCGTAAAGGTGTTGATGATATATTCCTTTCCGTTCGGCACCTCATATACATCATGGACCGTCACCAGCATGTAGTCCTGATATGTATAGGTGAATTGTGTCAGACCGTTGTAGGTACACTGGCCCTCTGTGCATAGTCCGTTCCGGGCATCCATCCTGGCGGAGGCAATGACCTCCTCCACATGGCACTTTCCATCCCTTACCGCTTCTTCAAAGGGGACCCATTGGTCCTCCAGCATGATCCGCACATCAGAGGCACCGTCGTAGTAAAGGATCCCACCGTACTGCCCATTCAGCTCGTCCGGGCCGAACCTCTCATAATCCTGCAGCGATGCCTCAAGGGAAAATGGGTAACCGACACGGAACCCTTCTTCCGGTTCTTGCTTCTCCGCTTTCTCGCAGGCCGCCAAAGATAACGCTGCCGGAATACACAGCAGAATCAACAGCAGCGCCGCCAATATTCTTCGTCTCATATTGTCACCCCCTCTCTTGATCGTCTCATTCTCTGTAACGAACCAAGGTGGTGATTTCGGACACTTATTCCGATTATTTTTTCAAAATATTTTCTGCGACCTTCAACAGGGTCGTCTCTTTCTCATGACCAGAGACGCTGAACAATGTTTTTCCGTCGCTCCAGATCAGTTCGCTGGACTGTCGTTCGTCCGGTGCAATATAAACGGTCCCTTCAAAATCGGAAACGGATACCTGATGCTGATCGTAATCCACCGCACCAATGTACATTTTCAGACTTTTCGGCTCTACGGAATAACTGAATTGAGAAATGCCCCCGTTTTCATCCTCATAAACATAGCTTTCTCCGCCCTCCTGAGGGTAAATTCCAAGCAATTTCCAGCTTTCAGGGACCCATCCCGGGATATAGGCAGCGTTTTTCTCCTCCCGACCGATACTCTGGTAAGAATACACATAAAAAAACGAATCGTACTTTTCCCGGATCCAGCCCCATACAGCTTCCCGCGCCTCCGTGCTGACGGCCAGCAGGGAGCCAAATCCCAACAGAAATAAAATGGCAATACCGGCTGCCCACCGCAGCATCAAACCAGTTCCCGGATGATTGACCCTGTGCAGAAGCTTGCGCATTCTTTTTTCAAATCCGGGGCGAAAGGTATGGCTGCATTCCTCCGGCAGAGGCATCTGCTCATTCCATTGCAATGCCGCCTGGGCCGCTGCTTTTTGCAGCATCTCTTCCGAGATCATAGTATCCCCTCCCCTTTACACAGCATCTCCAATTTTTCCTTCGCCCTTTGAAGTCGTTTGCCTGCGTTCGCCTCCGAAATATCCAGAAGCTTCCCGATTTCCTTAATAGAAAAGCCTTGGTAATATTTTAGGAAAATTACCTGACGATATTGAGGCGGCAAGCTTAGAATACAGTTTTCCAGATCACCGTGTTCATTCGATTCCGCAAGAATTCCATTGGCCTCTTCCATATCTACATTTTTACTCTTCCGCTGATTTTCCCGATATAAGTCAATGGCCTTGTTTTCTACAATTGTCGCCACATAATTTTGTGTCTTTTTGCTGATCGGCGCTTTCACTCTCCCGATAAATTCCGCAATTTTCAAAAAGGCATTATGGACAGCATCCTCCGCGTCCTGCTCATTATTTAAAATCCCATAAGCAATGTGGTACATAAGTCCCCGATAGTGCATATATAGTATTTCAAATTTCGAACGGTCCTCACCGGATTCTATGGCAGATAAATATACCAGCATGTCTGCTTCTCTCTTCCTTCAGTTTGAAATTTGTTGCCATAAGGGAAACGACCAGTTGGTATCTCCCCAGCTGGTCGTTATTTTTATAGCAAACTTGCTTTTTTCGGTTTGTGCAGAAACTTTCTTATTTTTCCAAACTCTCCGAAGCGGAACAAACCTCCAACGGCTTGTCCGCCTGATAGGCAAGCCTATACTCCCGCTTCATTCCGTCCGCTGCCCGGGCCTGGACCACAAAGGGAACGGTTGGACACTCCAGGGACCGGGAGTAGCCGGAGGCCACGGTCTCCGGCCCGGAAAGGACCTTGGCTTCCATGGAAAGGATCCGGAACTGTACATCATAGCCGCTGGTCGCGGTATTGACCAGCTCCACAGTCTTACCTTCTCCGCCCTGCCCCCGAAAAACATCGGTCCAGCCGTCTCCCAAGGCCAGGGTGCTTTCCCCTTTCGCCTTTGACCCGCAGGCTGCCAGGGCCAGCATCAGCAGACACAGGAGCGCAAGGGCCAGCGTTCTTTTGGTCTGTTTCATTCTGTTTTTCCTTTCTTAATGCGCAAACTGGCTTTCGTACAGCTTGGCGTAGAAGCCGCCCCGCTTGAGGAGGGTATCGTGATTGCCCTGCTCGATGATGTGGCCGTCCTTCATGACGAGGATCACATCTGCCTCCCGGATGGTGGAGAGACGGTGGGCCACGATGAAGGTGGTGCGGCCCTGCATCATGGTGTCGAAGGCCTTTTGGATGCGGATCTCCGTCCGGGTGTCGATGGAGGAGGTGGCCTCATCCAGGAAGAGCATGGGCGGCAGGCACAGCATCACCCGGGCGATGCACAGCAGCTGCTTTTGACCCTGGGACAGGGAGCCGCCGGACTCCCCGATGACCGTATCGTAGCCCTGAGGCAGCCGCTTGATAAAGCTGTGGGCGTGGGCCTCCTTGGCGGCGGCGATGACCTCCTCCATAGTGGCCTCGGGCTTGCCCATGGCGATGTTGTCCCGGATGGTACCGGCCTTCAGCCAGGTATCCTGCAGGACCATGCCCACGCAGTGCCGCAGGTCCGCTCTCGTCATGTCCCGGGTGTTCACGCCGTCCAGACAGATGGTGCCGCCCTGGGGATCGTAAAACCGCATGAGTAGGTTAATAAAGGTGGTCTTACCACAGCCCGTGGGGCCAACAATGGCGATGCGCTGGCCGGGGCGCACGGACAGGTTAAAGTCATCAATGAGGGGCTTGTCCGGGGTATAGGAGAACTTCAGGTCCTTAATTTCCAGGCTGCCTTCCACCGTCTCAGGCTTCTTGGGATGCTCCGGCTCCGGAGTCCGGGCAGGGGCCTCGATGAGATCCAGCACCCGGCCCGCGCAGGCCAGGGCGTTCTGCAGCTCCGTCACCACGCCGGAAATTTCGTTAAAGGGCTTGGTGTACTGGTTGGCGTAGTTTAGTAGGATGGTCAGGCTGCCTACGGAAATGCCCCCCGTCAGGCAGAAGAGGGCGCCGGTAAGGGCAACCAGGGCATACACCACGGAGTTTACAAACCGGGTACAGGGGTTCGTCAAAGAGGAGAAGAACACCGCCTGCAGGGATGCCTTGTCCAGCCGCCCGTTGACCTCGTCGAATTGGTTCAAGGAAGCCTGCTCGTGGCCGAAAGCCCGGACCACCTTGATCTGGCCGATGGCTTCGTCCACAATGCCGGTAAGCTCGCCTCGGGTGGCGCTTTGCAGGGTAAACATGGAGTAAGTCCGCTTGGCGATAAAGCCCGCCACCACCAGAGACAGGGGCGTCACCAAAATCACCACCAGGGCGATAATGGGATGGATGGTCAGCATGATGATGAGGGTACCCAAAATGGTCATAATGCCGGTAAAGAACTGGGTAAAGCCCATAAGCAGACCGTCGGCAAAGGTATCCACATCGGAAATCACCCGGCTGACCAGATCCCCCTGGGGATGCTGGTCCAGGTAGCTCAGGGGCAGTACCTGGATATGCCGGAAGGCCTCGTTCCGGATGTCCCGGGTGACCTGGAAGGTGATGCGGTTGTTGATCTCCCGCATGCCCCATTGCACCAGGCCCGCGGCCAGGGCGCACACCGCCACGCCGGTGAGGTAACCCTTCATCTGATAAAAGTCCACCTTCCCCGCTTCTACGATGCAGTCGATGGCTTTCCCGATGAGCACCGGGATATACAACGACATGACGACTGATACCGCCGCGCTGAGCAGCGACAGCAGAATGGCGGGGGTATAGCGTTTCAGCCGCTTTAAAACCTTGCGTAGGGTCTCGGTCTGAGTCTGCTTAGCCATTTGCGGCCACCTCCTTGGGGAACTGAGAATAATAGATCTCCTGGTACACGGGGCAGCTTTCCAGAAGCTCTTCGTGGGTGCCTCTGCCTACCAAAAGCCCATCGTCCAGCACCAGAATTTCATCCGCAAACCGGACGGAGGCCGCCCGCTGGGAGACGATAAAGGTAGTGGGCGGGTTTTCCATGGCCCGGATGGCCATCCGCAGGTTGGCGTCCGTGGCGTAGTCCAGGGCGGAAGCACTGTCGTCCAGAATGAGGATCTTGGGGTGCCGCACCAGGGCCCGGGCAATGGTCAGCCGCTGCCGCTGGCCGCCGGAGAAGTTCATGCCGCCCTGCTCCACAGGCTCCTGAAGTCCCTTTGCCTTGCCCCGGACCACCTCGTCGGCCTGGGCCACCTTCAGGGCATCCCACAGGTCCTCTTCCGTGGCGTTGGGATTGCCCCAAAGCAGATTGTCTTGAATGGTGCCCTGGAACAGCACCGCCTTCTGGGGTACGATGCCGATCTGCCTGCGCAGATCCTCCAGATCATACTCCCGGACGTCCTTCCCGTCGATAAGCACCCGGCCCTCTGCCGCATCGTACAGCCGGGGGATCAGATTCACCAGGGTGCTCTTGCCGGAACCGGTACCGCCGATAATGCCCACGGTCTGCCCCGGCGCCGCCTGGAAATCAATGTCCGTCAGAGAGGCGTCACCGGCCCCCGCATAGTGGGCAGTGACCTTCCGGAATTCCACGGAGCCCCGAATGGACTGGGTATCCGTACCGTTTTCCTGATCGTTCTCGGTAGAGAGCACGGCCCCGATCCGGTCGGCACAGGCCACGGCCTTGGTCATGTTGATGATCAGATCCGCCATCTTGATCAGCTCCACCAAAATCTGGGACATATAGTTGTAGAGGGCGATGACCAGGCCCTGGGTCAGGATACCGTTCTGGACCTTGATAGCCCCCACGTTTACCAGGATGACGATGGCTAGATTGATGACCACATAGGTCACGGGATTCATTAAAGAGGAAATGCGCCCTGCCAGCAGCTGGCGCTTTGTCAGCTCCTGGGTCTTTTCCTGGAAGCCCTCGATTTCGCTGTCTTCCTTGCAGAAGGCCCGCAGCACCCGGACGCCGGTGAGATTCTGCCGGGTGGCGGAAGTCACCTGGTCCAGCCCTGCCTGAACGCCCTTGTACTTGGGCATGGTAATGAGCATGATGCCAAAGACGATGACGCACAGCACCGGAATGACCCCGGCAAACACCAGCGCCGCCTGGGCATCGATGGTAAAGGCCATGACCATGGCCCCAAACACCACAAAGGGAGACCGCAGCAGCAGCCGCAAGGTCAGGTTCACGCCGCTTTGCACCTGGTTAATATCAGAGGTCATGCGGGTAATGAGGGTAGAGGTGCCCATGGTATCGATCTGGGTATAGCTCAGCCCCAATACGTGCTCCAAAAGGGCGTGCCGCAGCCGGGTGCAAAAGCCCACCGCCGCGCTGGCCGCAAAATACTGGGCCGTGACGGAGCACAGCAGGCCCACCAGGCCCAAGCCGATCATAACCAGGCACATTTTAATAATATATGCCTTGTCCCCGCCGCCGATGCCCGTGTCCACAATACTGGCCACCACCAGCGGCACCAACAGCTCCAGCCCCGCCTCCAGGAGCTTGAACAGCGGCCCCAGGATGCACTGCTTCTCGAAGCCCTTCATATACTTGATGATTTGTTTCAAAGCATCCACCTCTTTTGAGTTTCTTTCGGTTTTTGAATCATACCACAAATGGGTGTTTTTTTCAATTGGAGAAATGAAGGTTTCGGGAATGGCGGGGG
This sequence comes from Faecousia sp., assembly GCA_050872865.1. Classification (GTDB taxonomy): domain Bacteria; phylum Bacillota; class Clostridia; order Oscillospirales; family Oscillospiraceae; genus Faecousia. Next base: position 839 of record JBNMHR010000016.1, on the reverse strand, counting down.
TAAACTCCGCTCCCCTTGGGGTGGTGCTCCGCGCAGCGAATCCAAATTACAATGATTGCCAGAGGCAATCACACATTAAAAAGTGGAGCTGTCGCCGCAGCGACTGAGGAGGGCCGCACCGACGATATGTCGTTGCGAGCCAGTGCGCACACTGGCGTGGCAACCCCCCGGTTGAATGGAACAAGCTGACGGGCGGAAATCCCCTGCCCCCTCCTGCATGGAGGGGGTGGCCCGCAGGCCGGGGGTGGAGGGGACCCGCTTCGAAAAAAGACTGGTTCGTTGAGAAAATAAGGGCAAATCAAAGGAATACCATTTATCTTGGTGAGGAAATAGTACGTACCGGGTCCCCTCCACCCCCGCCCACTGCGGTGGGCACCCCCTCCCTGCAGGAGGGGGAAGGGATTTTTCCCGCCGGTGGGCTGCTACCATTCAACCGGGGGGTGCCACGGCAGTCTAGCACCGCAGTGCTGTGCATAGCGCAACCGCCGTAGGCGGCTCTTAGCGCGGAGCAGTGCGCACTGCCTCGCAACGACATTCTGTTTTTTAGCCCGTCAAATCCTTATTTATATTATACACCCAACCATCGAATTTTTGTTTGACATTTTTCCTGTTTCCGGTATAATAAATCCTGTGAGACCCCACCGTCCGCGTCGCGTTTGCAGACGGTGTACGGTAAAAGACGGTTGCCTGCTGTCCCGTGAAGGCGGAATGGGGGCGTGTGCATAGCCTCACGGGGACTTTTCCCGAAGGAGGCGATACATATTACTTCGACCATTTTGGCGATCCTTGGTGCCTTAGGCTCCATCGCCAGCATTGTGTCTCTCGTACTGTATCTGTAC
>JBNMHR010000015.1:0-34827 GCA_050872865.1 Faecousia sp. | reverse complement strand
GGTATTCCATCTGATCAACGCCTATGTCTACCTGGACGGGAGCTGGACCTTTATGGCGGAGGCCGGGGTCTACCGGGATGGGGCCTGGATCTCTCTTTGTGAGAGTTACCTGAAGCTCTACGACAACGGCAACAAATTCGGAGACACCACCGGCGGATTTGGATGCGTCGGGAACTATGGCAATGTAACGGGTCCCGTAAGCCCGTCTTATATGGCGGACCATGTTCATTTTGTATCCCACACAGGAAACAAGGACATGATGTGCACCGTGAACCGTGTGATACTGGACCGCTACTCGAAACTGGTCATAGACTGGTATGTGTCCATGGCCCTTGCCAGTAAGCCCAGCTCCACCCTGGCACTTACCGTATATGACGTTACGAAGAGAAACGCCGTTGCATCGCTGCTATATGGCGGGGCTTCCCCCCGGAGGAAGGATACGCTGGACATCAAAAATCTGACCGGGGAATACTACATTGCCGTACACGCCACCGCTTTTGCCACTTCGACCAGTGAGGTCCAGATGTCCGCCGATGTTTACGCCCTGGAGCTGCGGGTGTAAGGGGGGGAATAGAATGTCTAACTCTATCAAAGGCAGGATCCATTCACTTTCCCCGTATTCCCTGGATCCGTCTCTTACCCTGGAAGGCACTGCTGCGGAAGCAAAGGCTGTTGGGGAGGCGCTAAAGCGTAAGGTATCCACGGAAGATATTTGCGACGATCTGACCACCAAAGACCCTAAGAAACCCCTTTCTGCGAATCAGGGTGCGGTTCTTAAAAAGGCACTGAATGAGCTTTCGGGCTCTTTTACGGAACTTGGAAAAGCGGTCCCGGAGATGAAGGACCAGTTCGATGAACTTTCGGAAACAGTTTCCAATGCTTCGAAGTCCCTGGGTGAGCTGAAAAAATCCAGTGATGGGAAAATCGCTCCGGATGGGTCTGTTGCCATGGAAAAGGATCTGGACCTGGGCGGAAACAAGCTGCTGAACGTCAAAAAGCCGGAAAATGATACGGACGGGGCGAACAAGGCCTATGTGGACTCCCGGACCTTTGAGGCGGCTGTGACCCTGGCAAAGGACAAATGGGCATCTTTTACGGACAGCGCCCCCTACACGCAGACGGTAGAGCTGGCGGAGATCCAGGAAAAGGACCGGCCCCACTATGGCGTGGTACTTTCCGGGACGGTGGAAGAGAAGCAAGCCCAGAAGGAAGCCTTCGGCCTTGTCGATGATCTCACATCCTCCGACGGGGCGTTGGTTTTTACCTGTTTGACGGAGAAGCCCAGCATTGATTTTTCTGTGCAAATCGAGGTAAACCGATGACGATCAAGCAAATTCAATGGCTGCTGCTTTTCCTGGGGTATTCCCCCGGTGAGGCGGACGGTATCAATGGGGTTGGGACCCAGGGCGCAGTCAAGGCTTTCCAAGAAGATTGGAACAAAGCCAAGAATGCGGGCCTTGATGTAGACGGTATTGCCGGGCAGAAGACGCAGGAGGCTATGCGTCAGGCGGTGGGTATCTGCTTTGAAAAAACAAGTGCTGCCCCCTCCCCTGCTCCGGTAGAAGAGACCACTTCCCAGGATGAAGACTGGTGGAAAGAGATCCAGTATTTTGTGCCCAGGGCCTTCCGCTGCACCTGTGGGAAATGCGGGGGCTGGCCGGTACGGATGCAGGAAAAGATCGTCCGCATCTGCGACGAGATCCGGAGGCGGGCCGGTGTACCCATCTATATCATAGAATTGGGCGGCTCCGGGGTACGGTGCAAGGCGCACAATACGGAAGTCGGCGGCGTATGGAACAGCGAGCACCTATTTGGGCGGGCGGCTGACCTCCACTCTTCCCTGCCGCCGGAAAAGCTGTACGAAATCGCTGTGGAGGTTTGTGCGGAAATGGCCCCGGGTATGTGCGGCATTGGCCTGTACAAATGGGGCATTCATGTGGACACCGGAAAATACAGCCGGTGGAAAAGATAAGGAAAGGAAGAAACATATGAACTTTGAGCTTGTGTTTGCCGCTTTTGTGGCGGCGCTCTATGGAAACATCTTCGTGCGGGCCCTGGCGGTGGCGATCTGCGCCGACATGGTCTTCGGCTCCCTGCGGGCCATGAAGGAACGGCACTGGAACTCCGCTGTGGGCATTGACGGCGGCATTCGGAAGGTGGGCATGGTGTCCGCCATTCTGCTGCTCACTGCCCTGGATATGGTGCTGGGCATCAACGTGATCGGCTGGGTGGGCGATAGCCTGATAGAGGCTCTTTCCAAGATCGGCGTTGTAAAACTTGGCGTCACCGAACTGTTCGCCCTGCTGTTTGTGCTGTATGAATTTACCAGTGTACTGAAAAATATGCTCCTGTGCGACATTCCCATTCCCGCAGGGGTGAAGAAGCGGCTGGAAAAATGGATGAACGACATGACGGACGAATCCGGCGACGCTTTCAAGGATCTGGAAACTGTAACCGACAACTGACACTATAGGGGGCCGCTTCTGGCCCCTCTTCTTTTTTAGGAGGTAACAATATGGGAACTGGCTTTAAGGCCGGGGTATCCGGTACGCCCCTGCTTCCGAATTTGACCGTTCAATGCGAAAAGGGCTGCACGGTGACGGTAAGCCGGGAGGGCGTATCCAAGAGCAAGACGGCCACTGATAATAATAGCGGCGTGACCTTCTCCGGGCTTTCCTTTGGGACCTGGGATATTACTGTGACTGACGGAACGGACACCAAGCAGGATACGGTGGAGCTGAAACGGGACACGGAGAAGGCGGTAAGTCTGGCAAAAATCTACGGGATCAAGCGGAACATTTTCTCTATGGAACCTACCTGGGAACGGGAGTGTGACGCTGTGGGGATGAAGGCGGCGCTTCGTCTTCCCTATGATCCTGCTATGGCTTCTGTAAATACCAATGATTTTGACAAATGCTATCCGTGGTCGGAGATGGTTTCCACCCATTCTTTTACTCCTGGTTCTTCTGGTGGGTATAGAGGATATGCGGATTATTTTGTTAAAATCCCTAAGTTCTGGTTTCGCCGTTTTTTTGAAGGCGGATATGAGCACATCCAAATTGCGGACAGGGAGACGGAAGGCTTTTCAATTCATCCCGCTTTTCTCCGGGGAGGGAAAATTCGAGATTTTATTGGCATTTTCCAAAACGTCCAAAAAGTTTTTGGGACCGACGCCCCAGCTGTTTCTTTGAGCAGGGATGCGGCACGGGCCGCCGCACATTTAAAACGTGAAAAAAATCCTGACGGATATTACGGACTCATTGATATATCGGCAGTTTCTGCTATCCAATTCTTGATTTTGGTTGAATTTGCTTCTTTCCATGTACAGAATGTGATTGGTCGTGGGCGTGTGGACCTCGGTTCTTTTTCTGCAGGTGATGTAAATACGTATGTGAACACTGATCGCTCCGGACCAATTTCCAACGATACAAATTCAACGGTATTTTGGAGAGGGATTGCTGATCTGTGGGGAAATGTTTTTTCCTGGGTGGATGGGTTGAATCTGATTGACGGCGCCTATTACTTTTGTAATGATCCTGAGCTATTCGCAGACAATACATCCCAGTATTATTCGCTGCTTGGGTACCAAATCAGCACTTCTTTGAAGGATTCCTATATTACCCACCTGGGCTTTGACCCAAAGTTCAGCCATATTTTGCTCCCTTTTTTAGCAGGTTCTGGTAGTGCTGACACGTTCGTTTGCGACTGTTGCGACACTGGCACCGGAAATTTAGCGGCAACCTTTGGCGGGAGTGCAATTTCAAAGGACAAATGCGGTCTTTTTTCTGTACAGTTCCGGAAGGCTGATACTGTGAGCAACCAAATTGGATACCGTTTGATGTATATTCCTGCTGTTGGGGAGGATCTTAATGACACTTAAAGAAATGAAGCAGAAGGTCCTATCGCTCATTGAAGAGCTGAACCCTTTGAGCGACTACCTGACGGATGACCCGGATATACAGGCGAAGATCAACTCCGTAACGAACCAGGTCCTTTTTGAGCTGGCCCGGCTCAAGAAGATCCCCAAATATGTGGAAATGGAAGTTCACGAAGGGGACCTGCTGGAATTTTCGGACATTGAAGAGGCCTGCGGGTACGAAATCTACCAGATCGACATTATTACCGGGGTGCGGTACGTTCCCAAGGCCAACGGGACCGTGCTGAAAATGCTGGAAACCGGGACGGCGGAGATCAGCTGCTTTGTTTATCCGGAAGCCATCGACTCCAAGACCAGGGACAGCTATGAATTTGAGGTCAGCAACGATATTTTGGAGATCATGCCCTTTGGCATTGCCGGGGACCTGCTGAAAACCGATGTTTCCAGCCAGTACGGGGCGGTATATTCCAGCCGGTACAACGAAATGCTGCAGCGGCTGGATCCCCGGTATCATCTGCCCACCATGTACATTGAAGGAGGACTGGATGTTTAATGGCGACGACTTCTAACTCTCCCGGCTCCATTGTGACCCGGGTTTATTCCGGCTTTCGGGGTGTGGACTTCCGGGGGGACGAGATCAGCCTCTCCCGGAGTCCGGACGCTCTGAACGTTTGGAAGGACTACAAGGAGACCGACAGCATCCGCACACGGCCCGGGCTGAAACTCTTTGCGGAGCTGCCCTCCCCTATTTATGGGCTTTTCTTTTTCCAGGGGGCTGCCATCATCCATAGCGGGACGAAGCTGTACCGGATGCGCAATGAGACCCTTACCACGATCTACACCGGCATGAACCCCCAGAAGAGCAATGGGTTTGTTTTTGACGGGGTCTTCTACATCAAGGACGGAAAGAACTACCTGCGGTACGACGGGAAGGAAGCAGCTCCCGTTGTGGGGTTTGTGCCTACCACTTCCATTGGCCGGAAGCCTTCCGGCGGCGGGCAGGTTTACCAGGATGTGAACTACCTCTCCCCTTACCGGATCAATACCTTCTGCGCAAACGGCGTCAGCCTGGATTATGCCCTGGACGCAAGGGATATTGACCCGGACGACTCGCTGGAAGTGACTATAGACGGGGAAAGCGTCACGGATTTTACTGTGGACTGTGAAAAGGGCGTTGTCTCCTTCCGAAAGGCCCCTCCGGCCCCCAAGACGGACGGGCAGGACAATGTAAGCATCCAATACCGGAAGACGGTAAAGGGCTACGCCGACCGGATCCTGAAATGTACCCTTTTACAGGAGTTTGACAACCGGGTCTTCTTCTCCGGCAACCCCGACTACCCCAACATGATCTTCCACTGCTCCCTGAACGACCCTACCTATTGCAGCGACCTGGACTACTACAACGAGGGCCAGGACAAGGCGGCAGTAAAGGGTATGGTTGCCGGAAACAACGCCCTATGGGTCTTCCGGGAACCCAGCGACAGCAACACGACGGTTTTTTACCACACGCCGACCATCGACGCTGACTACGGCAAAATCTACCCCAGCACCCACTCCAACGTTTCTACGGGGTGCATCGGGCGGGCCGTGAACTTCGGCGACGATATTTGTTTCTTCTCCTCCCGGGGCATGGAGGGCATCAGCGGAGACATTACCACGGAGCAGGTATTGGGGCACCGGTCCTCTCTCATTGACCGGAAGCTGACGGCGGAAGGCACCTACCGGGACATGGTGCTGGCGGAATGGGAAGGGTATCTTCTGGTTTTCATCGGCGGGCACGTTTATCTGGCTGACAGCAGAGCCGCCTTTTCCAACAACAGCGTGAAGGAATACGACTGGTACTACTGGGAGATCGGCAAGAACGTGACTTGCGCCAACGTGCAGGACGGGACGCTTTACATCGGCACCGAGGACGGGGGCGTTTATACCTTCGACAATGAAGTTGGCGGCTGCGAAAGCTACTGGACCACGCCCAAGGACAAATTCAAATCCCCCAACCGGGAGAAGACCACCAACAAACGGGGCTGCATCGTAGAGGCCACGGGCGACATGGAGGTTTTTGCCAAGATCGAGGATACGGAATTTGAATCCGTGGGAGCCTACACCGGCATTACGGACTATATCGCCTGCCGGATCAAGCGGAAGAAATTCAAGGACTTGCAGCTGAAATTTGCATCCAATACCAAAATGAGCCTGGAATGCGTGACTATGGAAGCCTTTCTGGGCGGCTACATCAAGAGATAAGGAGCGGAAAACATGGCCGAAAGCGGATATGACATTGACTACAACGACCAGAAATTCAAGGCCGTAGAAAGCGACAAGCAAGCTGCCCTGACTGAGCAGGAAAAGGCATACGACGGCATGGTTTCCGGCGCCGACAAATACTATCAGGGCCAGATCGACGCTGCCACAGACTACGCCAACACCCAAAAGGACCTGCAGAACCAGCAGACGGACTTTGCCATTGAGCAGGTACAGCAGCAGAAGGAACAGGCCCAAAAGGACTACCAGCGGGAACAGAGCGGGGCTTATACCGACTGGATGAAGCAGAGCAATCAGCAGGGCGTGAGGGCGGAACAGCTGGCGGACAGGGGCCTGGACCGGACCGGCTACAGCGAAAGCGCCCAGGTGAGTATGTACAATACCTACCAGAACCGGGTGGCCACCGCCCGGGAGAGCTACGACAAGGCGGTAATGAACTACAACAATGCCATTACCCAGGCAAGGCTGCAAAACTCCTCTGCCCTGGCGGAGATCGCCTACAACGCCCTGAAAACCCAGCTGGAACTTTCTTTACAGGGCTTCCAGTACAAGAACCAGCTGCTCCTTGACAAGCTGACCCGAAAGACGCAGCTGGAAGACACCTACTACAGCCGGTATCAGGATGTACTCAAGCAGATGAACACCGAGAACGCCCTGGCCGAACAGGTCCGGCAGGCAAACGCCACCCTGGGCGAACAGCAGCGGCAGTTTAACTACTACCACAAGCTGGGCGAGTTCGCAAAAAAAAACGGTAATTCCGGCGGCGGTGGCTCCGGGGGCGGGTCTGGGCGGCAAATGACTGGGATCCCTGCGCTGGATTATGGGGTGGCAAGGAGACCGTATCAGAGTGGAGAGGTAACTACCCCTTCTTCCGGGAAAACCACCATTGTTACGGAACGTAAGGAAGATGGTTCCTATGAAAATTGGTCACGTTAAAGGACGGTGAAAGATCTTGGCCGTAAAAAAGAAAAAAGAAGATACTTCACCCGCTTCAAGTTCGCAGAGTTCTTCTAAAGTTGTAGGCATTACAACCGTCTCTGGATCCGGTGAAAATAAGTCTGTCACACGCCGGATTTTTACCAGCCAGCCAAGCCTTGGTCCTGTTGGTGGATCCTCTTCTCCGAACAGTTCCGGTAGTTTCCTTGGCGGCCCTGTAGCCCCTAAATATGCAGCGGGCCTATTGGCGGAAAATGAAATGATCCGTGCGACTACGCAAGCTATTTTGGAGCCGCAGACACCGCAAGCCAAGAAGGTTGGCTCTTTTATCAATCCTGCGCCGGACACTCCCCTTGAAGTTTTGAAAAAGCAGATGGAGGAGGAAACGGACCGTGGAAAGAAAACGGAGCTGACCAAGCAGTACAATGATAAGATGCTTGCCACCTACTCCGATCTCTTTTCTAAGACCCAGGCAGAGGGACAGGACCACACCATGCTGGAAGAAATAGAAGCTCTTGCCAACATGGATGGGGGCGACGAAAAGAAGCAGCGGAAAGACACGCTTTTGCAGCAGATGGAAGCCCTTGGAATGCCCAAGGACTACTACGGCTTTTTTGCGGGAGACGGCAGCTTTGATATTGGCAACGCCGCAAAGTGGGCCGGGTCTGCGGCGGGGGCCGGTATTGCCGGATTTGAAAAAGGACTGTTTGATACGGCCAACCTGATTCTTGGTGCGCCGCTACGGGCATTGGGAAAAGAGGACAATGTCTTCCAAAAGGCGGCGGACTACTTTGGGGATATTTACGCCAGCAACGCCTACAATCGGGAGGTTTACGCAAACCGGATGGGCGGCGGCAAGGGACTGGAATTTGCGGGCAGTGCCATTGAGGGCGTTATGGGTGCCGTGCCTACGGCGGTATTGGCTATGATGACGGGTGGGGCCTCTTTGGGGGCCTCTACCACCGAACTGCAAACCATGGCTGCATACCGGGCGGGCAATATTCTTTCGAAGGCGGGCATTACGGCCCAGACCATGATGCAGGACCCCCAATTCTGGGTTTCCTTTGCCCGGACCTACGGATCCGATTATGCCGAAGCCAAGGAACGTGGCGCCAGCGACACCGCTGCTTCCCTGGGAGCAATGCTTACCTCTTTGGTAAACGCCGGTATTGAGATCGGACCGGACGGGGCCAGCGGTATCCAGGGACTTCCCAAAGAAATCGTTGGAAACCATGACCTATCTACAAAGGAAAAAATCTTTGACTGGGTAACTTCCTCCCTGGAAGAGGGCGGGGAAGAAATTTTGCAGAAGGGCGTGACGGACCTTGTGACCGCCGCTGCATATCCCAACAAGGAAGGACTCTTTGATCCGGAAGAATACCTGCAGGAGGGCGCTTTGGGCGCTATCTCCGGCGCTGTGATGGGCGCCGGACAGCTTGCGGCCAATGAGATCGTAGACGCTGTGAACTCCCCGGAACGGTTCACCCGGTATGAGCAGGCGGTTTTGAACAACGAAATCCAATCCCGCATTGCTGAGGCGGAGCAGAACGGGCCGGTCAGCAAGGCTCAAATGGCCAAAATCCGGGAAAGCGCCATCCATGACCTGAAAATGGGCTACCTTTCCACAGACAGCATTGAGGGCGTTTTGGGGCAGCTTTCCGGCAGTGACGCTTATACCAGCTACCAAGCATTGATGGGACTGGACGAGGATACCCAGTTCCTTTCGGAATACGACGCTCTGGGGGCAAGGCAGGACCTGACCCCGGAGGAGGCCCAGAAGTACACCGACATGGGGGCCAGGGCGAAGGAGATACGGGATGCCCGGGAGGCCGCCAAGAGCCGCCTTTCCCAGGATGTGCAGGAAATGGTGGACGGCGGCAGGCTATCGGAAAGCTACGCCGAAATTGGCCGGCGGCGGGAACGGTTTACCGCTGACCTGGACATTTACCCGGACGGCGCCCAGAAGCAGGTTATACAGAACGCCATGGAAAGCGGGGTACTGAACAACACAAACCGCTCCCATGAGCTGGTGGACCTGGTTTCCCAAATCGCCGCCGACAAGGGGATCCCCTTTGACTTTACCAACAATGCGCACTTGAAGGCCGCCGGACTGGACATTGACGGCGTAACGGTGAACGGGTTCGTTTCCGACAAGGGCGTGACCCTGAACGTAAACTCTGACAAGGCCCTGAATTCCGTTGTTGGCCACGAGATCACCCACGTTTTGGAGGGCACCCAGGCCTACACGGAGCTGCAGCGGGCCCTTTTCGACTACGCCAAGAGCAAGGGAGAATTTGAAAGCCGGTTTGATAGCCTGGCCGATACATACCGCACCGTTTATAAGGGCCTGGATGATGCCGCCCTGCGGGAGAAGATCAACCAAGAGCTGACGGCGGACCTGATCGGAGACCTGATGTTTACGGACAGCGACTTTGTAAAGCAGCTGTCCGCCAGAAATCAGAATGTCTTCCAAAAAATCTACAGTGAAGTCCAGTATCTTGCCCAGGCGGCAAAGGGCGGCAGCAAGGCAGGACAGCTTTTGCAGGAGGCGCAGAGGGCGTTTCAGGATGCTTCTCATGGAGACGCTGTCTCTGGGAATCCCTCTTCCGATGCCGGTTCGTCCGGGCCTGACCTTGGCCCTGTTGCTGAAAAATGGCAGATCAAGGGGGAGGATATTTCCCTGGAAGAAGAGCTGGAAACGCTGCGGGACCTGGGGAAAACGGACTTCCAGGCGGAAGAGGACATTATGGCCGGAATCAACGAAGAGCCGAACGAGGGCACCCAGACCGAAGAGGACTTCCCTATCGGGCCGGAACCGGAGACCAGGGCGCAGGAGCAGACGCCGGGAGTTGAAGGGCAGGATGTACAGCAGGAAGCAAATGTGAATGCAGAGCCAGAGGAGCAGACCCCGGCGGACCGAGTAAAAAAGGGGTTCCGGGACAAGGCCTTCCGGGATGCGGTCAAGAGCAGCGGCATAGATACCTCTGACCCGGAGAATGTGCGGAAGGTGCGGGCGCTCTCTAAGGCGGTGGAGCAGGCCCAGGACTTTTGCTCCAAAGGTATCGTCGGGGTAAAGTCCATCCCGGAAATCTTTAACCAGTTTATCGAAGACGGATCCCTTGCCGACTTTGAAAGCTACCTGCGGCATGAGCTGAACGTGGACCGCTGCACCCTGGAAGAGCGTTTCGGCACTGAAAACAAGCCTGTATTCGGCCCGGATGTTACGGCGGAAATTTCCCGGCAGCGGGCAGCGGAACTCTTGCAGCAGCACCCCAAATTCCAGAAGGCCGCCGAAGATGTGTATACCTTTACCCGGTATCTAAAAGACATGATGGTCCGGGGCGGGAAAATGAGCCAGGGCCTTGCGGACCATTTGCAGGAAATGTACCCCCACTATATCCCCATCGGGCGGACCAGGAATGGGTATCAGCCGATTTACGGGCAAATCCTGGACTTTTTGCAGGGCGGATACATCGATATGGACGATGGGGACGCTCTGAACGTGTTCCTTGGGGATGTGGACGATGCTACCGGCATCAAGGGTATTACCTCCTACGGCACGGACTTTGATTCCCTGCAAAACAGTCTGGTGGATTACGCCATGCGGGCACATATGGCCCTTGCTATGGGCACAGATACCTTTGACACGGATGCTCCCCTCTTTAATGAGACCAGGAGCCAGCACCAGGCAAGCACCGACTATGGCCCTGTTGCCGGGCAGAATGAGGCGGTCAAGGCGCCGGACATGGATGTGCCGGACTTTGGAGAACCCGGGCAGAACGGGAACGCTGCGGCGAATCCCCAGACTTCCCATGAAAATGACAGCGTCCCCGTGGCCGACAATGACGCTGATGCTCTGGATTTTTTGCAGGAGGAACCCAACGACCAGTTCCTTGACCTGGACGGAGAGGGTGTGCATCCTGCGGCGCTGAAATCCATGGTGCAATACCGCTCTCCCATACGGATAGCCCTTGATTTTCTCGGGGAACATCTTTTTGACAAGGGCATTGTGTTTGAATCGCTGGGAGATAAAGTTGGGGACCGTGGCCTGCCCGCCCTTTGGCACGCTATGCGCACAGCTGCCAGCAAGGGACAATACCTGATCGGCAACGGGGACAAATCCAAGGGTATCCGGGCACTGGCCGATATTTACAAGGAGGTCAAGAAGTCCGGCAAAATGGTGGACTTTTCCTCCTATATTTCCAACCTGCGGAACATGGACGGTTTGAGCTTGCAGGCCAGATACGGCGTTGCCAAGGACCAGGCCTTTGTAAAGAATGTTTCCTATGCGGATTCCGTATCCATTGTGCGGGAGCTGGAAAACAACAACCCGAAATTCAAAACCTGGGCCCAGGACCTTTTCGCCTATTCCAACAATCTTGTGGACATGATGGTGGACAGTGGTACCCTTTCGGAGGGCAATGCAGAGCTGCTGCGGGAGCTGTACCCCCACTATGTTCCGGTAAGGTACGGCAAGGACGGAAAGCTGAAAACGCCTTTTGACAGCCTGGGCAGCCTGACAATGGAAGTTGCGAAAGGCACCGCTACCAATGAATTCTCCCAACGGTTAAGCGGGACTTTGCAAAGCTGGTCCAAAAGTGAAGCGGTCGATATTCAAAAGGTCATCGGCCAAATTGACCGGGGCAAAAGCCTGTTTCAATTTGATGAAGACGGGATGCAGGACGGATACCACACCTATACCGTATACGATGGGGACAAGAAGCTGACCTACCGTATTTCTGACCGGATGTACTCTGCCATGAAGCCCGTTGCGGACCTGCTGAATGTCCGGGTTCCCGGATTGAGCGGGTTTTCCAACCTGAGCCGGAATCTGATCACCACTTACGACCTCTTCTTTGGACTTTTCAATGCGGCAAAGGACTTCCAGGAGGTTGTACTGCACTCCCAGCACCCGGTAGAAACCTATGCCTCCATGCCGAAGGCCATTTTTGAGATCGCTACCAAGGGGGATCTTTACCAGGAGTATGTAACAAACGGCGGCGAATACTGCACCTACTTTGATGCTCAGGAAGGCACCTTTGATGCAAAAAAGGGCGTTACGGACTATCTGGAAAATATGATCGGCCTGAAACAGATCATTGCCGTCAATGATTTTATCGAGTCTATCCCACGTTTTTCCGAATACATGGCAAGCCGGGAGAAGGGCAAACCCATTGCGGAAGCCATGCTGGACGCTGCCCAGGTGACGGTGAATTTCTCTGCTGGCGGTGATGTTTCCAAATTCATTGATCGGAACGGCTGCACGTTTTTCAATGCCTCTATGCAGGGCGCTATGCAAATTGCAAGAGATATTAACCATGCAAAAATGAACGGTTTGAAAGGCTGGCTTGGCCTAATCACCCGCTGTCTGGTAGCCGGTGTGCCTCCTGTTGTTGCCGCTGCCATGTTCCATAAGGACGACGACGATTACGACGAGCTGCCGGACTATGTGAAGGAGAACTACTATCTCCCCTTCAAATTTGCGGATGGCACCTATGTGCGTATTCCGAAGGGCCGGACAAACGCTGTGATACAGTACGCCATGGAGCAGGTGGCAAAGGCTTCCAAGGGAGACGATGCGGCGGACTGGAAAACCTTCCTCCGGTTCTGTGTTGAAAACGTTGCGCCCAACAATCCTTGGAATGACAATGTTATTGCGCCCATCAAACAGGTACTCGATAACAAATCCTGGTTTGGGGAAGACATTGTGCCCTACCGGTTGAAGGACCTGCCCGCTGCCGAACAGTACGACGAAAAGACGGACCTTTTGAGTATCTGGCTGGGTGAAAAGCTGAACTACAGCCCGAAGAAGATCAACTACCTTTTGAACCAGTATTCCGGCGTTCTGGGTGACACGGTTCTCCCCTTCCTGACTCCGAAAGCGGAAAGCCCTTACGATAACCCCGTGGCAAAGGTCATGGCACCCCTGCGGGACCGGTTTACCACGGATGTTGTACTCAACAATCGGGTGACCGGCGACTTCTACGAGGCTCTGGAAGCGGCGGAAGTCAAGGCCCAGGAAGAGGGCGCTACCATGGAAGATAAGCTGCTGAGCAGCGTCCTGATTGGCTACAACGTGAAGGTCTCCAAGCTCATGAAGCAGCAGCGGGGAATCCAGGGCAGCGGCCTTTTGGACAGTGAAAAATTTGCCCAGAACAAAGAATTGAAACGGCAAATCAACGATCTGGAACGGGAGGCCCTGGAAGCTGCAAACCAGATGAAGATCACCGGCGTTTATGCGGAAGCCGGAGGGAACCGCTACAATTACGGCAAGGACTCCACCACCGGGGAGGAACGCTGGTTTGAAATCACGCCCACGAAAAAGGACGGCACGGACAACTGGTTCTATAAGCAGGAACAAGCCGTTACCAAAGGCCTGGGCATTTCTCCGGCGGAATACTGGAATCACCGGCAAATGTACGATGATTTCTACTATGTGGCCGCAGGGTATGACAAGGACTCCACGGCGGATGATGTGATCGAGACTGCCCGGGCCGTCTTCGGCTATGAGCGGTTTGCGGAGTATGCCAGCGTTCTGAAAACTCTCCGGGCTGACAAGGATGCAGACGGGAACCCCATCCGGGGCACCAAGTTCAAAAAGGTCCAGGCCTTTGTGGACCGGCTGGACATTCCGGATATTGAAAAGAAAATCCTTATGAAGATGCAGTACCCCAGCAACAACCGGAACAGCTACGAGATCGTCCAGTGGTTGGACGAAAACGACAGTATTTCCCGGGAGTCCTTTGTGAAGATTTTGGGTGAACTGGGGTATAAAATCGACGATCAGGGAATGGTGACATGGTGGTGAATTTATGGCACTAAGTAAACAGGACAGGCAGGGGGCACGGACTCCCGCCTCTTTGGAGCAGAAATACCGGCTTGACGGGGTACTCCCACAGCTGAAAGCGTCCGGGGAATTATCGTCCGAGGAAATCCAGAGATTGAGTGATGCTCTGAAGGAGATCACCCAAATTGTATCCGGGAGGCTGGACGGGCTTTCCAATGGACTGGGGACGGTGCAGAATGGGCTTTCTTCCCTGGAACATTTTTCTACATCTGCCGAGCAGCGGCTTGACCGGACGGACGATGCGCTGAAGGAGCAGTCAACCAGCATTTCCAATTTGGAAACAAGGCTGGGACAGGCTTTGAATGATCTATCCCAGACGAATGGCGCTATTATGCAGGAGCTTTCGACACAGCGGGAAAGCCTGGGGGCACTTGCCACTGCGCTGGCGGATTTGCGGGGGGCTGTATCCGGGTTGGAAGAGCGTTTGGCGGTGCTGGAAAAATAAGGATTTGGGGGAACTGGGTTTCGGCCTGGTTCCCCGTTTTTGTGGGTTTTCGGAACTTTTTAGGAAAGTGGCTTATGGCAAATTCATGGCAATTTTGATTAGAAAATGGGTGCTTTTGGCGGTAAAATCGTGCTAATAATGGTGCTAATGCGTTCTGCGGAAATCAGAGAAATCTAAATTATTTTCCGTATTTATTGGATGATTACAGTAAAATACCCGTGAAAGACGAACTTTCACGGGTAACTTGTTGTGGCGGAGAGAGTGGGATTCGAACCCACGGTGCGTTGCCGCATCACCAGTTTTCAAGACTGGCTCCTTAAACCGCTCGGACATCTCTCCATCGGGACTCAATATAACATTCCTTTTGTGGATTGTCAAGCCGGAGTTTTCATACGGGGCTGCTCAGGTGAGCAGCCCCGCTTTTGTTACTTTGCGGCTCTATCCGCCAAAATCAGCTTTTTGACGGCTTCGATGCCGACCTTGATGGCACCGGAGGTATCCTCGGTCATGGGCATGAACATACCGGCCTTCTCCCGCTCCTGGTTCCACACGGCGTGGAAGCAGCTGCCGCAGCGGACGTGGCGGGCGTTGGCAGCTACAAAGAGGGCTGCGGATTCCATTTCGCTGGCCTTGACGCCAAGGCGCTTCCAGCTTTCCCACTTTTGCAGGAGGTCGTAGTACACAGGGCTCTTCTCCGGGCTGTGCTGGCCATAGAAGGAATCCTTGCACTGGACCACACCCACATGGGTCCGGTAGCCCAACTCCCGGCTGGCGTCCCGCAGGGCCATGGTCACATCGAAATCCGGAACAGCGGGGTACTCGATAGGAGCATATTCCAAAGAGGTATGCTCAAACCGGATGGCACCGCTTGCAACCACCACATCCCCGGGGCAGACCTCCAGGTCGATGCCGCCGCAGGTGCCTACCCGAAGGAAGGTATCCGCGCCGATATTGCTTAGCTCCTCCAGCGCAATGACCGCAGAGGGGCCGCCGATGCCGGTGGAGCAGACAGAGACCTTTTCCCCTAGAATGGTGCCAGTATAAATATTATACTCCCGGTTCATGCCGATATGGACGGGGTTATCAAAGTAAGCGGCAATGGCTTCGCAGCGTCCCGGGTCACCGGGCAGAAATACGTAGCGGCCAACATCGCCTTCCGTGCAATGAATATGATATTGCTTTTCCGTTTGTTGCATAATGCGTTCTCCTTTGTGTGAATTATACAAAATTATAACATATACAGGAGACTTTTGCAAGCACTATTCTAAAACAGGCTGATCTGGCTGGTGTCCGGCAAGCTTCCGAAGGCACCGGCATCCTTCAGCATCTGGATGTGGGTCTTGGATACCTTCGGACAGGCGGCAGCCACTTCCTCGATGGAAAGGAAAGTCTTCCCTTCCCTGCCCCGCATCAGGTCCCAGGCGGCATTTTCGCCCAGTCCGGAAATGGCCACGAAGGGCGGCAAAATCTTTCCGTCTTCGATCAGAAATTTGGTAGCGTGGCTCTTATAGATGTCGATGGGCGCAAAGGTAAAGCCCCGCAGGTAGTATTCGTACACCACCTCCATGGTGGTCAGCAGGTCTTCATCCTTATCGGAGGCGTTTTCATTGTTCTCAATGGCATCCATATTGGCCATGATGGATTCCTTCCCTTGGGTCATAAGCACGGCGTCAAAACCGCCCTTCTGGCTGCGGCGATAGAAGTAGGCCGAATAGAACGCCAACGGGTGATACACCTTGAACCAGGCGATCCGGAAGGCCATCATAACATAGGCTACGGCATGGGCTTTGGGGAACAGGTACTTGATCTTCTTACAGGAGCCAATGTACCAATCCGGCACTCCGGCAGCCTTCATCTCTTCTTCTGCCCCTTCCGGCAGGCCTCTGCCCTTTCGGACGGCTTCCATGATCTTAAAGGACCGTTTTTCCGGCATCCCGCAGGAAATGAGATACAGCATAATGTCATCACGGCAGCCGATGGCTTGGTCTACGGTGGCGGTCTTCGAGGTGATCAGGTCCTTTGCGTTGCCCAGCCACACGTCCGTACCATGGGAGAAGCCGGAAAGACGCAGAAGGGTATCAAACCGTTCCGGCATGGTATCCATCAGCATCCCGCGGGTAAACCGGGTATTGAACTCCGGAATGGCCACGGCACCGGTAGGGCCAAGGATCTTGTCGTTTTCATAGCCCAGCTCTTTGGAGGAGGTGAAAATGGACATGGTCCGCTTGTCGTCCAGAGGAATGGTTTTGGCATCCACGCCGGTCATATCCTCCATCATCCGGATCATGGTGGGGTCATCGTGGCCCAGCATATCCAGCTTCAGCAGGTTTTCTTCCATGGAGTGATATTCAAAGTGGGTGGTGATCTGGTCTGCGTTGGGATCGTCTGCCGGGTGCTGGACCGGGCAGAAATCCCAGATCTCATTTTCCTGGGGAATGACTACCAGACCGCCGGGGTGCTGGCCCGTGGTCCGGCGCACACCGACGCATCCGGCGGCCAGGCGGGCTTCCTCTGCCCGGCTGGCGGTTTTCCCCCGCTCTGCCAGGTATTTTTTTACATAGCCGAAAGCCGTCTTTTCTGCCACAGTACCAATGGTTCCCGCCCGGAAAACGTGGGATTTTCCAAACATTTCCACGCAGTAGGCGTGGGCCTTGGACTGGTATTCACCGGAGAAGTTCAGGTCGATATCCGGTACCTTATCGCCGCCGAAGCCCAGGAAGGTCTCAAAGGGGATATTAAAGCCGTCCTTGTCGAACTTGCTGCCGCACTTTGGGCACACCGCATCCGGCAGGTCTGCGCCGCAGCCATAGCCCTTGGGAACATCAAAGGTGGTGTACTTACACTCCGGATTGGGGCAGCGGTAATGGGGCGGAAAGGAGTTTACCTCTGTGATGCCGGACATATAGGCCACAATGGAAGAGCCTACGGAACCACGGGAACCAACCAGATATCCATGCTCCAGGGAGTTCTGCACCAGCTTCTGGGCGGACATATAGATCACATCGTAGTGGCAGGAAATAATGTCATGCAGCTCTGTTTCCACACGCTTGGAAATGAGCTCCGGGGGATTTTCTCCGTAAAGTCTGTGAAGCTTACCGTATACCAGAGATTTCAGGTCCTCCACGGAGTTTTCGATTTTGGGGGCAAACAGATTGTGCGGCACCGGGCGAAGGGTCTCGCACATATCCGCAATCAGGTTGGGATTGGTCACCACCACTTCCAGTGCCTTTTCCTCCCCCAGATAGCTGAACTCTGCCAGCATATCGTCTGTGGTCCGGAAATAGAGAGGGGTGGGCTTGTCCGCATCCTCAAAGCCCTTAGTGGCCAAAAGGATGTGGCGGAAGATCTCATCCTCCGGATTCAGGAAGTGAACGTCTCCCGTAGCAACCACCATTTTGCCCAGGCTTTCGCCCAGGCGGACAATGGTACGGTTGTATTCCCGCAGCTGCTCTTCATCCCTGGCGATGCCTTTCGCCAGCATAAACATGTTGTTTGCCAAGGGCTGAATTTCCAGAAAATCATAGAAGGACGCAATACGCTTCAGTTCATCCTCGCTTTTCCCGTCTACAATCGCCTGGAACAACTCGCCGGCTTCACAGGCAGAACCGATGATCAGGCCCTCCCGGAGCCGCAGCAACTCGGATTTGGGCATCCGGGGTACCCGCTTGAAGTATTTCAGGTTGGAATCGGAAATCAGATGATACAGGTTCCGCAGACCAACCTGATTTTTCGCCAGCACAATGATATGCCTTGCGTGACGGTCCGTGATCCGGCCCTTAGCCCGGAGCTTGGTCATTTGCTCATTGACCTGCTGCAGCCGGTGAATGTCCAGTTCTTCTTCCATCCGCCCCATCAGCGTATGCATAATAAGGCCGCAGGTCACGGCATCGTCCGCTGCCCGGTGGTGCTGGAAGTCCGGCAGGCTCAAGGCGTTGGACACAATATCCAGCTTGAATTTGTTCAGTTGGGGCAGCATATTTTGGGAAAGGATCAGGGTGTCCGCCGCTGTAAAGCCATAGGGGATCCCCTGCCTTGCGCAGGCTGCCCGGATAAAACCGGTATCAAAATCCGAATTGTGGGCAACCAGGACCCGGTCTCCCACGAAATCCACGAACTTTGGCAGGACCTCCTCAATAGAGGGAGCCCCCTGGAGCATTTCATCCGTAATACCGGTCAGCTCGATAATCTTCTTCTCCAATGTGCGGTGGGGATCCACGAAGGTCTGGAATCGATCCAGCTCCTTTCCCTGCTTCATAACGACGGCACCGATCTCAATAATGCTGTCATTTTGGGAGCTAAGGCCGGTGGTTTCCAGGTCAAAGGCCACATATTCCCCATCAAAGGGCATATCCTTGTCTCCATGGACCACGATTCGGTCATCCACATCGTTGACGTAATAGCCTTCTACACCATAGAGAATTTTAATATTCTCGTCCGTTCCGGCCACCTTCGCCTTGGCTGCGGCCTTCATGGCATCCGGGAAGGACTGGGCAACGCCGTGGTCTGTAATGGCAATGGCTTTATGTCCCCAGGCCGCCGCCTGCTTAACTACCGCCGCAGTATCCGTCAGGGCATCCATGTTGCTCATGGTGGTATGCAGATGCAGTTCCACCCGCTTGCCGACTTCGGAGGTATCCTTCCGTTTGGGCAGGCTGCCGGGCATCATGGCGTAGGGCTTCAATACCATATCGTTTTCAAACCGGTCCTCAATCAGCTTGCCCTGGACCCGCAGAACGCCTCCCAGCTGCACGTTGTCGATGATAGGCTTTGCTTCCTTGGCCTCCATAAAACGGGTGACACGAATGGAGTTGGTATTGTCCGTCATGTCGAATTTGACCACCCAGGCGTTGCGCTTTGTCAGCTCCTTGTGCTCGATGGCAAAAACCTTGCCTTCCACAATGATGGTACCCATATCCATATTCAGGTCCTTCATTGGCACCGCAGGACCACGGAAGGGCTTCCCGTAGAAGGTTTCGCTGTCCTGAGGCTTTTTCTCCTCCTGGGGGGTATATTTTGCTTTTCCGGAGGCGTTTGGCAGGGCAAACAGAGTCTCCATCCGCATTTTTTCCATAGCATCGAAAAGGGCCTGACCGGTCAACTCATTGCCGGATTCCACGGTGATGGAGACCGGGGTCGCGAAACGGGCCCGCAGGACCTCTTCCACCTGGGGAATCAGCTTTTCAATGGCCGCTTTCCCGTTCGCCACCAGGGAAATGGTCAGCTTCTCCCCTTCCCAGGTCCATTTGGCCCCGGCCAGGGAACCCCGGGTCATGGAATCCCGCTCTACAAAAAGGTCCCGGATCTCCTGCGGTTCGATTTTGGTAAGCTGAGATGCAGGGTGAGTTATGGTGATCTCCAGGTTCCGCAGGTCATAGAGGGCCGCGATGTCCTGCCGGGCTTTTTCGGTAAAACGCCTGGGGATGTAGTGTTCGGAGTGGGCGGCTACCTCTACGGACTTGGTTTTTGGGTCCAAATCGGCAGCAACAATGGCCGCCTGAGAGAGGGCGGCTGCGATCTCCTCAGGCGGCACATAGTCCGGGAACATATTCAAAATGGGAATTGCATCCATCATACGTCCATTTTCTCTATTCTGCGGAGCAGCTCCGGCAGAAGCTCGTCATACGGAAGCTTTGCCATCTGTACTCCTTTTTCAAAAATCATACCCCAGCCATCGCCTCCGGCAATGCCAATATCCGCCTCCCGGGCTTCGCCGGGGCCGTTGACGATGCAGCCCATAACGGCAACGGTAATGGGCTTTTTGCAGTCCTTCAGGGCGGCATCCACCTGGTTCACCAGGCCGATCAGATCGATGCGTGTCCGTCCGCAGGTGGGGCAGGAAATGATGTCCACGCCATCCTTGCGCAGTCCGGCGGCCTTTAGAATGTCCTTGGCAGCATACACCTCTTCCACGGGATCGTCCGTCAGGCTTACCCGCAGAGTGTCGCCAATGCCGTCCAGCAGCAGGCTTCCGATGCCCATAGCAGACTTGATCAGGCCTTGCCGCACAGGGCCGGTCTCCGTTACGCCAATGTGCAGGGGGTAGTCACATTTGCCCCGGAACAGCCGGGCAGCAGCCACCATGGTGGGCACATGGGAAGACTTCATAGATACGCAGGTATCATAGAATCCAAATTTTTCCAGCAGCTCCAGATGGCCAAAAGCACTTTCCACCAGAGCTTCCGCGGTAGGATGCCCATATTTTTCCAGCAGATCCTTTTCCAGGCTGCCACCGTTGACACCGATCCGGATGGGAATGTGTTTATCCTTACACACATCCACCACCGCTTTTACCCGATCCTCTCCGCCGATATTGCCGGGGTTGATCCGAATTTTGCTGGCGCCGCCCTCTGCTGCGGCAATGGCCAGCTTGTAGTCAAAGTGGATATCCGCAACCAGCGGCAGAACACTTTCCTTACAGATCTCCGCAAAGCCCCGGGCAGCTTCCATATTGGGCACGGCCAGCCGGGCAATTTGGCAGCCGGCAGCAGCCAGAGAGCGGATTTGGGCCAGAGAGCCTTCTACATCCGTCGTCTTGGTATTGAGCATGGACTGAATGACCACATCCGAGCCACCGCCGATGGGGACATTGCCAACCATGATTTTTCTCGTCATCTTTCTCTACCCCTTTATGGCAAAAATAATATCTTTGAACAAGAGCAGCACCATGAGGATCATCAATAGGATCATACCCGCCCCATGGATATAGCCTTCGATTTTGGGATTTGGTTTCTTTTTGGTAATGCCTTCATAGGCAGCAGTCAGCAAAACTCCCACGACCCGGCCTCCATCCAGAGCGGGCAGGGGCAACATATTCATGACTGCCAAATTGATGGCAATGAATCCGCCAAAATAAATAAGATTCAGGAAGGCATAATAGGCGTTGGAAGATTCATCCGCAACGGTAGCCATTTGCTGCACGATCCCCACGGGGCCTGATACATCCTTTACCCCTGCCTGACCGGATAGCAGCATCTGCAGCGACAGCCGGACCATACGCACGCAGTCGATGGTGCTGTTCCAGGTGTAGCTCAGCTTTGCGGCCAGAGTGGCCTCCTGGATGGTAAAGGAAAAACCGTAGCGCTGGGTAACCGTGCCATCCTCATTGGGGAAATCCTGTTTCCGCATGTCCAGGTTCTTCAAGGTCACCTTCTTGCCGTCCCGCTCTACCACAAGATCATGGGTCTCGCCGCCCTTTAGAGAAAGGATCATATTAAAATCGCTGCTGACGTAGATGGGTTCTCCATCTACGGATACCAGCCGGTCCCCTGCCTGGATACCCTGTTCCCCAGCAAAATAGCACTTAGGATCTGCTTCCGATACCACAGGAATCACGAACTGCTTATCCGGTGCAAAGAAAACAGCCATCAGGATCACACCGGCTACGAAGTTCATAAACGCACCGGCAACCAAAATAACGGTTTTCTTCCACCAAACCGCATTGGGAAAGGCGTGGGGGTTGTCGGAAGGTTCCTCCGCATCCTCCCCTTCCATGGCACAGAAGCCACCGATGGGGATACAGCGGATGGAATAAACCGTCTGTCCGATCTGCTTTTGGAAAATGGCAGGACCCATAAACAGGGAAAATTCATTGACCTGGACGCCAAAAATCTTTGCCGCCGTAAAGTGGCCAAGCTCATGGATAAAAATCAAAAAGCTAAAAAGTAGGATCGCAAAAAGATAACTCATAAATCTCCTCGAAAGAAGGACCGCCGGATACTCACCGGCGGACGTTTTGGATCACAGCCTGACGGGCCAGGCGGTCCGTTTCCAGAATATCTTCCAGAGTGGGCTTTTCCAGGAAGGGCACCTGCTCTACCGCCTGACTGACCAGACGGTAAATGTCGTAGAAGCCAATTTCATCCCGCAGGAACATGGCAACAGCCTCTTCGTTGGCACCGTTCATGGCAGCGCAGGCATTGCCGCCCCGCTTGGCGCAGTCTCTTGCCAGAGCCAGGCAGGGGAAATTTTCCATATCCGGGTGGCAGAAGCTTAGGTTCCCGCAGGTCGCTAAGTCCAGCCGATCCACCGGGGAAGGCTGCCGTTCCGGATAGGTCATAGCCAGCTGAATGGGCAAGCGCATATCCGGGGTACCCAGCTGGGCCATAACGGCACCGTCGCAGAATTCTACCAGACTGTGCACGATGCTCTGGCGATGAATGAGTACATCCACTTTTTCCAGGGGCAGGTTGTACAGCCGCATGGCCTCGATGACCTCCAGGCCCTTATTCATCAGCGTGGCACAGTCTACCGTGATTTTGGGGCCCATTTTCCAGTTGGGATGCTTCAGAGCATCATCCTTGGTCACGTGGGTCAGCGCTTCCTTATCCATGCCGAAGAAGGGGCCACCGGAACAGGTCAAAATCAGTCTCTTGATCTCTCCCCTGTCCTTACAGCCCATGAGGCACTGGAAAATGGCAGAATGCTCCGAATCAACCGGCACGATTTCCGCACCATACTCCTTTGCCTCCGCCATGACCAGTTCACCGGCACAGACAAGAGTCTCTTTGTTGGCAAGACCGATCCGCTTCTTGGCCCGAATGGCCGCCAGAGTAGGCTTTAAGCCCAGCATCCCCACTACGGCTGTAATAACACAGTCCGCCTCCGGCAGGGTTGCCGCGGCGATCAGCCCTTCTTCTCCCCAAAGGACCTGGGTAGGAAGTCCTGCAATCGCCTCCTGAAGGGCTTTTGCGCCCTCCTCCGTTGCCATGACCGCCAGTTTTGGCCGGAACTCCCGGCACTGCTGGGCGATCCGTTCTACATTTCCACCGGCTGTTAATGCACCCACCCGGATCTGGGGGTGCATCCGGACCACATCCAGACTTTGCCGCCCGATGGAGCCGGTAGAACCTAAAATACTGATACAATTTACCATGATTTACACCGCCAAAGGTAAAATAAGAAGCATTGCTTCCACAAACGGCGCTACCAGAACCAGAGAATCAAACCGGTCCAGGAAGCCGCCATGGCCTGGTAAAAGGTTTCCGTAATCCTTAATGCCGGTCTGACGCTTTACCACAGAGAAACACAGATCTCCCATCACGCCGCAGCCGGAGCCTGCCAGTGCATAAAGGACTGCCGCACCATAGTTTACCCGGAATTTCAGCGCCAGCTGCAGAACCAGGCAATAGACGATCATGCCGACCAAAGAAAAACCCAGGCCGCCCAAGACGCCCTCCAGGGTTTTCTTGGGGCTGATCACCGGCGCCAGCTTGTGCCGGCCAAAGCGCAGGCCAATAAAATAACCACCTGCATCCGAAAGGAACGCAATGACAAAGGGGACCAGAACCACATATCGGCCATTGGTGCCCATCAGAATACGGATCAGAGAGCTTAAAAGCAGCGGAATTACAAAACCGCCCAATGTACACAAGCCGATGGACTCTACCGGCACCTTTACATGATCCATCATGACTTCCGAAAACAGGAGCATGAAAAATACAATGAGGCCCAGCATCAAAAAAGATGTAAGCCCGCCATAGTAGCTCCAAACGGAAAGCATAAAGGCAGCGATGGCGCTGTATGCCACCATTCTGGGCCGCCTTACCAGCTCCGTGCGGTACAGGAATTCATAGACACCAACAGCCAGCAATAGGCCAAAAACCACGGTGGCGGCAATTTCCGGCAGGACCAGCAGCAACAGCAGGAGCACCGGAATGCCGATGGCCGCTGTGATGATACGCTTTTTCATGGATCAGGCTCCCCCAAAGCGGCGGTTCCGCTGATGGTATTCCGCAATGGCTTTGTCCAGGTCCTCCGGTCCAAAATCCGGCCAGAGAACATCCATGAACACGTATTCGGAATAAGCAGACTGCCAAGGCAGGAAATTACTGGTCCGCAGTTCTCCGGAAGGACGGATAATGAGCTCCGGATCCGGGACTCCCGCAGAATAGAGGTAGCTGGAGAACAGGTCCTCCGTCAGCTCCTCGGGCTTCCGCTTCCCTTCTGCTACCTCTTGAGCAAAGCTGCGGGCTGCCCGGACGATCTCGTCCCGGCCGCCGTAATTCAGGCAGAAATTCACCTGTACATCATAGTCTACAGACCGGTTTTCCGCATCGTGACACAGTTTTTGTAGCTGAGGGGACAGCCGGGACAGGTCTCCGAAAAAGCGGAACCGGACCTTGTTCTTTTCCATATCCCGGATGGCCTCCTCCAGGTACCGGCGCAGCAGCAGCATAATGCCGCCAACTTCCTCCTGAGAGCGCTTCCAGTTTTCCGTTGAAAAGGCATAAACCGTCAGATATTCTACGCCCAGAGTCCGGCAGTAATTTGCGATCCGGCGGAAGGCTTCTGCTCCGGCACTGTGCCCGGCTGTTCTGGGAAGGCCCCTCTTTTTCGCCCAGCGGCCGTTGCCGTCCATAATAATGGCAATATGCCGGGGAGGCGCCGGGGTATTGACTTCCGAAAGTGCCATAAAAGCACCTCTTTCTTCATAGCATTCTTTCCCTCCGGGGGATAGCCCCGGAGGGAATAAAGGATCAGATGGACATTAGTTCTTTATCTTTTTCTGCCAGAGCGGCATCCACCTTCTTGATATACTTATCCAGCATATCCTGCAGGTCCTTTTCCGCCTTCTTCTGGTCGTCTTCGGTGATTTCACTGTTCTTCTTCAGCTTCTTCACGTAATCCATGCCCTCACGGCGGATGTTCCGCATGGCCACCTTGGCATCCTCGGCATACTTCTTGACCTGCTTGCTGAGATCCTTACGACGCTCCTCCGTCAGCTGGGGGAACACCAGACGGATCACACGGCCGTCATTCTGGGGGTTGATGCCCAGGTCGGACATCTGGATCGCCTTCTGGATCTCCTTCAGAAGCTTCGTATCCCAGGGGGTGATCACCAGGGTACGGGCATCGGGGGAAGAAATGGTGGCAACGCCGTTGAGGGGGGTCTCGCTGCCATAGTATTCTACGGTGATGCGGTCCAGAACCTTGGAATTGGCCCGTCCGGCACGAACGGCGTCAAAATCCTCTCCCAGGTGCTCCAGGGTCCGGTCCATCTTTCTGGAATATTCCTTAAAATCTACGCTCATGGGTTAGTCCTCCTTCACAATGGTTCCAATTTTCTCTCCGCAGGCAACGCGGAGGATATTCTGGGGGTCTTTCAGGGCGAAGCACACCAGCGTCATATGATTATCCATAGCCAGCGTCATGGC
Organism: Faecousia sp.; assembly: GCA_050872865.1. GTDB lineage: Bacteria > Bacillota > Clostridia > Oscillospirales > Oscillospiraceae > Faecousia. The sequence goes on along the minus strand of JBNMHR010000015.1, from coordinate 9,307 downwards.
GGTGGTGTCGGTGGCTTTCAGGTGGCGGGCCAGAACCTCATCATAGGTCAGCTCGTCAAACTTGACAGCGGTAGGATCCACATTGGGGTCTGCGGAATAGATGCCGTCAACATTCTTCGCCATCAGAATAGCATCCGCCTCGATCTCCACGCCCCGGAGCACAGCGCCGGTGTCGGTAGAGAAATAGGGATTGCCGGTACCGGCGGCGAACAGGACCACCTTGCCCTCGTTGAGGTAACGGTCGGCGGTGTCTCTTGTAAAGTATTCGGCAAACTTATTCATTTCCACGGCGCTGAGTACCCGGGCGGGCACGCCGTGCTGTTCCAGGGCATCGGCCATGGCAATGCAGTTCATAACCGTTGCCAACATGCCCATGGCATCGCCGTGGGACCGCTGCATTTTATCCGCGCCGTCCTTCACGCCGCGCCAGAAGTTGCCGCCGCCGATGACCAGGCCAATCTGCACGCCCATTTCATGGCACTGCTTGATGGCCTCACATACGGGATGGATCACGCTATAGTCAAGGCCCCGGTGCTGATCACCGGCCAGAGCCTCACCGCTGAGTTTCAAAAGGATCCGTTTGTATTTGATCTGAGACAATTTCGTTCACTCCTTCTATCTTGAAAGGGCACTTTGGAAAAGGCCCCCTCCCCTGTCCGGAAACTACGCCCCGGCACATCGTCTATCCTATTGTAACGTAGAAAAGGCAAATTGACAACTACAAAATCTCAGAATTCGAAATAATTTCATAATCCTTAGAAAAAATGTCCATCCTGTTTTTGCTATATGGCCAAAATTACATTTCTTCCCAGGTTTTTGGTTGCTTTTTCGTGGACAATCGTTTATAATAACGCATTATCGTATACCTACCACGAGAGAGGAAGGATTTTACATGGCTGAGATCACTGAAAGCAAAAATTTCATCCATGCCTTTATTGAAGAGGATATTGCCCCCGGCGGCCAGTTTGCCGGAAAAACGGTACACACCCGTTTCCCCCCGGAACCCAACGGCTACCTGCACATTGGCCACTGCAAGGCTCTGATCATCGACTTCGGCACTGCCGAAAAGTTCGGCGGTATGTGCAACCTGCGTATGGACGACACCAACCCCACCAAGGAAGACGTGGAGTTTGTGGAAGCAATCAAAGAGGATATTCATTGGCTGGGCTTTGACTGGGGCGACCGGTTCTTCTATGGCTCCGATTACTTTGAAAAGGACTACGAGTACGCCGTGGAGCTCATCAAAAAGGGGCTGGCCTATGTGTGTGAGCTGACTCCGGAACAGTTTAAGGAATATCGGGGCGACCTGAACACCCCTGCTGTCTCCCCCTACCGGGACCGTCCCATTGAGGAGAGCCTGGACCTGTTTGCCCGGATGCGTGCCGGTGAGTTTGAGGACAATAAGTATACCCTCCGGGCCAAGATCGATCTGGCCTCCGGCAACTTCAATATGCGGGACCCGGTCATCTACCGGATCCGTCATATGCACCATCACCGCCAGGGTGACAAGTGGTGCATCTACCCCATGTACGACTTTGCCCACCCCATTCAGGACGCCCTGGAGGGAATCACCCATTCTCTGTGCTCCCTGGAGTTTGAGAACCACCGTCCTCTTTATAATTGGGTCGTAGAGCACGTGTCCGTTCCCAACCATCCCCGGCAGATCGAGTTTGCCCGCCTAGGCATCGACCACACGGTGCTTTCCAAGCGGAAGCTCCGTGCCCTGGTGGAAAACGGCTATGTGTCCGGCTGGGACGATCCCAGAATGCCTACCCTTTGCGGCCTGCGCCGCCGGGGCTATACTCCTGCCTCCATCCGCAACTTCTGTGACCGGGTGGGTGTAGCTAAGTCCCCCAATACCATCGAGTTTGCTTTCCTGGAGCACTGCCTGCGGGAAGACCTGAACGAGACCGCCAAGCGGGTCATGGCCGTTTTGAAGCCCGTAAAGCTCACCATTACCAACTATCCCGAGGGCCAGAGCGAGACCTTCCCTGTGGAGAATAACCCCAATGACGAAAATGCCGGTACCCGGGAGGTCAGCTTCTCCAGAAATCTGTGGATCGAAGCGGATGATTTTCTGGCACAGCCCATTCCCAAGTACAAGCGGCTGTATCCCGATGGCCCCGAGTGCCGCCTGAAGGGCGCCTATGTCATCAAGTGCACCGGCTGCGTTACCGACGAGAACGGCAACGTTACCGAGGTCCTGGCCACCTATGACCCCGACAGCAAGGGCGGCGACCCTGCCGATGGCCGGAAGATCAAGGGCGCTACCATCCATTGGGTAGATGCCAACAACTGTGTTGATGCCGAGGTCCGGCAGTACAGCAACCTCTTTGACGATCCCGACCCCGATGCCGCCGGAAAGGACTTTTTGGCCTGCCTGAACCCCAACTCCCTGGAAGTGCTTCAGGTCTGCAAGGTAGAAGCTTCCTTAAAGAATGCCAAGGCCCCCGAAAGCTATCAGTTCATGCGTCTGGGCTACTTCTGCCCCGACAGCAAGGATTCCTCCGAGGACCACCTCGTCTTCAATCGTTCCGTCAGTCTGAAAGACAGTTTTAAGCCCGCAAAATAACATTCACGTCTTTTATATCCCCTTTTGTTTCTTCGAGGAAGGACATCCGTCCCTTCCTCGAAGAATTTTTTGCATTTTTTCTGTCAAAAATTGGCAAATGGTGCCTGCTAAATCGTACATAATTTTGTAACAATTCACGAATTATTCATTTTGTGGACAAATGTACTTCACAAGAGAACAATTATGTTGTATAATTCCACTTGCTATCTCGCCAATGCATGGAGATAGGGATCGAACCTTTGAAAGGAATGGACTCATGGAATTGACGCTGCAGGACCGACTGGACAAGCTACTGGACGTGTACTCTCATGTTTATGACATTGAACGGGATGTGGAGATTGCCGGATCTTCTTATCCTGCCGCAGCGACCTACTTCCTGCGGGATGAGAACTACCTGCTTTCCAGGCAGCATGTGCTGTCCGCTGTAGAGCAGCATGAGTATGTGACCTTTCTGGTGACGGACCATCTGGATGCTAAAACTCTGGAAAAGCACATCGCCCTGACACGGCAGGAGGGCCTTTCCAGAATTCAGCCCAGTAAGGAGCATATGTTCTCCTTTGTGACGCTGATCATTCTGGCGGATACCATCGACCCGGAGGCGAAAAAGCTCATTAAGCGTACCCGCTTCCGGAAGAACTACCTGATGACGCTCCACGGCTGGATGGAGTATCATTTGGCAGCTATGGAAGTATCTACAAACAGCTTCTTGTCTAACCCAGCAGGACGGGGAGCCAGGAAAAATCTGTAGCGCAATTTTGCCTCCGGGAAAAAGTGAAAAGAAGGGAGCAAACAAAATTATGAACGGTCTCGTACTTCTCGTGATCGGCATCGCCGTTCTCCTCTGCGGCTACATCTTCTACGGCCGCTACCTGTGCAAGAAGTGGGGCGTTGGTGAAAACACCGAACCCACTCCTGCCCACACCATGGAGGATGGCGTTGACTACGTACCTGCAAAGGCCCCTGTTCTGATGGGCCACCACTTCTCCTCTATCGCCGGTGCCGGCCCCATTACCGGCCCCATCTCCGCTGCCATGTTCGGCTGGCTGCCCTGCATGCTGTGGATCCTGGTCGGCGGCATCTTCTTTGGCGGCGTCCATGACTTTGGCGCCCTGTTCGCCTCTGTCCGTCACGGCGGCAAGTCCATTGGTGAGATCATCTCCGCCAATATGTCCCTGCGGGCAAAGCGCCTGTTCATCATCTTCTCTTACCTGACCCTGATCCTGGTGGTTGCCGCTTTCGCAGCCATCGTTGCCGGTACCTTCGCCGCCAAGTACGTGGATGGCCAGCTGGATGTTGCCGCATCCGCTACCCCCGCTTCCGTGGCTATGGTTTCCCTGCTGTTCATCGTCATCGCCATTGCCTTTGGCTTCATGGTCTACCGCCGCAATGCCCCCATGGGCGTTTCTACCATTGCCGGTGTCATTGCCATCTGCCTGTGCATGGCCATCGGTATGAACTGGCATCCCATCTACCTGTCCAACACCGCTTGGATGTGGATCGTGGGCCTGTATATTGCCATTGCATCCGTTACCCCCGTGTGGATCCTGCTGCAGCCCCGTGACTACCTGTCCTCTTTTCTGCTGTACGCCATGCTGGCCGTGGCTGCCATTGGCGTCATCGTCGCCCATCCCAACATGACCGATGCTGCCGGTGTGGGTCTTGCCATGATCGGCGACGGCAAGAATGCCGCCGGTATCACCCAGCCCATCTTCCCTGTCCTGTTTACTACCATCGCCTGCGGCGCTATCTCCGGCTTCCATTCCCTGGTTTCCTCCGGCACCACCTCCAAGCAGCTGGATAAAGAGACCGATGCCAAGCCCATCGCCTACGGCGGCATGCTGCTGGAGTGCGTCCTGGCTGTCATCACCCTGGTTGCCATCGCTTACGCCCGTCAGACCGGCCACACTGCCGGTGCTACCGACATTTTTGCCGGTGGTGTTGCCGGTATGGCTTCTAAGATTGCCGGCGGCAACGAGAGCGTCTTCAACGTCCTGTACACCCTGCTGGTGCTGACTTACTCCGCTTTCTGCCTGACCTCCCTGGATACCGCTACCCGTCTGGCCCGGTTCATGTTCCAGGAGTTCTGGATTGACGGCACCAAGGGCGAGACCCTCGAGAATGTTACCGGCTTTAAGAAGGTCATGGCCAACCCCTATGTTGCCACCATCATCACCGTGGTTCTGGGCATCCTGCTGGGCCTGAACGGCTACGGAAAGATCTGGGCCCTGTTTGGCTCCGCCAACCAGCTGCTGGCCGCTCTGGGCCTGCTGGCCGTGGCCACCTGGCTGGGCAACATCGGTAAGGACAACAAGATGTTCCTGATCCCCATGGCTTTCATGCTCTGCGTCACCATCGCTTCCCTGCTCATCAACAGCTGGCAGCAGTTCAACCTGATCCTGGCCGGCGGTGCTGACTGGGGCCCCTACGTTCAGGTCGTTATCGGCCTGCTGCTGGTGGTTCTGGCAGTGGTTCTTGCCATCGAAGGTGTAACCACCATCGCCAACCAGAAGAAGAAAGTTAACGCCTGATTCTCCTCCCCTATAAAAAGTTTTCCCGGATACCGATCGTTCCTTCGGTATCCGGGAATTTTAGTATGCTTATCTTTTCATCGTGTCAGCATATCAACCGCTTCCGCTTCGGTTCCGACGAAAAACACATCTTTCCCCTTGTTGCTCTCATAGATAAAATCCTTTAATGGCTTGCTGGTGTAACATGAGAAGTCACCATAAATGGCAATACGCCCTCCATAGTTCACATACTTCTGCAAAATCTCCCCTGCCAGGCCGGTGCTGAGAACAAAAAAGTCTTCTATCACCTGTTCTTTGGCGATGATGATATTCTTTGTCCCCACTTCGTATTTGGCCGTCATCAGTAGATCCAGCGCAGACTGCGCATCGGCAATAACTTTTTTACCGCTTTGCACAACGGCACAGGTTTTGCCGTTCTTTTCCATTTTTATAATATTCATATTACTCCTTCTTTCCTGGCTTTTGTCAGCCGTTTTTGCAGATACACCATATCCACCAGCTGTACCCCGGCTTCGTAAATTGGATGGTCATAATGATCGATGAAAAAATTGGGAATCCGATGGGATTGGACAAATCCGCACTTTTCATAAAACGGTATGGTCAACGGGCTATCACCGGTGCCCACCTGCAAAAAGTCGTAGGTTCCGGCATATTTGCGGACAAGAAAACCAACCAGTGCCTTTCCGTAGCCCTTCCCTGCTCTGCCGGATCGACGGCAATGTTCTTGAGCTCCAGCACCCCGGCATTCTCTTCGGTGACGACGCATTCCGCCTTCACGCCTCCGTCCTCAAGCACATACATCGTTCCCCGTTCCAAATAGCGGTCGATCATATTCTCCTGCTCATCCGCCAACAGCAGCAGCTGTAGGAACTGCTTTTTATTTTCGTGAATTTCTCGTATGTTTATACCTGTCACTCCATCCGAATTTAAATCAAATACTCTGGTTATCAATGGTATAGACAATGCAGGCAATTCCGGTTATCATAGAAAACAGGATCGCTCCACCCATTGCCTCGTTTACCGTCGCCCCAATAAAAAATCCTACGATCCCGGCAATGACCATAGCGATCAAAGAAATAACCGTTCTGAATTTTTTCATAAAACCCGCACCTCCACAAAGCCTGACTGGTCGTACCTTCATTATATATAGGCAAATTTTTGATTGCAAGAAAATTTTTCTAGTTTTGTGTCAGCCTGGGATGTTACTTTGCGTTTTATAGAGTACAGGCCTCATTTAGAAAGATTGGAGGAATCAATTCCATATGTGTGATGAAGAAATACTCGACCTGTATTTTGCCCGGGATGAACGGGCGCTGATCAGTACGGAAGTAAAATATGGCCCTTACTGCTTTCAGCTGGCAAACCGCATTCTGCCCCAGCGGGAGGATGCGGAGGAAACCGTAAACGATACTTACTTAAAAGCCTGGCAGACGATCCCACCGAAAAGGCCCACGGTGCTGCGGCTGTTCCTGGCAAAGATCACCCGGAACCTGGCCTTTTCCCGGTGGCGCAATCTCACTGCCCAAAAGCGGGGCAGCGGAGAAATGGAGCTTGTTTTGGAGGAGCTGGAGGAATGCGTTGGCTCCAAGGAAGAGGTCGGCGCGGAGCTGGACGCAAAGGAACTGGTACACACCATTGGAAAATTCCTGGACACCCTCCCCCGGCAGGACCAGAATATCTTTCTGCGAAGATACTTCTTCCTGGAGGACGCCGGTATGATTTCCACCCGTTACGGCCTGCGCCGGGATACGGTAAACCAAAGTCTGAGCCGCACACGAAAAAAGTTGAAAACACACTTGATCCGGGAGGGGTATGCGCTATGAAAAACACAGAAATATTGTTTCTTGCCATAGGCGGACTGGAAGCGGGCAGATTGGAAAAGACGGAGGCTCCAGGCAAAGTGCCTGGAATAACTAAGAAACGCTTCTTCCTGATTGCCGCAATTATTGCGTTGACATTGCTTTTGGTGGGCTGTGCGGTTGTTGTTTACACACGGATCCATACAAAAGTCACACAGTATGATGCCCCTACCGCTAACGTTTCCACCAATGAGGACCCAGAAGTCGGGAACATCTTTACCAGCTGCTATCCGCAGGAGCCTCCCGCAGGGTACCTTATGGCAGGCGGTTATCCCGTAGACCGGACCACACGAAATATCAGCTATCTCAGAGGGGACGGAACAAGCATCTCCTTTCTGATTTCCACCAGCCAAACTGACAACATGCTGGACCCGGCGGCAGAAGCTACCGAAATATCGGTATCCGGCTGGGAAAGTACCTTGCGGGTGTCCGAGTCTGGGGAACGGTCCCTTTTTTGGCACAACGAGGCAGATGCATACTACGCAGTGCTTTGTACGACGGACGCGGACGTTGATTTGCAAACCATGGCAGAAAGCGTCGCCTTTGGAACGCCTCTCCCCCTTAGCTTCCTATGTAAGCAAGGTTCTGTCTGGGATCCCTGGTATCCGCAGCAGCTTCCGGAGAGATATACACGCGACCGGGTCAGCTTTGGCACCGAAACACTCCATATTGACTACAGCGATAGCGAAGGAAACATCTCCTATATCGTTTCCCCGTCGAAAGACTTAATTGGCGAGGTTCTGGATCCGCCCCATGATTCCTGCGTATGGACAGAGGAAACTGTCGGCGGAATGCCCGGAAAGATGATGACCACCAGCTCCGGCCTGCGGATCCTCGGTTGGGAAAATACGCAGGAGGGCTTCCACGCTTTACTATCTGTACCGGACACAAGTGTGGACATTCTTGCAATGGCCGAAAGTGTAGCCCCCGGTACGCCTCTGGAAACGGCACTGGAGGATTATATTGGCCCGGATCATTCCATTGAGATCACCCAAGATCAGGAAGCTTATTACGGCTGGGAATCCATCTATCCCCAATCTATTCCGGAGGGTTACACGATACGCTCCGTCGGGGACAGGGCCTATGGGCAGCAGGATATAACATACGGAAATGCATCCGGTGATTCTCTGCGCTACACGTTTTACTATCGCCTCGGTGAATGGAGTCGGACCTTTGACGGAATGGGGACTCCTCAGAAAGTTGACATCAATGGGAGCACCGGCTTCTTGATTGGAAGCAGCATCATCTGGACAGACGAGGCAAAAGGCTACGGGTATTGTCTCTCCGCTTCCAATGAAACACTCGATTTGATCGCAGTGGCAAAAAGCGTCGGAATCGGTCCGGAGCTGGAGCCAACCAACGCCCCAAAGGCCGCGAAAGCATTGGAAGAGCTGGGCGACTACCGCATTACCGCTTTACCCGCCGGAATGGAAGAAGACAGCTTCACCGGCTCCCCCCTGGAAGATGGAGGTGGCTGGTATTCCTACATCCGCCGGTGGTACTATAATAAGCAAACCAATCAGGAACTGTATTTTACCTATGAAAGCTATGTAAGTGATGCAGCGTCTCCGGAAGCGGTAGCGCAGATGTATATTAGCGGTGAAACCCCGGCGGAAACCTATACCATCCAGGGCTGCCCCGGCGCAGGTGCCGTTGTTGGCTACAGCACAAAAACAGCGAAGGTCGCTTGGGTCCAAGGAACCGCCGAAAAGGCATCTGCTTCCAGCTGATCAGCCCCGACTATTCTGTAGAAGAACTGATACAAATTGCAGAGAGTATACAGAAACAATAACTCTTCGATTTTCCCATCCGCTCTTTACAATGCAGATAGAGAAATTGTCCAACTTAAAATGCACAAAAACGCCCTCGAAATCGACGGATTTCGAGGGCGTAAATGAATTTTTGAGAAGAACTTCCGGCAATCAGCGCTTGCTGAACTGAGGAGCCCGACGGGCGGCTTTCAAACCGTACTTCTTTCTTTCCTTCATTCTGGGGTCACGGGTCAGGAAGCCAGCGGCCTTCAGAGAAGCGCGGTACTCGGGGTTCACGGTCAGCAGGGCGCGGGAAATACCGTGACGGATAGCGCCAGCCTGGCCGGAAACGCCGCCGCCGACGACGGATACGACCACGTCTACCTTACCCAGCAGGTCGGTGGTGACCAGGGGCTGACGAACGACCAGCTTCAGGGTCTCCAGACCAAAGTAGTCGTCGATGTCGCGGCCGTTGACAATGATGGAACCGGTGCCGTTCTCGTAAACGCGAACGCGGGCGACGCTGGACTTACGACGGCCGGTGCCGTAAAAATACTTCTTCTTGCTCTCGTACATTCTGTGTTACCTCCAATTAGT
>JBNMHR010000014.1:0-38295 GCA_050872865.1 Faecousia sp. | reverse complement strand
TCATGGTACGAGCCTTGGTCTCCTTCAGGCCGCCGATCCAGCCGGATACACGGTAGTAGATCTTCTGCTCTGCCTTCTTACCGGTCAGAACAGCCTTGTCGGTGTTGATGATGATCACGTTGTCACCGCAGTCAACGTTGGGAGTGAAATCGACCTTGTGCTTGCCGCGCAGCAGGTTAGCAGCGATCACAGCGGTACGGCCCAGGGGCTTGCCAGCTGCATCGATGATGTACCAATTGCGCACCACGGTCTCCTTCTTGGCGAGGGTAGTGGACATATGGGTTCCTCCAATTTTTTGGTAAAATATTTTGACTTTTACAGATGTTTGAAGTACAATAGCTTCAAACGACTTGCTGAGTTTACCACAGAAAAATCCAATTGTCAACACCATTTTTAAGAATTTTTGTGTAGCAGTATCTAATCTCTTGAATGCTCTTAAATTCTTTCAAATACTCTCAAATGCTCGCATTCGATTTTCGTGAATTTAAAAGGAGATTTCCCAAATGCAGAAACTTATGGGCCTGGTTCGCCGGTGCGTAGAAGACTATCACATGATAGAAGACGGAGACAAAATTGCGGTAGGCGTATCCGGCGGCAAGGATTCCCTGGTACTGCTGGAGCTGCTGGCTACCCTGAGAGGCTACCACAACAAAAGCTTTTCCCTTTGCGCCATTACCATCGATATGGGCTTGGGGATGGACTACAACGGCATTGCGGAAATGTGCGGGCGGCTGGAGGTGCCTTATACCGTTGTCAAAACTGAAATCGGACCTATTGTCTTTGATTACCGGAAGGAAAAGAACCCCTGCTCCATGTGCTCCAAAATGCGTCGGGGGGCTCTCAACCAGGCTCTGCTGGATTTGGGCTGCAACAAGCTGGCGCTGGGTCACCACTTTGACGATGCGGTGGAGACGTTCCTGATGTCCCTTTTGTATGAGGGCCGGATCAGTTGCTTCCAGCCCGTGACCCACCTGGACCGGACCGGCGTCACCCAGATCCGCCCCATGCTCTACATCCATGAAAAAACCGTAGACAGCTTTGCCAAGCGGATGGACCTTCCCGTTCTGCAAAATCGCTGCCCGGTGGACAAACACACCAAGCGGGAGGAAGTTAAAGAGCTTATCTACGAGCTGGTAAAAACCTATCCGGACCTAAAGGAGCGGATCTTTGGGGCGATGCAGCGGTACCCTCTGGAGGCCTGGGAGCCCCAGGGCAGGTATAAGCGGCCCAAAGAGCAGGAATAAAGGGGCTGTACTCTGGAAATACTTGCCATATCTTGTTTCCAAAATAAGGAGGAGCGTATGGTCAAGGGTATTTCCCGTCAGGTGATCCTGGTACACAGCCCGGATCCCAAATTATTCGAGCAGGCAATTTTTATTTTAAAGGACAACGCCGCTTCCGAAGGCATCAGTGAGGATGCCTTGGTCAAGGAAGCGGAGCAGGTCATCCGGCTGGGTGGCCCGGAACAAAAGCGCGGTATTTTCCGCTATGGTGTCTTTTGGGCGGCTGTAGGGTCTCTTCTGACCGGGGCCGTCTGGGCTGCCACTATATTATTCTAAAACAAATCAGAAAGAGAGAACTTCATGCAAATCGGTACGATCTCCATAGAGAATCCCCTGTTTTTGGCCCCCATGGCCGGTGTGACCGACTGGGCCTTCCGCACCATCTGCGCAGAGCTGGGCGCCGATGTGACCGTCACGGAAATGGTCTCCTCCCGGGCGCTTGTCTACAAAGACAAGAAAACCGCCAAGCTTCTTCGGAAAAACGAAGGCAGCATCTGCGGCGCCCAGATTTTCGGCAATGACCCTGATACCATGGCCGAAGGGGCCCGGCTGGCTCTGGAAATTTCCGGCTGTGACTTTATCGATATCAACATGGGCTGCCCCATGCCCAAAATCGCCAATTCCGGCGACGGCTCCGGTCTGATGCGGACGCCGGAGCTGGCGGGGCAAATCGTCAAAGCCGTTTGTGAAGCCGTCCAGGTGCCTGTAACCGTCAAATGCCGCCTGGGCTGGGACAAGGGAAGCATCAACGTTCTGGAATTTACCAAGCGGATGGAGGATTCCGGCGCTGCCATGGTGACGGTGCATGGGCGGACCCGCAGCCAGCTGTATTCCGGCGTTGCGGACTGGGATACCATCCGGAAGGTCAAAGAGCAGCTTTCCATCCCCGTGATCGCCAACGGAGATATTGTAGACGGCCCTTCTGCCCTGCGCTGCAAAAAATGGACCGGTGCGGACGGCCTGATGATCGGGCGAAGCACCTTTGGAGACCCCTGGATATTCTCCGAAGTAAAGGCCGCCCTGGAAGGCGCTCCCCTGCCCCAGCGGCCCATTTTGAAGGACCGCATTGCTGTAGCCGTCCGGCAGTTTGAGCTGGCAGAGCAGGACCACGGCGAGCACATCGCCTGCCTGGAGGCCCGGAAGCACTTTGCCTGGTACCTGCGAGGAGTCTCTCACAGTGGATTTTATAAAAAGGAAATTTCTTCCATGACCTCTATGGAGGATATTTACCGCATTGCAAAGGAAATTTCCAGAGATTTGGTTTGAGTTTCCATTATAAAAAACGCACCGTTTCACATCCTAATCAAAGAGGTGATGGATGTGAAACGGTGTTTTCTTTTGGGCGCTCTGCTTTTATTGCTTGCTATGCCCGCTTCCGCGGAGCCCATCCGGTGGGTCGATCTGCAAGTTGGGGCCGAAGCTCTGGACTACGCCATCAAGCGGGATATTGCAACCGCAGGCCAGGAACAGCACATTGATTTTATAGATATATTGGCCCTGGCCGGGTGCCGGACCGGGGGAAAATGCACCCTGTCCGCCGTCAAAAAGGCAGCGGCTGACCTAAATGGCGACCGTTCCCCGCAAGAATTGGCGGGAGATTTGGGCAAATATTTTGACTACTACCACACGGCCTATCAGGCAGCCTATGGGGGACTGGTGGGCTCCTTTGCCATTCTAAAAGACGGAGAATACATCCCGCAATACGGCCTAAAGGCCTTCTCCCCCATTGCCGCCGGCTACGGATACAGCCACTGCGATGATTTTGGGGTCGCCCGTTCCTTCGGCTTCAAACGGAAGCACCTGGGCAACGACCTGATGGGCTGCCTGGGTACCCCCATCGTAGCCGTAGAGGGCGGCACCGTAGAAGCCATGGGTTGGAATCGCTACGGCGGCTGGCGGGTAGGCATTCGATCCTTCGACGGGAAACGATACTATTACTACGCCCACCTGCAAAAGGATCAGCCCTTTGCCCCCGGTCTTGCCGAAGGGGATACGGTAGAAGCAGGAGATTTGATCGGCTTTATGGGCCGCACAGGCTACTCAAACCGGGAGAATGTCAACAACATTGAGGTTGTCCACCTGCATTTCGGTATGGAATTGATTTTTGACGAAAGTCAGAAGGAATGCAACAGCGAAATATGGGTGGATGTATATCCCATGGTGAAGCTTCTCTCCCAGCACCGGAGCAGTCTGCAAAGGACATCTGACGGTTGGAAACGGGTGTATCCCTTCCGGGATCTGGACTGGAAAGTCTTTCCCTCCCAACCGGTCCCAAATACCTGACTTATCTCTTGCAGCGGAACAGGTAGCTGCTGTGAGGCGCTGCGTGGAAGCAGATGCTGTGGGCATCCGCCTTCTCCCAATGGAGCTCCGTTCCCAGCAGATCGCGGTTTTCCTCCGGTTCGGTACCTCCTGCAGCAGCAATAGGCAGACGGAAAGTCTCTTCCCGGTCGCTCTTGGAGATCACGCCCACCAGAATGTCCTCTTTCCAGAACCGGGCAATGGCGAATACGTCTCCCACGGCATACAGGAATTTCATGCCGCCCTCGGAAAGAGCCGGATGCTCTTTTTTCAACTGGGCCATCCGGTGGTAGAGCCGGTACTTCTCCCCTTCTTTGAACGGCTTGTTCCAGGGCATGGGGTAGCGGCAGCCCTCGTTGGTGCCATAGAAGCCATCGATATCCGCCTCATCTCCATAGTAAATGGAAGGCGCACCAATCAGCAGGAACTGGAACACCACAGCCCCCCGGAAGTCCGCATCCGTGATCTTGGGGTCCGTGTGGAATCGGCTGGTATCGTGGCTGTCGAAGAGGTTGAACTGGTTCTGCCACAGGGCATAGGGCATCCGGGCCAGATGCTGCATGACCCGGTGCTCTAGATCCTCCGCAGTCATAAGCCCCGGAAGTCGGCTCAAAACCGGATGCCGCATCATAAACAGGTCCTGCTCTCCGAAGAACTGCCGGATGGTCCGGCCGCAGCCATAGTAGTTCATAGGAGAGTCCCATTCGCTGCCCTGGAGATACTGGGCGCAGTCCCCCCAATCCTCAGCCAGGATATATGCCTGGGGATTTTCTTCCCGAATGCTCTTGCGGATCTCCGGCCACAGCTCGTGGGCCAGCTGGACCTTTCCGTTCCGCCCAAATACATCCGCTACATCAAAGCGCCAGCCGTCAATATTGTAAGGGGCTTTCAGCCACTTTTTCAGCACGGAATCCGGTCCACGATAAACCACCTCCCGAAGTGCGTCAGAGGTATAGTTCAGAGTCGGCATAGACTCCAGATTCCACCAGCCGTGATAGCTGTTGTCCTTTTCAAAAAAATAGAAGCTGCGCTCTACAGAATCCGGGTTATTATAGGCACCTTCGGACTTGTCAAAATACAGTCCGTCCCGATTGAACCAGCGGTGGGCCGTTCCGGTATGGTTGATGGAAATGTCCAAAATCAGCTTCATACCGTTTTCATGGAGAGCTTTACTCAGGTTTGCCAGCGCCTCGTCGCCGCCGAAATGGGGATCCACATGGAAATAATCCAGGCAATCATACTTGTGGCAGGAGGTAGCATAGAAAATGGGATTCAGATATACCGCCGTGACCCCAAGTTCCTTCAGATATGGGATCTTCTGCTGGATTCCCTGCAGATCTCCCCCGAAGAAATCCATGCAGTGGCCTTCTTCGTAGCTCAGAGGCTCTGCATCCCAGGAATCCATATGGATGCTTTGGTGCCCATCCTGGGTATACTCTCCGGACTTCACATCGTTACTTGGGTCTCCGTTGCAGAACCGTTCCGGGAAAATCTGGTAAAATACCGCATCCTTTACCCAGGAAGGCTGGACGTAATCCGCTACCAGCTGGAAGTCGTAGCTGTGCTCCGGCAAAAATGTCGTAATTTCCTTTTGGGTATAGTAATAGATCTTTTGGCCGCTGACAATGTAAAAATGGTAGCACATCCGGTTCTCTTCCATCCGCAAGGGGCACTCCCAGTAGACAAAGGGGCCTTCCGTATACGCCTTGTGCATATCCACCTTTTCTTCCCCGCCGTTTGGCGTACTGCGCAGGACCACCAAATCTACAGGGGCATCTGCATACATCCGGAGCCGGATGGTCACGGTTTCAAAAATTGCAGGCGTGGGGTTCGAGACAAAGGCCGCACTGCCATCGGAATATACACTTTCAAGCCAGGTTTCCATTGAATCTCCATCCATTCTTTTCTCTATGATTCGTACAGTTATGTACCCGTTTATTTTACATAGGTAACGCAAAAATAGCAAGACTTTTCCGTCAAAAAACCCGCAGCTTTCGCTGCGGGTGTCATTTACTTTCGGTCGCTCTTATCTACCATATAGTCGTTCGCGTAGCAGAAGATGTGCCTGCCGATGTTCCCCCAAACGTTATCCGTAGTCCGGACCGTGCCGTAAAACAGGACTTCCTTGGGAAGTACATAAGGGCCGTACAATGCCCGGTCGATGGCCTCATACTGGGCCTGACCAGGTTTTGCCGCCTTGAGAAGCTTTCGCTGGACAAAGGCGTCCTCATCGTTGATGATCGCACTCAAGCTCTTTCCAAACAAGCCAGAAGTATACCGGTTCAATACCACCTCTGCAATGGCCTGCTGGCCATCGTCGCTTTCCCCTCTGGCTTCGACCCACACCAGCTGGGCCAGGAGCTTTGTTTCTTCATCCGTCAGCTGCAGGCCCTCGTAACGGGGCTCTACATAGGGGCGGACCGGCGGCTCATAGATGTAAGGATCGTCCGGCATTTCAGAAGGGTCAAAAATCCAGGCACCATCATAGCCCCAGCAAATTTCATCCTCGGTAAAGCCATTTAAGAGCTTTTCCCGCAGATACCAGCTATCCCGGTTTTTCTGGGAAGGATCAAAAACATCCAGAAGTCCATTGGCTTTCATGCCACGGATCAGAATAAAATGCTGGGACTTTGTAAACAGGGACTTGCTGTTCATCAGCTGGATAACAACTTTTCCCTCTTCCAAGGCGGCCAATACATCCCGATAATCCTTGGCCATGGTATAGGGAAGCTCCAGCATCTCTGCCATATACTTGATACGCTCTACGTTATTATCGCATTTGCTGCCAAAGTATCCGGCCAGTTCATCCGGATAGTACTGATGGCCCGTCATATAGGTTGCCAGGGATGCCATGCATACAACGCTGCAGCCATTGTCCAGAATCGTGCCGGAGGCGTATCTTACGCTTCCATATTCCTCCAGCGTGTAATCCGGGAAGAATCTGCCGCTGGCGTAATACACATCACCGAAATCTTCATCCTCGAAATAGTCGTCGGTGTTGTCCTCTTCTTCAATGTACTCATCGTCGTTTTCTATTTCTTCAAGAGGTTCTGATTCTTCTTGGGGCTCCTCAGGATCGGTTTCTTCTTCTGTTGGCTCCAGCTCTTCTTCCAGCTCCGGGAAAAGCGAAGAATCTGTATTTGGTTCCGCAGGGTCATCCGCAAGAACATGGGCGGGCAGATATTGCACCAGCAAAATAACGGCCAATAAAAAGGCTGCGGCTCGGACAATATGGTCTTTGAAAATGTGCATAGTGAAGGCTCCTGTCTCTGGGAAATGCCACAATGCTGCGCGAAGGCAGCAGAACGATACAGCAAAACTATACCACAAATTCGTATATTTTTCAACTGTAAACTGTTCTATATTTCGGCAAAGATTCTTAACTTTTTATAAATATTCACCTTATGACATTTTTATTCGCTTTTGACGCATCAAATACGTCTTGCCAGCTTTTCGGAATACTCCTGCCGGAACTGAGCGAAGGTCCCCTCATCCAGCGCCTGCCGGATCCGTTCCATCAGCTTGTTGTAAAAATACAGGTTATGCATCACGCAAAGGCGCATAGCCAGCATCTCTTCCGCAACAAACAGGTGGCGAATATAGGCCTTGGTATAGCGGCGGCATACCGGGCAATCGCACTTTGGATCGATGGGGCTGTCGTCCAGCTGATACTTGGCGTTCTTCAGGTTGATGGCCCCCTCCCAGGTAAAGAGCCTGGCATGGCGGGCATTTCTGGCAGGCATCACGCAGTCAAAGAAATCCACGCCCCGGGCTACGGACTCAATGATATTGGTAGGTGTACCTACACCCATCAGATACCGGGTCTTATCCTTGGGCATAAAAGGTTCCACAGCCTCAATAATGTCATACATCTCCTGGGCGGTCTCTCCAACTGCCAGGCCACCGATGGCATAACCGGGCAGGTCCAGGTCTGCGATCCGCTTCATGTGATCGATCCGGATATCAGGATAGGTGCCGCCCTGGTTGATGCCCCACAGCATCTGCTGGGGATTGACGGTTTCCGGCAGGCTGTTCAGCCGGGCATTTTCCGCTTTGCACCGGACCAGCCAACGGTAGGTACGGTCAACGCTTTTTTGAACATAATCTCTGGGGGATGGATTTTCGATGCATTCGTCAAAAGCCATACAAATATCGCTGCCCAGATTGGACTGGATCTGCATACTTTCCTCCGGGCCCATAAAAATCCTGTGGCCATCAATATGAGAGGAAAAGTACACGCCCTCTTCCTTGATTTTCCGCAGAGATGCCAGGCTGAATACCTGGAATCCGCCGGAATCCGTCAGAATGGGGCCGTCCCAGGTCATAAATTTGTGCAGGCCGCCCATTTGCCGAACCACCTTATCTGTGGGCCGCAGGTGCAGATGATAGGTATTGCTGAGCTCCACCTGGCAGCCAATGTTTTTTAAATCTTCGGCGCTAAGGGCACCCTTGATTGCGCCCTGGGTACCTACATTCATAAAAACGGGGGTTTGGACCGTACCGTGGGCGCAGGTAAATACACCCCGGCGGGCCTTGCCTTCTGTTTTCAATAATTCAAACATAAATTACCTCTTTTGATCGTTGTATAAAATATATTCTTTGGTCGGCTCCACGGTGCCGATCCGGGTCTCAAAAAGGATGTCATTCAGATAGGCAAAGCCGCACTTCTCAATAACCCGGCGAGACTGCCCATTGGATACGAAATGGGCACAGGTCAGCCAGTCCCAATGCAGAACCGAAAAGCAATACCGGATCACTTCTTGAACGGCCTCCGGCATCAGTCCCTGGCCCCAATAGGGCTTAGCCAAAACATAGCCCAGTTCTCTCCCCTGCCCCGGAAGATCTCCGGGGGCATCCCGCTCCTCCAGGCCAATGGAACCAATGACCTTTTGCGTCTTCCGGTCCACAATTGCGAAGGTCTTTTTTCCCTCGATAAACATCTTTAAAATATTCTTCGATTCCTCTATGGATCTATGGGGTGCCCATCCGGCCATCTGTCCGACGCCGTCTACACTGGCATACTCATAAAAATCCTGCAAATCCGCGTCTTCCCAGGGCCGCAGCAGCAATCTGGGTGTCTCTAAGCAGACACCGGTGATATCTACCGGTGCGATCATTGTCCATTCTCCTTTCCCTGGTGGATGTTTCCGATATACATAGCATCGCCGAAGCTAAAGAAACGGTACCTCTCCTGCACGGCAATTTTATAAGCATTCAGAACATGTTCCCGCCCTGCGAAAGCAGAAACCAGCATCACAAGAGTGCTCTCCGGCAGGTGGAAATTGGTAATAAGGGCATCCATGGCTTTAAAGGTGTAGCCCGGATAGATGAAAATATCCGTCCACCGGGATTTTGCTTCAAAAGTGCCGTCATCATTGACCAAAGACTCTAAAGTCCGGCAGGAGGTAGTGCCTACACAGACGATGCGGCCGCCGGAAACCTTGGTTTCATTGAGCACCTTTGCGGTCTCTTCGTTCATCATGCAGAGTTCACTATGCATATGATGGTCCAGAATATCATCTGCCTTTACGGGACGGAAGGTGCCCAGGCCTACATGGAGCGTGACGAACGCAGTCTTGACCCCTTTGGCCCGGATCCTATCCAGCAGCTCCGTGGTAAAATGGAGTCCGGCAGTAGGGGCAGCAGCGGAGCCCAGTTCCCGGGAATAAACCGTCTGATAGCGCTCCTGATCCTGGAGTTCCTCTTTGATATAGGGCGGCAGCGGCATTTTGCCAAGATGCTCCAATACCTCCAGGAAGATGCCATCGTAATGGAATTCCACCACCCGGTTTCCGGTATCCTGAACTTCTTTCACGGTGGCGGTCAACTCTCCGTTTCCGAAAATCACCTCATTGCCCACCTGCATCTTTTTTCCCGGCTTGCACAGGCATTCCCAGCATTTGTTGCCCAGGTCCCGCAGCAGCAATACCTCCACTGCGCCGCCGGTAGGACGGTGGCCCAGGAGTCTGGCCGGCAATACCCGGGAGTCGTTCATAACCAGGCAGTCCCCGGGGTTCAAATAGTCAATAATATCATAAAAATGTTTGTGGTCCACTTCTCCAGTAACCCGGTCCAGGGTCATCAGTCTGGAAGTATCCCGCTTTTCCAAAGGGGTCTGGGCGATCAGCTCCTCCGGAAGGTCATAATAGAAATCATGGGTCTTCATTTTTGCTTCCTCCGAAATGCTATAGACATAATTTTATTCATTATACCGCATTTTGCACCCCTTTGCAACTGGCAAATGGGGCAAATCGAGCATAGACTGCATGGGAGGGATCTATTTTATGAAAAAGCCTTTGTTCACCGGTGTCTGTACGGCACTTATTACCCCATTTTTATCGGACAATGTCAACTATCCTCTTTTGGAGCGGCTGCTGCATCGGCAGACAGAAGCCGGAGTTCCCGCCTGTGTTCTCAGCGGCACCACCGGGGAATCCGCTACCCTTTCCGATGTGGAAAAGCTTGCGGTTTTCCGCCGTGCCCGGGAAACTGCCCCGGAAGGCATGCTGCTCATTGCAGGCACCGGCTCCAACTGCACTGCCCACGCCGTTGCGCTGAGCAAAGCGGCAGAGGACTGCGGTGCGGATGCGCTACTGGTGGTAAGCCCCTATTATAACAAAACGACCCCACAAGGCCTTTTGGATCACTATGCCGCCATTGCCCAAGCAGTACATATTCCGGTCATTGCCTACAATGTTCCCGGCCGGACAGGCGTCGATGTCCCGGTAGAAGTATACCGGCAGCTGTCCCAGCTTCCCAATATGGCCGGCGTGAAAGAGGCATCTTCCGACATCCGAAAAATTGCCCGAATCCGAAAGGTCTGCCCGGAATATTTTTCTGTTTGGTGCGGCAATGACGATCTGGCGGTACCGGCCCTTGCTTTGGGGGCAAAGGGCGTCATTTCGGTTGTCTCTAACGTAGAACCGGAAATGACCAATGCCATGGTGAACGCCGCTTTGGACGGAGATTTTGATACCGCCTGCGCCCTTCAATTGGAGCTGCTTCCGCTGATCGATGCTCTGTTCAAAGAGGTCAATCCTATTCCGGTAAAGGCGGCAATGTCCCTGATCGGCTTCGACTGCGGCACCTGCCGTCTGCCATTGAGCACACCTTCTAAAGAAACGTTAGATATTTTGAAAAGGCTTCTATAAAAGCATTACCGGGGGCCCAAAAGGCCCCCGGCAGGTAGTTTTACTTCAAAATTGCCTTGTGGAAAATTTTCTTGCCCTTGCGGATCTTCACGCCCTGGGCAAGCATCTCCTTGGTCACGGCAAAGGTAGGAGCCGGGACCTTCTCGTCGTTTACGAGAACGCCGCCCTGCTGTACCAGCGTCCGGGCCTCCTTATTGGAGGAAGCCAGCTTACAGGCCACCATCAGGCTGAGAATGCCGATCTGGCCGTCGGTCAGCTGCTCTTCGCCGATCTCAGTGGTGGGCAGGTTTGCGTCGTCGCCGCCGCCAACGAACAGCGCCTTTGCAGAAGCCTGGGCCTTCTGGGCCTCCTCCTCGCCGTGGACCAGCTTGGTCAGCTCAAAGGCCAGGATCTCCTTAGCCTCGTTGATCTTGGAATCCTTCCAGGTATCCATCTCATCGATCTGCTCCAGGGGCAGGAAGGTCAGCATTCTTATGCACTTCATGACGTCGGCATCGTCCACATTCCGCCAGTACTGGTAGAATTCGTAGGGGCTGGTCTTATTGGGGTCCAGCCACACGGCGCCCTTGGCCGTCTTGCCCATTTTCTTGCCCTCGGAGTTCAGGAGCAGCGTGATGGTCATGGCGTGAGCATCCTTGCCCAGCTTCCGGCGGATCAGCTCGGTGCCGCCCAGCATATTGCTCCACTGGTCGTTGCCGCCGAACTGCATATTGCAGCCGTAGTGCTGGTACAGGTAGTAGAAATCGTAGGACTGCATAGGCATATAGTTGAATTCCAGGAAACTCAGGCCCTTCTCCATCCGCTGCTTGAAGCACTCGGCACGGAGCATATTGTTTACGGAGAAACAGGCGCCGATATCCCGGATGAAATCGATATAGTTCAGGTTCAGCAGCCAGTCTGCATTGTTGACCATCTGGGCCTTGCCTTCGCCGAACTCAATGAACCGCTCCATCTGCTTTTTAAAGCAGGCGCAGTTGTGATCGATGGTCTCCTTGGTCATCATGCTGCGCATATCGGTCCGGCCGGAAGGGTCGCCGATCATGGCCGTACCGCCGCCGATCAAAGCGATGGGCTTGTTTCCGGCCATCTGCAGCCGCTTCATAAGGCACAGAGCCATAAAGTGGCCCACGTGCAGAGAATCTGCCGTAGGGTCGAAGCCAATATAGAAGGTAGCCTTGCCGTTGTCTACCATCTCCCGGATCTCTTCCTCGTTGGTCACCTGAGCGATCAGGCCACGGGCAACCAGTTCATCATAAACTTTCATTTGCGTTCCTCCATAAAAAATAAACGCCCTCTGCCGCATTGGACAGAGGGCGAAAAATTTCGCGGTACCACCTCAGTTTGGAGAACCCTCACGGCATTCTCCCTCACGCCGTCAAAGTAACGGCCTTCGCTGTATCGGGCGTACCCGTCCTCCCCTACTTGTGTTCAGGAAGGCCACTCCGGGAGGTATTTTCCGCACTGGCCTTTGCCGCCTCGCACCAACCGGCGGTTCTCTGGAAAAGGGACTCCATGCATACTTGTTCCCATCACTGTGTTGTTGGGGGTATTCTAGCAGAAGAGGCAGCCTTTGTCAAGGATTTTCTGGGAACAGCATTTCCTCCGCGCTTTTTAGTGTGGTTTCCGTAATGTGCGTGCCGCCGATGATCCGGGCCAGCTCCTGTTTCCGACCTTCCCTGTCCAGGGGGGTCACCGTGGTAAAAGTGCGCCCGTTTCGTTCTGCTTTGGAAATCAGCATATGGTTGTCCGCCAGTGCCGCCATCTGGGGAAGATGGGTCACGCAAAGCACCTGTTTATGCCGTGCCAAAGAACGCAGCTTTTCCGCAATCCGCTGGGCTGCCCGACCGGAAACGCCGGTATCCACTTCGTCAAAGATAAGCGTCCCGACTTGATCCTTTTCTGCCAGTACGTTCTTCATGGACAGCATGATCCGTGCCAGCTCGCCGCCGGAGGCCACCTTGCTCAAAGGCTTCAGGTCTTCGCCTACGTTGGCGGAAAGATAAAAAGCCACCGCATCGGCACCGTTTTCCGTCAGCTCCGTTTCCCGAAAATTGCAGGCAAACTGTACCTTTGGCATATCCAGCTGGCTGAGCTCCGTCAGGATCTTTTGAGACATTACTTCCGCCTTTTCCTGCCGGTCTTTTCGCAAAGCCAATGCTGCATCCCAGGCAGCATTTTCCTTCTGGGCCAGCTGCTTTTTTAGCTGCTCTACCCGGTCATCCGCAAATTCGATCTCGTCCAGCTCTTTTTGCGCTTTGTCCAGGTATTCTAATATCTCCCGGCAGTCCGTGCCATACTTCCGGCGGAGCCGGTGGATCACATCCAGCCTGGATTCAATGGTCTCCAGCTCGTCGGCGGAATAGCTCAAATCATCCCGTGCATCCCGGACCTCGTCCGCAATGTCCTGGACCTGATACTTTAAGTCCGTCAGCCGCTCCTGGAATGCGGAATAGTCGTCGCTGTACCGGGCAATTCTGGACAGGGCATAGGCAGCCTGTGCCAAAAGCGCCGCAGCACCGTCGCTTTCATCTCCGCCCAAAAGCGCTTCCGTGGCCTCATCCAGGCCTTGGGACAGCTTTTCGGAGTTTTGCAGCAGCTTCCGGCGCTGCTCCAGTTCTTCATCCTCTCCGGGCTGCAGCTCCGCCTTTTCAATTTCGGCGATCTGGTACTTGAGGGTCTCCATCCGGCGAAGCTTTTCACTTTCGTCCATGCTCATCCGGTCGATTTCCCGGCGCAGTTTGGAAACGGCGGAATATTTACTCTGATAGTCCAGACGCAATATTTCGTTGTCAGCAAAGGCATCCAGAAATTTCAGGTGGTTCTCTTCATCAAAAAGAGAAGCCGAATCATGCTGGCCATGGATATTGATGAGCTGAATGCCCAGCTTATGCAGAATGCTGACAGTGACCAGGCTTCCATTCACCCGGCAGACATTTTTTCCATCCAGAAAAATGTCCCGCTGAATGACCGTCTCCGGATCGTATTCCACTCCGTTTTCCTGAAACCAGGATAATTCCGGCACCTGGGTAAACACCGCCCGGACGGAGGCTTTGTTGGTGCCGGTACGGATCATATCCCGGTAGGCCCGCTCTCCCATGATCGCGGAAATGGCATCGATAACGATAGATTTACCGGCGCCTGTTTCGCCGGTAAGCACATTAAACCCCTTATCAAAGGAAATATCCGAGCACTCGATCACCGCAATGTTTTCAATATGCAAAAGGCTCAGCAAAATGGTCTACTCCTTTTAGCGGATCACCGCTTTGATCTCGCCACAGAAAGCGGCAGCCGCATTGTTGTCCCGCATTACGACCATGACTGTATCGTCTCCGGCCAGGGTACCCAGGACCACATTGATCTTCATGGCGTCCAAAGCGGAACCGGCAGCACCGGCCATTCCGGGCAGGGTGTGGATCACAATGATATTTTCCGCATAATCGATGCTGGTAACGCATTCCCGAAAAATGGTATTCAGCCGGTCCGTCAGGGCTGGAGGCGCATCCTTTTCGGATACGCTGTAGCGGTAAGTGCCCAGGCTTGTCAGCTCTTTGACAATGCGCAGCTCCTTGATATCCCGGGAAATCGTTGCCTGAGTACTGGTAAACCCTGCTTCCTCCAAAGCCTTGAGGAGCTGTTCCTGGGTTTCCACGTTGGTATTGGAAATGATCTCTACGATTTTGGCCTGTCGTTTGGTCTTCATAGACGCTTCCTCTTACTTCCTTTGAAATTTGGCATTTACCACATCATAAAAGCTGCGGTTGCTGAGCTTTACCAGCTTGGTTTCCAGACGGGATTTGCGAACCGTTGCCACATCCCCCATGTTTAGCCGCAGGGCCTTTCCGCCGTCTACAGAGAGATAGGCGTTCCGCCGGGCATTTTGAACCATCCGCACCGTGACCACCCGTCGATCGGAGGCCACCACGCAGCGGCTGGCCATATCATGGGCACAGATGGGGGTAATGATAATATTCCGGGCATCCGGCTCCACAATGGGGCCACCGGCAGAAAGGCTGTACGCGGTAGACCCGCTGGGGGTCGCCACGATCACGCCGTCGCCGCCGCAGGTCATGGCCTGCACGCCGTCACATTCCACGCTGAGGTAGACGATCCGGGCTACGGCCCCCTTGGTGACCACTACATCATTCAAACAGATGTCATGAAAGATAATGTCCCGATCCCGCTGAACGGTCACATCCAGCATCATACGGTTGTCCAGGGTGAAGTCCCCGGAGGCCAGCTGGGCCAGCCGATGCAGCTCCGTACTTTCCAGCTCCGCCATGAATCCCATGGTCCCGATATTGACGCCCAAAATGGGAATGCCCCGCTTGGTAGCTGCCTTGGCTGTATGCAGAATGGTGCCGTCTCCGCCGAAGCAGACCACTACGTCTGCATTTTGGAGTTCCCGGTCCATTCTGGAAAAGCGAATGTCCTTTGGGAGCTCAAAGCTTTTGTCTACCTCGAAGGGCAGACAAACCGTCGGGCGCATTCCGGCATCCTTTAAAATCTGGATGGCATTGCGCACCGTCACAAAATTTCGGTCCCGATAGGGATTGGGCGTCAGGAGCACATTCTTCATACATCCGCTCCTTTGTCAAGCGCTAAATGTGCCTGCTCCACCACAGCCGCCACATCCGGCCGAATGCCGGGTATATCCGCAAGGGTCAGGTGACCCAAAAATTCAATATTTCCTTCCGGTCCCTTTACCGGAGAGAATGTCAGGCCCAGGATCCGAAAATTCAGGCTGTCGGCCAGCTCTACAAAACTCTGCAGGACCTCGATATGGGTGCTCTTTTCCCGAACCACACCCTTTTTCCCTACTTTTTCCCGACCTGCCTCAAACTGAGGCTTGATGAGGCACAGTACCTGGCCTGTGGGCTTTAACAGATTTTTGATAGCGGGCAGCACGATTTTTAAGGAAATAAAGCTGACATCCACCACGGAAAGGTCCAGGGGCTCTCCCAGCTGTTCCGGTGTCACGTAGCGGATATTGGTCTTTTCCATGACCACCACTCTGGGGTCGGAGCGGATCTTCCAATCCAGCTGCCCATAGCCTACATCAATGGCAAATACCTTCTTAGCCCCCTGCTGCAGCAGGCAGTCCGTAAATCCACCGGTGGAAGCACCGGAATCGCTGCATACGTACCCATCCGGCTTTACGCCAAAGTCCCGCAGGGCCTTTTCCAGCTTCAGGCCGCCCCGGCTCACATAGGGGCAGGCTGCTCCCCGGACCTCGATGGACACCGTCTCTTCATAGGAAGTGCCGGGTTTATCCGCCTTCTGGCCGTCTACGTAGACAATACCGCTCATAATGATTGCCTGTGCCTTGGTCCGATTTTCCGCATAGCCCTGTTCCGTCAAAAGAACATCCAAACGCTTTTTTACCTTCATCTCCTCAGCACCTCCTTTGTAAATGTTACGATAGAACCCACGTCCAGTCCGCAGTGGGCATATAGCTTTTCCTGGGCACCATGGGGAACAAAGTTCTCCCCCAAATCCATGCCAAATACCTTCTTTTCCGGCTCCAGCTGCCGCAGCTGCCAGGCAAAGGCCTCCCGGATCCCGCTGCCGGTGCAGGCTTCCTCTACAATGACGACTGTACCGGCAACTTTGGAAAGAAGCTCCTCCATTGGGAAATGATCCAATGTCAGCAGTCGCAATACACCGGCGGAAACACCCGCTTCCCTCAAGCGATCTGCTACTTCCAGGACCTGGTTGACCAGGGTCCCATAGGTGACCAAGGTTACGTCCGTTCCCTCCCGGTGGAAAAATACGCTTCCCTCCGGCTGTACGTTTGCCGGATCCCAGGCAGAAGAATTCCATTTTCCTTCCCCGCCCCGGGGATAGCGGACCGCCACCGGCCCATCGTACCGCTCCATGGCCCAGCAGAGCATTTCCTTTTGCTCGACCAGGCTGGCAGGAGCCAATATTTTCATACCGGGCATCTGCCGCAGAAAGCCCACATCAAACACCCCGTGATGGGTGGGGCCGTCATCCCCTACCAATCCTGCCCGGTCAATGGCCAGAACCACGTGCAAGTGCGATAAGGCTACATCCTGCATCAGTTGGTCGTAAGAGCGCTGCAAAAAAGTAGAGTAAAGCGCCACCACCGGGATCATTCCCTGCTTGGCCAGGCCGCCCGCCATGGATACGGCGTGCTCTTCCGCAATGCCCACATCAAAGGTCCGTTCCGGGAAACGCTGCATAAATCCTGTCAAGCCGGTACCGGAGGACATAGCCGCCGTAATGGCGCAAACCCTTCTATCCGTCTGGGCAACCTCTACCAAGGTCTGACCGAAGGAATCCGAAAAGGTGGGAACCTTGGTGCCCAGGCTTTTCCCGGTGACCGGGTCAAATTTGCCAATGCCATGGAACCGGGTAGGATCCTCCTGGGCAGGGGGATAGCCGCAGCCCTTTTTGGTAATGACGTGTACCAGCACCGGCTCCCGCATCTCCTTTGCGGATTTTAGCAGTGCCATGATCCCGGGCAGGTCGTGGCCATCCGCAGGACCCAGGTAGGTGATGCCCATATTCTCGAACAGGGTCCCCGGCATGATCATACGCTTCAGCCGATTTTTTACCTTGCTGGTAAACTGATAGACCCCGTTCCCGCCGGGAAGCCGTTTCAGCACTGTCCGATAGTACCGCTTGGCGTGAAGATAATTCTGGCTGGACCGAACCTTTGCCAGATGCCGGGACAGGCCGCCGATGCTCTTGCTGATGGACATTTCGTTGTCATTCAGGATCACTACCATTGGTTCCCGGCTGACAGCCAGGTCGTTCAGTGCCTCATAGATCATACCTCCGGTGGCAGCACCGTCTCCTACCAGGGCCACCACATCGTAGTCCTGATTTAGTAGGGTCCTGGCTCGAGCCATGCCCAGAGCAATGGACACGGAACTGGAAGCGTGGCCAGCCACAAAGGCATCCGTTTCGCTTTCCTCTGGCTTTGGGAAGCCGGAAATGCCGCCGTATTGCCGCAAACCGGCAAATTC
Source organism: Faecousia sp. (assembly GCA_050872865.1). Lineage (GTDB taxonomy): Bacteria > Bacillota > Clostridia > Oscillospirales > Oscillospiraceae > Faecousia. Next base: position 20,568 of record JBNMHR010000014.1, on the reverse strand, counting down.
CGCCTGGCGTCCTGTCAGCAGCTTATGGACATAAGACTGATGGCCGACATCAAAAACCAGGCGGTCCTTTTGCGTATTATATACCGTTTCAATGGCAACCGACAGCTCCACCACACCCAGGTTGCCCGCCAGGTGGCCGCCGGTCTTGGAAACATTTTCAATCAGGAATTCACGAATTTCCCGGCAAAGACATGCCCGCTGAGGGTCTGTCAAACGCAGCAGATCATTTTGGCAGCGAATATCCTGTAAAATCCCCACAGTAATATCAACTCGTCTTTCTTTTTTTCTTCTTGCGCAGCCACTGCCCGCAGCTCTTGAAGGCTGCCAGGATCTTCCCTACCAGATATACAATATCCGTGCAGGACTGAATGGCTACGGTTTTTCCTACGGCCTTACCGCCGACGGTCAGGCCTGCCACCAGGGCAGACATTCCCAGTGTTACAAGCTGGGGCCAGGAAAAAGAACCCATGGCCAGTACCCGGGCCGCAATGGACGCCGAAGCCGCACCGGAAACAACGCCGCAGATATCGCCTACCACATCGTTGCAGATAGAGCTGACCTTTCCGGCGTTGCGCAAAAGCATAATAGACTCCCTGGCGCCGGGCACCCGGCGGGAAGCCATGGAATGGAAGGGCTTTTCATCCGCCGATGTGACGGCAACGCCCACAATATCAAATACGATACCGATGACCACAATGGCCAACAAAATCAAAAAGGCAACAAAAATGCCGGACCGTGACATGATCTCGTCGGACAAGAAACTAATGGAGGCAGAAACGACGATCGTTATCAAGAAAATGGTCAGGGCCCATCGGGCAGCTTTTTTCTGCTCCCGTTTTATACTGTCCGGTTCCGTTTTTGACACAAAAATTCTCCTCGTAAATGGAATAAAAAGCGGCAGCAGGCGGGATAAATCTTACGGCTTAGGTCGGGTTGGATTTCCCCGGCAGGAACCCGCCGTTGCCGGACAGGCCGTTTCCATTTGATCCCACCGTATAGGCGTCGCCAACCTATCTACCCGATTGCCACTGAGTCCGTACTGCAATCCCCCGCCTGCCCCGTTAGGACAGCCTAGGTGTTTTCCACTGCAGCGAACGCCGTAGTCTTAGCCTCTTTTGCAAATATGGTTTCCAGAAGCGATTTCGGCAGCTGCTATGGCCATAGCAGCTGGCCTCCTGTTCTTCTTTCCCAGCATATTCACTCAAGGCAGGCTACGCTGCACGCAGCACACGATTCTGTGCACTGCCTTGCAGGTTCATATCCTGGTTCGTACGCGATCGGGCCCCAACGTGGGGTTCATATCGTCGTCGCACAAGACCAGGTCTCCACGGAAAACGGGTCGTATGCCCCATGCCATTGGAGCGCGCCCGGAATCCTTAACCCCCAGCATCCACCCTAAACTGGGCGTAAAAAGCAGACACCAGGGACTTCACCGATGTGCCCTTCAAAGGATTTTTAGGCCCTTCCTGGAAAACGGCATCGCTGACTAGAATACTGCACCGCTGGGGAGTATTATAGCATAAGAATTATGAATATACAAGCATGATTTGAATTTCTGTATATTTTTCACAGTTTATGCGTTCCATTTCCGGCATTTTGAAAAGCCGGATCCAGGAACCATTCCTTTACAATATCCCGGTGGGTCACGGCGATCTCCAGTTTTGCAGCTTCTTCCGGCATGAAAAAACGCAGCTCCCGGGATTCCTTGCTGATACGCAGCGTCGGCTCCCGGTCGAATTCATAGCCATACAGAACGATCACCATCCGCCAGATGCTGCCATCCTGATAGGCTGCGATCCGGCCGGGGTCATCGTAGACCTTCAACTTCTGAAAAGCGCCGGGTGGGATCCGCAGGCCCAATTCCTCGAACACCTCCCGGGCGAGGGCCTGCCGCCCGGTCTCCTGCTTTTGGGCGCCGCCGCCAATCAGGCCCCAGACATCCGCGTCCCGCCGCCGTTCCAGCAGGAGCTTTCCATCAAAGGTCAGGATCGCATTGGCGCCCAAGTGGGCTTTCTGAGTGGTTTTGGGTGCATCCTTTGGGTCCCCACAATAGAATGTAACGATTGGCATGGATATTCCTCCCTTTTGTACTTAGTATACATCAAGCAGGGCGGGAAGTAAATGCCCTTCAGAAGTCCTTCCGCAGCAGCAGCCAAACATGGCTTTGGATGCAATATTTCAGTTCGACCCGGCAGGTCAGGTTTCCGACTTTTCCGAAGCAGTCGAAAATCTGTTCTTCTCTTCCTGCATTGCGCAAATTCTTTGCGGTGACGACCTTTTGAATATCCACCCGCAGAAATTGGCCCCCGTCTTCCAGTTGCAGACGCAGCGGCCGCATGGTCCCATCCGCCTCCCATAAAGCGATCACAGCCACGGACCGGATCAGCTGTTCCATGTCGGTCCCCCCTTCCCTGAATTTATTCTAGCACATTTGTTTGTATTTCGCAATGGAAATTTTTGGTTGCCTCTGTTTGTGTCTTCTGCTATAATGAGCAAAAAATCGAGAGGCGGATTTCCCATGCTAAAATATCCCTGCCTGGTGCTGGACCATGATGACACCGTTGTACAAAGTGAGCTTACCGTCAATTTCCCCTATTTTTTGATCACTCTGAAAGCCATGCGGCCCGGCCAGACCATAACTGCCGAGGAGTACGCCGACGGCTGCTTCCGCCTTGGCTTTGCGGATATGTGCCGCCAGCGCTTCCAATTTTCGGAGCAGGAAATTCTGGACGAATACCTGGGCTGGAAAGAGTATGTAAAAACCCATATCCCTGCTCCCTTCCCCGGCATTGATCGGGTCATCCGCCGTCAAAGGAAAATGGGCGGTAAAATTTTTGTGGTGTCCCACTCCTGCAATGAAAACATCACCCGGGACTACCAGAAGAACTTTGGCATCCTTCCGGATGAAATTTTCGGCTGGGATCTGCCGGAAGAGAAACGAAAGCCCAGTGACTACGCCCTTACCACCATCATGGAAAAATACGGCTTTTCGCCCCAGGAAATGCTGGTGGTAGACGATATGCTTCTTGGCTGCACCATGGCCAGAAAGCAGAAGGTACCCGTAGCCTTTGCCGCCTGGGGCCGCCAGAACTGCCCCGGGATCCTCCGGGAAATGCGGCAGGCCTGCGACTACAGCTTCGACACCCCCCAGCAGCTGGAAGCCTTTCTTTTTGAGGAAAAATAGTTGTTTACACATCTTGACAAGTCTGGTATAATGTATTGTAGATTGGTACGCAAGAGGTGAGCAGTCTGGAAAAGGAAAGCATCAAGGTCATGGCCCGAAACCGGGAGGCCTATCATGAGTACTTCGTGGAGGAGGAGCTGGAGGCCGGTATTGAGCTGTGCGGAACGGAGGTCAAGTCCATTCGGGCAGGCACTCTGAACCTGAAAGACAGCTGGTGCGGCATCAAAGATGGCGAGATGATCCTCAACCAGATGCACATCTCCCCCTATGACCACGGCAATATCTTTAACAAGGATACCAAGCGCCCCCGGCGGCTGCTGCTCCACAAGCGGGAGATCATGCGGCTGTTTGGCAAGGTCAAGCAGGACGGATATTCCTTGATCCCCCTATCCGTCTATTTCAAGGGCAGCCGGGTAAAGGTAAAAATCGGCCTGTGCAAGGGCAAAAAGCTATATGACAAGCGGGCCTCCGCCGCGGAGCGGGATGCCAAGCGTCAAATTGAACGTGCTATGAAGGAGCGATAAACCAATGAATCCTACTTTTAAGATCACTATGGAAAACGGCGGCGTCATCGAAGGAGAGCTGTATCCCGAGAAGGCCCCCCAGAGCGTTTACAATTTCATTGACCTGTGCAACCACAACTACTACGACGGTCTGATCTTCCACCGGGTCATCCCCGGCTTTATGATCCAGGGCGGCTGCCCCGAAGGTACCGGCATGGGCGGCCCCGGCTACTGCATCAAGGGCGAGTTCTTCTTCAATGGCGTGAAGAACGACCTGAAGCACAAGCGGGGTGTACTGAGCATGGCTCGTTCCTCCTCCCCCAACTCCGCCGGCAGCCAGTTCTTCATCATGCATGAGGATGCCAAACACCTGGACGGCCAGTATGCCGCCTTCGGCAAGGTGACCTCCGGCATGGATGTGGTGGACGCCATTGCCTCCACCAAGACCGGCCCCAACGACCGGCCTATCGCAGAGCAGAAAATCGCGTCCATCACCGTAGATACCCACGGGGAAACCTATCCGGAGCCCAAGAAGCTGCCGGATCCCTACGGTCGTTTCTGATTTTCATCTTTCCGCCTCGGGAAGGTCTCCCCTTCCCAGGCTCCCATGGGGCCGTACTGGTTTCGACGGGGGTAGTGAGGCTGGAATAGCGGGCCGTGGCGCCTGGCCACGATAAAACGGGCAACTTTTTAAATTTAACTGACAACAACACTGTTGCTCTGGCTGCCTGATTAGGCGCCCATCCGCCCCGGAAGGTCCACGAGCCGGGCTCGGGTGTGATTTGAGTGGAGACCGTGCGTACGCTAAGCTTTGCGCGTGCCATGCATTATGAAGCTACCAAATCCCGTAGGGTGTTTGTTCCCGCCGGGATAAGGGAATGTAAATAACAAACTGCGCCCGGAGAAGTTCTTTCCAAGTTGCTTTCGGACAGGGGTTCGATTCCCCTCGGCTCCACCATGAAAACCGCCTAGCTTGTACAAAAGTTAGGCGGTTTTCCTTGCTTTTACGGCTGTATATGCCCATTTTTTACCATTTTATTATCTGCTATTTTAGCATCAATAAACTGGATTTAGCATTTTTGAATGCAAAATGCTAATCAATACACTGCCTTCCTTCTGCATTTGCTTTTTATCATGTCTAAGCCCATAGAAATACCGCAGAAATCCTGTTTTGGCTTCTGCGGTTATTCCTTATCGAATGGTGCCGTTCTTGAACATGGCCATCATTTCGTTGGTCAGACTGGTTTCGTCCGGCTGGAGCTGGATATCCTCCCGCTTGACCCAGGCGGCGTACTTTAGTTCGTTTTGGTCCATGGTGATGGTAGGGTCCCCGTCCAGGTCGCAGTAGTAGCCGATGAGCAGGTCATTGGCGATCCCCCAGGGCTGGGTCTTGTAGTAGGTGATGTTCTTCACCCGGATACCGGCTTCCTCCATCACCTCCCGGGCGACGGTTTCTTCCGCGGTCTCTCCAATCTCCGTAAATCCGGCGATCAGGGCATTGTACCGAAAGCCTGTCCGGTATTTCGTCAGGAGAATAGAATCCCCGTTTTTGACTCCGACGATCACCGCCGGCATGATCCTGGGATAGGCGGTATATCCGCAGGTGCATTTCATTGCCCGCTCGCTGGTGGAGTGGGTCATTTCCCGGCCGCAGCGTCCGCAAAAGCGGGTGTCCCGGTACCAGTCCGACAGGTGCTTTCCCGTAAAGATGGCGTAGAGGATCTCCCCGGGAAGCCAGGATTCCCCCCGCAGCGTCCGCACATCCATAAAGTCACTCTTTTCCGGAATGGTATTGTCGTCCCTCAGCAGGAAAAATCGGGTATCGTCCAAAGAAAACAGGTAGGTAAATGCACTGTCTTCCGGGAGATCCTTTACCCGAAAAAGCTCTTTCCCGTCCTTCATCAGCAGTTTGCCGCCATCGAAAAAGAGCACAAAGTCCTCTCTTTCCGGCACAGCCCGTGGATCATATTGATTTTTTAACTGATGGGGTGCAATTTCCTGAATCATTGCGATTCTCCTTTATACGTTTACTCGTTTTAAGTATAGCAGAATGCAGGCAACCGTGCAACCGGAAATCGATTTAGAAGAGCCGCAGGAATGCACCGGTGTATTTTACCAGGAAATATCCAATTCTCCCTTGGCAATTTCCAGCCATTGGGCAGCTGCGGTCCCATCTTCCTCGATATTCACTCTGGCGGAATAGCCGCAGGTCCAAACGCCGGACGCATCTTTGATATACTCCGCATATCCATAATTGGCTAACTCTTCTGAGTTCAGCCCTACCAGCCAGAGATGGGTATTCCCGGCTTCATCTGTATACTCGTAGCGGAAGCTCTTTGTCTGGCTGACCTGGTCCGTAATATCCAGCTCTTCCCCGTTTACCAGGAAGATCATCCGGCCCTCTTCCAACCGAACGGGGTCTGTCAGGTCCTCCGTATGGACAAGCACCCAGCTGAATGTATTCCCGTCCTCATTCATGCCAGTGGTAAGCTCCATGTTATTCCCCCAGCCGAAAATGTGTTCAAGCACCTGGTCCCCATAGGCCCAGGCCGTCATGGTCAGGCCCATCAACAAAATCACGCAGGTACATATCAGGACCAATCTTCTCGATGGCCGGAAGCGTTTCCCCTGCTTGCACCCGATGGGTTTTGGGGATGCGGTATCCGGGAAATGGAGGGTCCCAAATGCCTGCTTGTAAAGCTCTTTATTCGTCATCATCATTCCAAACCTCCTGCAGCTTTTCTTTTAAAAGTGTACGTCCCCTGGACAAGCGAACCTTTATGTTGGATTCTGAAAGATGTAAAATTCCGGCGATCTCTTTTACGGAATAATCCTCGTAGTAGAACAGATGGAGCACGACCCGGTATTTTTCCGGAAGACCCATGACCTCTTCAAACAGGCTTTCTGCTTCCGGCGTTTCAAAGGTCAGGCACTCCATATACTCTTCCAGAGGCACGCTTTTTCTCCGCCAAAAGGACAGCTTTAAATTCTTTGCCTTGTTGATAGCCACCCGGATCAGCCAGGCCCGGATATGCTGTTCATCCGCAAAGGGTTTGCTTTCTGTGTGATATTGCAAAAAAGTATCCTGAACAACATCTTCCGCGTCTGCCGCATTGGCACAGACATTAAATGCAACGGAAAACAGGCTGTCCTTGTACTTTTCCACCACCACACCGGTATCCATTTTCATGTGTGATCTCACCAAATTTCCTATGTACTTGAAAGGCCTTTCATATAGAACACAAATTGGAGGTTGGAAAGGTTACAAAAAAATCATCCCAACCCGAAACCGGATGGGATGACTTTTTCGTTCCTTATTTTGCATCGATAAAAAGCTTGACCTGCTTTAAGAAAAATTCCACATCCGAAATCAAATCCTCGACTTCGCTTTTTACGATAATATAGTGGTCATCGTAATCGCTTCCGGTACGCATATCGTAGGCCATTGAAATTGTATTAGAAAGCGACTTGTCGAATACGTCAGTTTTGATATATCTCTTCCGAAATTCAGAAATAATTCCGCTATGGTGTTTCATATCGATACCGTCAAATGCCAGCACCGCCCTCATTGCATGAAAAACAGAGTAATACAGCCTGTTGGCAGCACTTTTATATTGTCCCGCTGCGACCAGATTTTGAGCGGCATCAAAGCACTCCTGGGCATGTTCATACCGTACCGATGAAAGCGCCTTCTTTTCAGGAAGCTCCATACCGAATACCCTCCCTCAAAACATTTTGGTAGTACGGTAGATCCTTTGCGTACTTTTCAAACTGCTGCTTTGCTTTTACCGCAACCGAAATAGTCACATCGTGTTTCAAACTCAAATCACTTGTGACTTCAGCAACCGCTCTTCGATAGTTGCAAATATCCTCCGGGGACATATCAACCGTCAGAAGAATATCAATATCGGATTCCGCGTGATAGTCGCCGCGGGCATAGGAGCCATATAGAAAGCCTTCCTTTAAATTGGCTCCAAAAATCGGATCACAGGCATTGTAAACCTCGCGCAATATGGAAATCGCCTGATTTTGCGTACACATATGTTACTCCTCCTCCGATTATCTGTTCTTTTATTATACGTCACATTTGAAAGGAATGCAAGGAAAGAAACCGCCTTTACAAAAAAGTCATCCCAACCTGAACCGGATGGGATGACTTTTGTTCATAGAACTTTACTCAGGAAATCAATAGTTCTTGGCTGCTTGGGGTGGTTGATGACTTCGTCCGGGGTGCCCTCTTCTACGATGTAGCCGCCTTCCATGAAGATGACACGGGTGGCTACCTCTCTGGCGAAGCCGATTTCGTGGGTAACAACCACCATGGTCATGCCGTCGGCTGCCAGCTGCTTCATGACCTGCAGGACCTCGCCCACCATTTCAGGGTCCAAGGCGGAGGTGGGTTCGTCGAAAAGCATAATGTCCGGATGCATAGCCAGGGCCCGGGCGATGGCTACCCGCTGCTTCTGGCCGCCGGAAAGCTGGGCCGGGAATGCGGCAGCTTTGTCCAAAAGGCCTACCCGCTCTAGTAGGCGCAGGGACTCTTCCTTGGCTTCTGCCTTACTGGCCTTTTTCAGTTCCGTAGGGGCCAACATCATATTGTCCAGAACGTTCAGGTTGTTAAAAAGGTTAAAGTGCTGGAACACCATGCCAACCTTTTCCCGGACCTTGTTGAGGTTTGTCTTCTTGTCCGTCAGGTCGTGGCCGTCTACCACCACTTCCCCACCTGTGATCTCCTCCAGGCGGTTCAGGCACCGCAGGAGCGTAGACTTGCCGCTGCCGGAGGGGCCCAGGATGACCACTACCTCTCCCTCGTAAACGTCGGTGGATACGTCCTTCAGGACCTCCAGCTTGCCGAAGTTCTTTTTCAGATGGGAGATATGGATCTTCACATTGTTCTTATTCACGCCCACGGTTCAGTCTCCTTTCCAGCTGCTTTGCAAGCTTGGACAGCAGGGTAATGATCACCAAATACATCACGCCCACGATGGCCCATACCTGGAAAGCCTGCATGGTATTGGCTACCACATTTTTCGCCGTATTTACAAGCTCCGGGAAGCCGATGACGGACAGAATGGAGGTATCCTTCAGGGTAATGATAAACTGATTGATAATGCTGGGGATCATGGTGCGGATGGCCTGGGGCAGCACCACGCGGACCATGCCCCGCCAATAAGGCAGCCCTAAGGACCGGGCCGCCTCCATCTGGCCGGGGTCCACACTCTGGATACCGGCCCGGATGATCTCTGCCATGTAGGCGCCGCAGTTCAGTGCCAGGGCGATGGTACCGGCTTGCAGAGCGGTCAATGTAAATTTCGTGCCGGGAAGCAGCTGCTTGACGCCCTGAGGAATGCCAAAATAGATCATAAATGCCAAAACAATCATAGGCACGCCCCGGATCAGGTCTACAAAAATGGTGGAGATTATGTTGCAAACCCGGACCTTTACCACGCTCAGCAGGCCGAAGATCAGGCCCAGAATACAGGCAAAAAACAGGCCACATAAAGCCAGCAGCAATGTCTGCCCCATGGCACGCAAAAGCAAATTGCCATAGACGGAGAGGATTCGTATCACACTTAAAGACTCCCTTCAAATCGTTATCTATGAGTCGCTCATAAAAACAGCACTTCTATGCACTGCCGCTTTTATCAGCGACCCTTGTAAAAGCTTAGGGGGCGCCTAAAGGCGTCCCCTAAGGCAGGAAACAGGTTAACCCAGATACTTGGCCAGGATCTGGTCGTAAGTACCATTGGCCTTGATGTTGGCAAGACCTGCGTTGAACATATCCAGCAGCTCCTGGTTGGCGGAATCGAAGATGGCGAAGCCGTAGTCACCACCGGCGTTGGCGGTATCCTCCAGGACCTTCAGTGCCATGCCGTTGTCCTTAATGGAGGCCTGCATAATAGGGGTATCCTCAAAGCAGGCAACGCACTGGCCGCCCATGACCGCCTGGTACATGGTGGGAGAATCCTCGAAGTAAACCAGATTGAAACCGTACTCATCCTTCAGGCTCTCGGCGTAGCTGGCGCCCTGGGTGCCGGTCTTTACAGCCACATCCTTACCCTTCAGATCGGCAAAGCCGGTAATGTCGGAATCGGCGGCGACGGTCATGCTCTGGGTGGCGGTATAGTAGCCGTCGGAGAACATCCAGCCGCTGGCCTTCCGCTCGTCGGTAATGGGGGCACCGGCGATCATGCCGTCAGCCTGGCCGGCCTGGCAGGCGGCGATGGAAGCATCCCAGCCCAGGCTGTTCATCTCGTAGTCAAAGCCCTGGTCAGCGGCAATGGCTGCGACAATGTCCACATCGATGCCCACAAAGTTACCGGAAGCATCGGTATACTCAAAGGGCTTGAATACGGTGTCGGTAGCGATGACCCACTTCTTTCCGGAAGCGGCGGCAGCAGTCGTGTCCGCAGCAGCGGTATCAGCGGGAGCCTGGGTCTCGGCGGGCTTGGAACCGCCGCAGGCAGCCATGGACACTACCATTACAAGGGCCAAACACAGTGCAAATAGCTTTTTCATAACATTCATCCTTTCCTCTGTTTGCCAATTGGATCTTGCCGAAAACCGGCAACGATAAACGAGACGGTGTTTGCAGCTTTGCCTCGTTCATCTTGCAGGTATTCTAGCACTTTACTCTGGAAAAGTCAACACAAGAGAAGGACAAATGTCCATATTTTACGGATTCTCCAAATTATTCCATCATTTCGGCTGCATTCTTGAGCAATTGGTATGCCTTCTCAAATCCCAAGGTGCTGGTGCACAGAGTCAAATCGTAATTTCTGCAATCTCCATAGGCTCTTCCTGTCATTTTTTCGCAGTAAGTGCGCCGGGCGCGGTCTGCCGTATCCATGTCGGATTCCAATACATCCAGGGGGGTATCCGGCATTTCCTTCCGGACCCGCAGCAGCCGCCAGCTGCGGTCCGCATGGACGAACACCCGCAGGCAGTGGTCGTATTCCTTTAGGATGTAATCGGCATTCCGGCCTACGATCACACAGCTTTCCTTGTCCGCAAGCTGCCGGATAGCCCGGACCTGGGCATTCCACAGCTCCTCACTCAATGGACGGCTGTAGAAATTGAAAAGGCTCTGGGTAAAGCCAAACTCCACAGGGACCTTTTCGTCCCACTGGCGGACCTGCTCCGGCGTCAGGTGGGCGCTGGCCTTGGCCGTGCGGAGAATGATGTCCCGATCGTAATAGGCGATTCCCAGCTCCCGTGCCAGCCGACGGCCCAAATCGCTGCCGCCTGCACCCACTTCTCTTCCGATGGTAATAATGCGCTTCATAAGGAAACCTCCTGTTTGTACCGTAGTGGGGAATTCTCCCCTATGGAACTATTGTAGCACAGTTTTACCAAAGCTTCAATATCCGTATATGAAAAAACACGGCCGGAATCTCTTGTTCGGAGATCCGGCCGTGTTCGATTCATTTTCCTTTCCTCAAGTGCTTTCCTTTGGGCTCTGTGACCACAAAAATCACCGTGCCAAGAACGGCTGCCCCCAGGATCCCGCAGAGCCACCGGGTCCATACCGGGAATCCAGTGTGCTTTTCCGCCGGGGCTTCCGGCTTAGTGGGCGGCTGGGTGGTCTCCGGCTGCGTGGTTTCCGGTGCGGTGGTTTCCGGCTGCGTCGTTTCCGGAGGGGCTGTGGTCTCCGGTTCCGTAGGCTCCGGCAAGGTGGGATCTACCCGAGTCTGACGGATGCCGCAGGAATCGCAGAAGCCCTCGCTCTCCCCTTCCTCCGTGGTCGTGGCCGGGCGAAGGACCTGCCAATTTGTTACCGTGTGGCTATGCAGGGTGTAATGATCCCGGTAAGTATAGCCGCAGGAAGTACAGGTATACTCGGTATAGCCGAAAGTATTGCAGTCGGAAGGGACTACCTTTTCGGTATACTCCGGATCTTCGCAGGTTTCCGGCCGCAGCTCCCAGTCGTAGGTCTTTACCTCTTCGCCTTGGAAGTCATCGGTGGTGTTTCCGCTGATCCGGTGGTTGTAATTCATGTTCTTGACCAGTTCTCCGATAACTGCCTTGCAGTAAGCCCGGCGGAGCTTGTTATGTTCAAAAAACGTGATCTTTCCGCCCACCCAGTTGTCCTGGATCAGGCCTTCCCTGCCCATACCAATGGGATACTGCATCAGCATGCCTCCGATGCCGCCGCTGTGGACAAAGCCATGCTCCGAAATATAGGCCTGAAGCCACACTTCCGTATCCTTTACGCTGAAGAAGCCGGTACCGAAAACGCCGCCCAAAAACTGCTCGTCAGAGGTTTCCGAATCTGTATCTACGCAGATCAGGGTGGCGTCTACGTTGCAGTGGTCTACCAAAGCTACGCCGTAACCAACCACTCCCGCCAGGCCAAACATGCCCTCATGAGCCCGGAGTTCCAGTTGACCGGTGACGGAGCAGCCATAAACGGTACTGTCCATGGCATAGCCTGCCACACCGCCGACCATACAAGGCTCGTCCGTTTCCACCAGGATGTGCAGATTCACCAGGTGCAGGTTCCGGACCTCCGCCCGGTCCAGCATTCCAAAGAATCCGGCAAAGACGGCATCATAGGGCTTTTGGTTTCCGTCCAGCACTTCCGCCTGATTCGCTCCCGGGGCAGTGATGGATAGATTCAAAAGGCTATGATCATTTCCGTCAAAGATGCCGGAAAAGGACGGACAGGGCCAGGAGACTCCCGTCAGGTCCAGGTCCTCCATCAGGCGATAATTCCCACCGGGGTCCTGGGCGAGGCCCATCAGGTCCTCTACCGTGTAAATTTCCGTATAGGCGATTTCGGTTTCCTCCGTCTGAGCAGTTGTTTCCTCCGTCTCCTGCGCATCCGGGGCTTCAGCGAACACAGCCGTAAGCGTCAACACGAACACCAACAATAATGTAATGATCCGTTTCATGGGTTCTGATCCCTCCTGCTTTCATCATAGCAGAATTGAGGAGCAGATGCAATCCCGGATTTTACATGCGGGCCTCTTCTTCCTTTTGGATGTCCGGGAAAGCGGAGTACATGGGCTCCAGATCCTCCCCTTTGATCTTTCTGGCCACATAATTCTTGGTAATTTTGCGGACCAGGCCGCTGAGAGCCAAAACGCCAATCAGGTTGGGGATGGCCATCAGGCCGTTGAAGGTATCGCTCAGGTCCCAGGCCAGGTCCAGCTGCATGGTAGCACCCACCACAATAAACAGCACAAATACGACCCGGTAGCCAATGGTGGCCTTGGTTCCGAACAGATACTCAAAGGCCTTGGTGCCGTAGTGGCTCCAGCCCAGTACCGTGGAGAAGGCAAAGAGCAGAATGGCAATATCGATAAAGCCGGAACCGAAGGCGCCGAATTTCAGGCTGAAGGCCTCTGCGACCATAGCCGTCTTCTCTGTGGTAGTCAACACAGCACCGGTGTTCAGGTCCACCAGGCCGCTGGTCAGCACAGCAAGGGCCGTCAGGGTGCATACCACCAGGGTATCGGCAAACACCTCGAAAATACCCCACATGCCCTGGGCCACCGGCTCTTTTACATTGGAATTGGAATGGACCATCACGCTGGAGCCCAGGCCCGCCTCGTTGGAGAAGACGCCCCGCTTCATGCCCCAGGTCACTGCCGCCTTGACGCCGCTGCCCACGATGCCGCCGCCCACTGCTTTCATGGCGAATGCACCCTTAAAGATGGAAGCAAAGGCAGGCAGAATGTTCTGGGCATTCAGTATAACCAACGCCAGAGCCCCGACCACATACACAAGGGCCATGACGGGGACCAGCTTTTCCGTAACGGCGGCGATCCGCTTCAGGCCGCCAACCACCACCAAAGCCGCAACGATCATCAGAATGACACCTGTCACCCAATTGGGGACGTGGAAGGCGCTCTGCATATTGGTGGCGATGGAATTGATCTGGCCCATGTTGCCAATGCCGAAGCTGGCCAGCACACAGAAGACGCTGAACAGGAAAGCCAGGACTTTCCCTAAGTTTTTGCAGCCTTTGAAGCTGCCCAGGCCGTCCTTCAGGTAGTACATAGCGCCGCCGGACCACTCCCCTGCCTCATTTTTCCGACGGTAGTAGATACCCAGAACATTTTCGGAGTAGTTGGTCATCATCCCAAAAATGGCTACAATCCACATCCAGAAGATGGCACCGGGGCCGCCGGAGGCAATGGCAGAGGCCACGCCCGCAATATTGCCGGTGCCGATGGTGGCAGCCAGGGCCGTACACAGGCTCTGGAACTGGCTGATGGAACGATCCTCCTTCCCGGTATGGGCCGTTACGTGCTTATTAAGGAAAATAGCACCGATGGTATGCTTGATCCAGTGGGCAAAATGGCTCACCTGGAACCACTTTGTCAGGCAGGTCATCAGAATGCCCGTACCTACCAGCAGCACCAGCATGGGAATGCCCCATACAAAGCCGTTCACCTTTCCGTTGACCAGTTCCACCATTTTCAAAAAACCGCTCATATCTCTTTCCTCCCTTAGAAATGAAAAAACAGGAATACCCGCAAGGGGTACTCCTGTAAAAGAACAACACATGGGCGGCCTGGTAAAACCGTCTGAAAAAACTCTGTCCTTTTGCCTGAGAGATTCGGTGGTATACCACCCCTTGCACCTTCGGCCTCTGAAAAAAATCAGATGTCTCCAGAGTGCGATCCACTGGCGGTCTTACCGCTCCTTTGCGGCACCTGAGAGTGTTGCTCCTTCGGTCGGGCCGAAAGCCCTGTTTTCCGTCAGCTTCGTATCGCACGATATTCAGTTTTTGGATGGGGTCACTATAGCATATCCTTTTTGCGGATGCAAGCGGAAAATTCTTTTTTGTCAGCTTTGACAGAATGCTTTCCCAATCGGGCCGCACTATTATTCACATTATACGGACATTTGGCCGCTTGCTGCGGACTATCTGAAATAGGTTTGCCGAAACCGCCGTTTTGTGGTAGAGTATAAGAAAACAATCAGAAAGGAAGATCTCTATGGATCAGACACTGAACTGGATCAAAGCCAGAAGAAGCACCCGGAAATTTACGCAGAAGGACGTTCCCCAGGAGGCGCTGGAGGCTGTCTTGGAGGCCGGCATTTACGCCCCCAGCGGAAAAAACGTACAGGCCACCCACTTTTTGGTAATTCGGAACAAGCAGATCCTGGACAAGCTGGCGCAGCTGGTTCGGGAAGGCTACCGGAAAATTGGCATTGACCGTCCGGAGGGCTACACTTTCCACTATAACCCCAACATTCTGATTGTTCTGTGCAACCGGATGGATAACGTCAACAATCTGGCAGACACAGGCTGCACCCTGGAAAACATGATGCTGGAGGCCAGTGCCCTGGAGTTGGGCAGCTGCTGGATCAACCAGTTGCGGAGCCTCAACGAAGACGAGACCATCAACGAGTACCTCTTCTCCCTGGGCATGGGCAAAGAAGAGCGGGTCTACGGCGCGTTGGCTCTGGGCTATGCCGATACCGAAACCGGACTGCCGGAGCATACGCCAAAGGAACGCACCGGAAATATCGTTACCTACGTAAAGTAAAGCATTTTACGCATTCTCCAATACCAGCCCCAGCGCCGCTTCTACAGCCTGCGCCCGAACGGCATCCCGATCTCCTGAGAAATGAAATTCTCGGGAGATCGTTTTATATGCGTCACTATAGCCGATAAAAACGAGCCCAACGGGATTCCCAAATTCGTCCCCTCCCGGGCCTGCCAGGCCGGTAACGGACACTGCTATATCGGCCTGCAAAACTTTCCTTGCGCCTTCCGCCATTGCCTTAGCCACAGGGGCGGAGACGGCACCAAAGCAGTCCAGCAGTCCCCAGGGGACCTGCAGAACGTTGGCCTTGACCCAATTGGTGTAGCTGATAATGCCGCCCTTGTACACCTCTGAGCTTCCGGGAATGGCAGTCAGAGCTGCGCCGATCCCGCCGCCGGTACAGCTTTCAGCGCTGACCAGCGTCCTTCCCTGAAGCCGACTCAATACCTCACAACAAAGGTTCATCATGATAGGCCACCTTTACCTTTTCTACAGATTCCAAGGCTCTCGTAATAAGCGCTTCCCGGTCCAGATTTCGCTCCGCGTGGAGCACCTGGCCCAGGGTGGGCTTGGTTTTGGGATGCTTAGGCGTAAAGACGGTACAGCAATCCTCATAGGGCAGGATGGAAGTTTCCAGAGTACCGATCTTTCGGGCAATGGTAATGATCTCCTCTTTGTCCATGCCGACAAGGGGCATAAAGATGGGCATATCCACCGCGGCACCGGTAACGGTCATGGCCTCCATGGTCTGGGATGCCACCTGGCCCAGGTTTTCGCCGGTGACCAGCGCCCCGCAACCATCCTCCCGGGCGATACGCTGGGCAATTTCCATCATGAAGCGGCGCATAATGAGGGTAAAGTACTCCTCCGGGCAGTTGTCCCGAATGGCCTCCTGGATCTCCGTAAAGGAAACGATGTTTACGGTCATTTTTCCGCTGTAGCGGGTCACCAGTCTTGCCAGCTCCAAAACCTTGTCCTTGGCCAGCTGGGAGGTATAGGGATAGGAAAAAAAGTGGACCGCCTCGATTTCTACGCCCCGCTTGGCCATCATGTAGGCGGACACCGGGGAATCGATGCCGCCGGACAGCAGGCACATGGCTCTGCCGCCGACCCCAGTCGGCAGGCCGCCGGCACCGGGCAGCGCCGGGCCGTGCACATAGGCAGACAGATCCCGGACCTCTACAAATACGGTATACTCCGGATTGTGCACATCCACCGCTACATTGGGATGGGCCTCTGCCAGCCGCCCGCCGATCTCCTGGGAAATGGCGATGGAGCCCATGGGAAACTGTTTATCAGACCGTTTGGACTCCACCTTGAAAGACTTGGCACAGTCCAGGTCGTCCCCCAGATATTCCTCTACGGCGTTAAAAATGGCATCCATGGTCTTTTCACAGGGACGGCACCGGCAGATGCTGTTGACGCCGAAGACACTCTTGCAAGCCTCCCAGGCCCCTTCTACATCCGCTTCCTCGTCCTGAGGCTCTACATATACCGTAGACTGCAGGATATACACATCAAAATTACCGTAGGGCTTCATCCTCCTGCGGATATTCTGCCGGAGCTTATTTTCAAACTGCCGCTTATTGGAGCCCTTGAGGATGATCTCCCCCAGCTTCAAAAGAAAAATCTCGTTCATATTTGATCCTTTCTGTAGGTGCAATGTCATTTTCCCGGCTATTATACAGAAATATACCAGCAAAAGCAAGAGAGAAATTGCGGTTTTGATTCTTTCATCCCTGCCCGGCAATTTTCGCCAGGCGGTACTGAATAGCTTCCGCGATATGGGGGACCTGGATCTCCTCGCTGCCGTCCAGATCTGCGATGGTACGGGCGACCTTTAAGATTCGGTCGTAGCTTCTGGCCGTCAGGCCCATCTTTTCAAAAGCCGCTTTCATGAGCGCGGCACAGTCATCAGAAAGATTGCAGTAGGCCCGCAGCTCCCCCGGGCCCATGCGGGCGTTGCACATACTGCTGGAATCTCCGTAGCGGGCCACCTGGATGGCCCGGGCGGCGTTGACCCTGGCCTTGATGCTGGACGAGGGCTCTGCCTCTGCCCGGGTCCGCAGATCCTCAAAGTGGACGGAGGGAACTTCTACAATGATATCGATCCGATCCAGCATTGGGCCGGAAATACGGCTCTGGTAATTGTCCACAGACTGCTGGCTGCACCGGCACCGGCCGCTGGGGTCTCCGTACCAGCCGCATTTACAGGGGTTCATGGCGCATACCATTTGGAATTCCGCCGGATAGGTCGTGGAGCCGGAGACCCGGGAAATGGTGACCCTTCCGTCTTCCAAGGGCTGGCGCATCAGGTCCAGGGAGTCCTTTCGGAATTCCGGCAGTTCATCTAAGAAAAGTACCCCCTTGTGGGCTAAAGAGATCTCCCCAGGCCGGGGATTGGTGCCGCCGCCCACCAGGCCCGCATTGGAGATGGTATGGTGAGGTGCTCGGAAGGGGCGCCGAGTAACCAGGGGTTCCTTTGCGCTGAGCATCCCCATGACGGAGTAAATCTGGCTGACCTCCAGAGATTCCCGCCAGGTCATATCCGGCAAAATGGAGGGCAGACGCTTGCTGAGCATACTTTTGCCAGAACCTGGAGGGCCAATAAGCAAAACATTGTGGCTGCCTGCCGCAGCAACCTCCAGTGCCCGCTTTACATTTTCCTGGCCCAATACATCCTTAAAATCCGGTTCCGGGATCTCCCGCTTTTCCGGGACCCAGATCGGCTCCTCCGGAAGCTCTTTAAACCCGTTGAGTCCCTCCACCAATTGGGAGACACTTTCCAGGGGAATAATAGCCGGCCCCCGGGCCAAAGTCGCCTCTGCCGCGTTTTCCGCCGGAACAAACAGCGTCTGGATACCGGCCCGTTTGGCGGCCAACGCCATAGGCAGCACGCCGGAAACCGCCCGGATCCGGCCGTCCAGGCTCAGTTCCCCCAAGAAGGCGCAGTCATCCCTTGGCCGACGGACCTCTCCGGTGGCGCAGAGAATACTTAAAAGAATAGGAAGGTCATAGTGGGTGCCGGTCTTTTTCTGGCTGGCAGGGGCCAGATTTACGGTGATCCGCCCGAAGGGAAACCGGAGGCCGCTGCTTCTGGCCGCTGCCCGAACCCGTTCCCTGGCCTCCTTTACCGCCGCATCCGGAAGGCCTACCACATCAAAATTGGCAAGGCCGTTGGCAATATAGCTCTCTGCGGAGATAAGGCTCCCTTTGATACCCAGGATCCCCACGGTTTTAACGCTGCAAATCATATTGGCGCTCCCTCCCCGGTCCTTCTTTTTTTGCAGGACCGATGTATTCCGCTTTTCCAAAGCCATCATACCGCATTTTTTCGCAAAAAACAATCCCTATTTGTTTTCAGATACCCCTATTTAAGAGTTCATATACCGCTTTTCTCTGCGCAACCCAACCTATGGTGAAATTTTCACAAAAATGTCTGATTACGGCTTTACTTTTCCGACGTGTTATGCTAGAATATACACGCAAAACTTGAATTCCTTAGGAGGTATTTCATTTTGGCAAGAAAATTTAAAACCATGGACGGCAATACTGCTGCCGCCCACGTCAGCTATGCCTTTACCGAGGTTGCTGGCATTTACCCCATCACCCCCTCCAGCCCCATGGCCGACAACGTTGACCAGTGGGCCGCTGCCGGCCGGAAGAACATCTTTGGCGACACCGTAAAGGTCGTTGAGATGCAGTCCGAGGCTGGTGCTGCCGGTACCGTCCACGGCTCTCTGGCCGCCGGTGCCCTGACCACCACCTACACTGCTTCCCAGGGCCTGCTGCTGATGATCCCCAACATGTACAAGATCGCCGGCGAGCTGCTGCCCTGCGTGTTCCACGTGTCTGCCCGTACCGTTGCTGCTCAGGCTCTGAACATCTTCGGTGACCACTCCGACGTCTACGCCTGCCGTCAGACCGGTTTCGCCATGCTGTGTGAGACCAACGTTCAGGAAGTTATGGATCTGGGTGCCGTTGCGCATCTGGCTGCCATTGAAGGCCGCGTGCCCTTCATCAACTTCTTCGATGGCTTCCGTACCTCTCATGAGATCCAGAAGATCGCTATCTGGGACTACGAGGATCTGAAGGATATGGTCAACATGGATGCCGTCAACGCATTCCGTGCCCACTCCCTGAACCCCGAGCGCCCCGCAATGCGCGGTTCTCACGAGAACGACGACATCTTCTTCCAGCACCGTGAGGCCTCCAACAAGTACTACAACGCCCTGCCCGCAGTGGTCGAGAAGTACATGAACAAGGTCAACGAGAAGCTGGGCACCAACTATCAGCTGTTCAACTACTACGGCGCTCCCGATGCCGATCGCGTGATCGTGGCTATGGGCTCCATCAACGACGTGGCCGAGGAAGTCATCGACTACCTGAACGCTCACGGTGAGAAGGTCGGCGTTGTCAAGGTCCGCCTGTTCCGGCCCTTCTGCGCTGACAAGCTGCTGGCTGCCATCCCTGCTACCGCCAAGAAGATTGCTGTTCTGGACCGCACCAAGGAGCCCGGCTCCCAGGGCGAGCCTCTGTATCAGGATGTTGTTATGGCTCTGGCTCAGGCCGGCCGTCATGACGTCACCGTGATCGGCGGTCGTTACGGCCTGGGTTCCAAGGATACCCATCCCGCTTCCGTGTTTGCCGTTTACGAAGAGCTGGCCAAGGAGAACCCCAAGCACGAGTTCACTGTGGGCATCGTAGACGATGTGACTCACCTGTCCCTGGACGAGAAGGTCTCCCCCAACACCGCTGCTGAGGGTACCATCGAGTGCAAGTTCTGGGGCCTGGGCGGCGACGGCACCGTTGGCGCCAACAAGAACTCCATCAAGATCATCGGCGACCACACCGACAAGTACGTACAGGCTTACTTCCAGTACGACTCCAAGAAGACCGGCGGCGTCACCGTTTCCCACCTGCGTTTCGGCGACAAGCCCATCAAGTCCCCCTACTACATCAACAAGGCCGACTTCGTGGCTTGCCACAACCCCTCCTACATCACCAAGGGCTTTAAGATCGTACAGGACGTCAAGCCCGGCGGCGTGTTCCTGATCAACTGCCAGTGGGATCTGGCTGAGCTGGAGCATCATCTGGATGCTTCCGCCAAGCGTTATATCGCAAACAACAACATTCAGCTGTACACCATTGATGCCATTGACCTGGCCATCAAGGTGGGCATGGGCAAGCGTACCAACACCATCCTCCAGTCCGCTTTCTTCTCCCTGGCTAAGGTTATGCCCGCGGACGAGGCCATCAAGTACATGAAGGACGCCGCTGAGCATTCCTATGCCAAGAAGGGCATGGACGTGGTCGAGACGAACTGGAACGCCAGCGACGCCGGCGCGACCGCTTACACCAAGATCGACGTTCCCGC
>JBNMHR010000013.1:0-43003 GCA_050872865.1 Faecousia sp. | reverse complement strand
GTCACATCGGTATCCGGGTCCAGGCCGTTCTGTGTCAGGATGTAGCGCAGGAAATATTCGGGGGTAGAACCCTTGCCGGTGGCGTAAATGGTCTTTCCCTTCAGGTCCGCCACGGAGGTGATCTCGTCAGAGTTGTACTCCGCCAGGTACAGCACGCCCAGCACGTTGACGGCCAGAGCCTTCACCTTGCCCTCAGTCTTGTTGTAGAGGACAGAGGCCAGGTTGGCAGGGACGGAGACAATGTCCAGCTCTCCCTGAAGGAGCATGGGGGTCAGCTCGTCGGCGGCACCCTTGATGGTGTAAGTATAGGGGGAAGCGGGATCCTTGTCGGTGTCGTCAAACAGCTTCACCATGCCGATGCCGGTGGGGCCGGTCATGGCGCCCAGGCGGACAGGGGCGGCGGCTTCCGTAGGAGCCTCAGTGGCTTCTGTGGTGGGGGCTTCCGCAGCAGCCGTGGTCTCCGGAGCGGCGGTGGTCTCCGGGGCGGAGGCGGCGCCGCAGGCTGTCAGAGAAATGAGCATTGCCAGCAGGCAGGCAAACGCGGTCAATTTTTTCATGGTTTCTTCTCCTTCCGTTGAATAGAACCATTGTACAATAAAAAAGCCCGGGAATTCCGTTGCATTTGCAACGTCTCCCGGGCTCTTTCCTTACTCCTCGAAGGTCAGCACATCCTTGTACTTCTCTTTGAAAATATCGTAGACCGCGTTGAGGATGGCCTCGTCCTGAACGGAGATGTAGTTTTCCGTCTCCTCGTCCACCGGCTCCACCTCCAGGATCACCACATCCGTGGCCGCCTCGTCGGCGGGCAGCAGAAGCAGGTACTCCTTGCCCTCGTAGGGGATGCAGTCCAGATATTCAAAATCGGTCTCTACGCCGTTTTCGTCGGTCAGGGTCAGAATGCTGCTTTCTTCGTCCTCGTTCTCGAGGATTTCTTCGTTGTCCATCGTTCAAAAGCTCCTTTCGCTTTTGGGGCCATTATACCGGAGATTTTATAGAATTTCAAGGCCTAAATCATCTTCTCCGGATGGAACACCTCGTCAAACCGCTCTTCCGTCAGAAAGCCCAGCCTCACGCAGGCCTCTTTCAGGGAGATATTCTCTTTATAGGCCAGCTTGGCCGTCTTGGCAGCGTTTTCGTAGCCGATATAGGGATTCAGGGCGGTGACCAGCATGAGGGAATTGTGGAGGTTGTGGTCCATTTTCTCTCTGTTTGCCCGGATGCCCGCCACGCAGCGGTCGTGGAAGGACACCATGACCTCCGCCAGGAGCCGGGCGGACTGGAGGAAGTTATAGGCCAGCACCGGCATAAAGACATTCAGCTCGAAGTTGCCCTGGCTGGCCGCCATGGAGACGGCGGTATCGTTGCCTATGACCTGGACCGCCACCATGGTGACAGCCTCGCATTGGGTCGGGTTCACCTTGCCGGGCATGATGGAGGAGCCGGGCTCGTTTTCCGGGATGAAAATTTCCCCCAAGCCGTCCCGGGGGCCCGAGGCCAGCCAGCGGATGTCGTTGGCGATCTTCATCAGGTCCGCCGCCAGGGCCTTTAACGCCCCGTGGGCGAAGACCAGCTCGTCCTTAGAGGTCAGGGCGTGGAACTTATTGGGGGCGGTGACGAAGCGCTTGCCGGTGAGGTCCGTGATTTTCTGAGCCACCAGGGTATCGAAGCCCTTCGGGGCATTGAGTCCGGTGCCCACGGCGGTGCCGCCCAGGGCCAGCTCCCGCAGAGGGTCCAGGGACAGGGCGATCAAGGCCTTGTCCCGCTCCAGGCTGGTCCGCCAGCCGGAAATTTCCTGGGAGAAGGCAATGGGTGTGGCATCCTGCAGGTGGGTCCGGCCGGACTTGACGATGCCTTGATTTTCCTCCTCCAGCCTTTGGAAGGCGGCGGTGAGCACATCGATGGCGGGAATCACCCGTTCCTCCAGGCTCAGCACCGCGGCAATGTGCATAGCTGTGGGGAAAGTATCGTTGGAGGACTGGGACATATTCACGTCGTCATTGGGGTGCAGCAGCTTCTCCCCCGCGATGGCGTTGCCCCGTCCGGCGATGACTTCGTTGGCGTTCATGTTGGACTGGGTCCCGGAACCGGTCTGCCAGACCACCAGGGGAAAATTGTCAGAAAGGGCCCCGGAAATCACCTCATCTGCCGCATCGGAGATGGCGGCCAGCTTCTTTTGGGTCATTTTCTCTGGCCGAAGCTCGGCATTTGCCTGGGCGGCGGCCTTTTTCAGGATGCCGAAGGCGTGGATGATCTCCTCCGGCATGGTCTCCAGCCCCACGCCAATGGGGAAATTCTCGTGGGACCGCTGGGTCTGGGCCCCCCAGTATTTGTCCGCGGGGACCTGCATATCCCCCATGGAGTCGTGTTCAATGCGGTAGTCCATATTGATTCCTCCTCTTTTTCTTTCACTATACACGTTCCCCACGCCCCTGTCAACGGCGGTTTTCCCTTTACTTTCCCGCTGGAATAGGGTAGAATAGGGAAAATGTTTTTACCCTATGGAGGACCCATTATGTTTGACAATCCCAGAAAGGAATTGGAAAAGCTCCAGCAGGAGCTGCTGGCCGCGGAAGCAGAGCAGGACGAAGAGGCAGACCTGGAGCAGGAGGAAGATTACAGCACCCCGGCGGAGTGGGACGAGGACGACCGGGAACCCCTGTCGAAAAGCTATACGGATTCCGACGATGATACCCTGATCTGGCAGACCGAGGAGCCGGAACCGGAGGAAGCAGAGGAAGACGATTTCCCGCAAAAGCCGGAAAAGAAGCACTACACCGGCCTGAAATTTGCCATTGCCCTGGAGCTTCTGGGCATTGCGGCCCTGTTCTGGTGGTGGTATCTATGGATCCGGTGACCCCTGTGGGCCGGTTCGCCCCCACCCCCTCGGGACGGATGCACCTGGGCAATGTGTTCTCGGCAATGCTCGCCTGGCTGTCCGTCAAGTCCCGGGATGGAGAAATGGTCCTGCGGATGGAGGACCTGGATACCCAGCGGACCAGCAGCGAATACGCCCAAATTCTCCGGGAGGACCTGCTGTGGCTGGGCCTGACCTGGGACAGGGAAACCCCTGCCCAAAGCCGAAGAAGCGAAACCTACGACCGCTACTTTGAGATTTTAAAGAGAAAGGACCTCCTGTACCCCTGCTACTGCACCCGCAGCCAGCTCCACAGCGTCAATGCCCCCCACCTGAGCGACGGCACCTATGTCTACCCCGGCACCTGCCGGGACCTGACAGAGGCCCAGCGGGCACAGATGAACCGCGCCCCCGCCTGGCGGGTCAAAGTACCGGACAAGCTCTGGCAGGTGGAGGACAAAATTCAGGGGCATTACACATGTAACCTGGCCACAGACTGCGGGGATATGGTGGTCCGCCGGGCCGACGGCGTCTATGTCTACCAGCTGGCCGTCACCGTGGACGACGGAGAAGCCGGTGTCACGGAAGTGGTCCGGGGCTCGGACCTTTTGAGCTCCGCCCCCCGGCAGATGTACCTGCAGGAGCTCTTCGGCTTCCCCCATCCGGAATACGCCCACGTGCCCATGCTCCTGGCCCCGGACGGCCGCCGCCTGAGCAAGCGGGACCGGGACATGGACCTGGGAGCATTGCAGCTGAGCTGCACCCCGGAGAAAATCATCGGCGCTCTGGCTCACTGTGCCGGGCTGCTGGAAAAAAACGAACCCATTTCCGCAAAGGAGCTCTGCGAAGAGTTCCGCTGGGAGAAAATCCGAAAGGAAGATATCCGTCTGGCGCTCTGATCCTTCCCCTGTTCACAAATTGCCATGGAACTCTTTACAATTTATTCACTATACTGCTGGGCTTTGCGGTATAATGAGGATAAATAAGAAGAAATGCCCCAAGGGGCAAAAAGGAGAGGATCACCAATGGCAGTATCTGTATTGATCGTAGAGGACGACCGGAATATTGCGGAGCTTTTGCAGATGTATCTGGAAAAGGAGGGCTACGCCGTGACCATCGCGGCGGACGGCGGCCAGGGCCTGGCCAAGTTCCGGGCCATCAAGCCGGACCTGGTGCTGCTGGATGTCATGATGCCTGTTATGGACGGCTGGGCAGTATGCCGGGCCATCCGGGCCGAAAGCCAGACTCCCGTCATCATGCTCACCGCCAAGGGCGAGACCGACGACAAGGTAGCCGGCCTGAAGAACGGCGCCGACGACTACATCACCAAGCCCTTCGAAATGAAGGAGGTTCTGGCCCGGATCGAAGCGGTGCTGCGCCGCAGCAACGGGGCCACTGCCGAAAAGAAGGCCCGCCGCCTGGTATTTGACAAGCTGGTCATTGACATGGATGCCTTTGAGCTCACCGTCAACGGCAAAAAGGTGGACACGCCTCCCAAGGAGATGGAGCTCCTCTATTATCTGGCCTCCTCCCCCAACCGGGTCTACACCCGCAACCAGCTGCTGGACGAGGTATGGGGCTTTGACTACTTCGGCGACTCCCGCACGGTGGATGTCCACGTCAAGCGCCTGAGAGAAAAGCTGGAGGGCGTCTCCGACCAGTGGAACCTGAAAACCGTCTGGGGTGTCGGGTACAAGTTTGAGGTACAGCAGCAGTAAATTCCGATATGCTTTTGAGGGAGCCACGCCGGTGGCTCCCTCTTCCTTTTTCTGGAATGCCCGCACTATCGGATCTTCCGAATCACATCCAGCACGGTGCCGTCTCTGGCCTCTACCACAGCGACGACTTCGTTAGTAGTCGTGATCTGCTTGGGGGCTCCTGTGATGGACTCTGCCAGGTCCCGCAAGGACTGGATGGAGACGGTCTCGATACCCGCTTTCTCCAGGTCCTGTTTCAGCTGCGGATAGCTCCGGTGCCTGGGGTTCAGAGCAATGCCGGCCTGGGTCACCACGCAGGCCACGCTTTCTCCCGGGGTGCAGCAGGTAAAGACCCGGCTGACCACGGAGGGGGTCCGGCCCCGGACAATGGGCAGGACCACAATGGAGATGTCCGCTCCCTCCGCCACATCCGGGCCGCCGCCCAGGCCGCCCATCATCTGGCCGGAGGAGCCGGTGAGGATATTCACGTTGAAATCCGTGTCCACCTCCAGCGCACTGAGGACGCCGAAATTCAGGTGATCCAGGTAGCTGCCCCGGCGGAAGGGGTTGGAGTAGTCCGAGTTGTCGATCTCGTAGACCCCGGGGCGGCTGGGGATAGCCCTGGCTGCCACAGCGTCAAAGGACTGGCTGCAGGCCACAGCCCGGACCAGCCCGGCATCGTACATGTCGATGATGGCGGCGGTGATGCCCCCCAGGGCAAAGCTTGCGGTAATGCCCCGCTCCCGCATTTTCTCTGCCAGATAGTTTGTGCAGGCAATGCTGATGGCTCCCACCCCGGTCTGGAAGGAGAAGCCGTTTTGGAACAGGGACGAGGCGCAGATCAGGTCCGCTGTCATTTTGGCGATCATCAGATCCCGGGGGTTTTTGGTAAGTCGGGCGGCTCCCGCCCCGATTTTCGCCGGGTCCCCGATCTGCGGCACGGTGACCACATAATCCACGTACTGCTGACTGATGCTCACTGGCACGCAGGGGTAGTCCACCAGGGTGTCCGTGATGACAATGACCTTTCCCGCGTGCTGGGCATCCACAAAGGCATAGCCCAGGCTGCCGCAGGGGTTGGCGCCAATCTGCCCTGTGCAGTTGCCCCAGGCGTCCGCCGCCGAGGCGGCCAGGAAGGCCACATCGATCTGCAGCTCCCCGGCTTCCACGGCCCGGGGCCGTGCGCCATGGGGCCGGAGGACCACAGGCTCCCTGAGGGTCACTTCCCCGCTGAGCAGGCCGTCACCCAGAGCGCCCCGAATGCCGCTGGCCTCCACGGCGGTGATGGTGCCGTCCCGGAGGAACTCCAGCAGATCGCAGTTCCGGATGTTCACCACGGCGCTGGGGGCAAAACGGAGGTCCTTGATGCCCAGGCTTTGGATGGCCTTCAGCACCAGGCCTACGGTGTAGTCCCCCTCCCGGAAGCAATGGTGGAAGGAAATGGTCATGCCGTCCTTCAGCCCTGCAGCCTGGATAGCGGAGACCAGGTCCTTCTGGAGCTTGGGTTCCCGGGTGTTTTCCCGCTGGACTGTCCGCCGGGTCTGGACCGTGCCCTGATGGTGCTGCTCCCGGCCCAAACCGGCATAGGGGTGCACTTCATAGCTGCCCACACGCTCCGGCAGCTCTCTTCCCACAGCGTTTTTCATAAGCACTCCTTTCCCAGCAGACCGGCAGCCCGGGCCTGGTCCAGCACGGTCCGCGCCCGAATTTCCACAGGCTTATCCACCATGCTGCCGTCTACCACCACCACGCCGGTATGATGTTTGGCCCCCTGCTCCAGGGCCGCCACGATTTTCAGGGCATTGCGGATCTCCTTATCCGAGGGGGTAAAGGCCCGGTTCACAATGTCGATCTGGCTGGGGTGGATGACGGTCTTTCCGTCAAAGCCCAGCCCCCGGGTGGTTTTCAGGTCCTCCTCCAGGCCTTCCGAATCCCGGAAGTCGCTGAATACCGCATCCTGGGCGGAAATGCCCGCCAAACGGCAGGCTTCCAGCACCTGCATCCGGGCATAGAAAATTTCGAATCCATCCTTGCTCCGCTTGGCCCCCATACTGGCGCAGTAGTCCTCGGCCCCCAGGGCCAGGGCCACCACCCGGGGGCTGGCAAGGGCGATCTCCTTTGCGTGGACGGCTCCCAGGGCGGACTCGATGTTGCACCAAAGCTCCGTCTGCCCCACAGGGATCCCCGCCTGTTTCTCAATGCGGGTGATCTCCCGGTCGATGTTCACGACTTCCTCGGGGTGCTCTACCTTTGGGATCCGCAGGGCATCCGGCCGGGCTCTGACCGCCATTTCCAGGTCTTCAGGGAGCTCTTCAGAATAGATGCCGTTGACCCGGATCAATACATATTTATTGGGAGGCCGATGATAGCGCACCGCCTCGTAGACCAGGAACCTGGCAGCATCCTTGGAGTCCGCCGCTACAGAGTCCTCCAAGTCGTAAACCACGCAGTCCTCGTGGTAAAACCGGGCCTCCAGCATCTTTCCGGGGCTGGAACCGCCTACATAGAGGGATGTTCTCTTCAAGCTGTCGCCCATATCACTTGTCCTCCCTGGTCCAGTCGTATTTCACTTCGGCGCTGCGGCACAGGGCGCACAGGGTCCGGGCCCGGATGGCGCAGTCCAGGGCCCCGTGATCCAGCACCGTGATCTCCGCGTCCGTGACCTCCAGCTCCTTCAGGACCTCCAGGATGGTGGCCTCAATGGCATCCCCGAACTGAGCCAGCACGTCGCTTTTCAGGTCGATGGAGATGCCCCCATCCGGATTGGGGGCAGCGGAAATCATGCAGTCGCTGGATTCCAGCGTCCCTGCCGTGGCATATTTTTTCAGTATCATGTTGTCACCTCGTAGTAAAATGCCCTCTCCAAGCAGGAGAGGGCAGGGAACGCTGGGACTTAAGTTTACCCTTCCAGAATGATGTCCGTGATCTTCTCCGCGTAATCCCGGATGTCGATGCCCTTGGTGAAGTTCAGGCAGGTGCCGCTGGGATAGCGGGTCTTCTCGATCCAGGCGGCGGGCATCTGGGATGCGCCGTACTTGGCGCCCAGGATCACACCGGCTACCGCGCCGATGGTATCCGCGTCCCGGCCGAAGTTTCCGGCCAGGGTCACACCCTTGCGGAAATCGTCGTGGCAGGCCTTCAGGCACACAAAGGCAGAAGGGATGGCTTCGGCAGTAGTGGCCCACTGGGTGGTCCACAGGTAGTCGTGAATTTCCATCCAGGCTTCCAGGAGGCTGCCCTTCCGATCCAGGATCTCGAAGGCTCCCTTCAGGTTGTGGTAGAGCCAGCTGTCCTCGGGGATGGCAGCCCAGGCAGCGTCCATGATCTCGTCGAAGGAGCCGTCCACCATGGCCACGGCCACGGCGGCAGCCACAGCCTGGGCGCCCCAAACGCCGTCCCGGTAGTGGCTGACCTCGGATTCGATCCGGGCCATTTCCCGGGCCCGCTCCGGATCACCGGCGCAGACAATGCCCACAGGGCCGATGCGCATGGAGGAGCCGTCGCTCATATGGAATACGTTGAATTTGCCGGTCAAGGGCGGCAGCAGACCCTTGCGCAGGTTGTTGGCCGCCTCGATCTCGCTGGCGCCGCCCCGCTTGTACTCGTCCTGGACGCATACGTCTTCCATCCAGGATCTGACGCACTCCTCGGTGGTCAGCTTGCCATGGCAGCGGATCAGGGTCTTGGCGGTGAGCAGGGCGAACTCCGTGTCGTCGGTGCTCCAGGAGGCCCCCTTGTTGAAGTCCGTGGTCACCTGGTAGGCGGCCCGGTTTTCGGCCTTCCGGGAGGCATCGCCGAAGGAGTCGCCGATGGCCAGACCGCTGAGGGCGCCGTAGACCTTGTCAAAGACCTTTTCCCGGTCCTGAATAAATGCTTCTCTGGTAATCATGTTTGTCCTTTCCGCAGGTGGATTTACTGGAAGGTGGTCTGCAGCAGCGCGTCGAAGTCGTTGCCGCCGGCGTTGTTCCACTCTTCTACGAAGGTATCGAAGGCATCGATGGGCTTCACACCCCGGATGATGTCAGCGGCATACTCATTGTAGAGGTTCGTCATAGCGTCCCACTGAGGAGCCAGCTCTTCAGGGATCAGCAGGCTGTGATCCATGGCGGAATACTTGTTCACCATTTCCAGAGATTCGCTGGCAGCAGGAGTCAGCACAGGCTCGGCCAGAGGGGTCTCGGGGTCCAGCTTGTCGGTGGTATCCCAGAACCGGGCCCACCAGCCGGAGAACTTGTCGGTGAAGACGATCTTGCCGTCCTCGATGTTGTACTCCTTCCCTTCTACGCCCACCTTGTCCAGGATCCGGCCCTCGGGGCTGGCCATGAACTCCAGAACGGCCCAGGCGGCATCCTTGTTCTGGCTGTCGGCGTTGATGCCATAGCCCCGGGACTCCTTGGTCACATCGATGGAGGTGTAAGCCTGGGAAACGCCCTTGGCGGGAGGCAGGATGGTCAGAGCGGCATCGTCGCCGTGGACGGCCCGCATCTTGGTATCGTAAACCTGGACAGTGCCGCCGGCGGTACCGGCGACGATGGCGGCATCGCCGTCATACCAGCGCTGCTCCATCACATCCCAGGTGTTGGTCAGGAAATCGGGATCCAGCAGGCCCTCAGCATAGAGCTTGGCGTAGAACTCCAGCTTTGCCTTTTCGGCCTGGCTGGCCTTGCTGAAGATCCACTTGCCGTTTTCCTGCAGGCAGGTGCCGGTAACGCCGAAGGCGTGGTTGAAGATGCTGTCCAGACGGGCCAGGCCGCCGTCGGCGGTCAGGGCGTACTTGCACAGGCCCTTGTCCTGGAGCTCCTTCATAAAGGCGTAGTAGTTGTCAATGGTGGGATCGGCAATGAGGGCCTCGTAGCTGTCACACTGTTTGGCAAGGTCCGTCCGGATGCCGGGGGTAGAGACACGGGGAGGCGCCAGCCACAGCAGGTAGGGATAATTCTTCATCTTTTCTACGTTGGTCTCGTTCATCAGGCCCTTGACGTAGGTGGAGCTTTCAATGTAGGGAGTCAGGTCTTCCAGCAGACCCTGTGCGGAAACGGCCTCGTCGCCGCCCTGGAAGTAGATGATGTCCGCATCCACTTCGCCGTTCATCACGGCCAGAGGCATGGCGGTCTTATAGCTGCTGGAGGGGGGATCGACGAACTCCACGTTCACGTACTGACCGTGGGCGGCCATTTTCTCGTTGATGGCGGCCACCAGGTCGATGACATCCTCCTCATCGGGGAAAACGTCCTTGCAGACGACCTTCACGGTGACAGGCGCGTCGGGGGTGCCAATGGCGGGCCAGCCCTCGGAATCGGTGCTTTCCCCGGCAGGGGCAGCAGTGGCGGCTGCCTGGGCAGCGGCGGCAGTGGTCTCAGCGGGAGCCGAGCCGGAGCCGCATCCGGCCAATACGCATACCAGCATGGCCAGGACTAACAGCAGGGAGATGTGCTTTTTCATAGTTCCTTGTTCCTCCGTTTGTTTGAAATTTTTGGTTATTCCTTCACGCCGCCAGCCATAACGTTCTTGGTGTAGAACTTCAGTACCAGCGGATAAACCAACAAAATGGGGATGATGGCCACAATGATGGTGGCGTACTGCAGGGCCGTGTAGTCCAGCTGGGCCAGGGCGTTGTAGTCAAACAGATTCTGGGTGCCGATGAGAGTGGTCACGTCTCCGTCCACCACGAATTTGCGCAGGATGACCTGGAGGGGCACCTTGCTGATGGAGGAGATGTAGATACCGGAACGGTAGTATTCGTTCCACCTGGCCACGCCGTAGAACATGGTCAGGGTGGCCACACCGGCCTTTGCCAGGGGGCAGACGATCTGGAAGAGAATGCTGAAATGGTTGGCGCCGTCGATTCGGGCGGCTTCATAGAGGGAAGGCGGCACGGATTCGAAGTAGCGCATCATGACGATGAGGTAATAGACGTTCATAGCCTGGCACAGGATGATGGACCACTGGGAGCCGGTGAGCTTCAGCGCCTTTACCACCATGTACTCCGGCACGATGCCCGGGTCGAACAGCATCATGATGATGAAGAAGACCATCAGCACTCGCTTGCCGATGAGCTGGGGCCGGGTCAGAGCGTAGGCCGCCAAAATGGTCAGCAGGATGTTCAGAGCCGTGCCTACCAGGGTGATGAACAGAGAATTGAAAATGGAGGGCACCACATTCTTATTGCTGAAGAGCACCTGGTAGTTGATGAAGGTCAGGCCCTTGGGCAGGATCTGCAGACCGTTCATGCTGCCGGACTGCAGGGGATCCGACAGGGACCTTGCCAGGATGTGCAGCAGCGGCACCACCATGGTCAGCGTCAGCAGAAACAGCACTGCCATAAGAAGGATCTGGAACAGGCCCAGGCGCTTTGTTTTCTTGGAATTCATGTTACCACACTCCCTCTCCGGTCAGCTTCTTGGATGTAACGTGGGTGATGAGCACCAGGATGCAGCCCACCACGCCCTTCACCAGGGACACTGCAGTGGCCACAGAGTACTGCGCGCTTTCGATACCCACCCGGTTGATGTAGGTGTCCAGAATGTCAATGACGCTGAGAACGGCGCTGTTGGAGAAGTTATACACCTGGTCGAAACCGGCGGACATGAAGAAGCCCAGGTTCAGAATGAACATGGTGGTCATGGGCACCAGCAGAGCCGGCAGGATGATATGTACCACAATGTTCCACCGGTTGGCACCGTCCAGGGCGGCGGCCTCGTAGAGGTCCGGATTGATGCCCATAATGGCGGTAAAGTAGATGATAGAGTCCCAGCCGATGCTCCGCCAGCCCTCGCAGAAGAAGAGCACCCAGCGGATGGCTCCTTTGCTGGTCAGCAGGTCCACCGGGGCCAGGCCGAACCAGGAACGGATCAGGTTCAGTGCGCCGTCGGCATTGGGGGCCAGGAAGGATTTCCAGATACCGGCGATGACGACCCAGGACAGGAAGTGAGGCAGATAGGAAACCACCTGCACATACTTCCGGAAAGAGTTCACCCGGAGCTCGTTGAGGAGCAGGGCGAAGATCACAAAGGCCGGAAACAGCAGCACATACTTCATGAAGCTGATGATCAGCGTGTTCTGCAGGATCTGGGCAAAAGCAGAGCTCTGGAAGATGGTCTTGAAGTATTTCAGCCCGGCGAAGACCCAGGGGCCTCTGGCCTTGTAGTCAAAAAAGGCCAGACGCATATTGATAATGGGCCAGACCCGGAAGATGCCAAAGTAAACAAGGGCGGGCAGCAGCATGAGATACAGCAGCTTATCCTGCCACATCCGACGCAGGGTATGCCCGAGGCGACCGGCCGGTTTTTCGCTATGCTTCATCGTTTTTCCTCCTGTTTCGTAACCGGTTTCTCAACCTGTTTTCATTATATTCCAGGGGCATCCCCTTTTCAAGTTGTAATATTGGCTTAAATTTCCAGTTGTTATTTAGTAAAAATGCACATAAACAAGAAAAGCGCAGCCGCTGTAAAAAGAAAGCGGTTGCGCAAATATGCGTGAAAAGCCCTCTCCTGCTTGGAGAGGGTGGACCGGGCGAAGCCCGGGACGGGTGTGGAGGGGACACCTAAAATATTAGGCCGGGCCAAACTAAATGGGATCAGACGTACCATCCATCAACTTGCCCTTTCAACGAAGCCCGTCTTTCATCTGTAGGGGTCCCCTCCACACCCGCCGCTGCGGCGGCACCCTCTCCAAGCAGGAGAGGGCGGGAGGAATCTTCTTCACTTATACTCCGCGTCCCAGGTTCTGGGCCGGGTGGTGTTCCGCAGGACCAGCTTCGGCTCGATCACCGTGTGGGGCAGGATGGCCTTTTCTCCCTCGATGATCTTCAGCAGGTGGGTGGCCACATACTGGGCCATATCGTAGTGCGGCTTGGAAATGGTGGACAGCTGGGGGTCGAAGACACTGGCCAGCTCAATATCGTCGTAGCCGATGACCTCGATGTCCTCCGGCACCCGGACGCCCCGCTCCCGGAGCCGGGAAACCACGCCGATGGCCACCAGGTCGCTGCCGGTCATGATGGCGTCGAAGGAAACCTTCCCGTCCAGCAGCCGGTCCGCCACACTGCGGCCGAATTCGATGGAATAGTCCCCGTCCAGCAGCAGCTTTTCGTCTACAGGGATCCCCGCCGCCAGGTGGGCCTGCCGGTAGCCCTTCATCCGCTGGATACCGCCGGAGACCTGAAAGCTGCCTTCTGCGTAGGCGATTTTCTTGTGTCCGCCCCGGACCAGATACTCCACGGATTTCTCCGCGCCCTTCACATTGTCGCCGGTGATGCTCACGTCGCTGAGGGCCATATCAAAGGATCTGCCCAAAAGGCCAATGGGAATGTGATACTTCCGAAACTCCGTCAGGAACTTTTTGTTGGAGGTACCAGAGCAGAGGATGATTCCGTCTACCCGCTTGTCCACCAGATTCAGCAGCTGCTTGGCCTCCTTGGCAGGGTCATAGTCGGAATTGCCCACGATGACGGAATAGCCCTTGGAGTCCATATAGTCCATGACCCCCCGGATGACCTTGGGGTAGAAAAAATTGGACACATCCGGTACGATCAGGCCGATCATGCCGGACCGGGCAGTCGCCACGCTCCGGGCCAGAGCGTTGGGGCGGTAGTTCAGCTTCTCAATGGTCTTTAAAACCTGCTCCCGGGTCTTTTCGCTGACCCCGGTGGGACTGTTGTTGATCACTCTGGATACGGTTGCCTTGGAAACGTGACAGATCTCGGCAACCTCCGCAATGCTGTACTTTCTGTTTTCCATCCACCGGCCCTCCTTTGTCTTCTTTTTTATATTAGCAAAGAGAGAAACAAAGCGCAATAGGCAAGCGGAAATTTTTTCCTTCCGGCTCTTGCTTTTCTTCGGATTCTCTGTATAATGAGAGTAACCGGTTACGTAAATCTCGTGACCAAACCAGCAAAAGCAACTGACAACGCCGAAAAGGAGTATAGTATGGTCAAGGACTATTTTGAAAAAGTGTATTCCGGCTTCCTGGGCATGAACGTAGGCATCCGCCTGGGGGCCCCCGTGGAGCCCACCATCTGGACCTATCAGCGGATCCGGGATACCTATGGGGACATTCACGGCTACGTGAAGGAATTCAAAAATTTCGCCGCTGATGACGACGCCAACGGCCCTGTCTTCTTCCTCCGGGCCCTGCTGGACGACGCGGCGGACCGGCCTCTGGAGCCCCAGGATGTGGCCCGGGCCTGGCTGAATTATGCCCGGGAGGGCGTGGGCATGTTCTGGTGGGGCGGCTACGGCATCAGCACAGAGCACACCGCCTACCTGAACCTGAAAAACGGCATTCCCGCCCCTCAGTCCGGCTCCATCCGCCAGAACGGCAAGACCATGGCGGAGCAGATCGGCGGCCAGATCTTCATCGACACCTGGGGGCTGGTGAATCCCGGCCAGCCCAAGCGTGCCGCGGACTACGGCCAGGCCGCCGCCAGCGTATCCCACGACGGCAACGGTGTCTACGGCGCCCGGTTCATGTGCGCCGCCATTGCCAAGGCCTTTGAAACCAGCGATATCGGCGAAATCGTAGACGCGGGCCTCCGGGAGCTGCCGGAAGTCTGCACCTACCGCAGCGTCATGGAGGCGGTCCGAGCCTTCCACAAAGTCCACCCAGAGAATTGGCGGGACTGCATGGAGCAGCTCCTCTTCCGGGACTGGGGCTACGACAAGTACCCCGGGGTCTGCCACATCATTCCCAACGCCGGTGTGTGCATGATGGCCCTGCTCTACGGCGAAGGAAAGTTTGACCGCACTGTGGAGATCGCCACCATGGCAGGCTGGGACACGGACTGCAACGCCGGCAACGTGGGCACCATCCTGGGGGTGGCCACGGGCATTGACGGCATCCATAGAAAATACCTGGATCCCATCAACGACGTCATTGTCTGCTCCGGCATCTCCGGCTACCTGAACATTCTGGATATCCCCTCCTTCTGCCGGGAGACCGCCCTTCTTGGCTACCGGATCGCCGGGGAGGAAGCCCCGGAGGACC
Organism: Faecousia sp.; assembly: GCA_050872865.1. Taxonomy (GTDB): domain Bacteria; phylum Bacillota; class Clostridia; order Oscillospirales; family Oscillospiraceae; genus Faecousia. The sequence goes on along the minus strand of JBNMHR010000013.1, from coordinate 28,468 downwards.
TGAAGAAGGCCTACCGCCCCGGGGAAATTTACTTCGACTTTGAACTGCCGGGCAGCACCCACAACATCCGCCTGTCGGATCCCTTCCGCTGCCGGGCCCGGCACAGCACCAAGCACGCCTACGCCGGCACCGGCTCCCTGGAAATTCTCATGGACCGGATGAGCCGCGGGGAGAACTGCAAGGTCTACTACAAGCCCTTCTACACCCGGGAGGATTTCTCCGACGAGCGCTACAGCCCCGTCTTCAGCGCCACCGCCTACCCCGGCCAGACCGTATCCATGAAGCTTTACTTAGACCAGTGGAACGGCAATGAGACCCCCGGGGCCGCCCCCTATGTGCGGACCTGCAGCGACAAGGTTGAGCACCTGCAGGGCTACGTGAAGCTGGTCCAGGGCCAGTGGGTAGACATCACCTTCACCATCCCCGATACCCAGGGGGATATGGTGGACGAAGTGGGCATCGTGCTGGAGTCCTACTCCCCCGCCTCTATGAAAACACTGGGCATGGTCTACCTGGATGAATTTTCCATCACCGGCAAGAGCGCTTATTCCATCGCTCTCCAGAAGCAGCGCAAGAGCTTTGCCTCCATCACCCCCTTCTCCACAGACCATGGGGCCTGGAGCCTGGAGGACGGCAAACTGAAGCTTATGCGCATGGCGGACGCCTTTGCCTACACCGGTAACTACTACGCCAAGGACTATGTGTTCTCCACCACCGTTACCCCGGAAAACGGCGATTCCCACCTGCTCATCGCCCGGGCCCAGGGTGCTCAGCGGGGCTATGCCGCCGGCTTCGGGAAACCAGGCCAGGCTGTGATCCTGAAAAATGACTTTGGCTTCACCACTCTGGCGCAGGCCCCCTTCGACTGGAAGCTGGACCAGGAATACACCCTGGAGCTGCGGGCCGTGGGCGGTCAGCTGACCCTCAGCATAGACGGCCAGCCCGTCCTGGAGGCCCGGGACCATACCTTCGACCACGGCATGTTCGGCTGCGGCTCCCTGTCCATGGGCCGGACTGCCTTCGGGGATTTTACATACAAAGAGTTCTAAGGACCTCTCCCGCCTTCCCCCTACCCGGGAAGGCGGCTTTTTATTGCCCAAATCCAGAAATCCCGGTTGCAAATAGGCCAAAATACGGTATAATGGAAGGGATACCATTGAGAAGGGGCTGAGGCTGTGCGCGGCGAGGAGAAACGGAATACCCGGCGGATCGTGGCAGACGTACTGCTGCTGATCTGCGTGATTTTTGGTGTGCTTCTGTTTTCCCGAATACGGAACAAAAATCGGCAGATGGACGAGATCAGTGCCTATACCCGGGAGTTGGCCGGGCGGACGGCGCTGCATGTATCCGACGTTTTCCAGGCCAAGCAGGATGCCATTACCGACATGGCCTACCTCTATGGCATCAGCCTGTCCTCCGATCAGGTGGACCGGGAGCGGCTGCGGGAGATGGAGCAGAACCCCGGCTTCGATCGGATACGTTATGTAAACAAGCGTGGTGAGAGCTTTACCAGCGACCGGAAAATTGCAGATGTGTCGGACCGGGACTATTTCTCCCGCGGCATCTCCGGTGCCTCCGGCATTACCTTTGTACCGGATTCCCGCTTCGACGGCGTAGCTCTGGTGGGCTTTTATGCCCCGGTGTATTTTGGCGGAAACATCTGCGGCGTCATGGTGGGCTACCTGGAGCAGAGCAGCATGACGGAACTGCTGGCAAGCGACTTTGGCGGATACACCGCCAATACGCTGCTTTTGAGCCGGGATGGGCGCATTCTGGGCCAGGCCATGGAGCTGGACAAAGGGGAATCGGATATCACCACCGTAGACCAGATCATCGGCCACTCCCTGAACCCCCACATCACCTGGGAAGCGCTGGAGGAACACAAAGAGGCCAGGATCGACCTGACCGGCGCCCATGGCAAGAGTGTCGCTTACATCGTCCCCCTGAAGGACACGGAGTGGAGCCTGATGCAGTCCTTCCCGCCTCAGGCGGCACAAAAGAGCCTGCATGAGGTAGCCCAAAACGAGCAGCTGATCATGGGGCTGTTCCTGCTGGCGGTATTCCTGTTCTGCCTGCGTCTATATGCCTATATGCACCGCAAGGCCGTCCTGGAGCGGGAGCGGGCAGATGCCGACCGGGTAGCCGCACTGCTGGGCAATATTGCCGACGACTACCTGTGCCTGATAGACGTGAACCTGCTGACGGAGCAAGAGGAGCAGTTCCGGCTCCGCGGCGGCGAGACAATGCCGGATTGGACCGGCGGCAGTCGGGATTATCCGGCCTGCATCGAAGGCTACGCCAGCGAAGTGGTGAGCCCCAAGGACCAGGCCTTCTTCCGGGAGGCCACCAAGCTGGAAAACCTGAAGGAGTTTTTCTCCTTCCATAAGGACTTTCACCTGGAGTATGACGCAGTAGTGGGAGACCGGAAGCTGCGGCTCCAGAGCAAGTTCACCATGTGCACAGATCAGTTCCCGGAGCCCCACATCCTGGTGGGCATTCGGGACATCACCGCCGTGACCAAGGAGCGGCTGCGCTCGGAGACCACCCTGAACCTGATCGTCTCTGCCGCCAGCACCGTCTACCCTGTGATCATCGAAGAAAATCTCACCAAAAACCGGGCCTTTACCGTCTACAACCAAGGTATTGTCATGCACGGCCGGGTGGAAAAATACACCATAGACGAGATGCTCTCCGGCCTGCAGGCGACCATGCCCGACAAAGGGGAATACAGAAATTTCTGTGAAACCATGTCCCGGGACGCCATGCTGGAAGCCCACAGCCAGGGCTGCCAGGGCAAGACCCTGAAGCTGCGCCAGTACGGCGACGACGGCACCATCCACTGGATGGAGGCCCGGAATATCCTGATGGAAAACAGCGTGGGAGAAGTTTGCGCCATCCTCATGGTCCGCTGCATCGACGAGGACATCCGCCTGACGGAGGATCTGCGCCAGGCCAAGGACGCGGCGGAAAGCGCCTCCCGGGCCAAAAGCACCTTCCTTTTCAACATGTCCCACGATATCCGCACCCCCATGAACGCCATCATGGGCTTCTCCGACATGGCCAAGCGCCACATGGAGGACCGGGAGAAGGTGGCCGACTGCCTGGAGAAGATCAGCGTTTCCGGGGCCCAGCTGCTGCGGCTCATCAACAACGTTCTGGATATGGCCCGGATCGAAAGCGGCCGGGTAGAGCTCCAGGAGCGGACCCACCGGATCTCCGACAGCATGCAGGCCATGGCCTGCGTCTTCCAGGCCGACGCAGAGAAAAAGGGCCTGGACCTGCGCTTCACCACCCGGGTCCAGGAGGATGCGGCCGTCTTTGACGAGCTGCGGCTGAACCAGATCCAACTGAACCTCATCAGCAACGCCATCAAATACACCCCCGCCGGAGGCACCGTCACCGTAACTCTGGAGGAGACGGGCTCTGACAAAGACGGTATCTCCTACCGGCTGACCGTGGAGGACACCGGCATAGGCATGAGCCAGGAATTCCTGGGCAGCGTCTTCGAAGCCTTTGAGCGGGAGCGGAAGGCCATCTCCGACGGCATAGAGGGCACAGGCCTGGGCCTGGCCATCACCAAGCGGCTCGTCGAGCAGATGGGCGGCAGCATCTCCTGCGAAAGCGTACAGGGCCAGGGCTCCAAATTCACCTGCCTGTTCCACTTCCGTCGGGGTGAGGCCAAAAACCTGCCCGAAAACCAACCGGAACCGGCAGCCTCCCGCAGCCAGAAGCCGAAAAAGATCCTCCTGGTGGAGGACAATGCCCTGAACCGGGAAATCTCCCGGGAACTGCTGCAAGACGACGGCTTCCAGGTAGAGGAGGCCGATGACGGCGACATGGCCCTGGAAAAGATCCGGAATTCGACCCCCGGCGACTTCGGACTGATCCTCATGGACATCCAGATGCCCAGAATGAATGGCTATGAAGCCACCCGCCACATCCGTGCCCTGGACAATGAAGCCCTCGCCGGCATCCCCATCATCGCCCTCACCGCCAACGCCTTTGAAGAAGACCGCCGTGAAGCCCTCCGCGCCGGCATGAACGGCCACGTGGCCAAACCCATCGACCGCACTGCCCTGCGAAAAGAAATCAGCAAATTCCTATAAAGTCCATTCCCCCGCGTTTCCAAAACAGCCCAAAAAGAAAGAAGGCACCTCTATGGAAGAGGAACTCGTGTACATTTTTCGCATTTTCGTCGCAGTCCTCTGCGGCGGGCTCATCGGCCTGGGCCGGGAGAAAAACGGCAAGCGGGCCTGCGGACCCATATCATCATCGCCGCCACCTCCGCCCTCATGATGCTGATCTCCAAATACGGATTCTCCGACGTAGAGGAGCTGACCCGGGTAGACGCCTCCCGCCTGGCCGCCAGCGTCATTGCCTCCATCGGCTTTCTCGGCATCGGCGTCATCCGCTCCACCGAAAAGGGCACCGAGGGCCTCACCACCTCCGCCGGCCTCCTGGCCACCGTGGCCATCGGCCTGGCCGTAGGAGCAGGCATGTACGTGCTGGCGGTGTTCACCACGGTGCTGATCGCCGCACTGGAGTGGGTGCCGCACAGGGAGGGGTGAGGAGGACCCGGATATCTGACTCGTTGACATCCACGCGAGTCTGTGATACCATGCTTCTAAGAAGAATCTACTACAGTGTCTCCCCTGCCCGAAAGGGTAAGCAGCCTGTCTGATGTAGGTTCTTCTTTTTTCTTACCTGGAATAGCCACATTTCCCAGCTGTCCCGAAAATTTTCAGTTGCCCCCCAGTGCGGGAGGGACCAACGCGGAGGAAGAAACGATTGACCTGATTGTGGCTTTTCAATCCCCCCTCCCCGTGTGGGGAGGGACCCCGGACACCGGCGTGGCCTATGCCCTGAGCCTATTTCAATCCACCCTCCCCGTGTGGGGAGGGACTCAAGAGCATCCAGGAGGCCACGGCGGACAGCGTATTTCAATCCACCCTCCCCGTGTGGGGAGGGACGGAGCGATGGTGACTCCCCCGGCCAAAAATTTTATTTCAATCCACCCTCCCCGTGTGGGGAGGGACACGTCCTCGCCGCCGATTGATCCCCTCCGGGGGTATTTCAATCCACCCTCCCCGTGTGGGGAGGGACAGCGAAGATGCACAAATTTTCTTTGTTGCTTTGTGGATCTTCGACAAATTCTCTCCTTGCTTTTGCTGTCCGGCCCCCGGGAGAGATGCGGGGGCTGGATATTGTTGTAAAAATATTGGGATTTTCGGGTGCGAAGGGGCGGCCCCTTTGGTGGGGGCTTCTGGTTCGCACGGTCAGACGATCAGGGGGCCGCCGGGGTCGTAGCCGGGTTTGGTGCCGTAGTGGGTAATCTTTTCGGTATAGTGGTTGCCCAGGTTGTAGATGCGCAGGCTGTCCTTTTCCTTGTCCATGATCTCGGTGAGCTTGGCTTCCAATACCCTAAGCTGGGCGGCATCTACCAGGCATTCGAAGACGCTGTTTTGTACCCGCTGGCCGCAGTTCAGGCATTGCTTGGCGATGCGGCGCAGGCGGCGGCGTCCGGCGGCGTCCTCGGTATTTACGTCATAGCTGATGAGTACAAGCATACTTCCTCACTTCCATAAGAAGGGTGGGTAGCCGTCCAGGTCTCCCCGGAGGCATCGGGCCAGCAGCAGGGCCTGGACGTAGGGCACCAGGCCCCAGGGAATCTTTTCCTGCAGATAGGGATGGGTGATGGTCTCCTGCTTCCGCTCCTGCCAGAGCTTCAGGAATTTGCGCCGCCCATCCTCCGTTAAGAGTACCGCCCCGGATTGGGTGATCTCAAAATCATCCACTGCCAGTCGGCGGTTATTGACGACGGTCAATACAAACCGGTCAGCCAGGCAGGGGCGCAGCTCTTCCATCAGGTCCAGAGCCAGAGAGGCCCGCCCCGGGCGGTCCCGGTGGAGGAAGCCCACAAAGCTGTCCAGGCCCACGGATTCCAAAGCGTTGGCGCAGTCGCTGGCCAAAAGAGAATAGGCAAAGGACAGCAGGGCGTTGAACCGATCCATAGGCGGGCGGCGGCTGCGGCCATGGTAGAAGAAGGCCTCTTTGTCCCCCAAAATCATATCGTCCATCCGGTCAAAATAGCAGTTGGCGACGGCCCCTTCCAGGCCCCGGAGCTGCCCATCCTCCGTCGCTCCGGCAATCGCCGGCAATAGCTCCGAAAGATTCCGGCAGGCCGCCCGGAAGGCTTCCTCATCGATCCGCATTCCGTGATCCCGCAGGGTCCTGTGGAGGCTCCAGCGGCCATTGTATACCTTTCCAAGAATCATGTTCCGGGCATATAAAATACGCTGTTCCGGATCATCCGCCACCCGGTACTGGACCCGGCGTAGCAGCACATTCCCGCTGGATACGCCGCAGGTCCTGGCCAAAAAGCGGCCCCGGGGGGTATGGAAGCTCAGGCCGATGCCCCGTTCCGCGCAGGCTCCCATAAGGGCCGGGCTGGCGCCGGGGTAGGCAAAGGACACGATGCCCTCCAGCCCATGCAGCGGAAATCTGGCCTTTTCCGTGTCCCCTACCCGTACCACCACGTTTTCCCCGTCCAGGGCCAGGTAGCTGTCCTCCGTCAGGACAAACAGGGTATTGAGCAGTCGTCTCATAGGCCCTCCTCCAGATTTTTCTTTAAGTAGGATGCCACGCTTCCGGTCTTTTGGAGCCTGGGCAGGCAGATGTCCTTCAGGGAGCAGGCGTTGCAGCCCTTCTTCGGTTTGGCCGATGGGGTGTGGCCCCGCCCGTACAGCTCATGCATCCGGGCAATGGAATCCCGGACCGTCTGCCGCAGCTCCTCCGTAAAGACGATCTCCTGCCGCCGACGGGTCTCCCCGTAGTAGAGGGCCCCGGCGGGAATCATGCAGCAAAGCATCTCTTCCAGACACATGGCCTGGCCGCAGAGCTGGGCCGCGTCACAGGGGTCTTCCTTGGGAGCGCCGTGCTTATATTCCACCGGCATAGGCTGCCAGAAACCGGAATAGCCGGGAAGCGCGATTCCCTGGGCATCCTTCGTAAATTCCACCGCATCGCATTGGCCGGATACCCCCAGGCTGGGGGACGCAATGCGCATCCCCCGCACCGTGAGCTTATTTCCCCGTTTCTCCACACTGCCTTCCTGGTGCACATTCTTGTGCATCAGCTGTCCATCTACCGTTCTTAAATTCTCCTGCCATTGGTTTTCAATGTGGATCAGCGCCCACTGCCGGGGGCAGAACAGGTAGTGCTGCAGGCCGGAAAGCTGGAGGAAATCGTCTTCGTTATACACAGTTACCCCATTTCTTGCACTGTAACCCCCTTGGGAATCTCATCTTCTTTAATGGTAACAACATAATCACTGTAGTTTCTCGCAACCACCACATCATCTTTTCGCTTTACTTGGACAGCATCAAACAGCTTCCAAGCTGGAGCGCATCCCAATTCTGAATCATGCTTGAACACGATCAGTTTTCGTACCGCCATATTACCCCGTGCCGCAGAACGATCCAGTTCAAACATATTCAAGATTGCTTTCCATAAAAGTTGCAGATCTTCCTCTGAAAATCCGGTCACTTTTCTAGCCAAATTGGCGGAAATATATCCATTGCAGCGATAAAGGCCGTATGGAATGATATATTTACTTCCAAATTCTGTTTCTTTGTGGTCCTTCTCTTCCACATATTTTGTCGGTGTCACCCGGGTAAGCGAAATATCTAACGGGAGCACTTCATCAATGCTTTCCGCAAACCCAAGCTGCACTGGTCCCCTGACCTGTCCGCAATTTATATTTGTTGTCATAACAGCCCCGAATGTTCGGATATCATAAAAATTATGGCACATGAACTCCGTAAGTGCAGCCGCTTTTTCTTTATCTTTTGGCAGTTTCTTTGCCCCCGGTATCCCAAGCGCATCATACGCTTTCTGGTGCTGGTCGTTTAAGTAAATACCCTTTTTTACATAGATATTATTTTGTGCTTCCCCAGGCTGATAAATTTCATTTTCACATAATGCATCAACATAATCGCGAATTTTTCTTTTCAAACAACCATCTGTAATAATTCCATGTCCGGTTTCCGGATCAACGCGCGGAGAATTGTCTAAATCCGGATCGCCATTAGGGTTCCCGTTCTTAACATCAAACAGTACTACAAACTCATATCTATTTTTTATCGGCTCACTCATTGTCAATATCCTCCTCTGTATTTTCAATTATAATACTTTTGTTGCTATTTCCTTTTTGTTTTCGATACGCTTTTCTTTGATAGTAACCTATAATAAACAGTCCCTGATCTTCGCTGCTTTGATGCGCCGGATAGCTTGTAATATGCTCATGCACCTCGCTCATCGCATTCTCTAAAGACTTTGCATATGCCGGTACCGACCTCGATATGATACGTTCATAGTGTGGCATTAGTTTTGTGATCATTTTTGGGAACACTGTTCGAGGTGCAGTGCATGCCGCATGGAAATACGCCCTCTTAAAATTGCTTTCGGCGCTTTCCGATTCATCAGACTTTCCTCTTTTTTCAAAATCCCATCCTCCAGCTGCCCTATCTGCCGCATTTTTTGCCTCCTCTATTGTGGCAAACATTGCTCCCAGATAATAGGCATTGGATTGCCCATCTTGCATATACGCTTCCTCCAATCTGAGCCCATTATTTTTTGTTAGAATCGCTTTTATTGCAGCTGTTCGCTCGTATAGCTTTTCTTCAATATCTTTTGATGATAAAATAGCGTTGAGTATCCGATTATACAGCACATATGGATATTTTAAGTCTGTAAATATCGCCTGCTGTGCAGAAAGATATAGCCGCTGTTCTGATACATCTATTTTTTTCATGTCTATCTTGGAACCAACTTCTTCCATGAAAGATGTGCAAAACACAAACGGTGACAACTCTCTCTGCGAACTCTTCCACGGCTTCAAAGCAACTCTCCCTTGGTGTAACGCAATATTTTTAAGTAAATCTCCAAAGCTGCTTTTAAGAAAAGATCTTACGGCAATTCGACCCTTACTAGGGCAATATAAAACCACAATGTAAAATGGCGTTTCCACGGATTCAGGAAGTTCAGCTATATCAAGCCTTGTACCGGATAGTACACTATGCACAATTGTCAGCAGTTCCTCATCTGTTATTGCATTATCCGATACCGGCTCCATACAGTTTATAAAAATAGATTCATTGTCTTTGGTGGCTGCTTCAGACCAAAAAACAACCTTGTTCTTTCCTACAATATATTGGTTATGTCTTGAATTAAGCAGATATCTTAGTGTATTTCCATATTTCTGGGCTGTTATATTCCCTATCGGAACACACAATGCCTGTTTCCCATCCGTTCCAAAAGAGTACAAGCTTGTTGTATCGCTATCAAATGAGACAAGCTTCGGGTTTGTTCCTTTCGGTACATTGAAATTTGCAGGATGTATCCTGCATGGATACTCCATATCTCCGGATATTAAGCACCTGCATTTCTGCCCCGTCGCATTTTTCTCTTGATAGTATTCACTATACTTTTGCCTTATCGGCTGAATATCCAATGCAAACTTGCCTTCTATCAAAAATACAAGTACATCCTTCACCGATAACTGACTTACTAGATCCGAATATTTCTCATATGATTGCTCCCAATTTGAGAAAAATGCGCAAATTGCTTTTGCCTCTATTGTGTCTATACTCGATAAAAAATCAATATGCAATTCCTTGCTTTTTTGAAATAGAATAGACGGAAAAATAACTTTGCCCTTATCATTAAACCCCAAAAAATATCGGCCGTCATCGCAAAGAAGATTTGCCGTCTTGTCCGAAGTCGCACGTATTGGAGCCGGAATCGATATTACACGTTTCAAATGATGAACTGCCTTTAGTTCCCCCTTTGCATCGATTTCAATGGCCCAGTCTACCATTTTATCGATCCATCCCACAACTGGGATTTCACCTTTTTCGGCCATTAAATCATAGTATCGAGTAAGCGCTTGCAGAATCATCGCATTACCTCCCTGCTATTGGGTGTGGGAACATGAAGAATTCCGTTTTGTAAGGAAGCACGAAAAAATAAAGGCTTGATATTTGAGGGATCACTGTAGTCCAGGTCATACAGCATAATACCCATATCCTTTACTTCTCCCGGATATGCTGTCTTTATATCTTTACCATCCCATAACCGGAACGATGCTGGGAATTCTCTCAGCCCCAAATATGGTTGTTGAAAGCACTTACCCTTTCGAGCCCTTTTTCGCATCATGTCGTTGAATTTTTCTGTGCTATCCGTCTCTGTAGCTTTATCTGTCATTACAAAGTACGCATCTATAACATAATGGACATTACGTAATACCAACGATGACCGCTGCTGTCTATCAGCATCCACATCCAAAAAAATAGGTGGCTGCTTTGACGACTTTGGGATCTCCATGTCTGGCACTTTACTCTTTACTTCATTTCGAACGATTGAGGTAAATTGGATTGGATTAAGCACATAAATTTTTCTAATATACCACCTTAGTCCAGGGTGCCAGAAAATACTCTCCAAAACTCCTCTTGCCGCAGAAGGTGTCATTACATCATAGCTTACTCGTTCAACCTTCAGTTCCGGTCTGGTAAAACACGCATATTTTCCCCAAACCTCTAATTGAATTGACATAGTCGCACTCCCCCTTATTGAAAAAATCCAACTCCGCCACTCGGTGACAATGATAATCCTGTAAAAGGATCATAATAATACGTTGGATTGGACAAAATCCCAGCATCCTCAGACAACATCTCTATAGCGCCCAGGTCTTGATATTTCTGAAATATGTATGAAGGAACCGAAACGCTATACGGGCCAAGCTTTCGCATCAACGCACGTTTTTCCCCGTTTTCTCTAAGCTCTTGAAGCAACGAATTTGATTCTTTCGATGGAATATAAAGTGTACACGTTATATCATCTATGATACGGAATGACCTGGATACTGTATCAAACTTCAGTTCCTGCGCTAAAGACAACGTATTATACACATCTTTTTGTTCATTTTCCTGGAGTATATACAGCAAAAAACTAAAGTATTCCTCAACAGCTTCTGGTGAGGAAATATCTGCATACAATTCCATTGTTCGCCTGGATGCATCAATATTCTGCTCCAATCCAATCGGCGCTTTCTTCTCTGTCTCAAATAGGTGAACTACCGACTCTTCCTTAGATCTTTTCCCTTCTCGATTACATCTCCCACCAGCCTGGATCATAGCGTCTAAACCTGCAATTTCACGATAGACGCACGGAAAATCTACATCAACGCCTGCCTCTATCAAGCTAGTAGAAACTACACGGCAAATCTTTTTATTCGCTAAGCGCCAACGTATTTCCTTTAATACACAACTTCGATGTTGGGGCGTCATCGTTGTCGAAAGATGAAATGCACCTTCTTCCGGAAGCTTTTTGAATAAATTCTGAGCCTGATCACGTCGATTCACAACACACAATACCTGCTCCTCTCCAGCCAATCTTTGGGCAAGTTCCTCGTTGGAAAGGCACCCATCTTTTGAATACGTGACTCGCTGAAAAAATTTATAGTTGTCTTCAACATTCGGACAAAGCTCTTGTGCCCCCTTCGGATACCATTCTTCAATGATTGGTCCCAGTGACGGTTGTGTCGCCGTACACAAAACACCTGTACATCCATAGTTCTTTATGAGTTCCGTAATTGCCCAAACACATGGACGCATTGTATTTCCCGGTAACATCTGTGCCTCATCAAAAATCAATACACTATTTGAAATATTGTGCAACTTCCGGCATTTAGATGGCTTATTGCTAAACAGCGACTCGAAAAATTGGACTGAGGTTGTCAATATGATATTGCCATCCCAATTTTCTGTGGCAAGGACCCGCTTTTTATCAATATCCGAAAGCTCTCCAGCTTCGCCCACCGGGTAGGAAATGTTGGAATAATGTGCTATCACATTTTCCTCTCCAAAAATTTCAACAAATTTCAAATATGTTTGCTCAATAATGCTTGTATACGGAATTACATAAATAATTCGTTGGCACCCCTGTCTTAGAGCATGATGTATTGCGAATGCCACAGAACTGACTGTCTTTCCACCCCCAGTAGGAACCGTTAACGTGTACAAGCCTTTCTCAGTCTCTGGCTCATCGCCTTTTTGGAGCAAGTGATGTAGAATTTCGCACCGTCGTTGATTTATAGATTTTTCCGAATTCCACCAGGGAGCTATATACGCATCCAATTTTTCTGACAGTTTCTTCATGGAGTCCCCAACACTCCGTTGAACTTTCCCATCGGATACAAAGGATTCCGTGTCTAACCAATCTGCATCTACTAAGCAGGAATACAGCATATGCGTATAAAAAAAGGCTGTAAGTTGGTCAGAGATAAAATATCTTGGGGTTTCAACAATTGGAATTTCTATCTCATCTCGAAATGCTCCGTAATCGTCTATATCTCTTCCTATTACCGCCTTCAACCTGGCACATAAAGTTCCAGTAACATCCAATTTCGTGCCCAGATCAGGGATCCCACTATGATGTCCTGCAATACAAAACGCACCCGCAATATTTTTTTGTCGTTTAGCTTCCAGCGTCCCTGCCGTCGAATGATCTACCCGTTGCCCACTGCCCCGGATTCTCCTCTGAAAGGATCTGCCATATTTTCCGATGTCGTGCAACATTGCCACTTGTTTTGCAACGTCCCCCGCTCCGAAGGGACTGGCAAACTTTTCTGCCAATTCGGCACTCTGTCGCAGATGATCTGCAAGGTACTGAACACGCTCACAATCCGGCAATGTATGCGCCAAATATCGTTCCCTCATTATCCTCACTCCTTATAACTACCCGACTACTGTTTAATTGTAATACCCATACAATAAATGTGCAATATAAAAAGCAATATGTACAATAATTTGGAACCTTCGACAAAATACATCGTTTTACAATTGCTTCCGCACTTATTTTTTTGTATATTTTTATTTTATCATATTATCAGTCCAATAAATCGTACTGATTCTATTTTCGCAGAAAAAATTTCCTCCCGATTTCTCGGGTAATGTCATTAAGTTAGTCGCATGGTTTCAATGGCAGGCAGCAAACAGAACGGGTTCGTTGCAAAATGCGCCTCAACGAAAAAACCACATCGCCAATCCCCAAAAGGGGTTGGCTGATGTGGTTTTTTGTTTTGCAAAATCAGCTCACCTGGTTTTCGTAGGTGTACACCTCGCTGGCGGCTACCATTTCGAAGTAGGCCTTCAGCACGGGTTCTGCGGCGGGGGCCAAAGAGGAGCCGTGGGCGGCCTTTTCGCCGAAGATGGCGATGGCGATCTGGGGGTTCTCTCTGGGGGCGAAGCACACGAAGACGCCGTGGTCAGAACCGCCGGAGGAGTGCTGGGCGGTACCGGTTTTGGCACAGACGGTGATGTTGCTGGGCCACTGGGCGGCATCTGCGTCCTCGCAGCCGCCGAAGTACTTTCTGGCGGTGCCGCCGGGCATGGTGACCACTCGGCGCATACCCTCGGTATAGGTCTGGTAGGTCACATCGGAGATGTTCATTTTGCTGACCACCTGAGGGCTGTTGGAGTACACCAGGGTCCGGTAGTCAGAGGAGGTGACCCGGTTCAGGAAGGTAGCCTTGTACCGGGTGCCCTGGGTGGCCAGGGTGCTGGCGTAGACCGCCAGCTGCAGAGGCGTAAACCGGTTCTCGGACTGACCGATGGCGGCCAGGACCCGGTCGCCGCCGTTCCAGGTGGCGTCGATGCCGGTATAGGAAGCGGCCTTACTTTCGGCGTTGGCTCGCCAGCCCACCTTTTCCACCAGCTCAATGCCGGTGGGTTCGCCCAGGCCTAAGCCCTTGGCAGTCTCATCCAGCATGTCGATGGTCATTCTCGCGCCCAGCTCGTAGAAGAAGACGTTGCAGGAAACCTTCAGAGCATCCTCCGCGATCAGGTCGCCGTGGGTGTAGGAGTAGTTACTGCCGGTCCATACCAGGCAGGTGGGGTGGAAGTCTGGGAAGGCGTCGTTATTGAAGTAGCCGGTATCCTTGATGATCTCGCCCTGCTGGTAAATGGGCTGACCGGCCTTGGCGTTGGTAGGACCGTAGACGTTTTCCATGGCCGCCACCAGGGTACACATCTTATAGGTGGAGCCGGGGGCGTAGGTAGCGCCAAAGGCACGGTTGAAGAAGGGGTTCAGATCGTCCTTGGAGATGGCGGCCCAGTCCTCGTTCAGGGTGGCCAGGTTGTAGGTGGGGTAGCTGGCGCAGGCCAGGATCTCGCCGGTGTTTACCTTCATGACGATGATGGCGGCACCCTGGGCATCCAGGCCGGTGTGCTCGCCCACTTCCGTATTGACCTCGGGGTTGGTGATGTTCTTCATGACCTCGGCCAAAGAATCCTCGGCCACCTTCTGGATGGAAATATCGATGGTGCTTTCCACGTTGTTTCCGGCTATGGGCTCCTTGTCCTTCAGGTAGGCCTGGGACACAATGGTGCCGTCTTTGGTAACCTTATCCAGACGGGAGCCGTCGATGCCGTGGAGGTACTCTTCAAAGGCCTCCTCAAAGCCAGCCTGGCCGATCTGGGCGTCCATGGCATAGCCCTGGTCCTTGTACTTGGCCCAGTCGGTGGAGTCCATGCCGCCCATGTAGCCCAGGATATGGGCGCCGTAGGTGGTGTGGTATTCCCGGACGGTGGAGGATTCGACCATCAGGCCGGGGGTGTTCAGCTCCAGCAGCGCCGACAGGTTGTCGGAGGATACGTCGGAAATGAAGACGTAGCTGGGCAGGCTGGAAACGCCGCGGAGGTCAAATTCATAACGCAAACCGATGACGGCCCGGGCCTCTTCCTCGGTCCAGGTATCGGGAATTTTATACCGTGCCCGCATTTTTTCGATCAGCAGCGGGGCGGTGATGTCCGGGTCCCAGCCGCAGTCGATCATGTAGTCCTGGAAGTAGCCCTGCCAGGCGGTGGAGTAGTCGTCCAGGGTATAGGTAAAGGGGCGGGTCATGGTCACCGGCAAATGGTCCTGGTGGGATACCTGCAGCTCGTCACACTTTTTAAGCAGGGTGTACAGGTACTCATTCCGGTTATCCGCGGATTTGATAACGAAGTGGTTGAACACCAGATCGTAGGAAGCACGGTTGCCGACCAGGACCTTGCCGTTCCGGTCCAGAATGTCGCCTCGGGCGGCACGGACGGTGGTAACGGTGGAATACAGGGTGGTGTTGTCCGTATTACCGTTGGTCTCGATGATCTGCAGGTCAAAGAGCTTTACGGCATACAATAGCATGAGTAGGCCAAAAAGCCCCAGCAGGGCTCCGGCCCGAAGACGGGTCAATCGTTCCATACGTGGTCTCCTATAAGTCCGATGCGGTAGATAAGCTGGTACAGGGGGATCATCAGCACAATGCTGTAAACGGCGGTCTTCAGGAAATACATTCCCCGGGCCCACCGGGTCAGGCCCATCATACTGGCGGTGATATACAGGCCGACTTCATAAATGAGCATGGCGATGCTGCTGCACAATAGGTTGGAACCGGTGCCCCGCCGCCAGAACTTCTGCCGGAAGAGGGCACACAGAATGGATGGGATGGTGATAAGGGCCACACTGTAGGCCCCGGGGGCGGAGCCGGAGTAGAAATATACGACACTGGCGCATAGGGCAAAAATGCCGCCTACCTCGCTGCCCTCCATAATGGCTACCAGGATAATGGCCGCCACCCCCAGGTCCGTAGTGGCGCCCCAGAGCTTCCAGCGGCTGAAAATGCAGTCCTGGGCCGTCAGGCACAGGATGCATACCAGGCTCAACAGCACCCAGCGCAGCAGATTCATCCGCTGCTGGTAGGTAAAGTGGAGGCCCTTTAAAAAGGCGTTTTCCTGAGCATCCGGCCGGAATTCCTCTTTTTCCGCCCGGTATCGGGTAATGGCGTCCATCAAAACCTGGATGACGGAGGTCCGCCGCTTCTTTGGCCGGCGGCGGGTGCGCCTGGCGTTTGCCGGAGGACGCCGCCTGTTTCCGGCGCTTCCGTTTGGCCGGTCAGGCCGGGTGTTTTTGGAGGCGGCAGGCCGTTTTCGTTTTTCTTCCATGGGCCTTACTCCGTAGCCGCCGTGGTGGCCGTGGCATCCGCAGCGGTGGTGGCGTCGGTGGAACCGGTGCTGCTGGCCTCATCCGTGGTGTAATTGGTGATAATGAAGATCTGCTCCAGGGAGTTGATGTCCGCGGCGGTCTTCAGAATGGCGTACTTGGCCACACCGGTCTGCTCGAAACCGGCATCCACCACGGAGCCCACGATCAGGCCTCTGGGGTACACGGTAGAACCAGAGGTCACCACCTGCTGGTTGTTCCGGATGATGGCGGCGGAGGGCAGGTAGTTCATTTTCAGGTACTTCTCGTTGCCGTCAATGTAGCCGCCCTTTACCATGCCGTTGTAGCCGGAGTCGGAAATGGTGGAGGAGACCTCCAGGGTAGAGTCCAGCACCGTCTTTACTTCGGCATAGTTGGGGCCTACCTGAGTTACCAGGCCCACCACTTCGCCGTTGGCGGTAACGGCACACATATTGAGAGCAATGCCCGCATTGGTGCCCTTGTTGATGGTCAGCACGTTCGTATAGTCCGTAGAGCTCCAGCCGATGATGTAGGCATCCTGCATGGTGTAGGTCTCGTAGGTGGTAAGCAGATTGTTGAGCTTCCGCAGACGCTCGTTTTCACGGGTGGTGGCGTCGGCCTGACGGGCCGTATCCTCCATTTCGGACAGCTGCTTTTTCAGCACCTGGTTTTCCGCTTCCAATGCCTCGTACCGGAACATATAGCTGTAGTATTTTTCCACGGTGTTGGTCAGCGTGGTGGCCGCCATCCGGAAGGGGGTCATGGCCCCCTGAACGATCAGGTCCGGCAGGCTCTGGTTGGTCAGGCCCGCCATAACGGAAAGGCCCGCCGTGACCAGGGCCGTAAGCACCAGGATGATTTTCAGCTTGGTACTGAACAGATTCTTCATGCTTCCTCCTCCATTCCGTCGGGAATGGCTTTCTTCAAAATTTCGCCCAGGCGGCACACTGGAAGGCCCATGACGTTGTAATAGTCCCCTTCCATTCTTTCGCAGAAAAGGGCGGCCCCGCCCTGGATGCCGTAGGCCCCGGCCTTATCCATAGGCTCGCCGGTGGCCACATACCGCTCGATTTCCCTTTGGGAAAGGGGCCGGAAGTGCATCTGGGTCACCTCCGTAAAGGTTTCCAGAAAACCGTCTCCCAAAACCGTGCAGCCCGTCATGACCTGGTGGGCCCGGCCGGAAAGAAGCCGCAGCATTTCGGCAGCCTGGGCTTCCGATTTGGGCTTGCCCAGAACGGCGTCGTCGCAGACCACGATGGTATCGGCGGCAACCACAATGTCCCCGGGCACCCTTGGGATGGCCCGGGCCTTTTCCCGGCTCAGCCGGGCCACCTCATCATAGGGCTTTTTCGCGGGGTCCATGGTCTCGTCAATGTCTGCGGCCCGGACGGTAAAGGGAACACGGTAAAGCCCCATAAGCTCCCGCCGCCTGGGGGAGGCCGAGGCTAAGATCAAACGCATAAGATAGGTCCTTTCAAAGATTTACTCCACGCCCCGTAAGTACAGCCCTCTGGTGCAGGCGCCGGGGTCGAAGGTGGTGGGGGTCAGGTACTCTTCCAGGATCCTGTCCACCTCCCGGGCGTTTTCCGTGGTGAAGTTTAACCGGATGGCCCACAGGCCCAGCTTACTCAAATCGTTCTGCCGGTCCAGCCAGTAAAGCTTTTTGCCGTTTAAGAGCACGCTGCGGCAGGTATCTGCCTCCTTGACCACCGGGAAATCCGCGCCGGTCTTGTCGGTGAGCTTCACGGCGGGGCCGCCCTGGCAGCCGCATTCGCCGGTTTTGTTCTTAATGAGGCACTGCTCCGTGATCATCAGGGGCAGGCGGCCGTAGGCGATCATTTCCAGGTTCACCGCCTTGCTCAGATCCCTTATCTGAGGCAGGGTCATTTCAAAGCTGACGGTGGCAGAGGCCAGCTTCAGGTCCCTTGCCACATTGGCAGAGGCGGAATTGAATAGGTTCAGGCCAAAGTCTCCCCGGAGCCGGAACCCGGCCTCCTTGGCGGGGATCATCAGGCCGATGTTGCCTACCAGAGCATCCCGGATGCCCAGGGAACGGACGGCAGCCAGTTTGTTTTGCAGCTTCGGAAGCTCCCCATCGTGGACGATCCTGGGGAGCACCACCCCTACCCTGCCCCGGTTGGCAAGGGCAGAACAGAGCTTTGCGTCGTTTGCCAGCAAATGCAATGGCACATAGAGCATACTGGTCTCGCTGTCCATCAGGGCCTTGGTCAGCTGCTCCCTTGAAGAAATTTGGACCGTCAGTCCCGGCAGGCCACTGGGGCCCTTAAAATAGGGAATGTCCTTGGCTTTTTTCACGGGATGCTCTTCGATCCTGGCACGCAAAGCGGTCATCTGGTTCAGCACATCCCGGCGCATGGCGTTGATGGCCGCGGCGGAAAGCATGAGCCCCGGGTCCACCCGGGCAATGACCTTGGCGCAGCGGAAGGGGGTGCCGCCGGTTTTGGCGATGCGGGCAGCCAGCATTTCTTCGGTCAATGCCACGTTCATGGCCCGCTCCGGCACGGGGCCCTGGGCAATGGCCATGTGGCCGTCCCGGTCCTCGGCGGTAAGGCTGCTGCCGTCTACGGTGACGGTAGCCTTGAAGCGCAGGTCTACCAGAGGCATCTCCACACCTTCGTAGCTCTGCCGGGCAGCCTGCAAAAAGGCGGCGTCCTCCGGCTCGTCCTCCCGGATGCCGAACATCCGGGGAGTCACCTTCCCCAGGTAGTAGCCGTTGGTAAAGCCCTGGCGGTTGAAGGCCTTGTACAGGGTATCGATCATTTCCTGGGTCACTTCCGCCCCGTCGATGGCCTGGCGGTAGACCCGGGTCACGGCGGCCACGTATTCCGGCCGTTTCATCCGGCCCTCCAGCTTTAAGGAGGCCACACCCATTTCCTCAATGGCCCGGGTGTAGTGGATCAGGCAGTTGTCCTTCAGGCTCAGGGGATATTTATTTTCCCACCGGGAGTAGCCATAGCTCTGGCGGCAGGGCTGGGCACACCTGCCCCGGTTGCCGGACCGGCCGCCGATCATGGCAGACAGGTAGCACTGGCCGGAGTAGCACATACACAGGGCCCCGTGGCCGAAAATCTCAATTTCAATGGGAGAGTTGGCGCAGATGTAGCTGATCTCTTCCCGGTTCAGCTCCCGGCTGAGGACCACCCGCTGCATGCCCATGGCGGCGCACATCTGAACGCCTGCCAGGTTGTGGACGGTCATCTGGGTGGAGCCGTGAATGGGCACATGGGGGGCGATCTGTCGGCACAGCTGCACCACGCCCCAGTCCTGGACGATAAAGGCATCTACGCCTGCCTGGGCCGCCGCCCGAATCAGGTTCCGCAAAGCCTGCATTTCCTTGTCGGCAACCAGGGTATTGAGGGTCAGATGGACCTGTACCCCCCGGATATGGCAATATTTCAGGGCCTCCCCCAGGGTCTCCAAGGTAAAATTCTTGGCACTCTGCCGGGCATTGAACTCCCCAACGCCCAGATAAACGGCGTTTGCACCGTTCTGCACCGCCGCCCGTAAACTTTCCATAGACCCCGCCGGGGCCAATAACTCTAACATAGCACTCTTCTCCATATGGTATACTTACCGAGCATTTTACCACAGTCAGTGGAAAAATTCTAGCCTTCGGCGGGAGAATTCATGAAATTTTCATGGAGAATTCGTTTTGCGTGCAAAAAAGCCCCCTGCACGCAGGAGGGCGCGCAGGGGGGGCGGAGTGACAGCTGAATATGCTGTGTTCATTTGGGCCAATGGTTGGCAGCGGCAGCTGTCCAAAAGAAAGGGAGGAATTTCCACACTGCCTTGTGGAAATATCAGGTAGCAAAGCTTAGCCGATGATCTCGCAGCCGATTTCCTTCAGCTTGTCATCCACCCAGGGGCGGATGTATGTGCCGTCCTTCAGAATGTGATCCATAATGGCGGCTTCCTTGGCTTCGACGGCCTTGGTGGCCTTGGCCAGGGCTTCGGCCTCCTGGGGGCGGATGAACAGCACGCCGTCATCGTCGCCTACCACAATGTCGCCGGGGTAGACGACCTTGCCGCCGATGACCACAGGCACGTTGATCTCTCCGGGGCCGTTCTTATAGGGGCCGTTGGGGGTCGCGGATTTGGCATATACATGGAAGTCTTCCAGTGCGGCCAGGCCCCCCCGATCCCGGATGGCGCCGTCACAGACGATGCCCTTGATGCCCCGGGTCTTGCAGTAGGTGGCCATGAGCTCGCCGAAAATGGCCCGGTCGGTAAAGCCGCCGGCATCGATGACGATGACGTCACCGGGCTTGGCCAGGTCCATGGCGGCATGGAACATCAGGTTGTCGCCCTGGGCTACCTTTACGGTAAAGGCGGTGCCCAACAGCTGCCCCTTGTAGCCGATTGGCTCAATGGAAGCATCCGCGGCGGCGATGCGGTTCATGTTGTCGTCAATATTGGCAACGGGCATATCCTTGAACAACGCTACCAGCTCCGGTGCGGGGCGCTGGAAGTCCTTGATGATCTTGCATCCGACAGACATAGTTTCGTCCTCCTGTATTATACAAATTGATAGCCGATGTCCTTTTTCAGGACGGCCTTATCTGCCACGCAGCGGCCGGGCAGGGTGCCCTTGGTAACGGCGGTAGGGATCAGGTCGCAGACCATGGAGATCTGGGTCTTCTTGCTGCCGACGCCGTAGCTGCCGCAGTGGGGGTTTACGATGATGTTATCCAGCTTCTTGAAGGGATGATCCTCCGGCAGAGGCTCCTGCTCTACGGTATCCAGACCGGCATAGCGGATCTCCCCTGTCTCCAGTGCCCAGGCCAAATCCATATTGTCGATGACGGGGCCCCGGCTGGTGTTGATGATCATGGCGGAGTTCTTCATCTTTTGGAAGGTCTCCTTGTTGAACACATGGGTGGTCTCCGGGGTCAGGTTCACGTGGATGGAGATGATATCGCTGCGCTCCACCAGCTCCTCGAAGCTGACAAATTCCACATGGGGATACTGGGCCTTGGCTGCCTCCGGCACATAGGGGTCGCAGGCGATGATCTTGGTGCCAAAGCCGCCGTGGAAAATGTCGTGCAGGCACCGGCCGGCCAGGCCAAAGCCGTACAGGCCCAGGGTCAGCTCCCGTACATCGGGAGGCAGCAGATACTTGCACTTGGGCCAGTTGCCCTTCCGGACCTCCCGGTCATAGTAGGCGGTATTGCGGATCAGGCCCATGATCATGGCTGTAGCCACATCCGCCAGCTCCTTGGCACAGAAGCCGGGCAGGTTCAGCACGGCAACGCCATGCTCCGCGGCGGCATCCAGATCGATGCTGTTCACACCGGCGCCGAAGCGCTGTACAAATTTCAGCTCCGGCAGGGCCTCGATGACCTTCCGGGTGACGGGGGGATTGCCGGTGGCCAGAATGGCCTGGGCACCCTGGCAGCCGGAGATGATCTCCTCTTCCGTAGGCTCCTTCTGCTGGGCCGCCACAACCTGGTAGTTCAGTAATTCCAGCCGGATCCCGGCGGCGGCATAAGCGGCCCGGACCTGCTCCAGCTCTTCGGCGGTAACACTGCCGTAATCCTTATCTACAACGACTGCTTTCATAGGGGATACCTCGATTCTGTGATTGTTTTTACAGGGTCCAGAAAATGGGGATGAAAATCAGGGAGACCACCAAAATGACGACGGTCAGGCCTAAGCCGGGGCGGAAGAAGTCCATGAACTTCAGGTTGCCGGGACGGACGATCAGAGTGTTGGTGCCGCTGCCCACAGGGGTCAGGAAGGGGGAGGAAGCAGCCACGCAGATGGCCACGGCCACGGCGGTGGTGTTCATGCCAAAGGCCTGGACCACGGGGATCAGCAAGGGGGTGACAAGCAGCGCGCAGGAGGTGTTCATCATGGCGTTGGTCAGCAGGGTCACCAGGACCATAATGAGGCCCAGCACCAGGATCTTGTTGGGGTGGGCACCCAGCAGAGCCACAGCACCGTCGGCGATGAGGGCACCGGCGCCGCTGCTGCTCATACCGGCGGAGACGGCGCTCATACCGGCAACGATAAACAGGGTGGACAGGTCAATGGCCTTGTAGGCGTCGTTCTGCTTGATGCAGCCGGTGAGGACCAGAATGAAGGCACCGAAGGCGGCAGCCAGATACATGGGCAGCCAATCGAAACCGGCAGCCATGACCACCAGCAGGATGGCCATAATGACCAGGCACAGGGTGGCTTTTGCTTTGTTGAAGACGACGGCCTTGGTGTTGCCCATGTACTCAGCCAGGTACTCTTCGTCGGCGGTATCGCCGGGGGTCAGGAACTTCTTGCCGATGGTCAGGAAGAAAGCCATACCCGCGATGGTGATGGGGAGACCGACCTTACCCAGTTCAAAGAAGGTCATGGTGGGAACGCCCAGATCTTCCAGAGCGCCGTTGACCACCACGTTGCTGGCGGCACCCATCAGGGTCAGGTTACAGCCGAAGCTGGCGGCGAAGGACATGGGGATCAGCTGCCGGGACACGGAAACACCGGCTCGCTTGCTGACGCTGATGACGATGGGAAGCAGCATGGCCACCACGGCAACGCCGCTGCAGACGGAGGAGATAATGGCAGCCACCAGCATGAAGGCGATCATGATGCCGTTTTCGGAGGTGCCGGTAACTTTTATCAGCACGTCCGCCATTTTGGAGGCAATGCCGGTATGGAACAGTGCGGAGCCAACTACCATCATAGCGGCTACCAATACGATGGTGCTGCCGGAGAAGGCGGAAAAGAGCTTTGCCGGTTCGATGATCCCGCAGATCACCAGGACGCTGCCGCCCAGCATGGAAACCAGTGCGGCGGGGAGCTTATCCGTTACAAAGAAAAAGACCATGACGAATAATACGATCAATGTTATAATTGCCGGACTCATAGTGTTCCTCCTGTTGTTTATTTCTCACCTATTTCCTCCGGCCGTCGCCGAATGCAACAGATGAAAGGTGTGATATTTGACAAATTTTGCATGCGTTTTTGTCTTTGCGATGGTGATTCTAACAAATTTCCTTGCATTCGTCAAAGTCAAATGCTATAATATGAATCATAATGTACACGTTATAATTCACGGAGGAATCTACCATGATATTTCGCAATTATGAATACTTCCTGGCCATTGCGGAATCCGGCAGCCTGACCAAGGCTGCGGAGCAGCTGTACGTTTCCCAACCCTCTTTGAGCCAATATTTAAAGCGGCTGGAAACCGGCCTGGGGGTAGAGCTGTTTGACCACAGGACTTCCCCGCTGAAGCTGACCTACACCGGGGAGCGATACTACCAATACGTGAAAAAGATAAAACAGCTGGACGAAAATGCCCAGAAGGAGCTGCGGGATATTCAAAATCCATCCGGTGGACAGCTTCGGCTGGGGGTGGCCTTCTGGCGGGGAGCCTGCCTGCTGCCGGACGTGTTCCCTGCTTTCCACAAGGCCTATCCGGATATCCGGCTGGAGCTGCTGGAGGGCCGGTCCGTCCAGCTGGAAGGGGCCCTGATGAACAACAAAATCGACGTTGCCATTCTGAATCTGCCCCGGACCCTCCACTACGACAAGCTGGCCTGCGAGATCATCTGTGAGGAGCGCATTTTACTGGCAGTACCTACCAAGCACCCCTACGTCCAGTCCTTGCTGCAGAACTGCCGCCTTCAGGGCGGCCATCCGGTGGCGCCCCTGGAGATCCTGCGGGAGATCCCCCTGATTCCCACCAAAACCGGGCAGAATCTGACCCATGAGATCCGGTATGCGCTGAACAAACATCAGATCGAGCCGGAAATCCTTTTTGATACCGGCAATCTGACCACCGCCATTAACCTGACCGCCAAGGGCATGGGCTGCACCTTCGTGCCGGAGGAGGGGGCCAAGGTCTGCCTGCACCCCGGGGAAGTCACCTATTTTACCGTGGACTGCCCCGACTTTGTGTGGGACCTGGGCGCCGTCTACCGCCGGGACACCTACCTGCCCCACATTGCCCGGCTGTTCATCGACAGCGTCAAGCAGCAGCTGACAAAGCCGGTATAATAGAAAACGAATGTTTTTTATAACATTCAAAATATAACACCCGGTATTTCTCTAAAATGTAAAAAAATCCACAGCCTGTCCCCTGCCTGGGGAAAACGGCTGTGGATTTTTCATGTTCAGATCATCTGCTCCGGGTGGAACACCTCATCAAAGCGTGCCTCCGTCAGAAAGCCAAGTCTGACACAGGCTTCTTTCAGGGAAATGTTCTCTTTATAGGCAAGCTTGGCGGTTTTGGCCGCGTTTTCGTAGCCGATGTAGGGGTTCAGGGCCGTCACCAGCATCAGGGAATTGTGCAGGTTGTGGTCCATCTTTTCTTTGTTTGCCCGGATGCCGCTGACGCAGCGGTCGTGGAAGGAGGTCATGGCCTGGGCCAGGAGCCGGGCGGACTGCAAAAAGTTATAGGCCAGCACCGGCATGAAGACGTTCAGCTCGAAGTTTCCCTGGCTGGCAGCCATGGAAACCGCGGTGTCGTTGCCCATGACCTGGACCGCCACCATGGTCACGGCCTCGCACTGGGTGGGGTTCACCTTGCCGGGCATAATGGAGGAGCCGGGCTCGTTTTCCGGGATGAAGATCTCCCCCAGGCCGTCCCGAGGGCCGGAGGCCAGCCAGCGGATATCGTTGGCGATCTTCATCAGGTCCGCCGCCAGGGCCTTCAGAGCGCCGTGTGCAAAGACCAGCTCGTCCTTGGAGGTCAGAGCGTGGAACTTATTGGGAGCGGTGACGAACTTTTTCCCGGTCAGATCGGATACCTTTTCGGCAACCAGGGTATCGAACCCCTTGGGGGCGTTCAGGCCGGTGCCCACGGCGGTGCCGCCCAGGGCCAGCTCCCGCAGGGGGTCCAGGGCAAGCTCGATCAGGGCCTTGTCCCGCTCCAGGCTGGTCCGCCAGCCGGAAATTTCCTGGGAGAAAGCAATGGGAGTGGCGTCCTGCAAATGGGTCCGGCCGGACTTGACGATGCCTTCATTTTCCCGTTCCAGCCGGGCAAAGGCAGTGGTCAGCAGATCGATGGCCGGGAGCACCTGCTCCTCCAGGCTCAGCACCGCCGCAATGTGCATAGCAGTGGGGAAGGTATCGTTGGAGGACTGGGACATATTCACATCGTCGTTGGGGTGCAGCAGCCGTTTGCCCGCAATGGCGTTGCCCCGTCCGGCGATCACCTCGTTGGCGTTCATATTGGACTGGGTGCCGGAACCGGTCTGCCAGACCACCAAGGGGAAATTGTCGGAAAGGTCCCCGGAGATCACCTCGTCCGCAGCCTTTTCGATAGCCTCCAGCTTTTCTTCCGTCATCTTCTCCGGCCGCAGCCGGGCATTTGCCTGGGCCGCCGCCTTTTTCAGAATGCCGAAGGCGTGGATAATTTCCGCAGGCATGGTTTCCAAGCCCACGCCGATGGGAAAGTTTTCATGGGAACGCTGGGTCTGGGCCCCCCAGTATTTGTCCGCGGGTACCCGCATTTCGCCCATAGAATCGTGCTCGATCCGATAGTCCATAGTATCCTCCTGGGTTTTCTTTTCACTATACATTCCTTTTCCCCAACTGTCAACGGCGGTTTTCCCTTTACTTTCCGGCACTCTTCGGGTAAAATAAGGAAAACCACTGTACCCTAGGAGGAATGGGACCATGTTTGACAATCCCAGAAAGGAATTGGAAAAGCTCCAGCAGGAGCTTCTGGCCGCGGAGGCGGAGCAGGACGCGGAAAGCGCCCAGGAAGAGGAAGATTACGAAGCCCCTATAGAATGGGACGATGACGACCGGGCGCCCCTGTCCCGCAGCTATACGGACTCTATGGATGATACCCTGATCTGGCAAAACGACGAGCCATTGGAAGAAGAAGCCCCGGAAGAGCCGCCGGAAAAGCCGGAAAAGAAACACTATATCGGCCTGAAATTTGCCATTGCCCTGGAGCTTCTGGGCATTGCGGCCCTGTTCTGGTGGTGGTATCTATGGATCCGGTAACGCCCGTCGGCCGCTTTGCTCCCACCCCCTCCGGGCGGATGCACCTGGGAAATGTATTTTCTGCCATGATTGCCTGGCTGTCCGTCAAATCCCGGGATGGGGAAATGGTTCTGCGGATGGAGGACCTGGACACCCAGCGGACAAGCGCCGAATTTGCCCAGATTCTCCGGGAGGACCTGACCTGGCTGGGCCTGACCTGGGACCGGGAGACCCCGGCCCAGTCAACCCGCAGCAACGTATACGACCGGTATTTTGCCCAACTGGAAGAACAGGGCCTCCTGTACCCCTGCTACTGCACCCGCAGCCAGCTCCACAGCGTCAACGCCCCCCATTTGAGCGACGGCACCTATGTCTACCCCGGCACCTGCAGAGATCTGACCCCGGAGCAGCGGGCACAAATGGGGCGGGCCCCCGCCTGGCGGGTGATCGTTCCGGACAAAACCTGGACCCTGGAAGACAAGATCCAGGGTCACTATGCATGTAACCTGGCCCGGGACTGCGGCGATATGGTGGTCCGCCGGGCGGATGGGGTTTATGTCTACCAATTGGCCGTCACCGTGGACGACGGAGAGGCCGGGGTCACCGAGGTGGTCCGGGGTTCTGATCTATTGAGTTCCGCCCCCAGGCAGATGTATTTGCAGGAGCTCTTCGGCTTCCCCCACCCGGAGTACGCCCATGTGCCCATGCTCCTGGCCCCGGACGGCCGAAGACTCAGCAAGCGGGACAAGGACCTGGACCTGGGGCAGCTGCGAAAAAGCCACACCCCGGAAGAAGTTTTAGGGGCATTGGCCTACTGCGCCGGGCTTTTAGAACGGAACGAACCCATCTCCGCAAGGGAGCTTTGCAGGGAATTCTCCTGGCAGAAGCTGCGAAAGGCAGACATCCGCTTACAGGGCCTTGGGCAGGAGGCGGCGGTCTGACCCCCCGTTCACAAATTGCCTCCCAACTCTTTACAATTTATTCACCCTACCCCGGCGTAAAGCGCTATAATGGGAGTAAATCAGAAGAAACCCCCAAAGGGGGCTAAAGGAGAGGATCATTCATGGCAGTATCCGTATTGATCGTAGAGGACGACCGCAACATTGCGGAGCTCCTGCAAATGTATTTGGAAAAGGAAGGCTATGCCGTCACCATCGCCGCCGACGGAGGCCAGGGCCTTGCCAAGTTCCGGGCCATCAAGCCGGACCTGGTGCTGCTGGACGTGATGATGCCCGTTATGGACGGCTGGGCCGTATGCCGGGCCATCCGGGCCGAAAGCCAGACCCCGGTCATCATGCTCACCGCCAAGGGCGAGACCGACGACAAGGTAGCCGGCCTGAAGAACGGCGCCGACGACTATATCACCAAGCCCTTTGAAATGAAAGAGGTCCTGGCCCGCATCGAGGCCGTTCTCCGCCGCAGCTCCGGCGCCGCCGCCGAAAAGAAGGCCCGCCGCCTGGTATTCGACAAGCTGGTCATCGATATGGACGCCTTCGAGCTGACGGTAAACGGCAAAAAGGTAGATACGCCGCCCAAGGAAATGGAGCTCCTATACTACCTGGCCTCCTCCCCCAACCGGGTGTATACCCGGAATCAGCTGCTGGACGAAGTATGGGGCTTTGACTACTTCGGCGACTCCCGGACCGTAGATGTCCACGTCAAGCGCCTGAGAGAAAAGCTGGAGGGTGTCTCCGACCAGTGGAATCTGAAAACCGTCTGGGGCGTTGGGTACAAGTTTGAGGTTTTGCAGCAGTAAAAAGCGTATTTTCGGAACCGCCGCTTGAAAAAGCGGCGGTTTTTGGGTTTTGTAGACGATTTGTCATTGCGAGCCAGTGCGCACACTGGCGTGGCAATCCCCCGGTTGAATGGGACGGGCTACAGCATTCTGAGTTCCTTTCCCCCTCCTGCATGGAGGGGGTGCCGCCGCAGCGGCAGGGGTGGAGGGGACCAGGTACAGTAATTTTTCTGCAGTTGGATGGGTAGTATTTTCCCCGATATACCCTTATTTCCTCAACAAACCAATCTGATTTCAAGCCGGGTCCCCTCCACCCCCTGACCTGCGGGCCACCCCCTCCATGCAGGAGGGGACAGGGGATTTTTCACCCGCCGGTTGGCCTATACCATTCAACCGGGGGATTGCCACACCAGTCTGCGGACTGGTTCGCAATGACAGGCGCCCCCCATTTGCCAGTACATTCTGCAAGCCCGCAATTTTCTCATTTTCACCCGAAAATATTTCAAAACTCCCTTGACAAATAAGCTTTTATCCTGTAAAATGAACCAGTCTGCGAATGCGGACGATCCTTGCTCCCGGCGGCGTCGGGGGCCAAAAGTCCAAAAGGAGGTGCAATCAACATGGCTAAGATCACCGGTAAGTATGAGGTGCTCTACATCATCGACCCTGCTCAGGGCGAAGAGGGCATCGCTGCTTTGGTAGAAAAGTTCAAGGCAATGG
>JBNMHR010000012.1:0-43496 GCA_050872865.1 Faecousia sp. | reverse complement strand
GACCTTGTTGCTTTGTCCGTTTCCATGCCCCAGCATCTGATGGACTGCAGGCAGGTGGTGGACCGGATGCGAAAGGAATATCCCGATATCAAAATCGCCGTGGGGGGCAAGGCTTTTGAAAGCACCAACGAGATCTGGAAAAAGTGGCCCATCGACCTGTATACCAAGGACGCCCGGGATCTGGTTGCCCAGGCGGACAAAATCTGCTGAAAGAGAAGAAGAGGGGACAAGAAATTTGAATGCGGTATTTCTTTGCGATCGCCAATGGACGATCCAATCCTTTATGCGCATTTCTCCGGAGCTGGAAATAGGGCAGAACCTGCTGGAGATCACCGGGGAGGCCCAGGCCCTTTGCGCCGATTTTGGCACCCGGTGCCGGCTGACCCTGACCTTTCCGAAGCTGGGGGCCCAGGTCCCGTCCCTGATCCGGTCCTTTCCCAAAGGCTTTTTGGTGATCCTTTCTCAGGAGTCTTCCGGCATGGATCTGGCGGAGCTTTACGAGGACGCTGTGGAGTGGGCCAAGGACCGGATGGAGGGCATTTTCCGGAACGAATATTACGACATCCAGCAGCTGAATAACCAGCTTATCGACTCCAAGCGGGCCCTGGCGCGGTCCAACAGCCGCCTGCACCAGGCTTTAGATGAGGTAGAGGCCTCCAACCGGGAGCTGGAAAAGGCCCACCGGACGGCCCGGGCGGCGCTGCAGATCGCGGAGCAGGCCAGCCAAAGCAAAACCGCCTTCTTAGCCAGCGTCAGTCACGACATCCGTACCCCTATGAATGCCATTCTGGGCTTTATCCTCCTGATGGAGCACGAAGGGGGACTGTCAGAAAAGCAGCGGGACTATCTGCAAAAAATGCGGGCCTCCGGAGAACACCTTTTGGGCCTCATCAACGATGTATTGGACATTACCCGCATCGAGGCCTCCGGCATGACCTTGGAGCAAAAGCCCCTGCGGCTATCGGAACAGGTGGCCCGGATGGATGCCGTCATCCGCCCCCAGGTCCAGGCTAAGGAGCAGACTCTGACCGTGCAGATCGGGGAATTGCTCCAGGACCATCTATTGGGGGACGGGGTGCGGCTGCGGCAGGTGATGATCAATTTGCTGTCCAACGCCGTGAAGTATACCCCAAAAGGCGGCGCGATCCGGCTGGAGGTGTGCCAGGAGCCGGGGCAGAAGCCGGACTGCGTCAGAGTGCGGTTTTCCGTATCCGATACGGGCTGCGGCATGACGCCGGAATTTGCGGCCCGGGTATTTGACCCCTTCTCCCGGGACGACCGGGTGGTGAAAAACGGCATCCAGGGCACCGGCCTGGGCATGGCCATTACCAAAAACATCGTGGATAATATGGGCGGCACCATTCAGGTGGTTTCCAAAGTGAACCGGGGCAGCTGCTTTACGGTGACTCTGGAAATGCCCATCGACCACCGGGGGACGGAGGACAAGCCGGAAAAGGCCCAGCCGTCGGAATTCCTGCTGAAGGGCAAGCGGTTCCTCTGCGCGGAGGACAACGCCATCAACGCGGAGATCCTGGAGGAGCTATTGGCTATGTCCGGCGCCGCCTGCAAGGTGTACCCCGACGGCCGGAAGCTATTGGATGCTTTTGCCCAGGTAAAGCCGGGGGAATACGACGCCATCCTCATGGATGTGCAAATGCCCAACCTGGACGGCCTGGAGGCCACCAAAGCCATCCGGGCAGGCAGCAACCCCCTGGGGAAAACCGTCCCCATCATCGCCATGACCGCCAACGCCTTCGCGGAGGACGTACAGCGCTGCCTGGACGCGGGAATGGATGCCCACGTGGCAAAGCCAATTGATCTGAGGGTATTGGAAAAAACACTGGAAACGGTGCTGCGGAGATAAAAAGCCTTAGAGGTTTTCAGGCCTCTAAGGCTTTTTGCCAACTGTCGGAAAAATTTTTCGCCAACCGTCGGAGTGAATTTCCGCCAATCATCGGAAAAATATACCGCCAATCATCGGAAAAATTTTCCGCCAATCGTCGGTTTTTACAAAATACCCCCCGAAGGACTGCCCTTCGGGGGGGGTAACGTAGTGCTCCAAATGGATAAACTGCGACCCGATGTGCGCATACCGGGCAGAAGTGAAAGTGTGTCGATCACCATGATTTTTCGAAGATGGATCGATAAGTAACGCTTATAACCTATTATACATATATGGTATTATGCAAATCGAAATCTTTCTGCTATAATGCGGCCATCAAAAGCAAAGGAGATGGTACACGGCTATGTGGAACCGGAAAAAGGCATACGCCGGGGCGTATGCGATAAAGCACTTTAACTCCTTGCGATGTCGAATGTGCGGAGAAAAGAGAAACCCATAAGAAAAAGAGGAGCACCATGGAAAAACTGTTTGCCCGGCTGGAAGCGGAAGAAGCCCGGCTGATCGATATCCGGGAATTCCTGCATCAATATCCAGAGCTTTCCGGGGAGGAAACGGAAACGCTGTCCTTTGTCCGGCAGCAATTGCTGAATATGGACATTCCCTTTAAGGAAGTGGAAAAAGGCGGCATTCTCGGTTTCCTGGCCAATGGACACAGCTCCAAAACCGTGTTGCTGCGGGCGGATCTGGACGCCCTTCCGGTGGAAGAAGCGCCGGATAATGGGGTTCGGCCCAAAAAGGTGGTTTCCCGCAAAAAAGGCATTGCCCATGTTTGCGGCCACGATGCCCATACAGCCATGCTGTTGACCGCGGCAAGGCTGTTGGCGGAATGCCGGGCCCAGCTGGACGGCACCGTGATTTTCTGCTTCGAGCGGGCGGAAGAGGGGGGCGGCCCCGGCCATGCCTTTGGGGTCAGGCCATTGCTTGCCTATTTGGAACAAAACGGCATTCGGCCGGATAGCTGTCTGGCGCTGCATGTTTCCCCGGAGCTGGAAACCGGCAAGATCTCCGTGGAGCCCGGTGGGGTCATGGCCGGCAGCTTCGGCTTTGAGATCCACATTGAGGGCACCGGCGGCCACGGGTCCCGGCCGGACCTGGCCAACAATCCCTTAGACTGCTTTGTGGCCTTTTACCAGTCCCTGGCCGGTATCCGCCTGCGGGAGGTCAGCCCCTACAATTTGCTGACCTTCAGCATCCCCCATGTCCGTGTGGGTACCCTGGGAAATGTGATCGAGGACGACCTTTACTTTGAAGGCACCGTCCGTTCCCTGGACAAGGAAAGCCTGGAGCGTTTCCGGGATGCCTTCCTGCGGCAGCTGGACCACATTACCGCTGCCTTTGGCTGCAGCTACCGCATTGACCTCATGTATCTGGAAGCCCCTCTCTGCAACGACCGGAAGGTCGCCGAAGCGGCAGGGGAAGTGGTCCGGGATCTGTTTGGGGATGGGCAATACGAAGCCTGTAAGGCCAACCTGGGCTCGGAATCCTTTGCCCATTATACGGAGTGCTTTCCGGGTGCGATGGCCTTCCTGGGCATCAAAAACGAACAGCTTGGCAGTGGAGCCAGTCTCCACTCGGATAAATTTGATTTGGATGAGGCTGCGCTGAAATACGGCGCGGGCCTGCTGGCAGGCTATGCGTTCAAGGAGCTTGCCAAAGAGAAAGGAAAAGAAAAATGAAAAAGAATCTTTTTGTACGGACCCTGTCCCTGGCCCTGGCCGGGGTTACCGCTCTGGTACTTTTTGCCGGATGCAGCGCAAAGAAGGACGAGGACGACGAACTGGCCGCCATCCAGAAGGCCGGAAAGATCGTTGTGGGCATCGAGGGCGCCTATCCTCCCTTCAATTACCACGATGACAACGGAGACCTGACGGGCTACGACGTTGAGGTGGCTCGGGCCGTTGCCCAGAAGCTGGGGGTCACCGCGGAATTTGTGGAAGCCCCCTGGGACTCTCTGCTGGCCGGTGTGGACAGCAAGCGCTTTGATACCGTCATCAACTGCGTCAGCATTTCCGACGAGCGGAAGGAAAAGTACGACTTCGCCGGCCCCTACCTGTACAGCCCCACCCAGATCCTGGTCAAGGGCGAAAATGATTCCATCCAGTCCGTAGACGATCTGAGCGGCAAGAGCCTGGCAGGCAACAGCACCAATGTGCTGGCCAGCTGGTACGAAAGCCTGGGCGTGGAGCTGGTCCCCATCGACACCAGTTCCGAGGCCATCAACCTGCTGCTGCAGGACCGGGTGGACTTCCTGAGCTTCAGCGGCATTACCTTCCGCAGCTACCTGAAAGAGCATCCGGATGCGGATATCAAGGTGGCCTTTGATGTGCCCGATGCGGAGCAGCAGGTGGGCATCCCCATCCGCAAAGGGGAGCCCCGTCTTCTGGACAGCGTCAACAAGGCTGTGGAAGAGCTCCGGGCGGACGGGACCCTGGCAAAGCTTTCCGAGCAGTTCCTGAACGGCGACTTTACGGTGCCCTCCACCCAGAAATAAAAATTGGGTATTGCCATGAGTGAACGATTGTTAAAGATCCTGGTGTCGGCCATCCCCAAGATCCTGATCCCCTGCATCCGGGTGACTATCCCGCTGACATTGATCGTATTTGTGCTGGGCCTCGTACTGGCGTTCTTTATCGCCATCGTGCAGATCGCCCAGGTCCGGGTCCTGCGGCACCTGGCTAAAGTTTATATCTGGATCTTCCGGGGAACGCCCCTGCTGGTGCAGCTGTTTATTATTTTCTATGGGCTGCCCTCTCTGGGGGTGACCATTCCGGCTTTTCCCTCTGCAGTGATCGCTTTTTCTTTGAACTATGCGGCCTACAGCTCGGAGACCATCCGGGCGGCGATCCTTTCCGTGCCAAAGGGGCAGACGGAGGCCGGCTACATGGTTGGCATGAGCTACCCCCAGATCATGGTCCGCATCGTTCTGCCCCAGGCGGCCCGGGTGGCCTTCCCCACGCTGTTTGGCTCCCTCATCGGACTGACCAAGGATTCTTCCCTGGCCTCTAGCATTACAGTGGTAGAGATGTTCAAGGCCTCCCAGCAGATCGCGGGACGGTATTTTGAGCCCTTCGCCCTTTACTGCGAGGCGGCGCTGGTGTATCTGATGCTCAGTTCACTGTTGACCCTGCTGCAAATGTATCTGGAAAAGAAACTTACCTGGAAACACAAGGTTGAAATTACCCCACTGAAAAAGGAGAATACATATGCCGAGAATTACGGAAATTGATGTAGATACCGCATCCGCCGAAGTGAAAAAGGTCGTCGCGGACCACCTGGCGGAGGGCCACCGGCTCACCAGCGAAAAAAGGACCCTGCTTCACAATGTGGCGGCCTTCCTGGCCCTGGAGGAGAGCTCCTACACCCTGGACGACGAGCTGCAAAGGCTCATCGGCAAGCGGGCGGCGGATTTTTACGAGTACGCCATTTCGGTACAGAACGATTGCTTTGTCTGCACGGCTTACTTTACGAACCTGCTGAAGAAGAACGGCATCGACTTTGATACCTTCGATTTTACCGATGAGGAACGGTTGCTGATATCCTTTGGGCAGGCCATTGCAAAGGACCCCAAAAACGTGCCGGATGCCCTGTTCGAGCAGATGAAGCAGACCTTTACGGAGGAGCAGATCGTGGTGATCACCACCATGGGCGTTTTGATGATCGCCAACAATTACCTGAACGATATCCTGCAGGTGACCCCGGAAGAGATCGTGGACTAAAAGGAAATGGCGGGCATGCTGGAAGTAAAAGATCTTTACAAAAGCTTTCAGGGCACGGAGGTCCTGAAGGGGATCCGTTTTGGGGTCGATAAAGGGGAGGTCGTTGCGGTACTTGGCAGCAGCGGCTCCGGAAAAACCACCCTTCTGCGCTGCATCAGCTTCCTGGAAAAGGCGGACCGGGGACAGATCCAATTTGACGATTTCAGCGGGGATATCACCCGGGTGACCGGCAGAGAGATCCGAAAAATGCGGATGAAGATGGGCTTTGTGTTTCAAAGCTACAACCTGTTCCGGAACAAGACCGTTCTCCGGAACGTGATGGAAGGCCTGGTCACCGCCCGAAAGGTGCCTGCGGACCGGGCGGAGGAAATTTCCAGGGAAATGCTGAAAAAAGTGGGCATGCTGGAGCGGGCGGACTACTATCCGGATCAGCTTTCCGGCGGCCAGCAGCAGCGGGTGGCCATTGCCCGGGCACTGGCGCTGTCCCCGGAGGTGATCCTGTTCGATGAGCCCACCTCGGCTCTGGACCCGGAGCTTACCGGGGAAGTGCTGGATGTGATGAAGCTTCTGGCCAAGGAGGGGACCACCATGGTGGTGGTGACCCACGAAATGGACTTTGCCCAGAAGGTGGCGGACCGGGTGGTTTTTATGGAAGGCGGCGTCATTGTGGAGGAAGGCCCCTCCAAGGAATTCTTTTCCGCCCCAAAGGAAGAGTGTACCCGGCGTTTTCTCCGGCGGGTGCTCCACGATTACGATTATACCATCTGACGGCGGGCGGAACAAAAAGGAAAAAAGAAAAGCGTGGAAGGCGAATCGGTCTTCCACGCTTTTTCGTTTCAATCAGGAGATCACAATGTTCCTGCCCATTTCCGCCTGGAGTCTGTGGGAAATGGAAAGGACGGTGCGGTGGGCGGCGGACCTTTGCAGGGCCAGCAGGACCTGCTTTTCCGTTTCTGCGTCCATGCTGGCGGTGATCTCGTCCAGCAGCAGGAGCTTGGGGTCCGCGGCGATGGCACGGGCGATGGACAGCAGCTGCCACTGGCCCTGGGAGAAGAGCTCCGGGGTGCAGATCGTATCGTAGCCCCGGTCCAGCTGGCCGATCACCGTATCCAGCCCCACCATGGCGGCGGCTTTTTCCACAGCCTCTGTAGAGATCGTGGGGTCAAAGAGGGTGATTTGGTCTTTGACGGTGCCGGGGACCATGTGGAAGGACTGCTCCACGTAGCCAAAGACCCGGCGGCGGGCCTTTTCCGCAATGCGGCAGGCGGGGACATCGCCGATTTTAACGTCTCCCTCCTGGGGCGCATACAGGCCCAAAAGCAGCTTAAAAATGGTGCTCTTTCCGGCGCCGGTCCGGCCGGTGAGGGTGACCTGCTCGCCTTCCTTTACGGAAAAGCTCCTGTTTTTCAGCACGGCGTGGGCTTCATCCCCATCGTAGGCAAAGGTGACATTTTGGAATTCCACGGTTCCCGCCGGGATGTTGGTCTCCGTCTGGATTTGGGGCTGCTCCTCCAGGCGGAAGAATTCGTTGATCCGGTGCACTCCGGCTACGGCGGACTGGATGGTCTGGATCTCCATACCCAGGCTTTCCACAGGGGTGAAGATCTGGGAAATGTAGTTGATGACGGCCACGGCGGTACCGGCGGACATGCCGAAGAGCGTCAGGGTGGCAGGATTCCCGGAGGCGGAAAACAGCATGACGGTGCCCACCACCACTGCATTCAGAATTTTGATCACCGGGGAATAGATGGCGTCGTAAAAGTTGTTTTTTTCCACAGCCTGGAAGCTATCCACAATGGCCTCGTCGTAGCGGCTTTCCATGTAGGATTCTTTGGATAGATTGTGGATGGTGCGGATATTGTGGACGGTTTCCGGCACGTAGGCGGAAGCCTTTCCCACGGCCTTCCGGTTTTTGATCTGAGCTGCCAGCATCCGCTTCTGGACAAAGCGGGTAAAGGCGAAGAGAAAGGGCAGCAGAACCAGCAGCACCAGGGCCAACCCTCGGTTTTGGAACCAGATGACCCCCAGGATGCTGATGATTTTGCAGGCATCGGCGAACATGCTGACGATGCCGGAGGTAAACAGGTTTTCCACCGTGTCCACATCCCCTACGAACCGGGATACCACGGTGCCGGGCTCCTGGGCCGTCAGGGCGTTGGTGGTCAGCCGGGTGTATTTGTCCATGAGGCTGCTACGCAGGGCGTGGGTGATCTTCTGGCCGAAGACCGTTAATAGGCCCTCCCGCAGGCTTTCCGTAATGCCGGAAAGGGCCAGGAAGACATAGTAGAGGATCACCAAAACCAGGGGCAGGGCCTGTCCGGCGGTGAGGGTGTCGATGAGCCGGCCCAAAATCATAGGCGGCAGCAAAGCCATGACGATGGCGCCAACGACGGCGGCCAGAATGCCCAGGGACAGGAGGGGCTTTTTCCGGAGGGTTTTTAAAATCACCTTGCCGACGCTTTCCGTATGTTTCATAGGGCGGTTCCTCCTTCCTGCTCCCGGTAGAGCTTGGCGTAATGGGGCTCTGCGGCCATCAGGGCTTCGTGGGTACCGGTGCGGGTTTGGCCGTTTTCCATCCAGATGATGCTGTCCAGCTCCGGGAACAGGTACAGCCGGTGGGAAAGCAGGATCACGATGCTGTCCCTGGCCATCTCTTTCAGGTGGGCAAATACCTGCCGTTCCGTGTTTTTGTCCAGGGCCGAAAAGGGGTCATCCAGGATGAGCACCGGCCGCTTGTGGCATAGGGTTCTGGCCAGCGCCAGCCGCTGAGCCTGGCCGCCGGAGAGCCGGACGCCGCTGCTGCCGACAATGGTGTTTTCGCCTTGCTCCATGGCGGCCACCTCTTCGTCCAGACACACGGCCTTCAGGTAGGGGGCGGCATCCATGGAATCTCCCAATAGAACGTTATTTTTGATGCTGTCATCAAAAAGCTCCGGGTCGTGGCCCAGGTAGCCGATGACGGAAGAGAGGTCCATTTCCGTAAGCTCCTTGCCGCCAAAGCGGATGCTGCCTTTATAGGAGTATTCCCGCAGAAAGGCTTTTCCCAAAGTGGATTTTCCGCAGGCCACAGGGCCGGTAACGCCGATAATCTGCCCGGGTTCGGCGGAGAAGGAGAGCCCCGTAAAAATGGGATCGCATTCCGGATAGGCAAAGCCCAGGTTCGAAACCTCCAATTTGGCAGGGGCCGCAATGAGAACCTTTTCCTCCTGTTCCGGCGTCTTCATCAGGGGCCTGATTCGATTCCAGGAGACCTGGGCCTTGTGGACGGCGTTAAAGAGCTTGGCGGCGCTGGAGGACTTGGCTGCCAGTTTTGTAAAGCAGGATAAAAAGGTCGTAAATATGGCAATGTCCCAGTTGGCCCAGCCGGTACCCAATACGTTCCGGCCGCCAAAGTATAGGATCATCAATACACCGGTAAGGGAGATGGCCTTGTACAGGGGCTGCATGACGCCGGAGAGGATATTTGCTTTGACGGCGGAGCGCTCGTAGTCTGTCAGCTGGGTTTCGTAGGCCTGCCGCCGCTCCTCCTCGCAGCCGTATACCCGGTAGGTCACGGCGTTGGCGGCCCGGTCCAGGGTGGCGGCACTGAGGCGTCCGGCCTGGACCTTGAATTCCGCACCGGTGCGCTGGACCAGGGTTTTCAGCTTTTCCGCCAGATAATAGGAGACGGGGGCAAACACCAGGCTCAATAGGGCCAGCCGCCAGTCGTAGTACAGGAGCATCCCGGCGAAGGCCGCCATAGCTACACCGGTGTCGAAAACCTCGGTGGTAAATTTCCGCATGCCCTCGGCGCAGTCGTCAACGTCTCCAATGGCCTTGGTCATCACGTTGCCCGTCCCTTCCTGGTTCAGGGACAGCCGGCTTTTGCGGACCAGGGTGCCGTATAAGGTCTCCTTCATCTGCCGGTTCACATTGTTGGCAAACTTGCGGACGTAGAGCCGCTTTAAATACCGGGCCGCCTGCACCAGGGCAATGGACAGCATATAGGAAGCCACCAAGGCCAGCATATCGGAAAAGCCCTTCTGGCCCCCAAGAAGCTCTGCCAGGCACCCGGCCATTTTGCCCTCAAACCAGGGCCCGGCCAGAAGCCCCAGGTTGTAGATCAGGCCGGAAACGGTGACTGCCGCCAGAATGGGGGATTGCCCTTGAAAATAGGTGAGGATCCTGTCCGGCGGGAGCTTCTTTTCTTTATTCTTCATTTGCTTCCATCCTTTCTGCTACATTTGGAAAGCCCTGCTTGCTTTCCGCCTTGCAGCGCAGATACAGCGCTTCCAGGGTTTTGCGGAAGGCCTCTTTTTCGGTTCCCGGCAAATCCTCCAGCAGCCATTCGTAAAAACAGCTTTCGATTTTTGCCTTGGAATTTTTCAGGCTTTCGGCCTTTTCCGTTGCATACAGCAGCCGACTCCGGCCGTCCGCGGGGTTCTCCCGGCGCTCCAGGTAGCCCTTGTTTTCCAGACTGGCCGTCTGCCGGGCCACGGCGCCCTTGTCCAGCCCCGTGATCTTGCAAACCTCCGCTTGGGTGATGCCGGGATTTTTGCGAATGGCATGGATCACATCAAACTCCCCGGACCCAATGCCCTCCGCCCGCATGGTCCGCACCGTAAACTTGCTGACCTGACGGGCAATTTTCGTGATCTGGCGCTTTGTATCGTCCATAATGGCCTCCTAAATAAAAAGATGTGGTATCAACTAT
Organism: Faecousia sp.; assembly: GCA_050872865.1. Classification (GTDB taxonomy): domain Bacteria; phylum Bacillota; class Clostridia; order Oscillospirales; family Oscillospiraceae; genus Faecousia. The sequence continues at coordinate 33,184 of JBNMHR010000012.1, read as the reverse complement.
CTTGGGATAGATGATACCACAACGAAATGATTTGTCAAGGGGTGGACGCGTAGACAAATGGGGAGTTGACGAACTGTCATCGAGAACGGGCGCACCAATATATCGGATGTCGTTGCGAGCCAGTGCGCACACTGGCGTGGCAACCCCCCGGACGAACGTACGGGCTGACGGACGGAAATCCCCTTGCCCCCTCCATGCCGGAGGGGGAAGGGAGTTTCCCACCGGTGGGCTGGTGCCATTCAACCGGGGGATTGCCACACCAGTCTGCGGACTGGTTCGCAATGACATATCGTCGGTGCGGCCCTCCTCAGGCGCTGCGGCGCCAGCTCCCCCCAAGGGGAGCGGAGTTTTACAAATCCTTATTTTCCCATCACGAAAAATGTTCCCAGAACTCCTCAAACTCCGCTTCCGTGATCTCCGCCCCGTGGACGTAGATCACGTAGTCCTCGCCCTGCCAGCTGTAGGCGATGGAGCTTTTGCGGAACCCGGCGGTGGTATAGTAGTGGACCCGGGCTTTGCGCTGTTCCAGGTTGGGGGCGCCGGGTTCTACGGTTTCCAGGTCCGCCAAAATTCGCTGGCCGGGGTAGCGGGCGTAGATCAGGGCCATGGCCTCGGAGCCGTAGTGGTGGTCCCGGAAGGCGTCGCAGATGGCGATGTAGAGAATGTGGGTAATGGTCTTGTAGGTGAGCAGGCTGGCGAACCCGCAGAAGGTGCCGTTGTGGTAGAAGGCCAGCAGATCGTGGCCGTCGTGGTGGATGGGCAGAAGCTCCGTCAGCGGGTCCCGCTCCCGGGCGGGGAAGGCGCTGATGTAGAGCTTCCGCAGGGCGGACATATCCGGGAATTCTCCGGTCACTTTTTTGGCAGTCAGCATAAAGATCCTCTCATATTTTTCAGGCTGAGGCCATTCTACGACAGGATTTTGCATTCGTCAAGAGGCTTACTCCTCCCGGATGTTTTCAATTACGCTGCTTTGTACAAACCGGCCCAGCTCTCTTTTCAGAAGCCAGGTGTTGATGCCCAGCAACGCGGCCGCCGTCGCCAATAGAGTTGGCAGGGCCACTTGGGGCTTTGTGGACCAAAAGAGGCTGGCCAGAAAATCAAAGGCCAGTGTGTGGAGCTGCCCCAGGCCGTAGAGCCCCAGGGCCAGCAGGCCGCCGCCCAGGGTAAAGACGGCGATTTGCCGGGCGTACAGTGCCAAAAGGGTCCTTTCGTCGCAGCCAACGGAGCGCAGGATGCCAAGGCTTCGCTGCTCCGCCCGAAGCTGCCGCCGCAGGTCCCCTTGGATCTCCAGGACGGCCAGCAGCAGGAACATTCCGGTGACGCCGCCCAAAAAGAGCAGCCTTCTGCGGCAGGAGGCCAGGTTGATGGCCTTGTCGTTGGTGGGGTCCAGGGTCCACAGCCCCTCCTCTTGGGTTTCCAGCGCTTCCAGGGCATTCCGGATGGCCGCCGTTTCCTCGGGGGAGGCGGTTTCGGTCAGCTCCACATGGATATTCCTGGTAAAGGGGCAGGTCAGACCCATTTTTTCCAGCCCTTTTGGGGTGGTGATGATGGCACCGGAGACGGCACCATAGATCGTATGGGACAGGGTGCCGCAGACGGTGGCGGCGGCCTCTCTGATTTCGGCATGGGCCAGAAGCTCCGCATCCGAGGGATCATCCGGAAGGCCTTGACAGCTTTCCTCCGGCAGGCACAGCTGGAGAAGGGGCAGGGTGTCCCCCACAAAAATCTGATCGTTGCGGTAGACGGCGTCTGGGTTTTCCTCAGGCCTTGTGGAAAAAGAACCGACGTCCCCTTCTTTCTTCCAATAGAGGGTGGGCAGGTCTGCCAGTACGGCGGTGCCCCGGTCCAGGGCCTCCCGGTCGATGCTGCCGGATACCAGGTAGGGGGCGAGGGTCTCCGGGTCGTTTACCACTACCAGCTTTAAGGAATAGGGGATCAACTGGGTTCCCAGAAATTCCTGGAGCAGATGATAGGCCTGGACGCTGGCTTGGTAGGTGCGGCTTTCCTCCATGGCCTGGCGCGCCTCCTCCGGGAACAGGTCTTGCCGGTATTGCTTTAAGTGCGGGTTGGCGCTGTCCAGCAGGGGAAAGTAGCTGCCTACATGGTCCGTCAGGGTGATCACATTGGCGTACCACTCCCCGGAAACACTCTTTACCCCCGGAAGGGAAGAAAGGGTTTCCACGGCCTCCGGCGTCAGGCGCTTTCCGGGTTCCGCGGAAAAGTAACCGGTAGCCAGGGGATATTCTCCGGTACGGATTTCCATGTAGCTGCTGTCTTCCGCGGTTAGAAACATCAGGAAATGGGTCCTGTCGGCAAAGAGAACGGCGGCCAGGCAGAACAGGGCAATCAGCACCATGGCGCAGCCGGACCGGAAGGGGTGGAACCGCAGGCTGCGGCCGCTCCAAAGGGCCGGGAGACGGTAGGTCTTCCGGGAGCGCAAGGGGAAAACCGGATGGGGTGTGGCGTCTCTGGGCCAGTACACAAGCGCGGGAAGCCTTGCGGCCAGCCACACCAGAAGCAGCGCCCCCAGGCACCCCACGAGGAGCCATACAGGCCTTGCCGGATAGGGCAGGCTCTCCGGGAAAAGTTTGCGCAGGATTTCCACAAAGAGGAGGGCGGACAGGCACCCCAGAGGGGCAGTGAGCAGGGCCAGCACCACCGCCTCCCGGCTGCTGATGGCCCGAATCTGCCGCCGGGTGGCCCCGATGGTCCGCAGCATCCGGTACTGTTCCTCCTTCCGCTGGAACTGGCCGCCGGAGGCGCTGAAAATGCCCAGGGTGGCGGCCAGCAGCAGGAAGGTCCCGGCCAGGGCCAGAGAAGCGTTCAGGGACAGTACACTTTTCACGGCTTCGAATGTGGTTTCCGTCTGGGGGATGTCGGTCCGATGCTGATATTTCTGAAACAGAATATCCAGCCCCAGCAGGGTCCCTACGGCAAAGAACACCGCCAGGAAGACGCCGATGCACAAAAGAGAATAGTCCTTCTTGTTGGCCTTGATTCCCGCAAAGGCCAGGCGGTTCATAGTCAGCTGTTTCATACAGGCCTCCCCAGATTCGATTGGAGCATTTTTCGCAGCCCGGCCCGGCACAGGCAGAGGGCCAGGGCGCTGAAAAGAAGGTTGGCGATCAGGGCCCGCACGGCTGCTCCCCAAGTGTAGATCAGATAGCCCGGGTCCATCAAAAGGAATTCCGCAAGGATGGATATCGGCAGGGCGGCCAGGACCAGCAGCGTGAACTGCCGCTTCCAGATGGCGGTAAGGTCCTGTTCCTCGCAGCCCAGGGACCAGAGAATGGAAACGGTCTCCTTTTCGGCCTGCATATCCCGGTTGCAGCAGCCCCGGAGCATTGCCACCACGCAGCCCAAAAAGGCCAGGGTCAGGCTGCCCAGGAACAGGGCATCCCGGAAGCAGTCCCTCCGGGCATTCCGGGCCCTCTGGATGGAATTTTCCAGGTAATATTCCCCGTTTTCGTTGATGAGGTCATTGATCTGTTTTTCCAGCTGGGTATCCGATACCTTCGATTCGTCCATTTCAATGGACAGCTTTTGCACGGAGCCGGTGTTCAGCCCCAGCTTTTCGGCCCCCCGGGGGGTGGTGACGAATACCAGGTCACCGGAGTAACTTACCATGGAATCGTTGAATTCCCCCAGGACGCCGCAGACGGTGGCTTCCGCTTTTCGTATCGTTTTGTTCGAGCTGCTTTTGAACCGGGGGTCCGGATCGATCTGCCCCAGGGAAAGGGGCGTCCCTACCGGGAACTGGTCGTTTTCAATGATCTCGTCGTATTGCTTGATGGGATCTGTGGTGCGTGTGTAGGAAAAGCCGTGGCCATTCTGAATGGTCCGGGTATAGTAGGTGGGGGCGTACAACAGAAGGGCTTCCCCGGCATCTATTTTATCTGCATCTATGGTGCCGTCCAGCAGATAGGGGGACAGGGCGGCAACATCCTCTACCGTCAGCAGGAAGCCGCTGAGGGAAACGGAGGTGGTGTCCAGCAGCTTTTCCACATTGGTATGGAGCTGTTGGTCAGAGCGAATGATGCTTTTAAGAATGCTTTCCGGCTTCAGCTCCGGGCGGTAGTTATACAAATGGTAATTTTGGGAGCTGCGGAGCCTGGGGTAATAGGTACCAATGGTATCCACTAGGGCGTAGAGGGGGGCGCAGCGTATGATACTTACCTCCGTGACCCCGGGCAGGGACCGAAGGGCTTCCAGATGGGTTTCATCCAGGACGGTCTCATCCCCCAAAAGGGAGGTTTGCGCAATTTCAAAGGCGCTTTGTGCTTCAAATTGCCGAATGGTAGAGATGTGGTCTCCCACGTTGACAAACAGCAGAATAGAGGTGACGTTCATCAGCACGATGAGCAGCAGAATGCCAACGGACCGGAAGGGGTGCCGGAGGAGTCCCCGGCGGGCCAGCAGCTTGGAAGGAACGAAACACCGTTTGCTGCGGATGGTTCGCCGGTGCCAGTATTTTTCTTTGGACCGCAAGGGCCCGCCTCGAAGGGACCATAATACCGGCACGGAGGCGGCCACCCATACCAGGAAAAAGGAGACCAGCAGGCTGAACACGATCAGCCGTGGCGGCAGGGCAAAGGCGGCAATGTCCGGCACAAGGCTGCAGCAGAGCTTTACGAACAGGACTGCGCAGCCTCCGGCGGCGGGGGCAAGGAGCAACGCCAGGATCAGGGCCTCCCGGCAGCTGACGGCGGCCACCTGATGCTTGGTGGCGCCTACCGCCCGCAGAAGCCGGTATTGCTGCTCCTTCCGGGAAAACTGGCCGGATACGGCGATAAAAATACCGATCATGGCAGCCAGCAGCAGGGCCCCTCCCGCCAAAAGTACCGGGGCGGCGTATTCCAGGCGGAGCAAAAAGGAGCGGGACAGGTAGGTTTCCACCTGATATTGGTAGGGCGCACCCAGGGCATCGATACCTACCAGGCTGGCAGTGGGAAATCGGGCAGCCAGCGCCGACAGGCTGCCGCCTTTGGAAAAGGTGAATACAAAATGCCGCAAGGGCCGGACGCCCTGGAATTCCGGTACCTCCGGGGAAACCAGGATACTGGGCAGGGTGGCGGCATAGCTGGGGACGCCGTTAAAGAGGTCGTAGTCCCGCACTTCCGGGTCCCGGAAGATGCCCACCAGGGTAAAGGAGCGCTTTCTGGCGGCGGCGGACCTGGGGGTCAGCTCCAGGGTTACGGTGCTGCCCACCTGGGCCCCGGGGCAGAGGGCATCCCGGGCGGTATCGCTGAGGGCGATTTGGGACGGCGATTGGGGCAGGTGCCCGGTAAGGAACTGGCGGCACAGCAGCGCTTCCGCCGCTTCGTCCCCATAGCCAAAGGAAAGGCTGGGATTGCTTCTGGCGGTACCCAGTACGGTAACGGTTCCGATTTGGGAGATCTGCCCGCTCTTTTCCAGGGCTTCCGGCCCCAGGGCGATGGCGCCAAACAGGAAGCCGTCGGCCTTTCCAAAGTGCTGATACTTGGTTTCCAGCCGCTTTTCGTAAAAGCTCCATACCCCCAGGGCGGTGGCCACCGTCAAAAATACGGCGAAAAAGATACCCAGGGCCATCTGCCGGTATTCTTTTTTGTTGGCCCTGACCCCGGCAAAGGCCAGGCGGTTCATGGTCAGCTGTTTCATTTGGCACCGTCCCCGGAATCCCGCAGGATCTTGCCGTCGGTCAAGTGGAGGATCCGCTCGGCCTGTTCGGCGACCCCCAGGTCGTGGGTCACAAGGACCAAGGTCACCCCCAGCTCCCGGTTCAGCTCCCGCAGCAGGTCTACCACCAGCCGCCCGGTCTGGCCGTCCAGGTTGCCGGTGGGCTCGTCGGCAAAGAGAATCTCCGGCTTGTTGCTCAGGGCCCGGGCAATGGCAAAGCGCTGCTGCTGGCCGCCGGACATGGCACCGGGCAGGTGGTCCAGCCGGTTCCCGATGCCCAGGATTTCAATGAGCCGGTTTAAGTAGCTTTCGTCCGGCTTCCGCTTGTCCAGCATCAGGGGCAGCACCATATTTTCGTAGCCCGTCAGCTCCTTTACCAGGTTGTAGCTCTGGAAGACGAAGCCAAACTGCCGCCGCCGGAGGACGGAAAGGGCGCTGTCCCCGTGGGCATACAGGTCCTGGCCCCGGAACAGGACCTTGCCGCTTCCGGGCCGGTCCAGGCCGCCCAGAAGATGAAGAAGCGTGGATTTTCCGGAGCCGCTGGGGCCGGTGATGGCGGTAAAGCTGCCCTGCTCGATGGAAAAGCTGACATCGTCTACGGCCTTTACCTGCTCCTCGCCGGTGCCGTAATAGCGGATAAGATTTTTGGTTTCGCAGATGGTCATAATGTTTACCTCCTTTTTTCTTCCAGAATACCAAATCAGCCTTACAAGTACATGACGTTTTCCTTACGATTTCGCAAGACAGACGTCCAGCTTGGGAAAGTACATGGTAAATTCCAGCCCGCCGGGGATGTTGGCGGCGCTGATCTGCCCATGGTGCCGCCAGACGATCTCCTTGACGATGCTCAGGCCGATCCCCGCCCCGGTGCTCTTTCGCCCCTTGGCCTGGTAGAAGCGGTCAAAGAGCCTGGGCAGCTCCTGGGGCTCCACCCCGCCGCCGCTGTCGGAAACGGTGCATTTTACCTCCTGGGCGGTTTCGGAAATGAGGACTGTAATGGTCCCCTGGGCCGGGGTGTGCTCGCAGGCGTTTTTTAAGAGATTGGTCACGGCTTCTGTCATCCAGGTTTTGTCGCAGTAGAGGGCGGCATTCCCTTCCAGGGTAAAGGCCTTTTCCGGGTACAGGGGCTCCAGAGAAGCCCAGCAGTTTTCCACAATTCCGGCAAGAGATTGTGAAGAAAAGGAGAAGGGGTACCCGTCGGCGCAGAGCCGCTCCAGCCGCAGCAGGGAAGAGATGAGGGCCTGCATCCGGTCCAGAAGCCGCAGCTCCTCTTCTAAATGGCTGCCCCCGTCCAACTCGATGAACAGCCGCAGGGAGCTTAGGGGCGTTTTCAGCTGGTGGGAAATGTCTGTAAGAAGCCTTGTGCTCCGGGCGGCCTCCTGCTTGGTCTGCTCTCCGGATAGCCGCAGCCGGTTTTGAAGCCTGGAAATGCCGTTTTGCAGGGCGTCCAGTGGGCTGTCTTTCAAAGAAATGGGCAGGGGGTCCGCCCCATCCAGAAAGGCTTCCAGCTGGCGGCTCAGCTTCTGGATCCGCTTTTGAAGCAGAAACAGATAGAAGCAAATACCAATCAGCAGCAGGAAAAGCACCAAAATCAATCCTTCCATTGGTAGCCCACCCCCCGCAGCGTTATAATATGTTCTTTTCCGATTTTCTCCCGCAGGCGGCTCATGTGGACGGACAGGGTGTTGTCATCCACATATTTTCCCCCGCAGTCCCACAGAGCCCCCAGAAGCACGTCCCGGGTGACTATGCCCCGCTGCTCCAGCAAGGAAAGCAAAAGCCGAAACTCCGTAGGGGTCAGGGATAGAAGGGTGCCGCCCTTGGAGACGGTCATTTTCTGCCGGTCGATTTCTAAGGTGCCTACCTGCCAGGGGGTGCCGGGATCCTTTCGCAGCAGGACCCTAATGCGGCTCAAGAGCTCCTGGATGCGGAAGGGCTTGGTCACATAGTCGTTGCCCCCGGCATCCAGCCCCCGGACAATGTCAAATTCCTCGTCCCGGGCCGTCAGAAACAAAATAGGCGTCCGGCACCCAGCCTGCCGCAGGCTCTGGCAGAATTGGACCCCGTTGCCGTCCGGCAGGGTCACATCTAAAATCATCAGGTCCCAGCGCTGCTGCTTCAGGGCCTCCCGGGCAGAGGAAATGCTGTCCGCCGCTGTGGGGCAGTAGCCGCTTTTGTCCATCAATTCCGTAAGCCCCTGGGATAGATAGGGGTCATCTTCAATAATCAGGATCGCTTCGCGCATTCTGGTCGCCTCCTTATGGGGATAGTATAGCATAAAGCGGCAGGATTTTCCTTTCTTTTTCGTAAGAATATGATGGGAAGGGATTTTTAAAAGAGAAACACGGGGTCTGGAAATAAGAATTTGTGGGTTTCATAATGTCATTGCGAGACAGTCCGCAGACTGTCGTGGCAATCCCCCGGTTGAATGGTAGCTGTTGCAGCGAGCAGCCCTTCCCCCCTACAAGCATGGAGGGGGTGCCCACCGCAGTGGGCGGGGGTGGTTGAAACGCTGCGATATATTGAGCGGTTGAATGAATGGAATACGTTTTATTTAGCCGTATTTTCTCAACAAACCTATCTATTATTGTAGCGCTTTTCCAACCACACCCGGCCTGCGGGCCACCCTCTCCAGGCTTGGAGAGGGGAAGGGGTTGCACGCCGCAACGGCTACCGTTCATCCGGGGGATTGCCACGCCAGTGTGCGCACTGGCTCGCAATGACAGAGAGTCCGTCAACTCCCCATTTGTCGGTATGTAATTATGAAAAGATCCGGCAGAATGCGCATACATTCTGCCGGACTTCTGTTTCTTATGCTTAAAAACTGGCGGCTTTTTGATAAATGACCCGCTCCGCCTGCCCCGGCCTCCCCGGAGTATCTACCCGGAACAGCTGGTACAGGTCCGCCCAAAGCGCCTCCTGCTTGCCATAGTCGGACCCGTCGTTTTCGCCCAGATTCCGGTATCGCCCGGTCCCCTTGGCTTTTTTCAGCAGTTCCCGGCCCCTGTCTGTAAAGCCAAGGATTCGGGCGTAGGGGGCGCCTGACTGCAAGTCGGTTTCCGTGATGCCCAAAAAGGCGCACAGCACCATCCGGTTCAGCCGGGTGCGGGTATAGCGTTTGGTTTTGACGGCGGTGAAGATGTCTTCCAGAGAGGCTTCTTCCCGGGCGGCGTGCATGAGCCTGCGCCACAGGCCCTCGGAGCCGTAGGGCAGGGCTTCAAAGTCGGCGTCCGTCATGGTGCGCAGCCGGTAGAGGATCGCACGCTGCCCGGCGTTCAGGCTATATACCGGGGCAGAGGCAAAGCAGGGAAGCGCCTCCGGCGGGACGAAGCTTTCCCAGGCATCCCCACACAAAATGGCCTTTCTCAAAGCGGTGGCGGAAGGGTTTTTGGGGTCCGGGGTATCCGCGTGGTAGTCTCCCGGGCGGAAAATGGGGAAGGGGGTCAGGGCGCTGCCGGTTTCCAGAATGGCTTTGCAGTATTCCACCCCCAGAATGTCGTTGGGCTTTGAAAGCAAATCGGCGGAAAGTCCCATGTTTTCCAGAGCCATCTGCCGGGCGGCTGGAAAGGAGACGCCGGTTTTTAAGGCAGCGCGCAGAGCCTCCGGAAAGGCAGGGGACAGAAGGGCCTCTGCCGTGGCGGTAAGCGCCGCTGCATCCCCGGATTCCGTGCCGAAGCAGAGGCGGGTGCAGATGGGGGAGAGAAATCGGACCCCGGTCCTGGCAAAGCCCTCGGCGGAGGACAGGCTCCCGTACACGGGCATTTCCAGCACCAGGTCCGCGCCGCACTGCAGCGCCGCCTGGGCCCGGGCCATTCTTGGGAAGATCGCCGGTTCCCCCCGTTGGACAAAATTGCCGCTCATCAGGCAGACAATGGCCGCATCAGGCCCAAATTCTTCCCGGATTTTTGCCATTTGGCTGGCGTGACCCAGGTGGAAGGGGTTATATTCGCAGATAATACCGATGGCCTCCAAGATTTTTCCTCCGATTTGAAAAAATTTTCCTGTAAGGGGTTGAGAAAACAGGAAAGATGGAATATAATATCCCCGTTATCATATCACAGCAGAATGAAAAAGAAAACATTATTTTTAGGAGGAGTATTCCGATGAACGTTTTGATCATTAACGCTGGCTCTTCTTCCCTGAAGTACCAGCTGATGGACCCCGAGACCGGTGTGGTTTCCGCCAAGGGCCTGTGCGAGCGTATTTACATTGACGGCCGCCTGACCCACAAGGTGGGCGACAAGAAGGTTGAGAAGGACATCCCCATGCCCACCCACTCCGAGGCCATTCAGGCTGTTCTGCAGATCCTGGTAGACCCCGTGGACGGCGTCATTAAGTCCGTTGACGAGATCGATGCCGTGGGCCACCGGGTCCTGCACGGCGGCATGGAGTTCTCCGACTCCTGCATCATCGACGACGAGGTCATCAAGGCCATCGAGAAGTGCATCCCTCTGGGACCCCTGCATAACCCTGCCAACCTGATGGGCATCCGTGCCTGCCAGGCAGTCATGCCCAACACCCCCCAGGTGGCTGTGTTCGATACCGCTTTCCACATGACTATGCCACCCAAGGCTTACCGCTATGCCATCCCCACCGAGTACTACAAGAATGACGACATCCGCCGCTACGGCTTCCACGGCACCTCCCACAAGTATGTGGCCAAGCGTACCGCTGAGCTCATCGGCAAGAAGGAATTCAAGATGGTCAACTGCCATCTGGGCAACGGTTCCTCCCTGTCCGCCATCAAGGACGGCAAGTGCATGGATACCTCCATGGGCCTCAGCCCTCTGGCCGGTGTCCCCATGGGCACCCGTTCCGGCGACATCGACGCCTGCGTGGTGCAGTTCATCTGCAATAAGTACAAGATGAGCGTGGACGACTGCCTGACCATGCTGAACAAGAAGTCCGGTATGCTGGCTCTGTCTGGCGTGTCCTCCGACTTCCGTGATCTGGGCGAAGGCGCCGACAACGGCAACGAGGACTGCAAGCTGGCTCTGGAGAAGTTCTCCTACGAGGTGGCCAAGTACGTTGGTGCTTACGCTGCCGCTCTGAACGGCATCGATGTGCTGACCTTCACTGCCGGTGTAGGCGAGAACGACGGCACCGTCCGGGCTATGATCTGCGACTACCTGGGCTTCATGGGCGTCAAGCTGGATCCCGAGCTGAACAAGAGCCGCGGCAAGGAGATGGTCATCTCCACTCCCGACTCCAAGGTCCAGGTCTGGGTGGTTCCCACCAACGAAGAGCTGATGATCGCTCAGGACACCGCCGAGCTGGTCAATGCTGCCAAGGCAAAGTAAGATAACAGAAAGACAACATGTCGTTGCGAACCAGTGACCGATGTCACTGGTGTGGCAACCTCCCCGTAGAACGGTAATGGTTCCGATCATTCGAGACGTCCGAAAATCCGGGGGGCTGCCACGCCAGTGTGTGCACTGGCTCGCAGCGACATCGTTTTTTGAAAGGAAACCGTTATGGAACCAGTTGTAGAGCGCTTTCTGCGCTATGTAAGCTTTGATACCACCTCCGATGAGTTTTCGGAAAGCTGCCCCTCCACCCCCAACCAGAAGCTGCTGGGAAAGGCCATTGTAGAGGAAATGCGTTCCATGGGCATTGAAGACGCCCATATGGACGAAAACGGCTATGTCTACGGCACCGTGCCGGGGGAGAAGGGCCTGCCCACCATCGGCCTCATTGCCCATATGGATACGGCCCCGGATGCTTCCGGGAAGGACATCCGGACGAAGATCGTCAAATATGAGGGCGGGGATATTCTCTTAAATGCCGAAAAGGGTATCTACCTGAAGCCCAGCGAGTATGAGTCCCTGAATCGGAACATTGGCAAGCACCTGATCGTTACCGACGGCACTACCCTTTTGGGTGCCGACGACAAGGCCGGTGTGGCGGAAATTCTGACGGCGGCGGAGACCCTCCTGAAAGAGGGCGGCAGACATGCCACCTTGAAGATCGGCTTCACCCCCGACGAGGAGATCGGCCGGGGTGCGGACCGGTTTGATGTAAAGGGCTTCGGCGCGGACTACGCCTACACCGCCGACGGCGGCACGGTAGGGGAGCTGGAATACGAAAACTTCAACGCCGCCTCCGCGGTGGTGACGGTCAGGGGCCTGAATATTCATCCCGGTTCCGCCAAAAATAAAATGGTCAACTCCCAGTATATCGCCATGGAGTTTGAAGGGCTGCTGCCCAAGAACCAGAAGCCGGAGTATACCGAGGGCTACGAGGGATTTTTCCACCTAACGGATATGCGGGGCGAAGTGGAAAAGACCGTGCTGCGCTATATCGTCCGGGACCACGATATGGCGGCCTTCAAAGCCAAGAAGCAAATGATGAAGACCGTCGCCGTCTTCCTGAACGAAAAGTACGGGGAAGGCACCGTGGAGCTGACCGTGGAGGACAGCTACTACAATATGCGGGAAAAGATCGAGCCCTGTATGGAGATCGTGGAGCGGGCCAAGGAAGCCATGCGCCAGGTGGGCATGGAGCCCAAGGTCAGCCCCGTTCGGGGCGGCACCGATGGAGCCAGGCTTTCCTACGAGGGGCTGCCCTGCCCCAACCTGTGCACCGGCGGCGAAAACTACCACGGCCGGTTTGAGTATATCCCCGTGGAGGATATGGAGCAGTGCACAAGGATGCTCCTTGCCATCCTTCGGACATTCTGAAAAATTTGTCCTATGAAAAATATGTAAATTTCCGGGTTCTTTTGGCATCCGCCTCTTGCATTTTTCTGTCAAATTGGCTATACTATACCCAGTTTCAAACCGTCTGGCCTCGGGCGTGTCCCGGGCTGCCCAAACCTGGATTGGAGGAAATTACAATGAAAACGTTCAATACTGTTATGAAGGTCCTGGCTGTTCTGGCCGCTGTTGCCGGTGTCATCTACGTCATCGCCGCGTTCGGTGACAAGATCGTCGCCTGGGCAAAGCGGGTCATCGGCTGCTGCCCCTGGGACGAGGGCATGGAGGAGACCGAAGAGGCCGCCGCTTCCGAAGAAGCTCCCGCCGAGGAGACCGCTCCCGCTGCTGAAGAGGCTCCTGCCGCTGAGGCTCCCGCTGCCGAGGAGGCTCCCGCAGAAGAGCCCAAGGCCGCTGCTGAGGACAACGCTCCCGTGGCCAGCGAAGAGGACTTCGAGGGCTGATAAGCATCCATACGGTTTACCCAAAACGACGTGGCCTTTGCCGCGTCGTTTTTTGGTTCGATGAGAAAAGACAAAATACAAATCAATGTGATAAACTTTGAAAAATAAAAAGTTTGTAGCATGGATGTTATAAACTTGACGATAAGAAAAGAATGTGGTATGCTTGTTCCGAAAGGCGGTGGGAGTGCATGACAGGTGCGCTTAGAAATCGGGACCTTTATCTGCGCCAAATGAAAGCGTTTCAGGACACGCAGATGATCAAGGTCCTTACTGGTATTCGTCGCTGTGGAAAGTCCAGCCTGATGAAGCTGATGGCGGCTTCTTTGCGCAGTGAGGGCGTTTCGGATGGACAGATCATTGAGATAAACTTTGAATCCATGCGGTTTACGGATATGTCCGTCAAGGAATTTTATGATTTTGTCTGCCAGCGGGTGGTGCCCGGGAAAAGAATGTACCTCTTTTTTGATGAGGTACAGCGGATCGACGGCTGGGAGAAAGCGGTAAACTCTTTCCGGGTGGACTTCGACTGCGATATTTATATTACGGGTTCCAATGCCCAACTTCTGTCCTCGGAGCTGTCTACCTATCTTTCCGGGCGGTATGTGGAAATCAAGGTGCTGCCGCTGTCCTTTGGAGAATTTTTGGATTTTCATGGTTACAGGGTTTCGGAACGGAAGACGGTCACCGGGCAGACCAAAAAGCGGATCACGGATTCGGAAGGGGAGGTATTCGATCCGAAGGAACTGTATGAAGCATATGCAAAGTTTGGCGGAATGCCTATGCTGGCAGACGTGGGGCTGGAAATGGACCGGGTAAGTGCAACGCTGGAAGGGGTATATTCCGCTGTTGTTGTGCGGGATATTCTGGAACGGGAAAAACGGAAGGACCAGCGAAATGTGGCGGATTCCATGCTGCTGCGCAAGCTGACTATGTTTTTGGCGGATAATATCGGCAACAGCGTTTCTGCCACCTCTATCGGAAATACCCTGGTCAGTGAAGGATTGCTGACGGACGGAAACCGAAAAGCAAGACCCGCCACCCAGACGATTCAGGCATACATTGAAGCCTTGAAGGAATCCTATATTTTCTATGAAATCAAGCGTTTTGACATCAAGGGCAAGGAATACCTGAAAACGCTGGGGAAATACTACATTGTGGATACAGGACTGCGGAATTACCTTTTGGGTTACCGGGAAGGAGACACCGGGCACATTCTGGAAAACATTGTTTATTTTGAATTGCTCCGCCGGGGCTATGATGTTGCCATCGGAAAAATTGACAACAAAGAAGTGGATTTTATTGCCACAAAGGCAAATGATAAAAAATATATCCAGGTTACAGAATCCATGAATGCCCCGGAAACCAGACAGCGGGAGCTGGCACCGCTGCAGCAGATCCCGGATAACTACGAAAAAATGGTGGTTTGTATGGATACTGGAATGCAGCAGGATCAGGATGGAATCCGAATTGTAGATGCGATCGATTTCTTGCTGACGCAATGAAGTGCGACTACACAAAAACCTCCCCGTTTGGGGAGGTTTTTTGTGTACATAGAACCCAATTACCGCGGTACCTCAATCCTGGTCCCGTCTCGCAGCTCAAAGTGGTCGATTTCTTCCAGGTCGATGGGGCTGTCCAGGGCAAGGGCCAGAGAGCCCTTGGGGGCAAAATCTGTGGGATGGAGCTCTACGGAGGTGCCGTCCTTTAGAATTACGTGGGACTTTGCCAGTACGGCCATGGCCCGTTCGTCCCGGCCGTTTTCCGGCACGAAGGTCATTTCGGCCCCCATGGTCCGCAGTTTCAGGGAGGTCAGCTCCAGCTCAACGCCGCTCATGGAAATATGGATGGGCTCTGTGACCAGCTCCAGGGTATCGTCATTCAGGTGGTCAAAGACGATCTCAAAATCCCAGGGGCCTTTGGAAAGCAGAACCGGGTCTTCCCCAGAGTAATCTGTCAGGTCCATCAGATGAAGGATATAGGGGACGCCCACTTCAAAGGAAGGTTTGTCCGGGTTGCTGGATTGGTCCATCCGGATGAGCATGGACAGGGTGCGGCCGCTGGTTTGGAAGTCCCAGCTTGCCCCCCAGAAGCCGCTGGGCTCTAGGGGCGTACCACCTTTTTTATAGAAGTATTGCTCAAAGCCTTGATCATTTTCCAGCCTGGGAGAATCAAAATAGGTCCAATCATTCATTTTCTTTGGCCCATCCAGCCGGAGCTTCAGGTAGGCAACCCGGGCTTCCGCAATGGCGTATTCCAGGGTCACGGTGTAGCCGTCTACGGTGACGCTCTGGCCAAACTCTGTGGTGCTGCCCGCAATGAGGTCCTTTTGCCCCTGGCTCAGGGGCTGCTTTTTCTGTCCCCGAAAATAGGAACCGAACCATTGGGTGCCGGAGAGAACCATATACCCGCAGCCCGCCAGAAGCAGCAGCGCCGCGATCAGGGCGGCAACGGTTAGAAAATGGCGGTGGCGCTTGGGTTCTACCTCGGCTTCCTGATAGAAGCTTTCGTCGATGGTTCCCAGGGCGAGAAGCAAATCTTTTCCGGTCATACGGGGATCCCCTCCTGTTCCAAAAAGGTGCGCAGCTTCTCCCGGCTGCGGAGCAGCTGCATTTTGACCTTGCTTTCCGTCATGCCGTACTTTTGGGCTATTTCCCGGACGGTGTCTCCAAACAGGTATCGGCGCAGGAAAATGACCCGGGTCTGCTTTGGCAGCTGTTTCAAAAAGCCTTGCAAAGCGTCCTGTATTTGTCTGCTTTCCCATTCCTGGGCCCGCTGGCGGTCCGGGATGCACTGCTCCAGCTCTGCGGTCAGGGCAATCAGCTCCGTATTTCGCTTGGCGGCCAGATTCCAGTCCAGCCGGTCCAGGGCCAGATTCCGGCAGATTTTTTGCAGGAAGGCCAGGAAAAAATGGGGCCGTTCCGGCGGGATCCGCTGCCAGGCCCGGTAATAGGTATCGCTGACCGTCTCCTCCGAATCCTCGTTGTTTTGCAGGATGCGATTTGACAGGGCCAGAAGCCTGGGCCCGTAGGCCTTCCGGGTCTCCGCAATGGCCTGCTCGTCCCGCTGCCAGTAAAGGGCGATGATCTTGTTGTCTTCCATGGCAGCGCCTCCTTTCTTTTTATCTTTTCACCTTTATAGACGGAAAACAGGCTTTGGTGGTCACAGTATTTTTGAAAATTGACGCAGGTCAATTGTTTTTCTTCTGGGCTTCGGCTATAATAGCATCAGAATGGAGATTGAAGCAATATGGGAAAATTACAAAGGAAGATTCAAAAATACAGTGTGCCCGCCATGTGGGCCGCCGGGGTGCTGACCATTTTGGGGCTGGTATTCAGCAGGCTCCCCGGGTGGGGGGCTCCTGCGACGGCTGTCTATCTGCTGGCAACGGTGCTGGCCGGGGTGCCGATTTTGTTCCGGGCGGTGCAGTCCCTGCGGTTCCGGGTGGTGGGCATCGAGGTATTGGTGAGCATCGCCGTATTGGGAGCCGCCTGCATCGGGGAATTCAGCGAGGGGGCCGTGGTCACATTTCTCTTTCAGTTCGGCTCCTATCTGGAGCAGAAGACTATGGCAAAGACCCGCAGCGCCATCAAAGCCCTGACGGCCCTGGCCCCCACCACCGCCTGGCGGTATGATGGGGACGAGCTGGAGGAGATCGACGCCGAGGACGTAGAAGAGGGGGACACCCTTCTGGTCAAAACCGGCAGCCGCATTGCCGCCGACGGCATTGTGACCAAGGGAGAGGGCTATGTGACCGAGGCCGGGATCACCGGCGAGCCCACCCCCAAGCACAAGGCCCCCGGGGACCAACTGTACGCCGGTACGGTGCTGGAAAGCGGCACTTTGGATATGCTGTCCCAGCGGGTGGGGGAGGATACCACCTTTTCCAAGATCATCCAGCTGGTGGAAGAGGCCCAGGATGCCAAGTCCCCGGCGGAGCGGTTTATCGATAAATTCGCCCGGTACTATACCCCCGCCGTGGTGGTGCTGGCCCTGCTGGTGCTGCTGCTGACAAGAAATCTGGATATGGCCATCACCGTCCTGGTACTGGCCTGCCCTGGGGCCCTGGTCATCGGTGCCCCCATTGCCAACGTGGCGGGCATCGGCCGGGGAGCCAGGGAAGGAGTGCTCCTCAAAGGCGGGGACAGCATCGATGTATTCGCCAAGACGGATACCTTTGTTTTCGATAAGACCGGCACCCTGACCCAGGGCAAGCCCAGTGTGACGGCGCTCCATGCCTACGGTATGGAAGAGGCGGAAGCCCTGGCCTTAGCCGCCGGAGCGGAGGCCGGATGCGAGCATCCCTTAGCCTGGGCGGTGGTGGATGCGGCGAAGGAGAAGAACATGGCCATTCCCAAGGCAGAGGACATCCAGGTGGACAAGGGTCTGGGGGTCAGCGCCAAAATTGGGCAGCACCGGGTCTGCGTCGGCAGCCGCCGGTATCTGGAAGGCCTGGGCGTGGCGGTCCCCGAAAACGTGGAAGAGAGCCTGCCTGTGGGCGGAAGCCGGGTTTTGTGCGCCGTGGATGGGGCCCTGGTTCTGGCTATGTCCGTTGCGGACCCAGTGAAAGAGGATGCGGCAAAGAGCATTGCGGCCTTGCGGAAAAAGGCCCGGGTCGTTATGCTTACCGGGGACCATCCCCAGGCGGCGGAGGCCGTGGCAAAGCAGCTGGGGATATTGGAGTATCACGGGGGGCTTCTGCCTCAGGACAAGGCGGCGGCTATAACAAAGCTCCGGCAGGAGGGGCACATCGTCACCTTTGTCGGGGACGGTATCAACGACAGCCCGGCCCTGACCACTGCCGATACCGGCATTGCCATGGGCTCCGGTACGGATGTGGCGGTGGACTGTTCCCAGGTGGTGCTGATGGGAGACCGGCTTTCCGGCCTGCCCACCGCCTGGAGCCTGGCAAAAGGGACGGTAAGCATCCTGCATCAGAATATTGCCATTGCCGTGGGTACAGTGATCGCTCTGCTGGTGGGCCTTTTTGCCGGGTTTATCCACATGGGCTTGGGAATGCTCATCCATGAGGGAAGTATATTGGTCGTCATATTCAACGCAATGCGTATTGGGAGGAAAAAGCTATGAAAAAAACCATTCAAATGGAAGAACTGGTGTGCCCCATGTGCGCCCAGAAGATTGAAACGGCCCTGAAAAAGGCCCCGGGGGTCCAGAGTGCGGCGGTGCTGTACAACGCCAGCAAGGCCAAGGTAGAGTTCGACGAAGCCCAGACGGACCTGAAGACCCTGGAAGGAGTCATCGAGGGCCTGGGCTATGTGGTCATCCACAAATAAAAAATACAAAGGAGAAAGAACGATGAACGCAGAGATCATCAAGGAACTGGATAAGATTTTGCCCGTTGTGGTACGGGTCCACGGGGAGCATCACCCGGAACTAAAGGAAGTGGCCAAGCTCTACGACGCTTTGAAGGAAGATAAGAATGGGGAGACTGCCGCCAAGCTGCGGGAGGTCACCGGCAATTTTGCGGTGCCCGGCGACGCCTGCCCCACCTACGCCAAAACCTACGCCGACCTGGAAGCGCTGACCCGGGAGCTGTAAATGGAAGGGTGCTGCCACTGTACAGAGGAAGCCCCCTGCGCCGCCAAAATCGAAATCTTCCGGCAGTTGGACCTGGAAAGCCTGAAAAAGGTCAGCGCCCTGGCGGTCCACAAAAACCTGGAAAAGGGGACCATGCTCTTTTCCCCGGAGAATTCCCCGGGGCTGTATCTGCTGTCCCAGGGCCGGGTGAAGGTGTACTCCCTGTCGGAAACCGGGAAGGAGACCCTGCTCCGGGTCCTGAAGGAAGGGGACTTTGTGGGGGAAGAGGCCCTGTTCGGCACCGGGGAGACCCTGACCTATGGGGAAGCCCTGACCCCGGTCCGGGTATGTCTCATTCCCAGAAATGCCTTTTTGGATTTATTAAACCGGTACCCCTCCATCAGCTTAAAGCTATTGGAGAAAATGAACCGGCGGCTCCAGGCCCTGACCCGGCAGACGGCGTTAGATTCCGGCAGCCAGGTGAAGAAAAGGCTCATCCGGTACCTTCTGGATCTGTCCATCGCTCAGGAGAGCCAAAAGGTGACCCTATCTTTAAGCGGCAGAGAGCTGGCCCAATTTTTAGGCACCACCCCGGAGACCCTGTCTCGCCGCTGGACCCTTCTGGAAAAAGAGGGGCTTATTGAGAAAAAGGGGAAGCAGGTGCAGCTGCTGGACCCGGAGGGGCTGGAGGAAGTATAATAAAGAAATGTCATTCCGAGCCAGTGCGCACACTGGCGTGGGAATCCCCCGGATACTCGAACAGTTTGGAGAACAACTCCAAGTTATGCCCATTCAACCGGGGGATTGCCACACCAGTGACGTCGGTCACTGGTTCGCAATGACATTTTTTCTATACATACCCATACAGTCCCCGGACGCTGACCTCTCCGGAGGCCACCGGGGCCACGGTGCCGTCGGTGAAGCGGACGATCAAATCTCCATTGGGGCCGATGTCCAGGGCGGTGCCGTGGCGGATGTCGTCCCCCCGTACCAGGGAGATTTCTTGGCCCAGGGTGACGCAGTCGCGTTTGTAGCGGTCCAGCATTTCTTCCTTGCGGGTAAAAAGGCCATCGTTCATTTTGGCGAAGGCCTCCATCATGGCGGCGGCTACCTTTGGCCTGGAAATTTCTTTTCCCGTCACCATAGACAGGGAACCGGCGGTTTTTTGGATCTCCTCCGGAAAGTCCGTTTCCTTCTGGCAGCAGTTGATGCCCACGCCGATGATGGCGTAGTCTACGGTCCCCTCCTGGGTCATGGCAAGCTCCGTCAGGATGCCGCAGATCTTCCGGTGGTTCATAACCAGATCGTTGGTCCACTTGATCCCCGGGCGGCAGCCGGTAGAGGCTTCCACCGCGTCGCACATGGCCACGGCTACGGCGCAGGTCAGGTGCATGAGGTTTTCCGGCTTACAATTGGGCCGCAGAAGGACGCTCATATAGATGCCCACGCCCTTGGGGGACTGGAAGCTGCGCCCCAGCCGCCCCCGGCCGCCGGTCTGGCAGTCGGCCACGGCCAGAGTGCCTTCTGGGATGCCCAAGGGTGCCTGCCGCTTTAAGTAATTATTGGTGGAGTCGATGGAATCAAAGTATTCAAAGGAATCCTTCCAGGGATATTCCGGGGAAAGACAGCGCAGGATCTCTTCTTTGTTCATATCAATCAATGTCCTTTATTACTTCCGCGGGGGCGTCATCCAGAACATCCGGATGGTAAAATAGCCGCTTGAAGTATTTGATGAAGGTGGCGTAGTAGAAGCCGTCTACGGTCCGCTCGTCCAGGGTGAAGCGGAAATCCACATATTTGCGCTGCACCGGCTCCCCATCCTCGTTCAGCTCCATGGCCTTCCGCTTGCAGCCAAAGGCGCCGAAGACGGGCAGGTTGCCAAAATCGTACAGGTGGTGATACACGGGGGCGATGCCTAAGGAGCCCAGGGAGGTAAAGTAGACGCTTCCGTGGAAGGGGCTGACCTCCAGCAGGGCCTTGGGAAGCAGGCCAAAGTAATCCATGGTTTTTAAGAGCCATACCAAAAACTTTAACAGCACCCCGGGAACCAGGGTCAGGGCAAAGGCCACGTTATCCACCCCTGCGTCCAGGGGCGTATTTTTTACCTTGGCGATCTCACGATTCATCTTCTGGTAAACATCGTAGGCGGTATCCCGGGGGGAGAGGTGGAGCTTGATCTCCGTTTCCGCCCCGTCGGTGGACATGTCCTTTTTGATGGTCATGCAGAACTGGATATCCTCGCCCCGGCTGTAAATTCGCTGTCCGGCTACGAACCGGTTGACGCCGGGGTACTTTGCCACCGCCCGGCAGTAGCAGGCCAGGAACAGATGGATGATGCCGAAGCTGGTCAGACCCTCCCGGCGCTTGTTCCGGATGTACCGCTCGGCGGCGGTGATCTCAAAGTGCTCCTCGTATAGGTTGGAGGAGCCGTTCCGGTTGACCATGATGTAGGGCGCGATCATATTGGCCGGAGGAAGGCTTCGGATCCGGCGGCCGTCTACCCGGTCTCCCCAGGTGGGGTGATACTCCCCGGCGGGGTGGACCCGGATGGCAAACACCAGGATCGTGCAGCCCAGAAACAGCAGGGTATTGGGCAGCAGCGCCAAAACGGCATCCCAGTCCTTCTGGAAAATGGCCTGCCGGTTGTAGTAGTAGATGCCGGCCAGGGGCAAAAGGATCAGGGGAAACAATATCCAGGCCCTGTGGACCCAGAGGCCGGAAGTGATGTCCGTATACAAAAAGGCGTAGAAAAACAGACTGATCCAGAAGAGCCACACCATGACCCGGCTGCCCAGGGCATCTTTGGCCCAGATGGCGGCAAACAGAGCAAGCATCCATACGGGAATGGCGGTTTTGTAAAACTGCTCCTTCCCCTGGCACAGGACGATGAGAACATAGAGCACCGTGGCCGCCACCGGCAGCACCAGCCGCCACCAGACGGAGCCCGGCAGCAGCTCCATGCCGAACAGCACGATCCGGCTGACGGCGGACAGGGACAGGCACAGGGCCATCAGCCAGGCAAAGCCGTTTTTGGGGCTGACGTAAAAGTGAATGCTGCTTTTCATAGCCCCAGGGCCTCCCGGGCGGCGGCGATGTGCCTGGGCTCCGTGCCGCAGCAGCCGCCCAAAAGGGAGGCGCCGTTTTCCCGGCAGGCGGCAATGATCTTTGCAAAGGGTTCCGGCTCCATATCATATTGGGCCTGGCCCTGGTCGTTGATGGTGGGCATACCGGCGTTGGGCTTGCACAGAATGGGCAGCTTGGTAAACCGGCGGAGCTTGCTCACCAGGTGGGGGGTCATCTCATCGGCGGCCACGCAGTTAAAGCCCACGGCGGCAGCGCCCCAGTCCTCCAGCTGGCCCATGAGGGGGCCGGCATCCATGCCGCTGTACAGGTAGCCCCCGGACTGCATGGTAAAGCTCACCATAGTGGCAATGTCCCCCTCCATGGCGGCGGCGGTGAGAATGGCCTCCGCTTCCTGAGGGTACATCAGGGTCTCACCTACCAGCAGGTCCGCCCCGCCGTCGATGAGGCCCCGGATCTGGACCCGGTAGTTTTCCACCATCAGATCAAAGTTATCCGGGTCCCAGCTGTCGCAGTAGGCGCAGAGGGTGGCAATGTCACCGGCCACCAGGCATCCCGGGGCTGCGGACCGGGACAGGGCAATGAGCTGGGCATTGATGGCCTCACAGTGCTTGTCTAACCCGATTTTTTCCAGAGCAATGGGCTGGGCCTGGAAGGTAGGAGCGTATACGATTTTGGTTCCCGCTTCGGCGTAGTTCCGCTGGAGATCAACCAGCACCTCCGGGTTCCGCAAAACCCAATCCTCGGTGGAGACGGCCTTGGGCATTCCCGCCTTTAGCAGGTTGGACCCGGTAGCCCCATCCAGCAGCCAGGGGCCGTTTCCAAGGGCGGCAAGGAATTCTTCTTTCGTAAGCATGGCATTTCCTCGTTTCGTTGAATTTGGGTTCATTATAATGGAAAGCGGGAAGAATTGCAAGATGGGGAAGAGACGATATGTCATTGCGAACCAGTCCGCAGACTGGTGTGGCAATCCCCCGGTTCGATGGTGTAGGCCACAACATTTTGAGTCCTTGTCCCCCTCCAAGCATGGAGGGGGCGGGCGACGCAGGAGACCGGGGGTGGTTGAAAGGGTTCGATATTTTGGGTGGTTGGATGAATGGAATATGTTCCATTTGGCCGTACTTTCTCAACAAAGTAATCTGTTGTCGTACCGGGTCCCCTCCACCTCTGTCACTGCGTGACATCTCCTCCAGCAGGAGGCGAACAAGACGTGCCGCCCGTCAGCCGATACCATTCATCCGGGGGGTTGCCACGGCAGTGTGCGCACTGCCTCGCAACGACATCCGTTTTTTAGTCCGTCAAATCCCCATTTGTCGGACTGTTCATGTATTGATAACTCATGCAGTCGTCCTGTTGGAAAAGAAAGGTCCCCATTTACTTTCCTTCCCCAATCTGCTATAATACCCCAAAACAACCCAGTAAAGGAGCGTATTTATGAAAAAGACAGTTCTGCGGGAGTATGCCCGCCTGATCGTGAAAAAGGGCGTGAATGTCCAGAAGGGCCAGGAGGTCCTTATCTATGCGGACCTGGACCAGCCGGAGTTTGTGGCCATGGTGGTAGAAGAAGCCTACAAGGCCAAGGCCAAGAAGGTTTCCGTGGAGTGGAATTACCAGCCCCTGACCAAGCTCCATGTCCGCTACCGGTCCGTGACCACCATGGGCACCGTGGAGGAGTGGGAGAAGGCCCGGCAGCAGCACTATGTGGACGTGGTGCCTGCTCGGATCCACCTGGTCTCCGAGGACCCGGACGGCCTGAAGGGCATCAATATGGAAAAGGTCACCAAGGCCCGCCGGATGAGCTACCCCATCCTGAAGCCCTATAAGGACCAGCTGGAAAACAAGCAGCAGTGGTGCATTGCCGCCGTCCCCGGGGCCGCCTGGGCCAAGAAGGTCTTCCCCGGAATGCGGACCAGCACCGCTGTGGAAAAGCTGTGGGAAGCCATCCTGGATGCCTCCCGGGTGGACGAGGACCCGGTAAAGGCCTGGGAGGACCACAATCAGGACCTGCAGGCGCGCTGCGACTACCTGAACGGCCTTTCCATCCGGTCTTTGCACTATACCGCCGACAACGGCACGGACTTTACCGTGGGCCTCATCCCGGAGAGCCAGTTCTGCGGCGGTGGAGAGACCAGCCGCACCGGTATTTTCTTCAACCCCAATATCCCCACGGAGGAGTGCTTTGTGTCCCCCATGCGGGGCAAGGCTGAGGGCATCGTCTACGCCACCAAGCCTCTGAGCTACCGGGGCCAGCTGATTGAAGGCTTCTCCATCCGTTTTGAAGGCGGCAAGGCCGTGGAAGTCCACGCCGAAAAGGGAGAGGAACTGCTGAAGGCCATGATCAATATGGACGAGGGCGCTTCCTACCTGGGTGAATGTGCCCTGGTTCCCCAGTGCAGCCCCATTGCCCAGAGTGGCCTGCTGTTCTACAACACCCTGTTCGATGAAAACGCCGCCTGTCACCTGGCCCTGGGCATGGGCTTCCCGGATACCATTCAGGATTTCCAGAACAAGACCATCGAAGAGTGCCGGGAACTGGGCATCAACGACTCCATGATCCACGAGGATTTCATGATCGGCTGCGACTCCATGAACATCGATGCCACCTGCGCCGACGGCTCCGTAAAGCCCATTTTCCGGAACGGCAACTGGGCATTCTAAAGAAAGCAAAAGTTTTTTTGAAAAACGGAAAAAAGGACTTGCTTTTTTGTGGAAGCTGTGCTATTATATCCAGGCGATTTAAGATTGCTAGGGGCGAGTGTGCCCTTTAACTGATATGAAAGAGGTGAAAGAAATGAAGGAAGGTATCCATCCTAACTACGAACAGACCACCATCCGCTGTGCATGTGGTAACGTCATCACGACCGGTTCTACCAAGAAGGACATCCGTGTTGAGATCTGCTCCAAGTGCCACCCTTTCTATACCGGCAAGCAGAAGCTGGTTGACACCGGTGGACGTGTTGATCGCTTCAACAAGCGTTTCGGCCTGAAGTAAGATTTGCTTCATTACCCGCATTACGGAGACGTAATGCGGGTATTTTTTTGTTGCTACAGGTGCGGCAGGTGTGATATACTGATGAAAAATACAGGAGGTTACCATGGAAGAACGATTGGATAGCGCGGTTCAGGAGCGGGCGGTGCTGGTGGGCCTGAATGCCGACTGCTTCACCCAGGAGCAGACCGCTACGGAGGAATCCCTGGAGGAGCTGGAAGCGCTGCTGGAAACCGCCGGCGGCTTCTGCACCGGGAAGATGCTGCAAAACCGGCATGTGCCGGATTCCCACAGCTTTATTGGCGAAGGTAAGGCCCTGGAAGTAAAGATGCTGGTGGAAGCCACCGCTTCTACCATGGTGATTTTTGATAACGAGCTTTCTCCGGGCAATATCCGGGCCCTGGAAGAGATCATCGGCGTGACGGTATTGGACCGCAGCGCCCTTATTATGGATATTTTCGCCCAGCGGGCCAAGACCAAGGAAGGCCGGCTGCAGGTAGAGCTGGCCCAGTATAAGTATTTGCTGCCCCGGCTGTCCGGCATGGGCAAGAGCCTTTCCCGGCAGGGCGGCGGCATCGGTACAAGAGGCCCTGGCGAAACCAAGCTGGAAACCGACCGGCGGCACATCCGGGAGCGGATCGCAAGGCTGGAATCCGAGCTGGAGCAGGTGCGCCAGGTCCGGGGGGTCCAGCGGGAGCGGCGGATGAAAAACTCCGTGCCGGTGGTGGCCATCGTGGGCTATACCAACGCGGGAAAATCTACCCTATTAAATCAGCTCACCGATGCGGGGATCCCGGCCAACAACCGGCTGTTTGATACCCTGGACACCACCTCCCGGCAGCTGAAGGTATCGGACAATCTGGATGTGATCCTTTCCGATACGGTGGGCTTTATCTCGAAGCTCCCCCATCACCTGGTGGATGCCTTCCGGGCCACCCTGGAGGAGCTGCAATACGCGGACCTGCTGCTGCACGTCATCGATGCGGCAGACCCCAACCGGGAGGAACACATCCGGGTGGTGGATAAGCTGATCGCCAGTCTGGCAAAGCCCGGTACGCCGGTCATCTATTGCTACAACAAAGCAGATCTTGTCAGCAAAGAGGAGATCCCGGTGGGGGAGAATGTCATCGCCGTTTCCGCCGCCAAGGGGATCAACATGGATGGCCTGCTGAAATTGATCGAGGATACCCTGGGCCACGCAAGGCACCGGGTGACTCTGCGGCTGCCCTATTCCATGGGGGGCCAGGTGGATACCCTGCACTCCGGGGCCAAGGTGTTCTCGGTGGAATATACGGCAGAGGGAATTGAAATCGACGCGGTGCTGGACGACATCCTATACGGCCGCCTGCGGGAATATGTGATAAAGGAGTAAGGGCCTTGGAAGAATATCTGGTGCCTACCGCCTACGGGGAGGACGAATTTATAGAAAAAAAGTCCCGGTTCATTGGCTATCTCTGGCCGGTGGATACGGAGGCGGAAGCGCTGGAAAAGATCCAGGAGACCAAGAAAAAGCACTACGACGCTACCCATAACTGCTGGGCCTACATCATTAAGGATGGGGCCGTCCGGTTTTCCGACGACGGGGAGCCGGGGGGCACCGCCGGAATGCCCATGCTGCAGGTGTTGCAGCGAGAGGGGCTCTACAACGTGGTGTGCGTGGTGACAAGATACTTTGGCGGCATCCTTTTAGGTGCCGGAGGCCTGGTTCGGGCCTATACCAAGGGAGCTAAGATCGCCGTAGACGCGGCGGGAAAATCCTGCAAGCGGGTATGGACGGCCCTGTATCTGCCCTGCCCGTACCCCTTTTACGAGCGGGTGAAGCTGGCGGTGGCGGCTTACGACGGCGTCATCCGCAAAACGGACTACGGGGCGGAGATCGAATTGGAGGTCCTGTTTCCGGAAGCCAAAACGGAAGACTTTTTGGAGCACCTGACGGACATGACCAGCGGCACCGTGGAGGCTATGGAGATCGGCAAGGAGTACCGGGCGTTTCCGGTTGCGCAAAAGGAGTGATTTTCATGACGGTACGGGAAGAATTGGAGCGGTTGGAGCATCGCAGGCTCAGCCCACTGGCCACCTTTGCGGACCAGTCCACCGGCAGGCCTCGGCCGGAGCCGGAGCGGGAGGAGGACGTGCGGACCTGCTTTCAGCGGGATACGGACCGGGTGGTCCACAGCAAGGCCTTCCGGCGGCTGATGCACAAGACTCAGGTGTTTTTAAGGCCGGAAGGGGACCACTACCGGACCCGGATGACCCATACCCTGGAGGTCGCCCGCATTGCCAAAACCATTACCAGGGCTTTAGGGCTCAACGAGGACCTGGCGGAGGCCATCGCCATGGGCCACGATCTGGGCCATACCCCCTTTGGCCACGCCGGGGAAGGGGCCCTGAGCAAGTGCCTTGGCAAGCCCTTCCGCCACAATGAGCAAAGCCTGCGGGTGGTGGACTGCCTGGAAAAGGACGGCCAGGGACTGAACCTGACAAACGAGGTCCGGATGGGCATTCTCTGCCACACCGGGGACCGGCTGCCGGAGACCTTAGAGGGCCAGATCATCCGCCGGGCGGACCAGATCGCCTATGTGAACCACGACATTGACGACGCCATCCGGGCGGGGATTTTGTCGGAATCCGATATTCCCAGAAGCATCGCCGCCACCTTGGGGGAGAGCCCCAGGGACCGGATCAACACCCTGGTCTGCGATACCATCCGCACCTCCCGGGAGGCCGGGGCCATCCGCATGACTCCCAGTGTGGAGCTTTCCCTGGCGGAATTGAGGAGCTTTATGTTTGAACGGGTCTACCGGAACCCCGTTGCCAAAGGGGAGGAGCACAAGGCCCAGGAGATGCTGCAAAGGCTGTTTGAATATTATATGGCCCATCCCGAGGCCCTGCCAGAGGACTTCCAGCCCCAGATGAGCTTCGACGGCCTGGAACGGACGGTTTGCGATTACATCGCCGGAATGACGGACAACTACGCGGTAGGAAAGTTTACAGATATTTTTGTACCTTCCGGCTGGAATGTCCGGGGATAATGTGATATAATAAACAAATAGCAGAGAAAGGAGGGGATGTACCATGCCGTTTCCACCCCAATTTCTGGACGAATTGGCGGCCAGAAACCCCATCGAAGAGGTGGTGGGGCAGTATGTGAATCTGAAACGGTCCGGCAGCAATCTGTTCGGCCTGTGCCCCTTCCACGGGGAGAAGACCCCCTCCTTTTCCGTTGCTCCGGATAAGGGCATCTTCTACTGCTTCGGCTGCCACAAGGGTGGCAGCGTCATCAACTTCGAAATGGAGATCGAGGGTCTGAGCTATCCGGATGCGGTCCGGGCCCTGGCCCAGCGGGCCGGCATGGAGGTGCCGGAGGATGAGGAATACAAAAGCCGCTACCAGAAGCAGGAGCGGCTGTGGGCTCTGAGCAAAGAGGCCGCCCGGTTCTTCGTCAAGGAGCTCTACGGCCCCAACGGAAGAGAGGGCCTGGCCTACGCCCAGAAGCGGGGCATGTCCAAGGGAACCCTGACCCGGTTTGGCATCGGCTTTGCCCCCAATACCTGGAGCAGCCTGACGGACGCTATGAAGGCTAAGGGCTATACGGAGGAAGAATTAAAGGACGCCGGCCTGGTGTCCGTGTCCCAGAAGAACGGGAATATCTACGACCGCTTCCGGAACCGGCTCATGTTTCCCATCATCGATGTCCGGGGAAATGTGATCGGCTTCGGCGGCCGGGTCATGGACGATTCCACCCCGAAGTATCTCAATTCCCCGGAGACCATGATTTTCAACAAGCGAAGGAATCTCTTCGCATTGAACATTGCCAAGAAAACCAAGCTGGACTATATGATCCTGGTGGAAGGGTATATGGATGCCATTGCCCTGCACCAGTATGGCTTTGACTGCGCTGTGGCGTCCCTGGGCACCTCTTTAACGGACGAGCACGCCCAGCTGCTAAGCCGCTATACCCAGCAGGTCATGCTGATTTACGACGGCGACGAGGCGGGCCAGAACGCCACCAGGCGGGCCATTCCCATGCTGGAAAAGGTAGGCATCCAGGTGAAGGTCCTGCAAATGCGAGGGGCCAAGGACCCGGATGAATTTTTAAAGAAATTCGGGGCCGATAAATTCCGACTTTTGTTGGAGGAAAGCTCCAACCGGGTAGAGTATCAGCTCCGGGCCATTCAGAGAAAGTACGACCTGTCTATCGATGAAGATCGGGTAAAATTTTTGTCCGAGGCGGCGGATTTTGTCAGCAGCCTGCCCAATGCCGTTCAGAGAGAGATTTACGGCACCCGGGCGGCCGAGGCGGCGGGGATCAGCCCGGACGCCATGAAAATCGAAACCGAAAAGGCCTTCAAGCGCCGGGTCAGCAGGGAAAAGAAGAAGCAGGAGCGCATCGACCTGGCTCCGGCGGCGGCCTGCCAGCCCAAAAGCAAGACCTTCCACTACGACAATGTCCGCTCCGCCATGGCAGAGGAAACGGTGATCGCCCTGTGCCTGCGGGACGCGGGGCTTATGGAAAAGGCAAAGGAAATCCCAACGGATGCCTTTTCCTCCCCCTTACTTGGAAAGATCTTCGGCCAGATGGTGGAGCAGTACAAGCTGGGCAAAGAACCCTCCCTGGCGGCCCTGACGGATCTTACCCCGGAGGAAATGGCCCACATTGCGGGAATTTTGCAGCGACATACCGATGTGGTATCGGAGCAGGCGCTGCTGGACAGTATGGCCGTCATTCAAGACAGCCATGCCTTTCAGAAAATCAACTCTGACGAAGACCTGCTGCAATTGCAGCGAAAACTTCGGGAAAGAAAAGGAGCCAGAGTATGACAGAGCAATTTGAACAGGAAAAAGACACCCAAACCGAAATTCCGGCCCCTGCGGACGAGGATGACATCCGCCAGTACCTGAAAGAAATTCGCAGCTACCCCCGGCTTACCCCGGAGGAAGAGCGGGAGCTGGCCCAGCGCTGCGCCCAGGGGGATGAGGAGGCCATCCGGCAGATGGTCAACAGCAACCTGCGGCTGGTGGTGTCCGTTGCCAAGGAGTACGCGGGCCGGGGCGTGCCGCTGCTGGACCTGATCCAGGAGGGCAGTATTGGTTTGCTGGCCGCGGCAAGAAAATTTGACTACACCCGGGACTTCCGGTTTTCTACCTATGCCACCAAGTGGATCCGCCAGGGCGTGACCAGGTGCCTATTAAACCACGGGGGCACCATCCGGGTGCCGGTACATACGGGGGAGCGGATCCGCAAAATTCAGGCGGCCCGGGCCTACCTGCGGCAGGAAAACGGCGTAGAGCCTACCCCGGAGGAGATCGCCAAGCGGGTGGACCTGCCTGCGGAAAAGGTCCGGGAGCTGCTGCAGCTGTCCCCGGATATCTGTTCTTTGGATGTGCCCACCGGTGACGGGGAAAAGGGCACTCTGGGAACGCTACTGGAGGACATGGAGGCCCCCCAGCCCCAGGAGGAGCTGGTCCGCAAGGAGCTGACGGACATGATGGACAGGCTCTTGAATAGCCTGACCCCCCGGCAGCAGATGATCCTGCGGCTGCACTTCGGCATGGAGGACGGTACCTGCTACTCGCTGGAAGCCATCGGCGATAAGCTGGGCATTTCCAAGGAACGGGTCCGGCAGGTGGAAAAGCAGGCCATGGACAAGCTGCAGGCCCTGGGTACCAGTATGGGATTGGAGGACTTTTTGGAATGATGGATTTGGACCTTTCCTTTGGGGATTCCCCCTGGGAAATCTGGCTTTCCGGCAAGCGGCCCGGGGACAGCCTCAGCGCCGCCCAGCTGCTTACCTTTTTGGAAGAGGAGACGGAGGAAGGCGTAGAGGATGCCTTTGCCGCCCTGCAGGACCGGGGGCTCAGGCTGGATGTAACGACCCTCCCTTCCCGGGAGTTTATCGGCCAGGCGGCCCTCCGGCTGCGGCAGGAGGAGCAGATGGCCAAAAGCGGCCTGGACGTAAAGGAATTGAATCCGACGGACCCTCTGCGGCTATACTTAGAGGAGATCCGTTCCCTTTCGGAAGAGGCGGATGAAGAAGCGCTTCTTTCCCGGGCAGCCCGGGGAGACGAGATGGCCAAAGAGAAGCTGACGAACCTTGGTCTCCGGCGGGTGGCGGAGCTGGCGAGGGAATTTACGGGCTACGGCGTGCTGCTGATGGACCTGATCCAGGAGGGCAGCATGGGCCTGTGGCAGGCGATTTCCGATTTTACCGGCGGTGACTACGCCAAAAAGCGGGACGAGGCCATCCGCCAGGCTATGGCCCGGGCGGTGACTATCCAGGCCCGGGAAAGCGGCGTGGGCCGGAAAATGCGGCAGGCCCTGGAAGACTACCGGGCGGTAGATGAGCGGCTCTTATCCGAGCTGGGCAGAAACCCCACCTTGGAGGAGATCGCCGCGGAGCTGCACATGACCCCGGAGGACGCGGCCACCGTCAAGCGGAACCTGGACGATGCCCGGCTTCTGGAGCGGGCCACCGCCCAGCCGGAGGAGCAGCCGGAAGAAGAGGAAGACCAGGCCGTAGAGGATACCGCCTACTTCCAGACCCGCCAGAGAATTACGGAACTACTCAGCGTACTGCCGGAAGAGGATGCTAAGCTCCTGAGCCTCCGCTTTGGCCTGGACAAGGAGCTGCCTATGAGCCCAGAGGAGACAGGCCGCCGCTTAGGGCTGACGCCCCAGGAAGTGGTCCAGCGGGAAGCCGCTGCCTTGGCAAGACTGCGTACCGAAAAAGAATAAGGGGGATTTTAACATGGAAAAGAAAATATCGATCGCCATCGATGGCCCCGCCGGTGCCGGGAAAAGCACCATTGCCCGGCGGCTTGCAAAGGAAATGGGCTACCGCTACGTGGATACCGGGGCCATTTACCGTACCGTTGCCTACTTTATGGACCTGTGGGGGGTGAGCCCCAAGGATACCGACGGGGTGAACCGGTACATTGACGAGCTGACCATCGGCATCCAGTACGATGACGAAGGGGTTCAGCACATGATCATGAACGGCATGGACGTGACGGATGACATCCGTACCCCGGAGATCTCTCAGAAGGCCAGCCTGATCGCCGCCCAGCCCGCTGTCCGGGAGGCTCTTCTCGATATGCAGCGGGAAGTGGCCACCCAGTACGATGTGGTCATGGACGGCCGGGACATCGGCTCCGTGGTGCTGCCCAAGGCCACCGTCAAGATCTTCCTGACGGCCTCTGCCGAGGTCCGGGCGGATCGGCGCTGCAAGGAGCTCCAGGCCAAGGGCCAGAAGGTGGAATACAATAAAATTCTGAAGGACATCCAGCAGCGGGATTACCAGGATACCCATCGGGACATTGCCCCCCTGAAAATGACCCGGGATTCCGTCAAGCTGGATACCTCTGCTATGACCATCGACGAAGTCATTGATGCCATGAAGAAGATCATCGGGGAGAAGATTGGCGCATGAGTGTAAAAGTCGCCAAAAGCGCGGGCTTCTGCTTCGGCGTCAGCCGCGCCGTGGAGCTGGTGCAGCAGGCTGCGGGGGAGGGCAAAAGGACCCTGACCCTGGGCCCCATCATCCACAACCGGCACGTGGTGGCCCAGTTTAACGAAGCCGGTGTCCGGGTCATCGAGACCCCGGAGGAAGCCGGGCCCGGGGATACGGTGGTGATCCGCTCCCATGGGGTGGGCCGGGAGGTTTACGAGCGGCTTCAAAAGCAGGGGGCAAACATCATCGATGCCACCTGTCCCTTTGTTAAGCGGATCCATGGCCTGGTCAGCCAGGCGGAGGAGGAGGGGCGGCTCCCCATCATCATCGGCACCCCCACCCACCCGGAGGTAGAGGGCATTGCCGGCTGGTGCGGCGACTGCCGCATCTTCGACAGCCTGGAAGCCCTCCAAAAGTGGGTGCAGGAAAGCAAAATCGACGCGGATACACCAATTTGTATGGTTTCACAAACAACGTCCACCGAAAATTTGTGGAAATTATGCAGAGATTTTGCAAAAAAACAGTTTACTAACTTGAAAATTTTTGATACAATATGTAAAGCGACTGAGGATAGGCAGACCGAGGCGGCGAGTTTGAGCCGCCAGTGTCAGGCAATGGTGGTAGTTGGGGACGCGAAAAGCTCCAATACGGGCCGCCTGGCCATGATCTGCCGGGAATACTGCGACCGTGTAGCTCTTGTTGACGATGCCAGCGAACTGGAGCCCGCGTTTTTCGCCGGTATCACTGATGTTGGAATCACGGCTGGTGCGTCCACACCGGCGTGGATTATAAAGGAGGTCAACAAGACTATGAGCGAAATTACCAATGTTGAGGCTGTACAGGAGGAGAACTTTGCTGAGCTTCTCGAGCAGTCCATCAAGACTTTAAATACAGGAGACAAGGTCATCGGCACCGTTACCGGTATCGGCAATACCGAGATCCAGGTAGACCTGGGCACCAAGCATGCCGGTTACATTCCTTATGACGAAGTCAGCAGCGATCCCACTGTCAAGCCCGAGGACATTCTGAAGGTTGGCGACGAGATCGAAGTGTTCGTTGTCCGCGTCAACGACCAGGAGGGCACTGTGCAGCTGTCCAAGAAGAAGCTGGACGGCCTGAAGGTTTGGGACGAGATGGCTGATTACGTGGAGAACAAGACCACCATCGACGCCGTCATCACCGAAGAGAACACGGGCGGCCTGGTCGCCAATGTGAAGGGCGTTCGGGTGTTCATCCCCGCTTCCCAGTCCGGCATCGCCAAGGGCGGTGACATGGCCGGTATGGTGGGCAAGCACGTCCAGCTGAAGATCACCGAGG
>JBNMHR010000011.1:0-45628 GCA_050872865.1 Faecousia sp. | reverse complement strand
GAGCGAGACTTCAATGCCCCCCTTGAGCCGGCTTCTTATTGATTTTCTTGCCGGAACAAGAAAACCACCGCCGGAGGCGGACTCCTGTCAGCGTGATATTTGTTTCGAATAAATCACATTCCCGACAAGCATGGAATGAAACGCGATTCACAAATTATGAACTCATGCTATTGTCCCGGAAATAATTATGTTTCCATATCCCAGATACGCTTATCTCCCCGAAAAACCAGGCAGACGCCAACCCCCATAAGCCAAAGCACCGCAAACAAAAGCGCCGCACCGCTGCCCTTTCCCAGGCCAAACAGATAGGCAAGCAAGCTTCCTTCCTGCTGCATCGACATGATGGGCTCAAAAATCCGGTCTACCAGCAGGCCGCCCAGAAAATAGCCCAGGGGAATGGTAAAAAACTGGAAGGAATTCCGGGCAGCAAATACCCGCCCCTGCATTTCTGCCGGAATATGCAGGCGGTTGACGGCATCCAGGTTTGCGCTCATCCAGGGAATGGCGATCCAGCCGAGAAAAGCACCCACGCACCACAGCCAAACACGGCTGCCGAAGGCCAGAAAGAAGTTTTCCGTGCACATACTCAGCATCAGGCAGTGCCAAATGGCCTTTATCCGGCTTTTGGGCGGCCTTTTGACGGAGGCAAAAATGCTTCCCAGCAGTGTCGTGATCCCCACAACGGCGTTCACCATACCCATAGCTGTCTCCGATGCCTTGGACAGCAGCATGGCGGGCAAAGCTGCGTTATACATAGAGGCCACCAGATTGATGGCCGCAAGGAACAGCATCAGGTGGAAAATACCGGGATTCTGCCCCAGCCAGCGGATGCCCTCCCCCGCGCTTTTCAGAATGCTGCCCCTTTGCTCTTCGGCCCCCATTTTTGGGATGGGGATAAAGCAAAAAAGGATGAGAAACGCAATCAAAAAGCTAAATAAATCAATGCCGAACACCGCATCGATCCCCCAAAGACCCATTACCGCCGCGGTCAAAATCGGCGTCAGAATAGAATTGAGAGAACTGGAAAGATACCGCAAACCACCGACCTTCTGATAAAGCCCTTTGGGCAGCAGCGCCGTCGTGGCCACCTCGGAAGCCGGCTGCTGCACCGTATTCATGAGCCCGGAAAAGGCGTTGACGATGTACAGGTGCCAAATTCTCAAGAAACCGCCTTTTAACAGGATGAGAACCACCAGGGTGCTGAACGCTGCCAGGGTATCGCACACCAGCATTGTTTTCTTTTTATCCCAGCGGTCGCTGAGTGCCCCAGCAAAAATGCTGCAAAGCACATAAGGGGCATAGGAAGAGACCATCAGTAAGGCCGTACGCAATGCAGAACCGGATTGGGTATAGGACCAGATCACCAGAGCATAGGCCGTCATGGCGCTGCCCAGGCCGGAGACCATCTGGGAAAACCACAGCAAAAGATAGCTGCGCATTTGTTTTTGTTCGAATTTTTGATCGTTCATTTTGGCTTTACTCCATTCTTATTTGATAATCAAAAAAGCAAAGCCGAAGGCGAACGTTACTCCATGCTGCCCGCCTTATTCGGCCTTGCATGGAGTGAAAGCAATGCAGCGTTCCATATATATCCTCCCTATTTTTTCAGGCAATCACAACAGTTCCAGTTCCTTCACCATCTGCATCTCCCGGAACTGCTTTCCCAAAAAGCTGTAGCCCACCTCTTTGACCTCCCGGAAGCCCAGGTCCCCGTACATCTTCCGCGCGACTTTATTTTCCAGGGATACACTGATGTACAATTTATCAGCCCGGTGCGTCTTCCAAAACAGATCCAGGAATTCCGCCACTGCCTGTTTGCCATAGCCCTTTCCCTGAAACTCTTTGCCGATCATAAACCGGCTCAGGGACCAGCCGGGGATGGTTTCATCATAATCATACAGAAGGAAGCCTACCATGGTCTCCTCCTGATAAATTCCCAGGGTATACAGCCCCTCTTCGTAGGCCGCCTCCACCAGGGATTGCTTGTTGTCCGCCACGAACCATTTTTGACTTTCGTCCACCGTCAGGGACATACAGTCCCAGTAGTTGGACCGGTCGATGGGTCTGAATTCCATGGTTACCTCCCAAAATTCGTTCAATTGTTTTGTAAAAAAGAACTCCGATATATGGGCAGCACCCGCCGCCAAAATATAAATCCGTTTATAACCAGCAAAATTCCAAACAGCCCCCTTGCCGCCCACTCCGGGCACAGCAGAGCGATGCCGTTCATATCTCCGCCGCCAAAAAAGCCGCAAAGAACGCTTAGATACAATGGGTCCAGAAGCAGCAGCGCAATGGTAATGTAGTACATGATTGCCCGGAACAGCTTGCTTTCCCTCCGGCAAATCCTCTTTGCCAGGGATGACAGCAGGTATCCGGCGCAAAGCACAGCCGCTGCCCCCGCAAGGCAAAAAAGCCCCATCTGGGTATCGGTCATGCGCTCGGCATATACATCGACCTGCACACCAAGCCCCAGAAGCCTGATTTGCCTGAATACACCGGTCAGCAGCGCATACGATAGGTGGGCCCCCTCGTGGACAAGATAATAGGCGGCAATTGCTGCCAGAATACCGACGTATTGGCGAACCCTCCTGGACATGGTTTTCCTCCTCTTACAGGCTGTTTTTTAAGCTAATAAGCGCCGCATCATCCACAAAGCTCACTTTTTTCCCGTAGGTTTCGAGCATGGCCCGGGTCTCCGCGGTTTTCTTTTCCTGCCCCTTGGCCTTGGCATAGAGCAACGCCATCATGGTCCGGTGGCCCCATTGGAGCTTACTGTAATCAATGGCCCCTCGCAGATGGAAAATCCGTGTGCGCCTCAAAATCTCCTCCGGCACCTGCCGACGGATGGCGTTTCTGATATTTTGAATGTTCTCTGCATCCTGTACATCCGCAAGGCCGACCGTTACAAGAATCAATTCCGTTTCCGGCGAAAGCTGCTGTACGATCTGCTTCAGCCCCAGAACGCCTCCGGCATAAAGGGCGCCGAAATGAATGACCCTGGCATAACCGGATAAGTCTTTCGCTTCACGGAAGGGCAAAACCATGAAACCGGTGTGTTCCGCAAATTTCTTTGCGTAGTGTTCGGTTGAGCCGTAGCAGCTGCCGTAGGTAATGATGGTTTGTGTAGCATAATTCATTTGTCCGCATTCTCCGTCTTTTTCGGAATGCACATCCCAATTGTCAGCCCGACCAGCATCCCCAGAGACGTACCCAAGCCGATGTTCTTCCCCCAGGAAGCCCCAATGGCCGTACCCAGGCACATTCCCAGACACATCCCCTCGGCGCTGTAGTCGGCATTTTTCTTATCTTTTTTCTTTGCAGCACTCCGGGCAGCAAGAACAGCCACCGAAAGTCCCACAGCCACCCAAGGCGCGGCGGCACGGATAAATTCTAAGACTTGTTCCATTTTCAACCCCGCTTTCCTTCCAGAATCCAGTGATCCAGATACTCCATCTGCTCTTCCGTATGGAACCAATGCTCTCCCCCGGGCATGACGGTGAGCTCTGCGCCGGTTCTTTGGGCAAAGGCCGATACCGTTTCCAGAGAGGTCAGATTGTCATGCTCCCCGTATAGGATACGGGTGGGTACCTTCCAGCGTATTGGGTGGGACCGCACATAGCACAGATAGTCCCAGGACAGGGTTTCCCCGAATTGCGTTGGTATCTCCCCTTTTTCCTTTAGTTCCGGCTCCGTTACCCCGGCCCAGAGCATCATATCCCTAATCAGCTTTTCCATATCCACAACGGGAGAAATCAGCAGTGCTTCGTCTACCAGGGTTTCATCCAGCGAAGACAGGGCGAAAAAGGCGCCGATGCTGTTTGCAAGGATGGTCAGGCAATTACAGCGCTTCCGGTACTGGGTAAACAACGGCGGGAACTCCTCCTTGGCTTCCCAGGGGGTCTGGGCGTGGTAGTCCAGGCCGATCACTTCACAATTGGGGAACAGAGACTGATAATGGGTAGCTTCCTCCGCTGAACCGCCTTTCCCGTGAATATATACGACGATATGCTTCATATTCTCTTCCCCTTCTTTCAGGCGCGGATCCGCAGCCCCCGGAGCTGCTGCTTTTGTTCCGGCGAAATGCGGTAGCTTTCTACAGCCTTCTGGATGGTCTTGTTGTGGGTCCAGGCATCCAGTTTGCGGTCCGTAAGCCATGGCCATGTGGCATCCGGCTGCTTGGCAAGGGCCGTGGCAAAGTACCAGGCCCGCATCATATTGATGTAGTACTCTTCGCTTTGGACCCCCGCCACCCAAGAAAGGTACTCCGGCCGGAATGTTTCCTCCAGGTAATACCGCATCAGCATTCCAATGGCGTAGCGCACGGTATAGACCCTATTGGAATCCAGCCACCGGCGGATGGGGCCCAGCAACGCTTCCTTGTGACTGGCAAAGGCCTTTGGGCAAAAGCAGTCGCAGGTGGCCCAATTGTCGATATAGGGCAGAAACGCTTCCGTTTCCGCAAGTGCCGTGTCGTAATCCCGAATTTTCTCCACGAGAAAGGCGTGAAGATTATTTTCCTCATAGTAGTTGTGTGGCAGGCTCCGCAGGAAGCTTTCCGCCTGGGGCGTGCCAGAAAACTCCTTTGCCAGCTTCCGCAAAAGGGGCGTCCGTACCCCAATGATTCTTTCCGGCGAAATGGTAGGCATCAGCTTGCTTTGGAAGGCCTGGTAATCTTTATCCTGCAAGGCGAAGAGCTGATCTAGTATACCTGTGGAGGGCTCTTGGAGCACTTTGCGCAAATAGATCATATCCACCAGCTGTACACCACACTCATAGATCGGGCGATCATAGTTTTCTGTAAAGAAATTAGGTATTCTATGCGAACGGGAGAAACCGCACTTTTCATAAAACGGTATTGTTAGCGGGCTGTCTCCGGTCCCGACCTGCAAAACAGAATATTGGTCTGCATATTTGCTGGAAAGAAATTCGATCAATGCCTTGCCGTAGCCCATCCTCTGATTTTGAGGCGCAACCGCAAGGTTCTTGATTTCCAGGATCCCACGTTCTTCCTCGGTAACGACGCATTCCGCCTTCACGCCACCATCCTCAAGTATATACATAGTTCCTTTTTCAAGATAACGATCAATCATATTCTCTTGTTCATCAGCCAAAAGCAGCAACGGGAGAAACCGTTTCTTATTATCTGTAATTTCCCGAATGATCATATCTGTCGCCCCCTTACACCTGCCAGGGCCAGGAACTTTTTGTCGGACTGGATGCCCTGGGTGACAAATTCTCCGTCCCGGAACAAGGCATAGGTCGTCACCGGAGCCGGGACATTCTGGGCGGCTTCCTTGGTGGTAATGTGGATGGTTTTCAGCAGAATTCCGTGTTCCTTGGCCGCCTCTTCCACCCTAGGCACCCAGTAGCAGGTAAAAGGGCACTGGTCCGTATAGTAGAGGACAAAGCCTTCCCCGCCGGTTTGCGGGTGCCTGGCGCAGTCCTTGAATTTGGGCATTGGGGCACCCTCGATCAGGGGCAGATACAAAAGCGTAATGCCGCAATCCGAAGTATCCGCCAATAAAAAGCCCTTGTGGGCAAGAAATTTGGGGTCTGCCAAAAATTCCCGCTTCCGTCCCTGGGCGCATAGGATGCACAGTCCCTGTCTTCCCTGGGCTTTGGCATCCCGGATGCACTCCTCCAGCAGGTCTGTGGAGTAGCCATGCCCCTTCATAGAACCGGAGACCCACAGGCAATTGATATAGAGATACCCTTTAGCCTCAATGGGCACCCAGGCGTTTTCCGCCGGGATGTACTCAATAAAGCACTTGCCCCGCTCCTGGCTGCGGTAAAACACAAGCCCTTCTTCAAACCGCTGTTTGAGCCATTCTTTTTTTGCCAGGCTCTGCTTTCCGGACATGGCGCAGCAGATATGTTCTTTGTCGATATTCTCCTTGGTAATATGGATATAGTTCACCTTAAATCTCCTCTTGCAGGATCTTCAAAAAATCCTTTTTCTTCTCGACGTGTATCCCATGGCCACATTTCAGGTGAATGACTTTGCAATTTGGAATAAGCCTCTCCACCCGCTTGACGTCCTCCTCGGTCAAGGCACACAGCTGAACGCCGTCTTCCCCGATTTTTGTCTCCGCTTTCAGAAATACCGTAGGGCAGGCGATTTTTCGCAGAAGCTCTTCATAATTGATATCCCTATGGAAGGAATCGGTATAAAACGCCTCCCCAAACCGTGGGTCATACTCGTTCATACCCTTGAAGGCCTCCAGGGCGAATTTCGGCCAGAGCAGTACTTTTAGCGGTTTTTCCGGGTGCCTTTCCCGATATCTTCTGGCATTCTGTGTCAGTTTTTCCCGAATACGCTCTCGATCCTTCTCCGGAAAGAAATTCCAGGCATACTGGTGCTCGAAATAATAAAGCACAAAGTCCTTCTCCTGGGCCTGGTTCAAAAAATCATGGCAGACTGTGGAAAGGTCCAGATAGTTATAGGTTTGGAACCGGCGTGCCCCTACGCAGGCAAAAAAGGGCGAGTCCTCCAAAATCAGCCTTTCACAGCAGGGATAGACGGCCGCAATTCTGGCAGCAATGAGTCCACCGGAGGAGTGGCCCACCAGCGTGACCTTTTGATTTGTCAAATGCCGGATGAGGGCGTAGGCATCCTCCGCGATTTTATCCAGCCGATATAATTCCGCGTTATGCGTACTACCGCCGTGGCCATAGCAGTCGATGAGTATCACCTGCACTGTTTGGGCCAAATGTTTTGCGACCTCAAAGTAGCTTACAGATGAAGTCCCCTGGGCATGGAGCAG
Source organism: Faecousia sp. (assembly GCA_050872865.1). Classification (GTDB taxonomy): domain Bacteria; phylum Bacillota; class Clostridia; order Oscillospirales; family Oscillospiraceae; genus Faecousia. The sequence goes on along the minus strand of JBNMHR010000011.1, from coordinate 38,861 downwards.
AACGAAGGTACGTTTTCCCATCCCCGCGCGGTAATAGTGGAGCTTGTTCCCCTCTGGGGTAATAAATTCACTGGTTTCCATAGGTGCCGCCTCCGTTTCAGTTCCTATGCCTGATAAACTTTAAAGAACAGCCGGACATGCCGCTCAATTAGCCCAATTACCTCCTCTTCCCGCTCCGGCTCCCGGTCGCAGAGGTTGATCCACATGGAAATGGGCAGACTCAGCTGGGCCGCCATGATCTCCGGATCCTCCTCCCGAAGCTTGCCCTGGCGGATCAGGAAGCGGATCAGCCCTGTATTGTATCTCATCACATTGGTATAGCTCTGCCTGGTCTGCATCTGGGCCAACTGGGGATTCCGGAACTGCTCGATGGTCAGCATTTTGCGGGCCTTGCAGATCTTTGGCGTGTGGAGAATAAACCGCACCTGCCCGACGATCATCTGGGCCACTGCCTTGGGGGTCAAGTCCGCCTTATCCTTTGTAAAGGCCGGGTCTTCCCAATCGGTATTTGCAAAAATGGAATGGGCGTCGTACTGCTCCAAGGTCTCTTTCACCAGTGCGTCCAAAATCGCCTGCTTGTTCTCAAAATGGCTGTATAGGGACGCCTTCCGGATCCCCACTGCATCGGCGATCTGAGAAATGGACGTCGCCTCGTAGCCCTGCACAGAGAACAGGTCCAGGACCGCATCCAAGATTTCCTGCTTTGTATTTCCTTTTATCGGCATAACATTGCCTCCTGAGTTCGTTTGCCTATAGTATACCTACCGAACGGTAGGTTGTCAAGTGGACAAAATAAGAAACGGCGGATCGCACGCAAAAACATTTGATCCACCGTCTTGGGGAAGTGAAAAGAACTTATAAAGCAGTTATACAAGCTGCTGCCGGAGTGCGTCCTGCAATACCTTGGAACAATTGATGCCCAGTTTATCTGCCCTGGCTGCCATCCAGGCAGGGATGGAAACATTCTTGCGCACAGACCTTGTATCCGTCGCGGAGCGGTAAGCAATGGTATCCACTCTTACCAGGGTGCAAATATCTGTAGGTTCGTGGGCTACACTGGCTTGCGCAGAGGCATGAGGAATAATATCCCCCTCATCTTCCAGGGTACATAGGCAGGCGGCCAGCGCATCGGTGATTTGATCTATGGCGTCGGACAGGCTGGAACCTGTTGTAATGCACCCGGGAATATCCGGCACAGCAGCATAAAAGGTACCATTCTCTTCGTGGATCGTGGCGGTATAGATATAGACCATATTGTTCACTCCTTATTCTGGAATCAAAATGAAAGAGGGAGAGATACATGGGCACCCACAGGACCGGATCATTTCCGGTCCTGCCTGGCCTCCTTTAGGATGTAACGGGCATCGTTTTCATTGAAATCGTGCCGTTTGACCGGAATTGTAACTCTGGTTTTGGGATGCTGATAAATATCATGGTTTCCGCCATGCCGCTTGAACACAAAACCCAAAGCTTCCAATTCTGCGATCGTTTGCTTCCTGGGATTCAATCTCTCTCCCCCTTTCGCATCTTATGATACGCATTTTTGTGTATCATGTCAATCAGAAAATGTGTATTTTTGTGTATCAAGCAGGAACCTTTACAGGTGTAAAAATACGTTATCGCAGGTACAGCGGCTAGGCTAAGGCTGCGGAACATCCAATCCCTCTGATGAAAATAAAAAGAGTTGGGAACGCCGACGTGAACTCTTTGGAAACCAAAGGCTCGAGGCAGAATCCCAACTCTATATGCAGTCTAACACAGGGCCGTTTCGGTGTCAAGCATCTTTCCGGCAACACTTCCACCTCCACCCCCGCAAAACGCCGCATAAAACAATAAAGCAGCTAGAAACGAAACATTTCTAACTGCTATATCGTGGCGGAGTGAGAGGGATTTGAACCCTCGCGCGCTTTTTAGACGCCTACTCCCTTAGCAGGGGAGCCCCTTCGGCCTCTTGGGTATCACTCCGAATCAAAAGCATATTCAGTTGACTGCCCGGATATACTATCATATCCGGGCAGGTTTGTCAAGCATCTTTTTCCAATTCCGAAAATATTTCAAAATAGGGCTTACTTTTCCTTTTTCCGGAACACCAAAAGCTTGCTACCTACATAGTTGATAATGATGACCAGCACCTGGGTAATGAGCTTCCAGATGTTGCCGTTGCCGCCCAGGGTGTCTACGGCCACCAGAAGGATCAGGGTCTCCAAAACGCCGGAGGAAATGCGGGTAGCGATGAACTTGGTAAATTCCGGCACCACCACCTTCATGGACCAGTCGTGGCTGCCGAAGACGAAGGGCTTATTGGTCACAAAGGCAAAGATGACGGCCACCACCCAGGCAATAGAGTTGCTCACCGCGGCGGACAGGCCCAGGATATTGAGGCAGGGCAGATAAATGGCGTAATTGACCACGGTGGTGAGGACACCGAAAACAAGATAGGTCACTACGTCCCAGTGCGCCTTTACCAGTTCCTTGATTTTTTCTATCATAAATATTCTCCTGTTTGGTTGTATTTCCCGGGTATTATACCACTGCTCCCCCGGTTTCGCAACCGGGATTTTTGCTTCACAAAAGATTTATAAAAATAATGGTATACTTTCCGGCCAAACTATGCTATAATAGTTTTGACTTGTGCGGGTAGGCAGACCCGGCAGATCTACTGAAGATACAGTACACGGGTTTTCCGTGTAAGATAAGGGCTGGCACACCCCATTCTTTTCCGTGTTGCATTCTTTGCACCCAGGCGGAAAACGGTGGGCAGCAAAGCCGTCCCATATATTATGCAGGCGTTCTTTCGGAGGAAAAAGGCGAATCAGGGCCGGATCATCCAAAGCGGCTGCTTGCTTGCTGTGTACTTTTTTACATTTTTTCACATTCGAAAGGAGAAACTGAATACATTGGCTGAAAAATTGAGAATTATTCCCCTGGGTGGACTGGACGAAATCGGTAAGAACATTACCGTTCTGGAATACGGCAGAGACATGATCGTGGTAGACTGCGGCGTGGGCTTCCCGGATGACGATATGTACGGCGTGGACCTGGTGATCCCCGACTTTTCCTATCTGGTGGCAAACCAGAAAAAGCTGCGGGGTATGTTCATTACCCACGGACACGAAGACCACATCGGCTCCATTCCCTACTGCATGAAGCAGGTCAACTGCCCCATCCACGGCACTGCCATGACCAACGGCCTCATCAAATTAAAGCTGGAAGAGCACAAGCTGGCCGATACCGTAAAGCTCATCACCCATAAGCCCGGCGACGTGGTGAAGGCCGGATGCTTTACCGTAGAATTTATCCACGTGAACCACTCCATTGCCGACGCTGTGGCCTTTGCCATCCATACCCCCGTGGGTACCGTGGTCATGACCGGCGACTTCAAGATCGATCCCACCTCTGCCGATGGGATGATGGATCTGGCCCGCCTGGGTCAGCTGGGCAACGAAGGGGTTTTGGCCCTGCTGGCGGACTCCACCAACGTAGAGCGCCAGGGCTATACCCCCAGCGAAAACGTAGTCGCCGAAAGCCTGGACCGTCAGTTCAAAAACTGCGACCAGAGAATTATTATCACCACCTTCGCTTCCAATATGCACCGGATCCAGAGCGTGATCTCCACCGCCCAGCGCTATGGCCGGAAGGTGGCCGTTACCGGGCGGAGCATGGAGAATATGCTGAAGGTGGCCCAGGAGCTGGGATACCTGAAAGTAAAGCAGGGCACCATTGTGGACCTGAGCACCATTAAGACCATCCCCAAGAACAAGCTGGTCATCGTTTCCACCGGCTCCCAGGGTGAAAATATGTCCGCATTGTATCGGATGGCCTTCTCCACCCACAAGCAGGTGGACGTGACCTCCGGAGACCGGATCATCATTTCCGCCTCTGCCATCCCCGGCAACGAAAAGGCCATTTCCCGGATCATCAATGAGCTGTACCGGAAGGGCGCTGATGTGGTGTACGAAAAGAGCGAGGGCCTCCATGTTTCCGGTCACGCCTGCCAGGAGGAGCTGAAAATCGTTCACGCCCTGGTAAAGCCCCGGTTCTTCATTCCCCTACACGGCGAGCAGCGGCACCTGCAGATCCATAGCAAGCTGGCCCAGTCCATGGGCATGCACCCCCGGAACATCCACATTGGCGAGATCGGCACCGTGTTTGAGTTCACCGCCAAATCCTGCAAGGAGAACGGCACCGTGCCCGCCGGAAAGGTTTTTGTGGACGGTACCGGCGTAGGCGACGTGGGCAGCGTGGTATTGCGGGACCGGAAGCACCTGGCCCAGGACGGTATGATCGTAGTCTGCGTCAACCTGAGCAGCCAGGACGGCACCGTGGTCACCGGCCCGGACATCATTACGAGAGGCTTTATCTACGTGAAGGAATCCGAGGAGCTGATGGAGGAGCTGCGTCAGGTGGCTCTGGAGGCCATCGACCGCTGCCAGCGCAAGCGGGTACGGGATTGGTCCGCCATCAAGTCCGCCATCAAGAACGACATCAGCGGCTACCTGTTTAAGACCACCAAGCGCAACCCCATGATCCTGCCCGTGATCATGGAAATCTAAAATCTACTGTCATTGCGAACCATCCCGCAGGATGGTGTGGCAATCTCCCGGATGAATGGGATTCGCCCACATTCAATTCCCCAGAGATTACCGCGCCGGTCTGCACCGGTTCACAATGACAGTTTTTCTATTTGAGGTTATCTATGGAAATTTATTTTGCCCCCATGGAGGGGCTGACGGACAGCGTATACAGAAGGCTGCACCACAAATATTTTGGCGGGGTAGACAAATGCTATATGCCCTTCCTCTCCCCCACCGTCCACCGGAGCCTGACCCAGCGGGAAGCCCGGGAGCTGCCCATAGCCAGTGAAGAAACCTTTGAAGCCGTGCCCCAGCTGCTTACCAAAAACGCCGAGGATTTCCTCTGGGCCGCCGCCCAGTGCCGGGACCGGGGCTACAAGGAAGTCAACCTGAACCTGGGCTGCCCCTCCGGAACGGTTTTTTCCAAGGGTAAGGGCTCCGGAATGCTGAAAGATCCGGAGACACTGGACCGGTTTTTGGACGCCGTTTTTTCCGCCGCTCCCCTGCCCATTTCCCTGAAAACCCGTTTAGGGGTGGAATCCCCGGAGGAATTTCCCAGATTGCTGGAAATTTACAACCGGTACCCGGTAAAGCTGCTGATCCTCCATCCCAGAGTGCGAAAGGCCTTTTATGAAGGAGAGGTCCAGATGGAGTCCTTCCGGTACGCCCTGGAAAACAGTAAAAATCCTCTGTGCTTTAACGGGAATCTATGCAGCGCAGCGGATATTCAGGCCTTTTCTGCCAAATTTCCCTCTGTCCATTCCGTCATGCTGGGCAGAGGGCTCATCGGCGACCCGGGGATGCTGTACCCAGATGGCACGGACCTGGAAAAACTGGAGGCCTTTTCCGATGAACTGCTGGACACCTATACTTCCCTCTTCGGCGGCCCCAGAAATGCCATGTTCCGGCTGAAGGAAAACTGGCGATACCTGCTGTGCTTGTTCGAGGATACGGAAAAATTGGGAAAGCGGCTGAAGAAAACCACAGACGTAGCGGAATACCGGAGTCTGACCCACGAGATTATCCGGAACTGCCCGAAAAGAGAACAATTGGACCCGGATTGGTAAAAATACCCCCTGGAAGCAAACCTTCCAGGGGGCTTTTTGCTACTTCTGGACCTTGACGGTCAGCCTGACGGCAACGGGTTTTGCGTTTTCCGCGTTGTTCTCGGGTGTTGCGTCCAAGGCAACACTGTAGCTCTTTCCGGCAGTCAGGGCAGCGGGGTTTGTGATCTCAAACTCCACCCGATTGCCGTTCAAAGTTACTTCCCCCACAGCAGCCCGGAACTCCTTGGCGGTCTTGTCGTTCAGGACAACCTCGTCCAGGGGTACGTTGGTGGTGAGCACCACACGCAGCGGGGATTTCTGGGCCTGGTAGTAGGTGATGTTCTTGGGAGCCGTGACCTTCAAAGCCGTTTGGGTGACCTTGACGGTCTGTACCGGGGACAGGATCTCCGTTCCGCAGGCGTAGAACCGGAACTGAACCTTATAGGCCTTGTTGGTGGCGTAGGTGACGCCATCCACCAGAGTCAGGTGGACGGTAGTCTTTCCGTTTACAACGTCCATGTCCGCCCGGAACAGGTCCTTGTCCTGGCCTTCCAGAATCACATTGTCCACAGTGCCCAGGCAACCCGTCAGCTTGGTGACGGTGTAGAGAATTTCACTGTCCGTCTGGGTGTCCAGCTTGCCCTTGGCGGAAAGGGACACACTCAGCTTCTGGGAGTTGTAGGTCTGGACCTTAAAGCTCAGCTTGGTGGGAAGCTCCACTTCTTCGCCGGTCTCCACATCCCGGACCACGGGGTACAGGGTATAATTGCCGCCGTTGTCGGATGCATCTTCCAGCGCAACGGTCAGAATGCCGGTGTCCGCGTCATAGGTCATGCTGTCTGACTTCCCAGTGAAGTCCACCACCTGGTAACCGGTGGGAACGGTGACCGTTACACTTCCCTGCTCCGCCCCTGCCAGGAACTTGTTCAGCTTTACAGAGGCCGCGGAGAGCTTTACCTTGGGGGCCGTGGCCGAAACGGTGACCCTCAAAGTGCCGCCGGGGATCTGGGTGCCGTCTTCCAGAGTGCCGGTGCAATTGAAGCTGTAGGTACCGGCTTTGGGGGCGTCCTTGATCGATGCCACCATGTGCCCGGTCTCCGGGTCGTAGGTGATACGCAGCTTTTCGGACTCTGCCAAAGCGGGGGTCCCTTCCTTGGCGGCGGGGGTCGCCTCTACATTTACCAGGGTCAGGTTGCCTTGCGACAAGATCATACCGGTCTCTGCGGTGCCCTTGGCGAAGAGGCTGTTCAGGGTCAGGGTTCCGGCAGGCTTCAAGGTGGGAAGCTTCTCAGAAACGGCGACCTTGTGGGTGAGCTTCACGGATTGGGCCCAGGTGCTGTCCTGCAGCTCCATGGTCACGGTGGCGCTCTTGGGTGCATCCAGGGTGATTGTCAGCAGGCTGCCCTTTACAGACACATCCGCACTGCTGCAATCCACCGTGGGGTTCTCCAGTTCCAGCGGCTGCCCGGACTTATCCAGCAGGGTCACCTTGGTGGTGAGATCGCTGTTCAGAGCGGTGTTCAGGGTGCTGGAGGTTGCGCTGAGCTTGATGGCAGGGGCGGTAGTCACGGTGCCGACGGTCAGATTCACCTGAACGGGAGCCTGATAGCCTTCCAGGTACACATTCAGGGTCCCCTTGGTGTCCGGCTTGGCGTTTTCGGAAATGTATACGATCTCCCAGTCTTCGCCGTTGGACATCAGGGTAAAGTCACCGGTGTCCGTCAGTTCCACATCCGTAACGGTCTGACCGGGGGCGGTGACCGTCAAGGGGGCGGTGCTGTCCTTGTAGAAGAGATTCAGCTTGGCGGTCTGCTTCACGGTGACCTTGGGCGTCGCATTGGCCACCTTTACGTTCATGGTAAAGGTGTACACGCCGGTGCGGCAAGCCACTTCCAGCTTGACGGGGTAGGTGCCGTTCTTCAAGACGCCCTGGCTGTACAGGGTCAGGGTGCCGTCCTCCGCCTCGGCGGTGAACATGGTGGAGAGGGCGTAGGTCTTGGTGGACTTGTTGTAGTCGTACACGGTGACGGTGTCCACGGTGTTGCCGTAGCTGGCCACCAGGTCTACCGTGGCGCCCCGGGTGCTGTTGCTGTTCAGGGTCACGGTATTGGCGCCCAGTCTGGGGGCACTGTTTTGCAGGACGACGGTCAGCTGGGCCTCTGCTTCCAGCGCGTCGGTGCAGCGGACGGTGATCAGGCAGGTGCCTTCTTCCTTAGCGGTAAGGGACACGGTACCGGAAGCATCTACCGCGGCAATGGCGGGGTTGGAGGAGGCATAGGTCACGTTCTTCGCCTCCGCCCAGTTACCCAGGTAATCCTGGCCCTGGACCTTTAGGGCGAAGCTGCGGTTCTGTCCCGCAATGCCCGCGATCTCGCCGTAGAACATATTGCCATCCACGTAGCCCAGGCCATCAGGGATGCTGCTTTCCAGGCGCAGGGCGTGGTTCAGCATGGGGTTGACGGTCAACGTCAGCTGGGCCTTCCGCATCAGCGGGTCGTCCTTCAGGGCGGCGGTGACGGTCACGGTGCCGGGAGTGGTGCCCGCGGTCAGCAGGCCAGTTTCGTCAACGGTGGCAATGGCAGATTGAGACGCGGGGATGTAGAACTCCACCTTCTCCGGGTCGATGGCGTTTTCGCCGGACAGGGTCAGCTTGGCGGTCATGCCGGGCTCCAGGCCGGTTTCCGGGATCTGGGCCGTCAGGGTCAATTCTTCAGCGCTGTCCAGGTAGCGGACGGTGAGGGTCAGCTCCGTGGCGATGCCGCTGCCGTCCTGGGTCTCGGCACGGATCACGGTCTTGCCGGGCTTCAGCAGAAGTACATTTCCGTCGGGATCGACGGTGGCTATATCCATCTGGCTGCTGGTCCATGTGACCTTGGTCCCGGCGCCCTGAGGCTGGATCTGGGCGGATAGGGTCAGTTCCCTGGTTTCCGTCAGGTCCACGGTCAGGGTCTCCCCTGTCAGGTGCCCATCTGCCAGGATGCCCAGGCCGGTAGTCTTGGGCAGGATCCAAAGGGTCTTTTCCGCCGCCTCTTCCCCGTTCACCGGCTCCGCTTTGACGGTGATCTGTACCGGTGCGCTAACGGCTTTGGCAGTCAAAGTGCCGTCGGTGGTGATGCTTGCATAGGCTTCGCTTTCTTTGGTCAGGGTCCAGTTGGCGGAAAGTTCCGTATCAAAGGGCATGGCCCAGGCAGTCAAAATCAGGCTTTCGCCGCCGGTCAACTGTTCGGTGTCCGGCCGAATTTCGGTAGAGGTCTTGGTCCCTACTTCGATGGCTGCGGACAGGCCGGTGTAGTCCTCTTCGCAGACCAGATAGAACTTGCCGGAGTGGATCACCTCCAGCTGAGTGCCATCCAGTTTTGCCAAATTGGAGACCTGGTCTTCGCCCCGGATGGTCTCCAGGCGCCAATGGTACGCCGCCCGGTTGCCCACCAGGGTCTGGATGGGCTCCGCCAAAGTGGCCAGCCCATTCAGGTCCGTCACCTTCTGGGTCAGTTCCCCGGGGACCTTATCCAGGCTCAAAAGCTTCAGCTGGCCGCAGCCGTCGAAGCAGCTTTTGCCCAGCTTGGTGACGCTCTGGGGCAGTTCCACTTCCGTCAGCATATTGCAGTCGAAGAAGGCATAGCTGCCGACGGTCTGAACGCCCTCTTCCAGAACGACCTTTTGAATCTTTCCACGGAAACCGTACCAGGGAGCCAGATCATTGCCGCTGTAATCCGGCATTCTTCCGTTACCGGAAACGGTCAGCACTTCCTCCTCGCTGAGGAACCAGGTCAGGCCGCCGCTGGTGCCATGGGCCAGACCCGGGAGCCGGGGCAGCTGCTCGGCTTCTACGGTAGTCTCCGTCTTGCCGTCAACGTCCTTGAAGACCTTGTGGCAGACAGAGCAGGTATAGTAGGCGTTGTTGCCGCCGGAAGTATGGGTAGGCTCCACGGCTGGAGTCTCGACCATACTGTGGCCCAGAGGTGCCAGGGTCTCGGCCTCTACCGTGGTCTCCTGCTTGCCTTCCGCATCCTGATAGACCTTGTGGCAGGTGGCACAAGTGTAGTAAGCATTGTTGCCCTCGGTGCAGGTAGGCGCGATAGCCGGGGTCTCCTCCATGGTGTGACCCAAAGCAGGGATGGTCTCCGCGGTAACGGTGGTCTCCTTCTCCCCCTGCTCGTCCAGATAGGCCTTGTCGCAGTTGGCGCAGAGGTAATAGGCGTGATTGCCGGGTTCCGTACAGGTAGGATCCTTGGCCTCTACCGCCTCCATCTTGTGCCCAGTGGGGGCCAGAATTTCGGCTTCTACGTCGGTCTCCTGCTTGCCGTCCGCATCTTTATAGACCTTGTGGCAGGTGTCACAGGTGTAGTAGGCGTTGGTACCGGACTCCGTGCAGGTGGGGGCCAGAGCGTCCGTCTTGACCATGGTGTGGCCCAGAGGTGCCAGAGTCTCCGCCTTGACGGTGGTCTCCTGCTTGCCTTCTGCGTCCTGATAGACCTTATGGCAAGTGTCGCAGGTGAAGTAGGCATTGTTGCCGCCCTCGGTGCAGGTAGGCGCCACAGCCGGGGTCTCCTCCATGGTGTGACCCAGGGCAGGGATGGTCTCGGCGTCTACCGTGGTCTGCTTCTCCCCTTCCTCGTCCTGGAAGACGATACCGCAGGTGATGCAGGTGTAGTAGAGGTGGTTGCCGGATTCCGTGCAGGTGGCTTCCTTGGGAGCGGTCTGCTTCATGGTGTGGCCGAAGGCGGAGAGCTTTTCGGCGCTGACGGTAGTCCGGCGCTGGCCCAGTTCATCCTTGAAGACCTGGTGGCAGGTTGCGCAGGTGTAGTAGGCGTTGGTGCCGTCTTCCGTACAGGTAGGCTCCTTGGCTTCGGTCTTTGCCATGGTGTGACCCAAAGCGGGCAAGGTCTCCTCCTTGACCGTGGTCTCCTGGGTGCCCAGTCGGTCTTTGTAGACTTTATGGCAGGTGCCGCAGGTAAAGTAGGCGTTATTGCCGGATTCCGTGCAGGTGGCAGCCTTGGCAGGCGTTGCCGTCATGCTGTGGCCAAGGGCTTTCAAAGTCTCGGCCTGAACGGTAGTTTCCTGGGTACCCTGCTGATCCTTATAGACCTTGTGGCAGGTTGCACAGGTGAAGTAGACGTTGTTACCGTCTTCCGTGCAGGTAGCGGCCTTGGCGGCGGTCTTGGTCATCTTGTGACCAAGGGCCTTCAGGGTCTCGGCAGCCACGGTGGTCTTCTGCTTGCCTTCCGCATCCTTAAAGACCAGATGGCAGGTTTCGCAGGTGAAATAGGCATTGTTGCCGGACTCGGTGCAGGTGGCTTCCTTGGCGGCGGTTTCCGTCATGGTGTGGCCCAGGGCGGGCAAAACTTCCGCCTCCTTGGTGGTCTCCTGCCGGCCGTCGGCATCCTTATAAATCTTGTGGCAAGTAGCGCAGGTAAAGTAGGCGTTGTTGCCGGAGGTCGTACAGGTAGCCGCCTTGGCCGGGGTCTCCGTCATGCGGTGGCCCAGGGCGGGCAGAGCCTCGGCTTCTGCCGTGGTGGCTTCGGAACCGGAGGCATTCCTGAATGCCCGGTGGCAGGTATCGCAGACGTAGTAGGCCCGGTTGCCGTCTTCCGTACAGGTGGGGGCCTGGGTGTCGATCCGCTTCATGCTGTGACCCATGGCAGGCAGATATTCTGCCCCGCTGGTCGTTTTCTGGCTGCCTTCGGCATCCTTATAGCTCTTGCCGCAAACCGTGCAGGTGTAGTAGGCATTGGTTCCGGACTCTGTGCAGGTGGCCGCCACTGCCTCGGTTTTCACCATGGTATGGCCCAGGGCAGGGATGGTTTCCGCATCCACGGTGGTCTGGTGTTCGCCCTGGTCATCCTGAAAAACGATGCCGCAGGTGATGCAGGTGTAATAAGTGTTGTTGCCGGTTTCCGTACAGGTGGCCGCCCTCGCCTGGGTCTCCTGCATGGTGTGGCCCAGGGCAGGAATGGTCAGCTCCTCTGCTGTTACCTCCTGGGCTGCGTAATAATCCCGGAAGAGCTTTCCGCAATTTTCGCAGACATAATGGGCTTCCATACCGGTTTCCGTACAGGCGGCTGCTTTGGTATCCACATGGACCGTATTATGGCTCAAAGCCGGGAGAATCTGGTCCTCTGCCGTAGTCGGCTGCTCTGCCTGCTGGTCCAGGAAGGCCTGATGGCAGACATCACACAGATAATAGGCATTGTTGCCCGGCTGAGTACAGGTAGCCGGAACGGCCTCCACCAGGGACAGGGTGTGTTCCAGATAATGGACGGTTTGCAGAGCCTCGTTGTCCTCCCCGATCGTCACCTTGGCCCAGCCTTCCGGGGTGCCGTTGTAGCGGAAGTAATCCGGGGCGCAGCCATGGAAGGCGCTTTCGCCGACGGTTTCCAGGGTAGCAGGCAGACTGGGGGGCCCCGCCAGGGTATCGTGACCATAGAAGGCATAGGCGCCGATGTGGGTAACGCCCTCCTCTACCACGAGCCCCGTAAAGGAAGCATCGCTCCAGGGGGCGGGGTTGTCCGCGGTGTAATCCGGCATGGCCCCGGCGCCGGAGACGGTAAGCACATCGTCACTGTCGATCTTCCAGGTCAGGGTATCCCCACAGGTGCCGGAGGACTGGATGTAGTGGAGAGTGGCGGTGGAAAGGTTGTCGTTTCTTGCGCGAATATTGATATTCATCCACTGCTCCAGTGTACCGCCATAATATATATCTGTAACACCTACATCACAGAATGCACCTTCACGGATTTGAAGAACGCTTTGGGGAACAACCAGCTTTTTGATATTGTAACAATATTGGAATGTCCATTCATTAATAATCTGAATTCCTTCCGGGAATGTTAAGGACTCCAAGTTGTTATGCCAGCCAAAGAACGCTTTTTCCCCTATTGTCCGGACACTGTTTGGAATGATCAAATTCCCCGAAATTTTTAAATCATAAAACGCTTGTGCTCCAATTTCTGTAACTCCATCTGGAATTTTTAATTCGCCAGCAATATTGTAGCTGTCTTTAAAAGCAGATTCTCCAATTTTCTTCAAATTTTGGGGGAGCTTCAAACCCGTAACGCTTGTGCATTCGGAAAAAGCCATAGTTTCTATTTCCGTAACAGAATTTGGAAGTTCCAGCATTCCCTGAAGTCCGGTACATTGCCAACATACATATGCCGGAATTTTTGTAATTCCGGCAGGCCATACAATGCTAGTCAGACCTTTGCAGCCAAAAAACGCACTGGATCCAATCTCTGTCAAGCTATCCGGTAATTTTAATGCGCCACTGAAACCATCGCACCCACGGAATGCGGCTCCACCAATTTTGACCAGTGTCGTCGGAAATGTAAGCTTTCCAATGAGTCCTGTACATCCGGAAAATGCGTATTCTCCAATCGTTGTCAGCCCTTCCAGGAATGTTAAGGCCCCTGCAAATCCTGTACAGCCAGAAAATGCAGAATCACCAATACTCGTCAGACCTTCCGGGAATGTTAAGGCACCAGTAAAACCCTTACAGCCAGAAAATGCATAATCGCCAATACTCGTCAGGCCTTCTAAGAATGTTAGGGTACCATCAAGACCTGTACAGCCAGAAAATGCAGAATTTCCAATTTCCGTAACGCTTTCCGGAATTGTCAAAGTGCCAGAAAAGCCCGTACAGCCATTGAATCCGGACAGGTATTCCAGGTTCTCCGGGAGATTCAGCGTACCGGTAATACCACTACAATACGCGAAGGCACCATCTTCAATTCTCTTCAGATTTGCAGGCAGAACCAGTTCTCCCTTTAGGCCGGTACATCTATAGAAGGCATTCTTGCCAATTCTCTGAATGCTGTCCGGGAGATGGACGCTTTCCAGCTTAGTATAACGGTTGTCCCCACCAAAAGCCCAGTCTCCAACGCTAGTTACGCCATCCTGGATATTGACCGTCTTGATTTTGTCACCGTAGTTCGACCAATCATTGCTACGGTCATTCCACATATCCCCGGTTCCGGAAATTTCTAACAAGCCATCTTCATAAAGAACCCAGGTCACACTGTCGCCGCAATTTCCGGAAGCGATACCGGGAAGCTGGGGCAAGGTTTCTGCTTCTATCGTTGTGGGGATTTTTCCTTCCTGGTCCTTGAAGGCGTTGCCGCATTTCTTGCAGATATAATAGCTATTATGCCCCGGCGCAGTATGGGACGGAGAAACAGCCCACACAAACTGCAAGTCATGGGATGCCAGATCCTTTCTTGTCTGCTCCTCCACCGTCGTTTCCTGACGGGCATCCTCATCCTTATAAGCCCGCCCGCAAACAGGGCACAGGTAATATGCATAATTTCCGTACTCCGCGCAGGTAGACCACTTAGCTTCTACCAGGTCCGGCACACAGCGCAGCTCCGGGCCGCAGTGAACTGCCGCAGAAGAAAGAATTTCATTCCCTTCCCCTACCGGCAACGCGGACCAGACTTCCTTGGTGCCGCCAAAATAGATGTAGCGCAAGGTCTCACAGTCCGCAAAGGCATTGTTTCCGATGCCGGTGATCCCGTCGCCGATCACAACAGAAACAGGCCGCGTACCCTGCCAGGGAGCCGGGGACTCCTGGGTATAATCCGGAATGGCTCCGGTGCCGGTAATGGTCAACACCCCGTCACTGCCATATTGCCAGCTAATAGCCGCTCCGGTGGTTCCGCTGCTTTCTACAAAGTGCATAGTTGCGGTAGAAAGAATGTCATTGCCGGAACGAATATCTACATTTTGCCATTGAGTGGAGGTGCCGGCGTAGAATACGTCGGTAAAATTACATTTCTTAAATGCATCTGCCCGAATCTGGATAACTTCCACTGGAATATACAGAGCCTTTAGGCCATAGCATCCTTCAAATGCGCTGGAATCCGCAAAGTGAATGCCCTTCGGAAGTACCAGTTTTCCACTCAGGCTGTGGCGGTCATAGGCGTAAAACGCATTTGTCCCAATGCTGGTCACACTATCCGGGATAATGATGCTTCCAGTCAACGAAGTACACCCATAAAATGCACTGTTGCCAATCGTCTTCAGTCCATGCGGGAACGAAAGTTCTCCTGCAAGACCGGTGCAATAATAGAACGCACTACCGCCAATGCTTTCCAGATTGGCCGAAAAATGCACCTCGGTCAGGCCGCTGCAACTTGAGAAGGCACTATCACCAATACCGGTAATGTATTCCGGAATGGTCAATACTCCCGTCAATCCCTTCCAACCGCTGAACATTCCAGCCGGGATCGCAGTCATATTCTCCGGCAGAGAGAATCCGGAAAAACCGGAACAGCCCGAAAAAGCGGAACTTCCGATGCTGGTCAAAGTCTCCGGAATGATCAGCTCTCCCCGGAAACCGGAACAATCAGAAAATGCATTGTCGCCAATTTCCGTTAAGCTGCCGGGAAGGTTCAATTGCCCATTGAAACCGATGCAGCCGGAAAAAGCACTGGACTCAACACTACTTAGTCCATCAGGTAAAACAAGCTTTCCTATCAGATTTCGGCAATTGTAAAATGCGTTATTTCCAATGCGTGTTACTCCTTCTGGTATTTTCAGCTGCCCCGTAAATCCATCGCAATTTTTAAACGTCCAGGCAGCAATTTCAGTCAAGCCATTGGGAAGTTTTAATTCACCTTGGAATGATGTCCCGCAAAAAGCAGCGTCGCCTATTGCAGTAACCGTGTTGGGAATCTCCAGTTTGCCAGTAAGGTTCTTACATTCATAGAAGGCAAACGCTCCGATTTTTGTTATTCCATCCGAAAATAACAGGGATGTTACATTATAATCGCTCCATGGTTTATGCGGATAATATGAGCAACCACCCGACGAATTAACCTCTCCATAATCATCCATCTCTCCAGTACCGGAGATCACCAGCTTTCCGTCCTCATACACTACCCAGGTCAGGTCCTTGCCGCAGGTGCCGGAGGCGATTCCCGGGAGCTGTTCCAAAGTCTCCGCTTCTACAGTGGTTTCCATCTTCCCGTCCGCATCCTTAAATACCTTGCCGCAGCGGGTGCAGGTATAGTATTCGTTGTTGCCGGGGGCGGTGTGGGTGGGGGCAACGGCTTCGGTTTTGGTCATATTGTGGCCAATAGGCGCAGTCTCCAGCTGGGCCAGCGTGGTTTCCATGGTCCCCTCTGCGTCCGTGTAAACTTTCCCGCAGCCATTGCAGGTCCAGTAGGCGGTATGGCCGGGTTCCGTGCAGCCCGCTTCCTTGGCCTCTACCGGGACAACCAGATGCTCCTTTTTCTCGGTCTGTTCCTGGGCCTGAAAAATCAGGTGACATTTGGCGCATCTCCGGCCCTCGGTCAGGCCGGTGGTCTCACAGGTGGATTCTACGGCAGGCAGAATTTCTTCCGTATGCGAAGTTGAATCACCCGGAAGCTGCACAAAGGTCATATTGGAATACGCCTTTCCCTGGGTCTTTTGCACCAAAGCATGCGCTTCAGAGCATTCATATCCGTAGACAGTTACATTTGTACGTCTGTTGCCATTGGAATTAAAAGGATGTCCACTCGGTCTGCTGGACTCATCCCTGACAAAATAAATGCCTGTGTCAGGGTTCGTAAACGTCACATCTTGCAGCGCATAGCAGCTCTCAAATACATAGGGTCCAACAAATGCGCAGTCTACAGTAGCACTTTTTAGCGCAGCGCAATTATAAAACATTTGGTGTCCGGAACCAGGCCCATAATATGATGCTTCGTCCATTTCAACATTTGAGGGAATATTCACACTAGTTAAAGCATCGCAGAGTGAGAAGCTATTATTTCCCGGTTTAATCGTACCGGTTCCAAAGTCAATTTCAGTCAAATGCGCACAAGAAGAAAAACAATCATTCCCTAATGTCAAAGACGCACTTCCAAAGTGTACGGATTCCAGGCTTGTACCAAAAAAGGCCCGCTCGCCAATGCTTGTAACGCCAGCTGTTACATATAAGGTCTTTAAACTTTGGGACGGCCACGGTGTACCTTTGGAGCTGTAATTTTCCATATCTCCGTAACCGGAAATCGTGATCGTGCCATCCTCCGTAAGTTCCCATTTCAGATTCGCTCCGCAAGTACCGGAGGCCTTGATACTTTGGCTTGACTGCAAAGCAAGCTCTTCCTCCGGGACCTCTTCCATAACGGGCTCCTCTTCTTCGGGGAGTTCCTCTAAAGTAGGCTCGGTTGCTTCGGTTTGTTCTTCGGTGGCTTCCGTTGTTTCCTCGGGAAGCGCCTCTTCCGCAGCCTCGGTGGTTTCCTCCTGGGGTTCCTCTTCCACGACCTCAGAGGCTTCCGTAATTTCCTCCGGTTCTTCCACGGCTGCATCGGCCCAGGCGGGGGTGATGAGCTGGAAGGTCATGGTCAGGGCCAGGAACATGGCGAACAGTTTTTTCATGACGGTTCCTTCTTTCCGCGCTTCCCCTTTGGGGAAATGGCGCTTGTTTTTCTTTTGCGGGGGGTATAGGGTGAGAAATGGGGGTATCTCCGGTTGAATGGTGGAGGCCGATGGGCGGAAATCCCCTTCCCTCTCCAAGCCTGGAGAGGGTGGCCCGCAGGCCGGGTGTGGTTGGAAACACGGTACGATAATAGACCGGTTTGTTGAGAAAATAAGGGTGCATTTAAGGAATACCATGCATCCGACCACTCAAAATATCGAAGCGTTTTCAACCACCCCCGGCCTGCGGGCCACCCCCTCCATGCTTGTAGGGGGAATGGGGCTGCTCTCCTTTGGCGGTCTAAAACCCCGGAGGATTGCACCCTTCGGGCATTTTACCACACCAGGAAAGCGGGATGGTTCACAATGACAGGCGGCGACGTTTACTTACATTTTACATCACTGGAATAGGGAAAACAATGCGCTTCCTGCATAGGGTTTTGTGGGAAAATTGGGCAGTTTGATGGGGGCCTCCCAGGGAAGTATGCAAAACTCTCTTTGGTACTCGGAATATCCGGGGGGTTGCCACACCAGTGTGCGCACTGGTTCGCAACGACATTCCTTTTCGGAAAGTTTGCACAGCAATGACATACGTTAAAACAGCGTCTCCTCCTCCTGGTCGTAGAGCATGTCGTTGACCTCGAACAGGGTCTTATTGTGGAGGAAGCCAAACAGGATGATGGCGTCCCGTTTGTTTTTGGGGTAGAGCTCGGCGTAGCCGCATTGCTTGAGCAGGGACTGGGTCTCTGCGACGGTGGCTTTCAAGCCGAAGCACAGGCAGATCAGGCGGCTGCGGGAAGGGTTGCGGCGGCCGGAGAAGACCTGGTGGAGGTATACTTCGCTCATGCCGGAGCGTTTGGCCAGGGTGGATTTGGACAGGCGGCTTTTCTGGAACAGGCGGCACAGGGTGTCGCAGGCGGTGGTGCTCTGGAAACTGTCCATATTTTCGGACAGGAAGCTGTCCAGGTCCGGGGCCTCCATCAGCTCCTGGCGCAGGTCGTTGGTTTCTTTCATGGTTTTACCCTCTTTACAAGTTTCTTTTTTTACGCTATACTCTACTTAGATTTTACAAGTATAGATGACCGAAATCAATATGCTGGCTGCATAGTGTTTTACAAATATTTTTGCGGCCCGGGAAGGAGGAGAGGACCATTTACGACTATCTGTTAAGCTGCATCGCCCAGGAATATGATACGGAAAAGGTTCTGAAAACCTCCGAACGGGGGTCTGTTTTCCTGCTTCGGCACAAAAAAAGTGGAAAGCGGTTTATCTTCCGCAAATATACGGGAAATTGTGATGTCTATCGGAAGCTGCTGGGCATCGAGTGCCCGAATTTGCCCCAGATCATGGAGGCAGCGGAAAAGGACGGCCAGGCAGCTATCCTGGAAGAGTACATTCCGGGCGACTCTTTGGCCTTTTTATTGGAGGGAGATCTGTTCAGCCAGAAGGAGACCCGGCGCATCGCCCTGCAGCTGTGCCGGGGGCTGTGGGTACTGCATCACTTTGGGGCTGTCCACCGGGACATCAAGCCGGAGAACGTGATCCTGCGGGGAAACACGGCGGTGCTTATTGACTTCGACGCCTCCCGGATCTTTAAGGCCAGCAGCGATTCCGACACCCAGGTACTGGGCACCACGGGCTACGCCGCCCCGGAGCAATACGGCATCGGCCAGACGGACGGCCGGGCGGACATCTACTCTCTGGGGGTGCTGATGAACGTTCTTTGCACCGGCAAGCACCCCTCTATCCAGCTGGCCCCAGGAAAGCTGGGAAGGATCATCCAAAAATGCACCATGATCTCCCCCCAGAGCCGGTACCAGGACATTACCGCCCTGATGGAGGCCCTTTGATATGGAAAAGAAATGCCGGTACTGCGGGGCCGCCCTGCCGGAGGACGCCTCCTTCTGCCCCCACTGCGCCAGGAGCCAGTTACCCGCTGCCTATTTTCCCGTTCCGGAACCCCAAAAGAAAAAATCCCGCCTCCCCCTGATCATCGCTACTTTCAGCGGGGCGGCGGTTTTGCTTGCGGGGGGACTGCTTCTATTCTATCGTTCCCCGGAACCTCCGGCGGAACCGGCCGTTGTGGAAGCGACCGCAGAGAAAACCACCGAGGAAGCTCCGCCGGAGGAACCGACTGCTGAAGCAGCCTATGGGCATAACGCCCGTGTAGATTTGGTCAGCGTCCACGGAAAACGGGAAAATTTCACCACTTACTATAACGAATACACCTCCGGCGGCACCTATTACATCACTTACCACGAATACTACCCCAACGGGAACATCGCCTATTCTCTGATTGGTAACGTTACGCAGGGTACTACCCGGGTATATGTCTTCCGGGAGGACGGCACACTTCTTTTCCACGATTACGTGTATGATGCTCAGACCGAGTTGGAGGCCCATGGTGCCGTCACCACCCCTCAAGAAGACACTTCCCAAAAATAATTGCAAATACTATGCTGGCAGTTAATTGTTTTTTCCGCAAAAATGTAGTATGCTATGGGTACTGCATCCGGTGCATGCGATTCGATGCAGCAAAGGGGCTCCCGGTACCTCCTCTGCCAATAGGACCGGGAAGCCCCCGATTTGAATCTATTTTCCATGGAGAAGCCATTTATGAGCAAAAAGTGTATCTACTGCGGGGCTCCCCTGCCGGACACCGCTTCCTTTTGCCCCAGCTGCGCCAAAAGCCAGATCCGGAAGCGAAAGCTGCGGGGGCCAATGCTCTCCCGCAAAATTCTATGGGCTGCCGCTGCCTTTTTTCTTCTGGTGCTTTTGGGCTTGCTGATACTGCCCCGGCTTTCTAAGGCGTGGAAAAACGAAACCCCCGAAACGATAGAGGAAACCCCCACGCCCACAGTAGACATGGACCGCATCCGGCAACGGATCCAGGATTGGCTGGACGAAAATGGTACCGACTACAGCACGGACCTTTACGAATACACCGAAACCACGCCCTATGGGAATACCGTTACCCACGTGAACCTGAATACCATCATGGTCTGTACCTATTATACAGACAATGGGATTTTCGGTGAGGAGATCCGCTTTCCCAAAGTCAGTGGTTATGGCAATTACCGATCCCTCTATTTTGAAAGGACCTCCGAGGATGCCGACCTTTTGGGTGGCGGCTATGATCTGCAATATAAGGAATACTATTATAGCGGCGTTCCCTATACCTATGTGGTCGGATATAAATGGAAGAGTACCGAAGGCCACGTCATCCTCTACGACGAACGCTACAATGTAACGGAAGAATTTGATGTACCCGATTGCAAAGCCTATCTGGACGAACACCGGCTCCGCCGACAGGATGTGGTCGAAGAATATACCGAACTGATCCGATCCGGGCAGATCCAGCTGGTGTTCCACTGAAAATATCCCCCTTCCGCATTTTCACGGAAGGGGGATAAACTGTTTATGGCTTATTCGTGATTGTGCAGCAGCTCGTGGGCCTTGCCCTTGAACTCGCCGTTGTAGAACACATCCATCAGGGGGTTCTCGTCGGACTTGCGGATGATCTGGTCCTTATCCGCCTTGTAGAGCCCCGCGGCCCGGGCGGCCTTGTGTCTGGGACCGGCGGGGATGGGCTGGCCACCGCCCATGATGCAGCCACGGCGGCAGGCCATGACTTCGATGAGATGGTATTCCTTTTCGCCGGACCGGACCTGCTCCATGACCTTCCGGGCATTGGCCAGGCCGGAGACCACGCAGATCTTCACGTCCATACCGTTATAGGGAATGGTGGCTTCCTTGATGCCCTCTTCGCCGCGGATGCCGCACTCGGCAATGGCGTTCATGGTCTCGGGGTCGTGGTCCTCTGCCAGACGGCGGAGAACGGCCTCGGTCACGCCGCCGGTGACGCCAAAGATCACGCCGCCGCCGGACGACAACCCAAAGGGCATATCGCAGGCCTCCGGCTCGATCTTATCAAAGGCAATGCCAAAGTCCTTGATCATCCGGGTCAGCTCGGTGGTGGTGAGGACCACATCCGTATCTTGCTCACCCTTGGTAAAGGAATTGGGCCGCTTGATCTCCATCTTCTTGGCGGTACAGGGCATGATGGACACCACAAAGGTCTTTTTGCCCTTGGCGTGGACGGGATTCCGGTAGTATTCCTTGATGACCGCGGAGAACATGCCCTGGGGAGACCGGCAGGTGGATACGTTTTCCTTCATCTCCGGGAACTCGTTGTCTACGAATTTCACCCAGGCGGGACAGCAGGAGGTCAGCAGGGGCAGCTTGCCGCCGTTTTTCACCCGGTCCAGGAACTCGGCGGACTCTTCCATAACGGTCAGGTCCGCGGTGTAGCTGGTATCGAAGACCTCGTCAAAGCCCATGCTGTGCAGGGCCGCCACCACCTTGCCCATGGCGTTGGTACCGTTGGGCAGGCCGAAGGCATCGCCTACCGCCACACGGACGGCGGGGGCGATCTGGGCCACCACCCGGATATTGGGGTCACCCAAAGCGGCATAGACCTCCTCCCGGTTGGTACGGATGGTCAGTGCGCCGGTGGGACAGTACACCCGGCACTGGCCGCAGCTGACGCAGTTGGTCTGGCTCAGCTTTTTATTAAAGGCGGGGACTACTTCTGCATCGGTGCCCCGGTGGGCAAAGCCCAGAACGCCTACGCCCTGAATTTCGCTGCAGACTCGCACACAGTTGCCGCAGAGAATGCACTTATTGGGATCCCGGACGATGGAGGGAGAAGAATAGTCTACAGGCTTGACTTCTTTATAATTGTCGAACCGGACCTCCCGGATGCCCATCTTGTGGGCCAGGCTCTGGAGCACGCACTCGCCGGACTTCCGGCAGGTGGTGCAGTCCCGGCAGTGGGCGGCCAGCAGCAGCTCTACGATCAGCTTTCTATGCCGACGGAGCCGCTCGGTATGGGTGTAGATGACCATACCGTCTCTGGGCTCCTCGGAGCAGGAGGCAAAGCACTGGCCCCGGTCGTTTTCTACGGTACACAGGCGGCAGGCGCCGAAGGTGCTGAGCTCGGAATGGTAGCACAGAGTCGGCAGGTCGATACCGGCCTTGCGGATAATGGTCAGGACGTTTTTCTCGTCGGTAAAGGTATATTTCTTTCCGTTAATTGTAATGGTTCCCATGATTGCCCCTCCTTACGCTTCTACATAGATGGCATCGAAGGCACAATTCTCCTTACAGGAGCCGCACTTGATGCAGACGGTGGGATCGATGTGATAGGGATTCTTCACCTTGCCGGAGATGGCGTTCACGGGGCAGTTCCGGGCGCACTTGCCGCAGCCCTTACAGAAGTCCGGATTGATGACGTACTTCCGCAGCGCCGTACAAACCTTGGCCCGGCACTTCTTATCCACGATGTGCTCGATGTATTCATCCCGGAAGGTATTCAGGGTAGAAATAACAGGCAGCGGGGCAGACTTGCCCAGGCCGCAGAGCGCCATGGTCTTTACCATGGTTGCCAGCTCTTCCAGCTTATCCAGGTCTTCCATTTCGCCCTTACCGGCTACGATCTTTTCCAGGATCTCCAGCATCCGCTTGGTGCCCTCCCGGCAGGGAACGCACTTGCCGCAGGATTCCCGCTGGGTAAAGGACATGAAGAACCGGGCCACTTCCACCATACAGGTGTGCTCGTCCATGACCACCATGCCGCCGGAGCCCACGATGGCGTTGAACTTCTTTACAGAGTCGAAGTCCAGAGGCTCATCCAGGTGCTTTTCCGTCAGACAGCCGCCGGAGGGGCCGCCGATCTGGACCGCCTTAAAGGTAGAGCCGTTTTTCAGGCCGCCGCCGATGTCGAAGATGATCTCCCGCAGAGTAGAGCCCATGGGCACTTCGATGAGGCCCGTATTCTCGATGGCACCGGTGAGGGAGAAGGTCTTGGTACCGGGGCTGCCCGCGGTACCGATGGTGCGGTACCAGTCCGCACCCTGGAGGATGATCTTGGGCACGTTGGCGTAGGTCTCGACGTTATTCAGGACGGTGGGCTTTTCCCACAGGCCCTTTTCTACGGTTCTGGGGGGCTTAACACGAGGCATACCCCGGTTGCCTTCGATGGAGGCAGTCAGTGCGGAGCCTTCACCGCAGACAAAGGCGCCGGCGCCCCGGTTGATATGCATATGGAAGGAGAAATCGCTGCCCAGGATGTTGTCACCCAGCAGTCCCCGCTCTTCCAGAAGGGCGATGGCGTGGCGCAGGCGGGTAACGGACATGGGGTACTCTGCCCGGACGTAGATGTAACCGTCGGAGGAACGGACGGCGTAGGCGGCGATCATCATGCCTTCAATGAGCTTGAAGGGGTCGCCTTCCATAACGGAGCCATCCATAAAGGCGCCGGGGTCGCCCTCGTCACCGTTGCAGACCACATAGCGGACAGGGTCCTTCTGACGGGCTACCTGCTTCCACTTCTTGCCTGCGGGGAAACCGCCGCCGCCACGGCCCCGGAGGCCGGACTTATCGATCTCTTCAATGACCTGGTCCCGGTCCATCTGGAACATGGCCTTTTCCAGAGCCTTGAAGCCGCCGGAAGCCAGATATTCATCCAGGGACTCCGCATCCAGCCTGCCGCAGTTTTCCAGGACGATCCGGGTCTGCTTGGCGATAAAGGGGATCTCGGAGGGCTGGACGTATTTCTTTTCCCCCTTGTGATACAGCAGCCGCTCGATGACGTTGTCGCCCTGAATGGTCTCTTCGTAAATATCCTTGCAGTCGTCGGGCTGGACCTTGACGTACTGGACCACCCGGTCCCCCTTCTGGATCCGCACCAGGGGTCCCAGCTCGCAGAAGCCCTGGCAGCCGGTCTTGTGGACGCCGACCTTCTGGTCGTGCTCTTCTCTGTCGTGGGGGGCAAACTCCAGCTGCACGGCAGGGTCGTCCCCGATCAGGTCCTTAAAGAGCTGATAAATCTTGTTGGAACCGGTGGCAATACAGCCGGTACCGGAGCACACCAGCACCCGGCAATCGTAGCCATTCATTTCCGCAACGGCCTTTTCCCGCTCACGGGTCAGATCTTCAATATTCTGGATCATCAGCCTTTACCTCTCAATTCCGCAATCAGGGCCAGGGCCTTTTCCGGCGTCATAGCCGGATGGACCTGCTCGTTTACCATCATCGTAGGCGCCAAGCCGCAGGCACCCAGGCAGGATACGGTCTCTACCGTAAACATCATATCGTCGGTGGTGTGTTTTTTCTTGCTCAGACCCAGCTCTTTCCAGAGGGCCTCCAGCACAGGGGTAGAATGGCGCACATGGCAGGCCGTGCCGTCGCAGACCTTAATGACGTATTTTCCCTTGGCTTCGAAGGAGAAGTTCTCGTAGAATGTGGCAACGCTGTATGCTTTGGTTTCGGTAATTCCAATCTGTTTTGCAATGTAGGAAAGGAGCTCACCGGGCAGGTAGCGGTATTCCGCCTGAACATCCTGCATGACAGGGATCAAGGCCTTGGGCTCTTTTCCGTAGCGGGCAATGATCTCATCTGTCTTCCGGTAGTAGGATTCATCCAGCATATCATATTCCTCCTTTTTTATAGGCAATTTGATTATAGCAAATCTAACAGAGCTTCGCAACAGTCTAGCCGATTTTTTGGTGGTTATGTATATTCTGGTTTTGAAGAATTGTGGAATTCGACGTATTATTTTTATCGGTTAGCCTACGCTAATTTATAAATTGATGATTTTTCGGAACTTTTTTCTCACATTTTGGTTGCATTTGTAAAATGTTACGGAAACCGTCAGAACCCCTTGCATCTTCCAGCAAGTTATGGTAAACTGAAGCGAGAAAAATTTGGGAAGGATGATCCCCTTGAAAAAAAGCCTTTGTCTTGTGCTCGCCGGAGTGACCCTTTTGTCCTGCATTTCCGGCTGCGGCAAAAGCAAATCAACAATAGAAGCCGATGCTCCGGAACAAACCCTGTCCCAGGTCTACACCGCCCCGGACGGCAACCCCAACGACGTGACCTGCAAAGGAAGCTACCTTGGAGAAGCGACCGCCGAAATGATCGTGGCCCAGTGCGGCTCCGAGGCACTGACCCAGGGCATGCTGCAGGCCTTCTACGGTTTGGAGGTCCTGAACTACCTGCACAGCGGCGCCGGCCCCTTGCCGGATACCGCCCTCCCCTTTTCCCAGCAGCCCTGCGAAATAGACAGCAGCGTCAATACCTGGGAGCAATACTTCCTGAAAAAAGCACTGGCCACCTGGCACACCGTCCAGGCCCTGGCAAACGCCGCGGAAGAACAGGGCCTGCCGGTAGAAGAGGCCTTTCAGCCCAACCTGGATAACTATGCGGAATACATGACCGGCATGCCCGCCACCAAATATCTGTACCGCTACGAAAAAGCCTACTCTCCCAATTCTATGCACCAGGCATTCCTGGATGATCTGGATAGCCTGCTTTCCCAATTGTCCACAGAAAACGGCTACTCCTCCCTGGATGCCTTTGCTTCCCAGGGGCTGCGGGTTTCCAAGGAAGACCTTTTGGAGGCTGCCAAGCTCTACAATTTTGGCTATATGTACCTGACGACCATGGAGGATGACCTGCTGCCTACCGACGAGGAAGTGGATGCCTATTATCAGCAAAATCAAGTTGATTTCTCTGCTTCCGGCAGATATGCCTCCTTCCGCCAGGTCCTGCTGGAGCCGGAGGCATCCGACGCGGAATTGGACCAAATCGAAGAAACGGCCCAGAAGATGCTGAAAAGTTGGGCCGGAAAATATCGGCACGGCGAAGGCAGCTTTGCCAAAATGGCTTACGAATCCTCCGCGGATCTGGGCTCCAACCTGCAGGGCGGCCTCTACTGGCACATTGCGGAGGGAAGCCTCATCTCCCCCCTGAACGAATGGGTCTTTGATCCTCAGCGGCAAAGCGGAGATACCACCGTCCTGCGCTCTTCTCTGGGGGTCCATATTCTATATTATGTAGAAGGAAACACTCAAAGCTACACCGATGCCAAGGATGCCCTGGTCCGGGAAAAGCTGGAAGAATTTATGGAGGCGTGCGAGCAGAGCTACCCCATGACCGTCCAATATTCCGACATTGTTCTTTCCGGTGACCCTGCGGGGCAGACGAACCTGAGCTATTCGGATATCCTCTATCCGGATGTGGCCCACGAGCGGTTCCCGGAAGTCCCCCTGTACCTGCAGCAGGACTACGGCATCACCAAGTACGGCAACTATCCCCTGCGGACCTACGGCTGCGGCATTACGAGCCTGGCTATGCTTTCCAGCTATATGACGGACACGGAGCTGACGCCGCCCATTATGTGTGAGCGTTACGGCAGCTATTGCAGCAGCTGGGGCACGGACTACATGATCTTCCAGAACGAACCCCAGAACATGGGATATTTCTTAAAAGAACAGGTGTTTGATCCCGACCTTGCCTACGAAGCCCTGAAAGAAGGCTATATCGTCATCTCCTGCCAGCAAAAAGGCTACTGGACCACAAGGGCCCACTACCTCGTTCTGGAAAAGGTGGATGAAAAGGGCGTCCAGGTCCGGGACTCCAACATCTACAACTACAAGCGCATCCCCGCCCACAAGGAGGACCGACACGCATGGTCCAGCGTCTCCTCTTCCAGCGTTTCCTTCTGGATTTTTGAAAAGAAGCCGGTTCGGGCCAAGCTGTGCGCCCGGTGCGGAGAACCGGAAAATTTCCCACAGGGAATTCTGACTGCCGACTACCAGTGCAAACGCTGCGCGGATGCCTTGCTGAGAAGAAACTGCTATCTGGGGATCCAGTGATCCCCCCAAAAAAGGAAAAGCTCTATCGCTTACGCCCACTTGGGCCAGCGATAGAGCTTCTTTTTACTTTTCCTTGATCTCCCCGGTTTCGTACAGGAAGGAGACGCTGCCGGTTTTCTTCTCCGGAAGGCCCGTAAAGCTGGTGTAGCTCAGGCCTGCCCGGCGCATGGCTTTCAGGGTATCCATGATGTCCTGCATTTTGTCTGCGTCCCGGGCCAGCTTTTTCAGGTCCCCGGAGCCGTTGTCCCGGAAGCTGTCCACCCCGTCCCGGAACTCCTCCACGGCCTTTTTCATTTTATCCAGAGCGCTTTTCAGCTTCTGGGCTCCCTCCAGGGTCCCGGAAACATAGGCGCCGGATACCGCATTTTCTTCCATGATCTTCGAAAGCAAGCCGTCGGTCTCGTCCTTCAGCCCTTCGATCATCTCCTGGGCATCCTCCAGATGTTTCAGCGCCTCCGTATCCCCGGCTTTCTCTGCCGCCTTTCGGGCCGCCTCGATCTGCCCGGCCAGGGTAGCGAGAGATTCATCCTCCGGTGTCTGTGGGTCGTCCTTCGGCACCTCGAATTGGGCCCAAAGTCTGCCCAGGTTTTTCGTCTGTGCGGTCAGGTCCTCTGCGGCAGCTTTTAAGGCCTTGACCATAGCGCTGACGCCGTCGGAAAACTGGCCTACGGCATCCTTCAGGTCGTCGGCCCCCTCGTACATCTGGTCCACGGCGCTGTCGATGTCCGCGGCGGTGCCGTCAAAGTTTTCGTCCAGAGTCAGATCAGATTCATCCATATCGTCAAAGATCCCGGCGGAAACCATGGTGGCCGTAAAATCCAGGGAAAAGTCCACCACATCCGCGGTGATCTCAAAATACTCCGGAATGTCAATGTCCTCCGTATAGCTGAGCCGCCCCAGGTCCAGAGCTTCCGCCATCCCCGGGAAGGCCATACCCACGGCCATGCCGCTGTCATCCAGGGTCATGACCTTGCCGTTTTTCACCTTCACGTTGGAAAACACGTCCTCGTCCAGGGGGACGACGGTCATGGCCGTCAGGGGCACCGGCACGGTCTGGGCGTTCTCTCCCTTCCCTACGGTCCTTGTCAGCTTGTTTTTATAGTCGAAGCGAATGGTCAGGTGTCCGGACTTCCCTGCCAGGCCCTGGGGGCTGCAGAGATTCCCATCCATAATATAGCTGACCGTCAGTTCCAGGGGCAGGTCCTTGGCGTCCGCATTTCCTTTATAATGGATGTCCTCCCCCTTGTTTTCCCAGCGGAGGGACCCGTCGGCGGCCTTTAAATAGGTCTCGTCCCCCTCCGTATTCCGGATATCCGTCAGATTGGTTTGGTCCTGGAGCCGGGCGGTACCGTCCCGGCGGAGGATCACTTCTACCTCTACCTCCTCCGGGGTGCCCAAAGGGTCTGCCGTTACGTGGACAGTCTCCTGCTTATAAACGGCATCCGCAGCCAATGGAGCTTTCTCTTCCTCTGCCTCCGCTTTTACAGAGGCACTGAGAAGAAACACTGCCGCCATAAGAAATGCCCCGGCTTTTTTCACTATTCTACGCATTTTAACGCCTCCGATTCCGGTATTTTCCCAATTCTCCTCAGTTCCAGCAGCGCCACCAGGCAGTAGGCGGCAAACCCGTATACTGCCATCTGCGCATAGATTTCCGGATCCACGTACAACGGGATCCAGCCGCTCATGGCGCTGAGCATGACCTCCCGGAACAGGACTTCCATGATCTTTCCCTCAATGGGCAGACTCAAAAGGATCTCCCCAAAGGTCACAAGGGAGGTGGGCAGGATGTACAGCCGGAAGATCTCCCAGCGGTTGTAGCCCAGGACCTTGGCCATAGATATAGACTGGGCATTCTTTTCGATGATCATCTTGCTCAAAAGATATACAAGAACCATAAACAGGCCCACAGAGAAGAGATTCACCAGGCCCATCATTCCGCCCATGGACCGGGTCAGCTGGCGGCTGATCTTGGTCATGGCCGTCAGGTCCAGCACGGAGCCAACGTATTTGTCGTCAATGTCCGTAATGGGGCTGTCGGAAAAGTAGCCGCAGAAGTAGCTCTTTCCCAGGTCGAAGGTCTTGTTTAATGTCTTTCTGGGCAGGAACAGGGCCAGGGCCCCCATGTAGTCGTATTCCCCGGTAACCGTAAAGCGGTAGGTCTTGTCTTCATACTCTTCCTTCAGCTCCACCGTATCCCCGGGCACAATGCCATATTTATCCGCGTAGGCAGAGGAAATGAGAACAGTGTCCTCCTCAAAATCCCCGGAAATGTACTTGCTTCCCGGCTCCACCCCGTAAAGGGTGATGGTTTCACTGCCGTACTTTTCCGGTATGGTCATCAGGCTGTAGGCGCTGAACTTTTCCGCATCCTCGTTTTCCGTCTCCACCGCATCCATGAATTCCATCATTTTAAAAAGGCTTTCCAGCTTCCGCTTGTCGTTGGATACATCCGCCGGAACGGACAGCATGGTGGTGTTCTGGGACAGCATATTGTCCGGCATGGTGTCCTGGTAGTGCTGCAGGGCACTGGGAAACAGCAGGCCAAACATCAAAAGCAGGTTGGCAAAGAGGATACCTACAAACAAAATGAGATAGCTGCCCAGATTCTGGAAGATCACCCGCAGCCGGAAGCGCGTCAGAAACGGCAGGGCCTTGGGCAGAGGGAACACATGGGTCTTCTGCTTTTTCCGCAGGTCCCGTCGCAAAAACTTCAGAGGCGGCAGGCTCAGCTTTTTCCGCAGGGACAGCCAGGTGATGGCCGTCATCATCAGTACCGGCACCACCGTGGTCAGCACAAAGGCATCCATATTCCAAAGGGTCTCGTAGGTGGTCAGGCTGTAGCTGCCGTAGTACATCCCAGCGCAGACATCCTCAAGAACCGTATAGCCCAGAATATTGCCCACCAGGGCACTGATCAGGCACACCAGTACCGGGCAGGCCATGTAATGCACCACCAGCTCGTTTTTGGTGTACCCGCTGGCCAGGAGGGTTCCGATCACATTTGCTTCCTTACTGATGGTATTGCCGATGGTCACCGTAAACACAAAGGCCATAATGGCGATGACGATGTACAGAAGCATGATCATCATGGCCCGATCCCCGCCCATATCGTCGCCGGTAAAATTGATGGCCTGGTTCTGGTACCTGGGCACAAAGGTCTCCAGAGCCGCTTCCTGGTTGATGACCTCCATCACATCCTCAGCCATGTCCTTTTCCTGAAGCTCGTCCTCCGGCGGGGTATCATACAGCCAGCTGTAGCTGTAGTGCAGGTCATTAGAACCCAGGGCATCAAAGCCGCTATTCGGCAGCACCGCCACGCCGAAGCGGATGGAATCGAACATGGCGTCGCTGTTGTCCTGAAACAGGCAGCTGTAGTCCGGCAGAGCGATGAGACCTGTAACCGTCCAGCTACGGTTTCCCGAAGAGAGCCTGTCTCCGATGGTCAGGCCGTTGTTGTCGGCATGCATCCGGTCGATGGCGATCTCGTTTTCTGCTGCCGGCATTTTTCCCTGCATCAGGCAGGGCCGGTTCACCTCTTCCCGGATACGGAACATCCGGAGAACGGAATCATTGTCCATAGGCTCTTCTATGTAGAAGTTTTCGTAAAGGGTGATGCCGGACCGGGAGATATACTGGATCTGGCTGGGGTTCAACTTATCCTTCACCCGGAAATTGCCGTATTCTACATTGTATTTTTGAAAGCTTTCGTTATAGGCCTTGATCATGCTGCCGTCCGCCACCAGAAAACCGGAGACAAAGGCGATGGTAAAGGTCAGCAGCAGGAAGATCACCAGGTATTTTCCCAGCTCTCCCCGCAGCTCCCGGAACACCCTTTTTCGAAGGGGATTTTTTACCATTCCAGGTCCTCCGCCCTGACGGGGGCTTCATTGCGGTAGGTTTTCCGCACGGCGCCGTCCCGGAGCTTGACTACCAGGGTGGCCATCAGCCGGATGGCATCGTTGTGGGTCACCATCAATACCGTACTTCCGTATTTCTGATTGACGGTCTCGATGAGCTTTAAGATCTCTTTGCCGGTCTGGTAGTCCAGGGCGCCGGTGGGCTCGTCGCACAAAAGGATATCCGGATTTTTGACGATGGCCCGCCCAATGGCCGTCCGCTGCTGCTGGCCGCCGGAAAGCTGATTGGGAAGCTTCTTCTGATGGTCCCACAATCCCAACGTATGCAGCAGCTCGTCAATGTCCAGGGGCTTTTTGCTCAAAAAGGCCCCCACCTCGATATTCTCCCGCACCGTCAGATTGGGGATCAGGTTGTACATCTGGAAAATATAGCCCAGGTGGTTCCGCCGGTAAGCGGACAAGCGCCGGGGCGTCATGGCGGTCAGGGTTTCCCCGTTCATGGTAATGCTGCCGGAATCCGCCGAATCGATGCCGCCGATGATGTTGAGAAGCGTACTCTTGCCGCTGCCGCTGGGGCCCAGGAGCACGCAAAAGTCCCCCTTTTCCACCGTCAGGTCAATGCCCTTCAGCACCTGGACCCGGCTGTCCCCCTGGCCGTAGCTTTTTTGAATGTCCTTCAGTTCCAAAAACATGGTTTTCACCTCGTTTGATCCTTTGCACGCCTTTTTGCAGCACCAGTATACAACATTTTCCAGTTAGCGTCAACTAACTTTTGTAAAAAAAATAACTGCCTGTCCTCCCCTTTCTTTGGGACGGACAGGCAGAAACCTGTTCTTTACATTCTGCTCTTCATGGCCCGCTTTCTGGCAATGTTGATGGGGCCTTCGTTCATATGGTTGATCCAGGCCAGGCTCTTGCCGCAGCCGTAGGCGGTGCAGGAATCCGGGTCATCTGCCAGGATGCAGGCAATGCCGGTGCGCTCCATCAGCAGCTCCGTAAAGCCCCACAGCTGGCTACAGCCGCCGGTGAGGGTGATGCCGTTTTCGGACACGTCGCTGACAAGCTCCGGGCTGGTCTGCTCCAAAACCTCCATCACTTCGTCGGCGATCATTTTGGCAGGGCGGCGCAGGACCTCGTAAACTTCCCGGGAGGTAGGCGTCACCATCTTGGGCATACCGGTTTTGGCGTCCCGGCCCCTGACGTTCATGGAAAGCTCCTCATTTCTGGGATAGACCTCGCCGATCTGGATCTTGATCTCCTCCGCGGTGACCTGGCCGATGACCATGGCGTGCTGGCGGCGGACGTAGCGAATGATGGATTCGTCAAAAGCGTCTCCCGCCACCTTCAAAGAAGAGGACACAGCCACGCCGTTCATGCTGAGCACCGCAATATCCGTGGTGCCGCCGCCGATATCCACCACCATATGGCCGTTGGGGTCCTTGATGTTCAGGCCGGCCCCCAAAGCGGCGGCCAGGGGCTCCTCGATTAGGAACACACGGCGGGCGCCGGCTTCGATGGCCGCATTGATGACGCTGCGCTCCTCTACCTCGGTGACGCCGCTGGGCACGCTGATGACCACACGGGGCTTGGGGGTGAACATGGATGCCTTGGTGGCGGTTTTGAACATTTCACTCAGCATTTTGACCGTCATTTCATGGTCGGAGATAATGCCGTCCTTTAACGGACGCATGGCGACCACGTTGCCGGGGGTCCGGTTCAGCATATTCCGGGCGGCAGAACCTACCTGCAGAATTTTGCCGGTATTCCGGTCCACCGCCACAACGGAGGGCTCCCGGACCACCAGGCCCTTGCCGTCGGCATAAATTAAAACATTGGATGTACCCAGGTCCACACCCAGGTCATTGGAAAACAGCTGCATAAGTAACCTCCATGGGAAATATCTTTTACTCTTTCTGGGAAGTGGCCACCACTGCGCAGCTTACTGCCTTTGCGCCGCCCTCCAGCAGCACTTTCGCGCATTCCTCCGCAGTGGCGCCGGTGGTAAACACATCGTCGATCAGCGCGATCCGCTTCCCGGAAAGATCCGTATTTGCTTTTATTTGGTAGACCCCCAAAACGTTGGCCTTTCTCGCCTCACCGGACATACCGGACTGGGCAGGATTATCCTTTCTCTTTTGGAGCAGGGAAACCGCTGGGATCCCCAGCTCCTTCCCTACGACCTTTGCCAGAAGCTCTGCCTGGTCATAGCCCCGCTGACGCTTGCGCTTGGCACTGACCGGGACCCAGGTAAGCAGGTCAACATCCTCTGAATGGGTTTCCAGCACCTTTGCCGCCAGGCTTCGGCCCAAAGGGTCTGCCAGAAAGGCGGCCTTTTGGAACTTGAGCCGCAGGATCGCCTCCCGCACATTCTCTTTATAGTACCAGACGGCTGTCACGCTGTCAAGAAACCGGAGCTTACTTTTTCCGGAAGGGTGCTCTTTTTTCTGCAAAACCGGGAATCGGGGCGCTTTTATCCGGCATTCCCGGCAGTAATCCGTTTCCTCCCTGGATAAGAGCTTCCGGCACAGGGCGCATTTTCTGGGAAACAGCAGATCCAGGATCCAGTGCAGCAGCCTCATTCCGCTTTCCCCTGGAGCCGCAGCTTTAGGCCGGTATAGCGCTTGTTTTTCTGGACGTTGGCGGTCATGGCCATGACCGTCTCCTCCCGGCCCACTACAATGAGCAGCTCCTTTGCCCGGGTAATGGCTGTATAAAGGACGCTTCTGGTCAGCAGATAGGGAGAGCCGCCCCAGGCCGTCAGGATCACAGCCCGATACTCGCTGCCCTGGCTTTTATGTACCGTAATGGCAAAAGCCGGTTCCAATTCTCCCAGCTGGGTATAATCATAGTCCGCGATCTTGTCATCATATTGGACGGTAATGGTCTCTTTGTTGGGGTCGATCTCTTTGATGACGCCTACGTCGCCGTTGAAGATCCCGGTACCGATGGCGGTGCCGTCCTCCTTCTTCCAGGTGATATCGTAGTTGTTCCGGACCTGCATGACCCGGTCCCCTTCCCGGAAGGTGTAGCTGCCGCCGGCGTGCTCCTTTTTGTCCGGAGACGGGGGATTCAGGGCCCCCTGCAAAAGCTGATTCAGGGCTCCGGTGCCCACACCGCCCTTCCGGGTGGGAGACAGGACCTGGATTTGTTCCGGGGGGATGCCCATATTCTTTGGCAGCCGGGTGGTGCACAGGTCCCGGATGAGATTGCACACATCCGTCTCGGAATTCCGGCGCATGAAGAAGAAATCGCTTTTCACGTTCCGCAGCTCCGGAGCCTCTCCCCGGTTGATGCGGTGGGCATTCATAACGATGAGGCTCTGCTGGGCCTGGCGGAAAATTTCCGTGAGTCTGGCCGTCGGCAGGCACTTGCTCCGCAGCATATCGCTGAAGGGAAAGCCTGGGCCTACAGGGGGCAGCTGGTCCGGGTCCCCCACCAATATCAGCCGTTTGCCCTTGGGGATGGCCTTCAGAAGATGGAACAAAAGCTGAATGTCCACCATGGACATTTCGTCCACCACCACGGCATCCGCTTTCAAAGGATTGTCCTCATCTTTGGCAAAGTACATTTTTCCCGTATGCTGGTCAATACCCGCTTCCAGAAGCCGATGGATGGTAGAGGCCTCCTCCCCGGTGACCTCGCTCATCCGCTTGGCCGCCCGGCCGGTAGGCGCCGCCACCAGGCACTTGAGCTGCAGATTACCGTAGAGGTTCAAAATTCCGTTTAATAAGGTGGTCTTGCCGGTGCCGGGGCCGCCGGTGATGAGCAGAAGCCCGGAGCCTGCCGCCTCCCGGATGGCCTGGAGCTGCTCTTCGGAGTATTTGACCCCGCTTTCCTCCTCCGCCTGCCGGATACGCTCCTCTAAGTCCTCCGGCACCGGGAAGGCCTTGTGGGCCAGTTCCAGAAGCCGCTGGGTACAATAGCTCTCCGCCTCGTATAATTCCGGGAGATAATCCACGGTAATGCCCGCCAGCGTAGACCGGACCAGCCGCCCGGCCTCCAGGAGACGCCCGATCCCCGCCGCCACGGTGTCTGGCTCCAGGGAGAGCAGCTGGCAGGTGCTGGCCAGGAGCTTCGCCTCCGGCAAAAAGCTGTGGCCCACAGTCAAATTGTATTCCAGCTGGAAGCGGATGCCCGCCTCTACTCTTCTGGGGTCGTCCCCGGCCACACCAAGCTCGATGGCAAACCGGTCCACCGCCGCAAAGGGGGCTTCCATCCCTTCCTCTACCAATAAATAAGGATCGTCGTATACCAGGTCCACGGTGCTGTCCCCGTAGATCTTATAAGCCCGCAAGGCCAATTCCGCGGGCAGCTGATGGGAAGTAAAAAACTCCATCAGCTGCCGCATACCCATCTGGGCCTTGAATTCCTCGCCGATCTGCCGGGCCTTCTGGGGGGAGATGCCGGAAATTTCCGCCAGCCGCTCCGGCTCCCGGTCCATGATCTCCAGGGTCTTCTCCCCGAAGTGGGCCACGATCCGGGCGGCACTCTTGGGCCCGATGCCCTTGATGACCCGGCCGGAAAGATAGGCCTGGATCTGGGCCGCCGTCTCCGGCAAGAGCCGTTCCAGAAATTCCGCTTCAAACTGCTTGCCGTAGCTGGAATGGGTGCTCCACTTCCCCGTGACCATCAGCTTTTCGCCCACCACCGGCAGGGGGATGGTCCCCACCACCGTTACCGGCTGGCTCTGGCCCACATTCAGCCGCAGAACGCTGTAGCCATTGTCGTAATTCTGGTAGACCACCGCCTGAATGGTACCCTGTAATATTTCCAAATCCTGTGTCAACCCAATATCCTCTTTGCTTCCCGGCGGAAAAGCTGTATCTGCTGCATATTTTTTGCCCGTTTGTATAAAAACAGGAAGGATGCAGAAAACAGTCCGTCTGAA
Source organism: Faecousia sp. (assembly GCA_050872865.1). Taxonomy (GTDB): domain Bacteria; phylum Bacillota; class Clostridia; order Oscillospirales; family Oscillospiraceae; genus Faecousia. The sequence goes on along the minus strand of JBNMHR010000011.1, from coordinate 3,374 downwards.
TTTCTTTTCAGTTTACTATATTTTATTAGAATTGGGAAGCGTTTTCAAGATATTTTTACATTTTCCCAAAAATGATGTACACATTCCACAGAAAAATTTTAACAGATTTTCCGGATTGACTAATAATTTTACTTGAAAGAATTCTGGGAATGCGTTACAATGGTACCGATTCGGAGGTGCTGCCTGTGAAAGAATGGGGCCTGCTGATATGGATCCCCCAGTTTGCCATCAGTGTTGCCTCCCCCCTGGTGCTGTTCCTGCTGCTGGCGCAGTGGCTCCATACACGCTGGGGCTGGGGCGAATGGGTATTTCTTGTTGGCATCGTTTTTGGACTGATCACCGCCGGGATCGGCTTCCGGGATACGGTCCGGGCTATGCTGGCCGCTTCCGGCCACAAAAAAGAGTCCCGGGACCCCGGTGTCAGCTTTAACAATCACGATTAAAAGGAGTCTTTCTCTTATGATCCTACAAAGCGCATCCCGCAAAGAGGTCCGCCGCATTGCCATCGGCAGCAGCATCTGCTGCATGGCAGAAGTCGCCGTCTTCTGGCTATTAAGTGCATTGGGCATCGGTACCTTTTCCTACAAAATCGTCACCGGCGCCTTGGGCGGTACTCTGATGGGCATTCTGAATTTTATTCTGATGTGCCTGATGATCCAGAAGGCCACGGAGATCGATGATGAAAAGCTGCGAAAGGCTCAGGTCCGCAACAGCTATTCCTTCCGGAAGCTCATTCAGGTTTTGTGGGTGGTGGCTGCCTTCCTGATCCCCGGTGTCAGCCTGCTGGCTGCCATCGTTCCCCTGTTCTTCCCCAACCTCGTGATCTACTACCTGCAGATGCGGGGAAAGCTCTTCCAGGCGGACGCCACCGCGGAAAGCAAACCTGCCGTCCCCTCCCCCGCATCTTCCGAGGAAGAAGAGGAGCAGGAAGAGGACCTGGGGCCCTTTGAAAGCTGAAATGCTCCGTTGGTCCAAAGCCATTGGAGATCAAATGTGTATAGAAAAATTCGGATGAGGTGATTATTCCCTATGGAAATGTCAATCAACGGCGCAAAGATCTTGGCCACCTTTGAAAATGTTCCCCTGCTGGGAACCGTCCACATTACCCAGACCCTGGTCGTCAGCTGGCTGGTCATGCTGATCATTTCGGTACTGTGCATCTGGCTGGGCTCCGGCCTGAAAGTCACGGGGATCTCCCGGAAGCAGGCCGTGGCGGAAATGATCGTTACCAGTCTCATTGATTTCGTCCATGATAAAATGGGTACGGAGTTCGACCGGTATATCCCACTGGTGGGCACTATTTTTATTACCAGTATCGTTTCTAACCTCATCAGCCTGGTGGGCATCTGGAGCCCCACGGCAGACCTGATGACGGAATTGGGCTGGGCCCTGGTTGTCTTTGTGCTCATCACCTACCATAAGATCAAGTCTTCCGGCATTGGCGGCTACCTGAAGGGGTTCCTGGACCCCATCTTTGTAATGGCTCCCATCAACGTCATGTCCGAGCTCTTTACCCCCATCAGCATGGCCTGCCGTCATTTTGGCAACATTCTTTCCGGTACGGTCATCAGCGCCCTGATCTACGGCTCTCTCACTGCCGCCAGCTATGCTCTCTTCGGGGCCCTAGGCTCCAACCGGGTGATCGCCCTGGCGGTCGTCGTCGCAGGTGCGGCTCTCATTTTCGCGGGAAAGAAGAAAGACACCAAGGGCCTGAAGATTTTCGGCATCATCCTGGTGGTGCTGGGCGGCCTGGGCTTCCTGAGTAGCTTCGGCGGCGTCTTCGCGTCCTTCCCCTGGCTGACCGTTGGCATTCCCGCCATCACCAGCTTCTACTTCGATTGGTTCAGCGGCTGCATCCAGGCATTCATCTTCTGCACCCTGACCACCATCTTTATCAAACAGGCTGCGGGCTAAGCCCATACAGCCATTTGAATAAAAAGCAAACCCAAGCAATAAAAATAGGAGGCTAATTCTATGAACGATTACACTGTTTCGGCAAAAGGCATTGCCCTGGCTGGCTGCGCCATTGGTTCCGGTCTGGCTCTGATCGCCGGTGTTGGCCCTGGTATCGGCGAAGGTAACGCCGTGGCCCGCGCCTGTGAGGCCATCGGCCGTCAGCCCGAGTGCAAGGGCGACGTAACCAGCACCCTGATCCTTGGTGTTGCTCTTTCTGAGACCACCGGTATTTACGGCTTCGTTACTGGCCTTTTGCTGATCTTCTTCGCTCCCGGCCAGTTCATGAAGTTCCTGGGCTGATCTTCCGGACAAGCTACTATTCATTACACCGGAAGGAGGCAAATCAATGGAGACACTTTATCAGTCCCTTGTGGCGGTGGAACCGGTCACCCTGATTGCCAACATCTGCAATCTGTTCATTCAGATGCTCATTATCAAAAAGTTTTTCCTGGATAAGATCCTATCTGTGCTGGATCAGCGCAGAACGGCCGCGGATAAGGAAATTTCCGATGCCAAGGCCGCCAAGGATGAGGCTCTGAACATCAAGAAGACCTACGAGGACAATATGCTGCAGGCCAATGTCAAGGCAAATGAGATCCTGCAGACGGCCCAGAAGACTGCCGCCGAGCGCAGTGAGAAGATCATTGCCGAGGCCCAGAATTCCGCCGCCCAGATCAAGAGCAAGGCCAGCGCCGATATTGCCCAGGAAAAGAAAAAGGCGATCAACGATGCCAAAAACGAGATCTCCGGCCTGGCAATGGCCATTGCCGGAAAGGTCGTAGAAAAGGAACTGGGCGAAACCGACCAGAGTCAGCTCATCGACCGCTTCATCAACGAATTGGGTGATCAGGTATGACTCAGGTCGGAAGCGTTTACGGAGAAGCTCTTTATGAGCTCGCCTGCTCAGAGGGGCTGGAGCAGACCATTCTGGAAGAGCTGAAGGCGCTGGACGAGAGCTTTCAGCAGGAGCCGGGCTTTTTAAAGCTATTGGGCAGCCACGCCATTTCCAAGGCGGAGCGGACCCAGGTGCTGGACGACAGCTTCCGGGGAAAGATCAATATCTATGTATTGAATTTTCTGAAGATCCTGACGGAAAAGGGCTACATGCACCACTTCACCCACTGCTGCCAGGCGTATACCCGGCTCTACAATGAAAAACACAATATTCTGAGTGTCCGCGCCGTCACTGCCATTCCCCTCACCCAGGCACAGACGGAGGCCCTGACTCAGAAGCTGACCCGCATGACCGGCAAGACCATTTTGCTGGAAAACCGGGTCGATCCCACCTGTCTGGGCGGCGTTCGCCTGGATTATGATGGGCAGCGGCTGGACGACACCGTGTCCCACAGACTGGATTCCGTCCGTGAGCTGCTGAAAAACACCGTACTCTGACGAGAAAGCAGGGACTGTATGGAACT
>JBNMHR010000010.1:0-47078 GCA_050872865.1 Faecousia sp. | reverse complement strand
AGATTTACCACGCCGACGGCGTGAACTTCACCGCCAATGCCGAGAAGCAGATCAAGACCCTGACCGAGCTGGGCTACGACAAGATGCCTATCTGCATGGCCAAGACTCAGTATTCCTTCACCGACGATCAGACCAAGCTGGGCGCGCCTACCGGCTTTACCATCACCGTCCGGAACGTAAAGGTTTCCGCCGGTGCCGGCTTCCTGGTTGCCCTGACCGGTGAGATCATGACCATGCCCGGCCTGCCCAAGGTTCCCGCTGCCGAGCGGATCGACGTGGACGAGGACGGCAAGATCTCCGGCCTGTTCTAAGCAATATTACCACCTGAGCGCAGGCGGCCTCCGCCGTCTGCGCTTTTTAACTTGATGATAAGGAGTTTTCTCTTATGGATATGACAATGGAATCCTGCCGCAAGTTCGTGGAGGTCCTGGCTTCCGATGCTCCCGCCCCCGGCGGCGGCGGCGCGGCGGCTCTGGTTGGTGCCATCGGTACGGCCCTTGGCAACATGGTGGGCTCCCTGACCGTTGGCAAAAAGAAGTATGCCGACGTGCAGGATGAAATTCTGGACCTGAAGGCCAAGTGTGACGCCCTGCAGAAAGAGCTTCTGGACCAGGTGGAGGCCGACGACAAGGGCTTTGTGCCCCTGGCCAAGGCCTACGGCATTCCCAAGGACGACCCCAACCGGGACGCCATTCTGGAAGACGCCACCGTTACCGCTTGCGCCGTGCCCATGCACATTATGGAGCTGAGCTGCCAGGCCATTGAGTACATTGCCGTGTTTGCCGCCAAGGGCAGCCGTCTGGCCGTGTCCGATGCGGGCTGCGCCGCCGTGTGCTGCAAGGCCGCCCTGCAGGCTGCCTCCCTGAATGTGTTCATCAACACCAAGAGCCTGAAAAACCGGGCCACTGCCGACGAGATGAACGCCAAGGCAAACGGAATGCTTACAAACTATGTTCCCATGGCCGACGAGATTTTTAACAGCGTCAAGGCCCTGTTCGGTCAATAACCAATAAGAGAATTTTAGGAGGAATTTTATTATGGCAAAGCTGCTGCTGGGCAAGGAAGTTACCGATGCCCTGAACGCCAATTTACAGACCCGTACCGCCGCTCTTCGGGAGAAGGGCGTTGTCCCCACCCTGGGTATCATTCGTGTGGGTGCCAACCCCAGCGACCTGAGCTACGAAAAGGGCGCTCTGAAGCGCGCCGAGCTGGTGGGCGTGGAAGTCAAGAAGTTTGAGCTGCCCGAGGACGCTACCAAGGAGCAGGTCCTGGCCGTCATCGATGAGGTCAACGCCGACGATTCCATCCACGGCGTGCTGATGTTCCGGCCCCTGCCCAAGCACCTGAAGGCCGACCAGAACGAAATTTGCAACCGTCTGGATCCCAAGAAGGACGTGGACTGCATGACCCATATGAGTAACGCCGGTGTCTTCGAGGGTCTGGACCTGGGCTACGCCCCCTGCACCCCCGCCGCCTGCATGGAGATCCTGGACTACTACGGCATCGACTGCAAGGGCAAGAACGCCGTTGTCATCGGCCGGAGCCTGGTGGTTGGCAAGCCCGCCGCGATGATGCTCATGGGCAAGAACGCCACCGTTACCGTCTGCCACACCAAGACCGTGAACACCGCTGAAGTTTGCAAGGGTGCCGACATCATCGTGTCCGCCGCCGGTGTGCTGAATTCCCTGACCAAGGATTATGTCCGTCCCGGCCAGGTCGTCATTGATGTTTCTATCAACTGGGATGCCAACAAGCCCAACGCCAAGGGCGGCCTGGGCGGCATTGCCGGTGATGCCAAGTTCGACGAGGTGGAGCCCATTGTTGAGGCCATCACACCCGTCCCCGGCGGCGTGGGCAGCGTTACCACCTCCGTACTGATGAAGCACGTTGTGGAGGCTGCGGAAAAGCGCCTGTAAGAAAGGGCGGTTTTCTGAATGAATCTCTTTACGATGGCAGAAGCCGCCAACAATTATTCCGCAGCGGGTGCGGGCAAGACCAAGCTGCCCACGGTGAAAATGCTGCTGCTGGGAATTTTGGCAGGCTTTCTGATCGGTGTTCCCTCCGTGGTGACCAATATGGCCACCTATACGGTAGTGGGGAACTCCACTGTTCGTATGATCTCCGGTATTCTGTTTGCCTTCGGCCTGGGCACGGTGATCCTCACCGGCGCGGAGCTGTTTACCGGCAACACCCTGATTTTCATTTCCGTGCTGGATAAAAAGGCGACGCTAGCCGGAATGCTTCGCAACTGGGTCGTGGTTTACATCGGCAATTTCCTGGGCTCGATGTTCCTGAGCTTTGTCTGCGCCCGCTTTGGCTGGCTGAACGCCGCCAATGGGGATACCGCCAACGCTCTGGCCATCGCTTCTATGAAGGTCGCCCAGGGGAAGATGACCATGCCCTTCCAGAACGCCTTCTTTATGGGCGTGCTGTGCAACATCCTGGTGACTCTGGGTGTTCTCATGAGCCTTGCCGGAAAGGATGGGGCCAGCCGGGTTTTGGGTGCCTGGATCCCGGTGTGCTTCTTCGTCACCTGCGGCTTCAACCACTCCATTGCCGATATGACCTACTGTATGCTGGGCCTGTTTGGCAAGCAGTTCTATGCCGAGGGTGCGGCCTTTGAGGCGCTGAGCTGGGGCCGGTACTTTACGGGCAACCTGATCCCCGTGACCCTGGGCAACATCGTAGGCGGCTGCTCCGTGGCGCTGCTGATGTGGTACTGCTACGTCCGCAAGCCCAAGGCATAAAAGCAATACGGACACTCCGACTTTTGTCGGTGAGCTCTGCGAGGCTGTTAGAAAACAATCTGTCATTGCGAACCAGCGCGCACGCTGGTGTGGCAATCCCCCAGATATTCAAACATCTTGTAATAAACCAGGCTGTTTCCATTCAACCGGGGGGCTGCCACACCAGTGACGTCGGTCACTGGTTCGCAGCGACATATTTTTCTAACAGCCCTTTTTCTAAATTTTTCATCTTTACATTTTTAGTGAGGAAAACATGAAAAAATTCAAAGATATGCCGGAAAGCGACTTTTTAAAGCGCTTTACCTTCCTGTTTGCCTCTGCGTTTCTGTTGGCCGCGGTGATCGCGCCGGACCGGGGGAAGATATTCTGGGGGATGTGGCAGATATTGAGCCAGCCCTGCAAGGTGCCCACCAACTATTTTGCGGTTGGTGGATATGCGGGTACCCTGCTGAATATGAGCCTGGTTGGTTTTACGGCTTTGGGCTTGTACCTGGTGTTTGGGGCAAAAATGGACACGGCTGCATCCTTAGCTGTGATCCTGACCACGGGCTTCGGCTCCTGGGGCATCAACATTCTGAACATCTGGCCCACCATCCTGGGAGCCATGCTCTATTGCTGGGTGAAAAAGCAGAAGCTAAAGAACACCGTCACGGCCATGCTGTTTACCACCGGTATCGCGCCGCTGATCTCCGATCTGATGGTGCGGTATCCTTCGGAAACGTTTTTGGGGTTTAACGTGCCCGGTGTGGCCCTGGCCATCGGGGCGGGGCTGGTGATTGGATTTCTGGTCCCCGCAGGCCTGACCCATTCGCCTACGGTGCACAAGGGATATGATCTTTACAGCGCGGCCCTGCCTGTGGGAATGATCGCCTTTATGATGCAGGCCATCTTCTTTAAGACCCTGGGTGCCTCTCTGCCGGATGCCCCGGACGCGGAAACGCTGCAGGTGGCCTCCCGGAACTTTGCCAATATTTTCTGCATCTGCCTTTACGGCGCTGCCATTGTTCTGGCCTTGTGCATGGGCTGTACCCTGGATAAATACTGGAAGTTCATCACCTCCGGCAAACGGGTGGCCAGCGTCAGCAGCACTTTGGGCAACGATGTATTTCTGATGAACTTCGGCTTCTTCGGTCTGTTTATCCTGGGGTACTATAATCTGGTGGGCGCCACCTTCAACGGCGTCACCTTTGGTGTCATGTTCTGCATGCTGGCCACCTGCAATTCCGGGTCCCATCCCCTTAACACCTGGCCCATGCTCCTGGGCTACCTTCTGGGGTCCGCGGCCTTCGAACTGCTGGCCGGTCCCATCGGAGGCACTTTTGTGCACTATATCGATTCCCAGAGCATCCTGGTAGGGGCCTGCTACTCCAACGGCCTGTCTCCCGTGGTGGATAAATACGGCTGGAAGATCGGCTTCTTCCTGGGCCTGTGCCACTTCCTGCTGGTCACCTCCGTCCCCATGCTCCACGGCGGCTTCTGCCTGTACAACGGCGGCTTCACGGCGGCCCTCATCTGCCTGCTGTTTATGCCCACCATTGAAGAGCTGATGGTCCCCAAGGAGCAGAGAAAAGCAGCCAAATGATCCTGCTCCCTCCGGCGAAAGCCGGGGGGAGTTTGCGTTTGCAGAATTCTCTCCTTTATGAAATCTTAATCCGCCCAACGGTGGTATTTCAACATAATTATGTTGACCAAGGCGAAAAAGCCGTGTATAATAAAGCGCAGCTATCGCACAATGATTTTAAGAACTGCACGCTGTGGAGGAAGAGATTTGAAAGGGTATAGAATTTTTGCGGCCCTCTGCCTGGCGCTGGGGCTGATACTGGGAGGCTTTACGGTTTGGCTATCCCTGGATGCGCCGAAGGAGGACCCGGTGATTTTGGAGCTGGACCCTGCGGCAGGGGAGACGGCGGCGGCCTTTTTGCAGGAGATTTCCCAGGGGGAGCTGGACCTTGCCGGGGAGAAGCTTTTGGGAACGCCTAAGCTATCCGGCCCGGAGGAAGACGAAAAAGACCCGGCCTGGCTGCTTTGGAATTATTACTACAGCCATATGACCTGCACCCCCCAGGGGGAGCTCTATGCGGGCCGGGGGCTGCGGCAGGACGCGGTGGTTTCCGCCCCGGATCTGAACGCCATTACGGAGCGGATCGGGGCTCTGGCCCCCGGAATCCTGCAGCAGCGGATCGAGAGTGCCGAGGATGTATCGGAAATCTATGACGAGACCAACAGCTACCGGCAGGAGCTGACGGACTGGGTGCTGCTGGAGGCCACCTGCCGCGCCTTGGCAGAGCCGGTGACCCCAAAAGAGCAGACGCTTTCCCTGCAGCTGGTATACGACGGGGGACAGTGGAAGGTTCGGCCGGATCAGGCTTTGCTGGAGCTGCTTTCCGGCGGACTGGAAAAGGGGTGAGACTGTGAAAATTCTGAAAAAAGTTGGCGCAGTTCTCCTTTGTCTGGTATTGACGGCTGCCTCTGGGGGGCTTTTGGGGATCCTTGCCCAATTCGGAAGCGGCCAGACGGCGCAGAACGGAGCCACGGACGCTGGGCTTTCGGATCGGTACGGGAAAGCCATCCACAACCGGCTGGCGGATGCCATGGAGGGCATTGCCTCGGTCAAAAAGACCTACTGGATCGCGGCGGATGCTCCTGCGGCGCCGGAACCGGACCAAAGCTGCTACGGCTCCGCGGAGGACCCGGAGGATATGCAGGAGGTGCTGGACAGGGCCAAGGATGTTCTGGAAGGACAGGAAACCTATTTCGGTACAGACCACACCCTGCTTTCGGGCACTCATATTGAATACTATCTGGACGAAACGCTGCTGGCCATCTGTTGGAAGGAAAAGATCAACGATATGGCCGTCACCTTTGCGGAAGTGAAGATGATGGATTTCAGCCAGTTCCGCCGGTACCTGGCCGGGGACAGCTTCGGCTCCGGCAAGCTGATGCTCACCTCGGAAATGGCCCAGACCGTCAATGCGGTGGTGGCCTGCAGCGCGGACTACTACGGCTACCGTCCGGATGGCACCGTGGTCATCGAGGGAAAAGCCCTCCGGGCCAGCCGGTCCTTGCCGGATCAGTGCTATTTTGACTACGACGGGAATATGCACCTGACCCGCAACGAAAGCTTCGGGGACCTGGACAGCTTGCAGGCCTTTGTGGATGAAAACAACATCCGCTACAGCCTGTCCTTTGGGCCCATCCTGGTGAAGGACGGGGAGGTCTGCCCCATTACCAAGTATCTCATCGGAGAGACGGACGAGCACTATGTTCGTGCGGGCATCGGCCAGCTGGACAAGCTCCACTATCTGTTCATCGCCTGCAACCAGGAAGGGGAGGGGTACTATACCCCCAATATCCAGCAGTTTGCGGAGCTTTTTGCCTCCACCGGCTGCGCCAATGCCTACAACCTGGACGGGGGCCAGACGGCCACGGTGGTCATGAACAACGAAGTTTTCAACCAGGTAAACTACGGAAGCGAGCGGCGGATCAGCGATATTTTGTATTTTGCTACCGCCAAGCCAAAGGGGGAATAAGCTGTGGATAAAATTGCGTTTGTCATCGGGCACACCACCCTCTATTGGAGCACCATCATCGTAGCCTTTGCCGCAGCCGTAGGGGTGTTTCTCTTTCTGGCCTTTTACCTGTGGGATGAAGAAGACCTGCTGGGGGCCTTTTTTGCGGTGCCTATGTCCATCGCTCTGGGGCTGGTCCTGAGCCGTCTTGCCCACTGGTACTTCCGGGCGGACAGCTACAAAAGCCTGGCGGCGGCCTTTACGGATCTTTCCGTAGGGGGCCTGGCCCTTATGGGTGCCTTTTTGGGGTGCTTCCTTACCGCCGGTTTTCTGGCCCTTCTGCGAAAGGGGCGGCATTTTTGGTCCATGCTGGATGCCATGAGCATTGCCGGGGCCGGTGCCGTCAGCCTGGGGCGCCTGGCCTGCCTGTGCAATACGGCAGACCGGGGCCAGGTGCTGAAAACCGCCTCCTTCTGGGCAAGTCCTTTAACGAACCTGGAGACCGGGGCTGTGGAATACCGGCTGGCCACCTTCCGCATCCAGGCCATGGTCGCGGGGCTCATTTTCTTGGGGCTGGTGTTCCTCTACTTCTGGGGGAGAAAAGAAAATCGCCGCAGGCCCGGGGACCTATTCTGGCTCTTTGCCCTGTACTACGGGGCCTGCCAGGCGGTACTGGATTCCACAAGGTACGATTCCCTGTATTTCCGGAGCAACGGCTTTGTCAGTGTGGTGCAGATTTTGTGCATCATTGCCGTGGTGGTGCCGATTTTGGTATTTGCCATCCGGTACAAAAAAGCCAATGGCTGGACTCCGGGATGTCTGGCAGTGTGCGTTTCCTGCGGGGTGCTGCTGGGGCTGGCCGGGTGGATGGAATACTATGTCCAGCGCCACGGTAACCAGGCGGTATTTGCCTACAGCGTCATGTCAGGGTCCTTGCTTGGCATCATGATTTTGGGCACCATCCTTTGGGCTCTGGCCAGACGCCGGGAGATCCCCAGGGAGAAGCCCACCATTTATCCCAATATTGCTTAAAGCGGTCTCCGGGCCGCTTTTTTCATGGAAAAAACCACAAAACCCTCTTGTAACCCGGGTAATCTTGTGATAAAATAAATTGATTTATTCCAATTACTGATTTTTGGAGGAACCTATGCTGCTTTGCGGTCCGCATTAGCCCTCTTTGGAAGGAAACAATAGAACAAAACACAGGGAGGACTAACATTTATGTCACAATTAGAAGATGAAATCAAGCGCCGGCGTACCTTTGCCATCATTTCGCACCCGGACGCCGGTAAAACCACGTTGACGGAAAAGTTCCTGCTCTACGGCGGGGCCATTGCCCAGGCCGGTGTGGTCAAGGGCAAGAAGAATTCCCGGGCTGCTACCTCCGACTGGATGGAGATCGAAAAGCAGCGTGGTATTTCCGTTACCTCTTCCGTCATGCAGTTCCAGTACAACGGCTACTGCATCAATATCCTGGATACCCCGGGCCACCAGGACTTTTCCGAGGACACCTACCGGACCCTGATGGCGGCAGACTCTGCCGTCATGGTCATCGACGGCGCCAAGGGCGTGGAACCCCAGACCCGGAAGCTTTTTAAGGTTTGCGCCATGCGGCACATTCCTATTTTTACCTTCGTCAACAAAATGGACCGGGAGGCCAAGGACCCCTTCGACCTGCTGGACGAGCTGGAGCGGGAGCTGGGCATTGAGACCTACGCCATGAACTGGCCCATCGGCTCCGGTAAGGACTTCCAGGGCGTTTACGACCGGGAAAACAGCCAGCTCCTGTTCTTCTCCGGCGTTTCCGGCAAGAATAAGGCAGGAAAATTGGCCATCGACCTGTACGACCCCCAGGTCGCCGAGCATCTGGGCAGTGAAGCCAAGCATCAGCAGCTCATCGACGATGTGGAGCTTCTGTCCGCCGGACGGGAGATGGACATGGAGGAGGTCCGCCGGGGCCAGCTGAGCCCGGTGTTCTTCGGCTCCGCTCTGACGAACTTCGGTATTGAGCCCTTCCTGGAGGCCTTTTTGCAGCTGACCCCGCCGCCCCTGGCCCGGGTGGCGGACTGCGGCACCATCGATCCCTTCAGCCCGGATTTCTCCGCCTTCGTGTTTAAGATCCAGGCCAACATGAATAAGGCCCACCGGGACCGGCTGGCCTTTATGCGCATCTGCTCCGGCAAATTCTCCCGGGACGCCGAATATTACCATGTCCAGGGCAATAAGAAGATGCGCCTGTCCCAGCCCCAGCAGATGATGGCCGCCGAGCGGGAGATCGTGGAAGAGGCCTACGCCGGGGACGTGATCGGCGTGTTCGACCCGGGTATTTTCGCCATCGGCGATACCATCACCGTGCCCGGAAAGAAGTTCACCTACTCCGGCATCCCCACCTTCGCCCCGGAGCACTTTGCCCGGGTATCCGCCAAGGACTCCATGAAGCGGAAGCAGTTCGTCAAGGGCACCGAGCAGATCGCCCAGGAGGGCGCCATCCAGATCTTCAAGGTACCCAATTCCGGTATGGAAGAGGTCATCGTAGGCGTGGTGGGCACCCTGCAGTTTGACGTGTTCCAGTACCGGATGAAGAACGAGTACGGCGTGGACCTGCGGATGGAGGGCCTGCCCTACGAGGAGATCCGCCTCATCGACAGCTACCCCGGAGAGCTGACGGACCTGAACCTGGGCACCGATGCGGAGTTGCTGGAAGACTACCGGGGCCGGAACCTGCTGGTGTTCTCCAGCTATTGGGCCATCGACTTTACCTGCCGCAGAAATCCCGGCCTGAAGGTCTCCGAGATCGTGGTTTCGGAAGGATAAGGCCATGCATGCTTGGGCGCATTTGAAAACCATCAGCCACCATCGCTTTCTCGTGATGTGCGGCTGCTTCCGGGTGGGGCTCTACCGCCAGGGCCTGACCCACGACCTGTCCAAGTTTTCCCCCACGGAGTTCTGGGCCGGGGCCCGGTTCTACCAGGGCACCCGCAGCCCCAACACCGCCGAGCGGGAGCAGAACGGCTACAGCCTGGCCTGGATGCACCACAAGGGCAGAAACAAACACCACTACGAATACTGGACGGATATCAATCCCCAGACCCGCCGATATGAGCCGGTGGAAATGCCCCGGCGTTACTTAGTAGAAATGGTCATGGACCGCAGAGCCGCCTGCATGACCTATCAGGGGAAAAACTACACCCCGGCCTCCCCCTTGGAATACTTCGAAAAAAGTAAAGAGCGCCTTTTGATGCACCCCAATACGGAAAAAGCCCTGGCCTACCTTCTGCAAATGCTGAAGGACCGGGGCGAGGAAGCCACTTTCCGTTATATAAAAGAAGAGGTGCTGAAGGGAAAGCCCTTCCCCTGGGAACAAAAATAAAGGATCCCCCCTTCCGGAGAAAAAACGGAAGGGGGGATTTTTGTGAGGAATAGGGCGTGAATGGTTCGGTAAGTGGGGATTTGTGGAGACGATTTGTCATTGCGAGACAGTGCGCACACTGTCGTGGCAATCCTCCGGTTGAATGGTAGCCGCTACAGCGTGCAGCTCTTCCCCCTACAAGCCTGGAGGGGGTGCCCGCCACAGCGGGCGGGGGTGGTTGGAAACGTTCGACATTTTGATTGGTTAGATAAACATAATTGCTTTATTTGCTGGTGTTTTCTCAACAAACCTATCTATTATCGTCCCGCATCCCCAACCACACCCGGCCTGCGGGCCACCCTCTCCAGGCTTGGAGAGGGGATGGAGACGCCCGACCTGCGGGCAGTCTAAAACCTATGGGGATTGCCACGCCAGTGTGCGCACTGGCTCGCAATGACAACACCACAAATCCTTATTTTTGCCTGTTCCCTTACTTCGCCTGATAGCTGAGCACATCCCCCGTCTGGTCGTTTCTCACGACGGTGACGGTGGTGCTTAGGGTCATGACCCCATCCTCGGCTACGGCTTTGGCTTTGGACTTGGACAGGCCCCGGATGGTTTCCAGGTCCTTGTCGTAGTCAGCAAGGGCTCCTTCATCCACGGTGTAAACGGCCACGGTGTAGGTGACTTCGTGGGTGAGGAACTTCTGGTAGGCGCTTTCTACGATGGCCACGGTGGTATCCGGGTCCAGATTTTGCTTTTCTGCGGCGATCTGGCCCATCTGGGTATTTTTATCGTAGCGCTCTTCGGTGGTGTACTTGGCGGACAGGGAGGTGGTCTTATAGTAGTAGCTCAGGTAGCCGAAGACGCAGCCGACGCCGATGACAAAGAGCAGCACCAGGGTGACGACCTGCTTGCCGTTGAACCGGAGTTCATTCTTGGCGTCGCTGCCGGTATAGGTCAGCCCCAGCCGGGCGGTGATGGGCAGCATGACGGAGAGGAAAAGGGTCAGAAGGAAGGCTTCAATAGGGAACATCAGAATGTTTTTTACGATGCTGGGCATGGCCATGAGCAGCGTATACTGCTTGCCGCCCATGTAGATGGCGTAGTACCACATCATAATGGGAGTCTGCAAAATCACGTTGATGAGCAGACTGATGGTAAACCGGCTGAGAACTACCCGGGTGGTATTTACTTTGGCCCGGTACAGGTACAGGGCAAAGACCAGGGAACCGCCAACCTCCGTCAGCACGAAGGGCAGAAAGTACACCCCGTCCGGCCGGATGATGTAGCCCAGTACGTCCGTGATCACGGCGCAGATGCTGGCCATGACGGGCCCAAAGACCATGGCCCCCAGGGCATTGACAAAGAAGGCCGTATTGATGCGCAGCACCGGGGTAATGGGGATGGAGACCTGCTTCATGACAAGACGCAGGGCGATCATCAAGGCGGCGAACACCAGCATATGGGTGTCCTTCAGTTCTAAAGCTGCGTCATGCCAATAGGCTCGGGAGAAGGGGTGGGGATAGAGTGTGGTTGATTTTTTAGTTGACATAAATATAACCTCCTTTTTGCAGCGGCGGCGCCTAGCCCCGGCAATGAAAAACCCCGATGGATATCCATCCACCGGGAGTTGAAAATGCCGAGTAACCCGTAAGGCTCAGGTGTCGCCCAACGGAGTATCGTTGCTACATAAAGGAGGTTTCCCCCAATATGGCGCAGCGGGTGCGGCGATCCCATCGCGGGTAAAAACCCTTCGTCTGTCACACAACTCCCCATCTTGACAGCACTTCACGCGGGATCTCCTACTCTGTTCGCCAATCAGTATACACGGAACGATTGGAAAAGTAAAGAGAAATTTTGTGTTTTCTGGAAGAATTTGTTTGCCGAATCATTTCTGGACAGCCCGGTTTTGTTTCGTGGGTTTTCCGCTTCCCAAGGGGCTAGAATAGCGTTATCTGAACACGGGGGAGGAAGGGCAATGCAGTGCCAGAAGCTCAAAACCTATATGGAGACCGGGAGGGTGGTGTTTCTCCCCATCCGGGGGATCCGGCCCAACCCCCGGCAGCCCAGAAAGTTTTTTCAGCCGGAAGCATTGGACGAGCTGGCCCAGTCCATCCGGGCCCACGGGGTATTGCAGCCCCTGTCTGTCCGGCGGGTGGGGGCCGGCTACGAGCTCATTGCCGGGGAGCGGCGGCTCCGGGCGGCGGCCCAGGCGGGGCTGACGGAGGTGCCCTGTATTTTGCTCCAAATGGACGAGCAGGAATCCGGCATTGCGGCTATGGTGGAAAACCTGCAGCGGCAGGACCTGGACTTTGTAGAGGAGGCCATGGGCATTGCCGCGCTGATGCGGTCCCAGAATCTGAGCCAGGAGCAGGCGGCCAGGCTCCTGGGGAAAAGCCAGAGCAGCGTGGCCAACAAGCTGCGGCTCCTGCGCCACGGGGACAGGGTCCTGGAAGCCCTCCGCCAGGCGGGACTGACGGAACGCCATGCCCGGGCCCTGCTGAAGCTATCCGGGGAGGCGGAAAAGCTGAAGACCATTGAGGTCATCCGGCAGGAGGGGATGAGCGTGGCAGCCACGGAAAAATACATCGAAACCCTTTTGAGTGGAAGGGCCCACAGAAAGCGGCAGGGGAATGTAACCAGCTTTCTGAACAGCCTGACGGAGTCTCTGGCCCGGATCCAGCGCTCCGGGATCCCGGCGGTCTCCGAGCGTAGGGAGACGGATCGGCAGATCGTGGTGACCATCACCATCCCAAAGGACCCGGGATAGAAAAAAAGCCTTGACATATGCAGACTTTTTGCGCATAATACAAGGTGGAAATGCAGGAAGAAAACGGCAGGCTTCTTCCAGAAAATACAAGGAGAGCGTTTGCTATGAAGAAAACCGGAAAGCGGATCCTGATCATTGCCGCGGCGGTTCTGGTATTGGCTGGGGCGGTAGTGGCTTTTTTTACTCTGGATCGGTTTGTGATCGTGGAGTGGCATCTGTACGCCAGAAATGAATCGGCGCTGGATCTGCGGGAACGGGAGGTCACCTGTACCGCCTATGATAAATTAAAGGCAAAGCTGCCCGGCTGTACCATTTTGTGGAATGTCCCCTTCCAGGGGGAGAAGTACCCCAGCTTTGCCAGCGAACTGACGGTAGATACCCTGAGCTGGGAAGATGTGGATATCCTGGATTATTTTCCCCAGCTGGAAGTTTTACAGGCCCAGGACTGCCAGGACTATGAGCAGCTTATGGAGGTGGCCCGGAGAAAGCCCAACTGCCAGGTAAACTATCATGTGCAGATCGACGGCCGGACCTACGACCAGTCTGCTTCCACCGTGCGGGTAACGAATTTGACCCAGGAGGATGCCCAGAAGCTCAGCTACCTTCCCAAACTGCGGACCGTCAATGCCCAGAAGTGCATGGCCTATCAGCTTTTGGGGAGCCTGCAGCAGGAGCACCCGGACTGGAACGTGATTTTCAATATTACCGTGGGCGGGGAGGTTTACGAGACCGGTGCAACCTCTATTACGGCCGGCAATGCAAGCTACGAGGAAATTTCCTCTGCCATGTCTGTTATGAAGAATCTGCAGACCGTGACTTTGACGAACCCCACCGCTACCGGTGAAGAGCTGCTGCAATTGCGGAAGAACTACCCCAAGGTAGACCTTCACTGGACACTGCAGGTACAGGGAAGAGACATGCCGGACGACACCGAGGAGGTGGATATTTCCGGCCAGAAGCTGCAGAGTCTGGAGGAGGCCAAGGCCTACGCTGCCTACTTCCCCTCTATTACCAAGCTCATTATGACCGACTGCGGCTTCGACAACGAGACCATGGCCGCCTTCCGGGAGGAAATGCGGGACCAGTATAAAGTGGTGTGGACGGTGTACTTAGGCTCCATTGCCAAGTGTCGGACGGATGCCACCAAGTTCATGCCCCTGACCCAGGGCGACGGTTATTTCCAGGACTGGAACGCTGTGGACCTGAAGTACTGCGAGGACCTGATCGCCATCGACATTGGCCATTCCCGGGTAAAACACATTGAGTTTGTGGCCTACATGCCCCACCTGAAGTACCTGATCCTGGCGGATACGGACGTGCGGGACATTACCCCCATCAGCAACTGCAAAGAGCTGGTATGGCTGGAACTGAGCTGGTGCGCCATCGAGTCCTACGAGCCTTTGCTTGGCTGCACCGCCCTGGAAGACCTGAACCTGAGCCGGACCTTTGCAGATCCGGAGCCGGTAAAGAAAATGACCTGGCTGAAAAACCTCTGGTGCATGGAGCGGGGAAGCGGCGTCATCTACGAATGGACCCAGGCTTTGCCCAATACCCACGTGGTAGGCATCGGCACCGACGCCATCGGCTACGGCTGGCGGAAGCTGCCCAACTACTACAAGATGCGGGACGCTCTGGATATGTATTACATGAACTAAAAAACGCTTTGTCATTCCGAGCCAGTGCGCACACTGGCGTGGGAATCCCCCGGATATTTGAGAACGTTTTGGCGGTAGGCTAAGCCTTTCTCGTTCAACCGGGAGGTTGCCACACCAGTGTGCGCACTGGTTCGCAACGACATGGGGAAAATAGCCGGAGAAAACGGAAGGAGGAGAGAGGATGGCGCAAAAGAGGCTAACTTGGATCGATACGGCCAAGGGCTGGGGGATCTTAGCCATTATGGTCTCCCATGTACTCACCGGGCATCCCATTTCCCGGTGGCTGTACAGCTTCCATGTACCGCTGTTCTTCTTCTTGTCCGGGTATCTGTTCAAGGTAGACAGGCCCTGGGGGGCGTTCTGGCGGGGAAAGGTAAAAAAGCTGCTGGTCCCCTATTTTGCGTTGGCCCTGCCCATCATTCCGGCGGAGGCGATTTTATTCAGCAGAACGTGGTTCTGGGAAGAGCTGCTGGAAATGGGCCTGGGAGTTTTGGTCCAGCGGCGGATGTGGCCCATCTGGTTTCTGGCCTGCCTGTTTGTGCTGGAGCTCATCGCCTATCCTCTGTTCCGGAAGCTGAAAAAACCCTGTTTTTTGGCTGTGGCGGCGGCCCTATGCGGCGGGGCGGCGGTATTGTATACCCAGGCGGGGCTCCCGGCCTTGCCCTGGAATCTGGATGCCTGCTTTGGGGAGCTGCCTTTTTTTGCCGCCGGATACCTGCTGAAAAACAACAAGCCCGCCTCCGGATGGCTGGAAGCGGGGAAGGGAAGAGGCCTGGCCTTTTTCTTATTGGCGTTGGGAAATGTACTCTTTGCTCTTCCGGCGGTCCGGGGCAGGGTGCCTGGGATGGATGTATTCCAGTGCCAGTATGGCGTCCCCTGGCTCAGCTTCCCGGCGGCCTTCTGCGGCATCGGGGCGGTGATTCTGGCCTCTCAGTGGTTGACGGCAAGCCCTATCCGGTATCTGGGAAAGAACAGCCTACTGTACTTCGTCTGGCACCAGACCCCGGTGATCACGGCCATCTACTATTTTTTCCCGAAGCTCGGCATTGCCATGGAAAATTATCCCTCTACCCTGGCGATGCTGGGGGAGAAGGGGCTGGAGCTGGCAGTCATCCTTCTGGTGATCACCGCTTGCAACGAACTTCTGTCCCGGTCCCGGCTCCGGTGGGCCTTGGGCAAATGATCAATTGCATACCGCACGCACCATTTCCAGCTCTTCGGGGTAGATGCAGTTGGGAATGGTGCTTTTTTTGACGGCCTCCAGGCAGTCTTCCAGGTCCATCCACAATACGGACTCGATCTCCTCTTTTTGCAGAATAAAGTCCTCCCGGTCGCAAAACAGGGCAAATACCCGGGAATACTGCCGGTCATGGAAGGGCTTGCCGTGAAAGACCCCATCGGCATGGATGCGCCGGTTGCCGCAGAAGACCAGCTCCTCCGGCTTCACGCTTACTCCCAGCTCTTCCTGCAGCTCCCGCAGGGCGGAGGGGATAAAGTCCACCCCGGCGGGGATGTGCCCTGCGCTGGAAATATCGTAGCAGCCGGGCCAGGAATCCTTATTCAGGCTTCTTTTTTGCAGCAGCACCTGGGGCCGCCCATTCCGGTACCGGACCAGCCACACATGGCTGGTCCGATGGGGGATCCCCTGGGCATGGGCCTCCTCCCGGGGGACGGTCTTCCCGGTGGGCAGGCCGTTTTCGTCGATAATGTCCAAATATTCCATGATCAAAACCTCTTGCTATTTTTCTATCAGATCTTCCATGCCGCAGCCCAAAACCCTGGACAGCCGCAGGACGGTTTCCGCACTGGCTTTGTTGATATCTTTGTTCCGCTGCTCATACATCTGGATGGAACGCAGGCTGACACCGGACCGTTTTGCCAGCTCGGACTGGGAACAGCCGTAGTTCTTGCGAATGCGTTTCAAATTGGTATCCGGGAAAACTGCTCGGATCCTTGCATCCAGGATATCCGCAAATTTCGTGACATCCGCCTCGTGAAGAGGGTCGTACATTTCTTGCAGCTCTTCAAAGGATGCTGCTTTCAAGATATCCCGGTAGCTTCTCCCGGAGTACCACTGGTAATAGGCGACGGCCCAACCGATCCAGTATTCTCTGGAACGGGTCAGGCGGGCCCCGGGTATGGCCTGCGGGGGAGCGCCTGTGGTTTCCGTCAGGATATCCGATGCCACTTCGGGGCCGCTTTTCCCAACAAGCAGGCTGGGCTCTCCGTTTTCCATCCGTTTGCTGACGGTGCTGGCGGCAAACAGGGCCGTAAACACTTCCCCCGGAAGATGGCAGTCGTTGATGGCATAGTCAAAAGCTTCCCCCAGGGTGGCCTGGGCCCTATTCAGGTAGATTTCTGGGTATGCGTGGATCATTGTTTTGAATGCCTCCCCGGATGATGTCCTGGATATACAGGCCGTCGGTTTCTTCCTCCAGTATTTTGGAATAGGACCTGGCGGCGTCTTCGTTTCGGGCCTTCCGCAGCCCGAAATAGGCGTCCTGATCGGCGAAAGAAAACCCTTCGTAGTGCAGCCTGGAAAAGGCAAATCTGGATTTCAGAACGATCTGCTCCCCCAGCTTTCCCAACTGCATGGCGCTTGCCAGCTGCTCCACCGTGATCCCGTTGTTTAAGAAGGTTTCCGCGTAATCAAAATAGGAATCGTCTGCCCGATATCCCCGGATCACATCAAAGGCGTTTACATTGACGCTGAAATGGTCCGTCAGATACCGCTTGGCCCGGGCGGCTACCGGGTTTTTGATGGAAAACAATCGGTGCTCCACCAAAATCGCGATCCAATTGAGAATGGTGAAATCCGGGCTGTTCAGGTTCAGGATATTCAGGTTTTCCGCATCCAGGGTATACCGGTTGGCAAATCCGCTTTGCAGGGAGGAGACGGCCCATTCCTTGGCCAGTTTCTCGCTTTCCGTACAGTAGAAACCAAGCCCAAAATCGTTGTTCCGCTTTCCCGCACCAAAGGTCGGCTCCGGAATGACCTGGGTGGAGCCGTGGTACAGTGTGATCTGGTTGTCCATGGGAATGTCCTCCTTTGTGTCCACTATATCACCTTGGTGATAATTCGTCAATCGAATTTTGTAAAAGAACCGGCTTCCCCAATATTTACATTTTATGCACACACCCATGGAAAAATAGAATGTGTATAGATTCTGTGCATATTTCGGATGTAAAATATACATGAAATTCTGATTTCTGTGAAGAAACTTTAATTTTTGAATGGATTTTGTTGTACTTTTGTCACACTCCACTGTGTACAATAAAGCCATCAAAAATAAATAAAAAACGGAGGTACCGATTATGGAAATGACCAAGGAACTCATGGAAAAAGCCAAGGCCGCCAAGACCGCCGAAGAGCTACAGGATTTGGCCAAGGCCCAGGGCATCGAGATGGAAAAGGAAGAGGCGGTAGCCGCTTTCGATCAGCTGCACAAGACCGGCAAGCTGGCCGACGAGGAGCTGGATAACGTTTCCGGCGGCGGCTGCGCCAAGGGCACGGAAAGCCCCTACCACGTCGGCGAAGAGGTGCTGGTCAAGTATTACGACAAGTGGCTGGACGGGAAGATCCTCCACGTTCAGGAGCGGGGCTTTACCAGCTGGCACGAGGTCCTCATCTACAAGACCGGGGAGAAAATTCCCTGGGTCTGCCCCGGCTATCTCAGAAAGAAGTATTGATCCGGTTTCCCGGAAAAATGTTCCTGAAAGAACAGGAGGCTACGTATGGAAATGACCAAAGAACTGCTGAAAAAAGCATTGGCCGCAAAAACGCCGGAGGAGCTGATCCGGCTGGCGAAGGCCGAAAACGAAGATATGACCTTAGGCGAAGCGGAGGCTGCCTTTGCCCAGCTCCGCAAGGCCGGTGAACTGACGGAGGAGACCCTGGATCACGTTTCCGGTGGCGCCGGGATCCTGGTCATCGACTCTTTCAATGTCAACGACAAGGTGTATTACAACGATGGCGGCACCTGGGTCCCGGGCGTGGTCATCAAATTAAGCGGGTTTATGAAGGTCCGGTATACGGTCCGTCTGGAGAATGGGACCACCAAGGATCGGGTCGAGTCCACGAGCCTCCGGAGAAGATAAGCTCGCGGCGGGGAAGGGGGGAGCCCATTGTATTATCTACTGAATGACGAGATCGCCCTGCGGTCTTGGACGCTGGTACCCTATGCCTATTACATCCGGCACCGGCAGGCGGCCAAAGGGCTGCGGCAGGAAGAATTTGAGCGGCTGACCCTCTGCGATGGGCTCCACGACCTTCCCGAAGACGAGCTGACAAAGGCCCTTTTGGACCGGGACCTGATCCATGCAGACCAAAAAGGAGCGGAGGCCCTGACCGACTGGCAGCGCCCCCTCTCCTGCGACAACCGGTATATGCCTGCCATGAACTGGATGATCACCGGCCGGTGCAACTACAACTGCCTGCACTGCTTCAACGCCAAGGACAACGCCCCCCTGCAAAGCGAATGGACTTTGGAAGAGGCGAACAAGCTTCTGGACGAAGCGAGATCATGCGGCATCAACGGCTTTACCATCACCGGCGGCGAGCCCATGGCCCACAGGTCCTTCTTTGAGATTTTGGAGGGCATCTACGCCCGGGGCATGTACGTCTTCGAACTGAATACCAACGGCTTCTTCCTTACCCAGGAGGCCCTGGACCGGATGAAGCAAATCGGCTGTAACCCCCTGATGAAAATTTCCTTCGACGGCTTCGGCTTCCACGATTGGTTGCGAAATCACAAGGGGGCAGAGGAATCGGCCCTAAAGGCCATCCGGCTGTGCATCGAAAACGGCTTCCAGATAAAGGTCCAGATGAACATCAACCGGAAGAACAAAGGCTGCATCGGGAAGACCTTGGCGTACCTGGACGGGCTGGGGGTGGAGGAGACCCGGATGATCTGCACCACCGAATCCACCCGCTGGGCGGAAAACGCCGGGGGGCAATCCTTCACCGTGCCGGAATACTACGATATCTGCTTGGAAGCATTGAAAGAATACATCCAAACGCCCCACCGGATGATGGTCACCTGCTGGCAGCTTCTGACATTGGATCCTCTGACCAAAACCTATACACTGACGCCCATGCTGGGGTGCCTGGACAATTACAGGACCTCCCGCCCCCTGTGCCAGGGGAACCGGGGCATGATCGCCGTAGGGGCCTCCGGGGCGGTGTACCCCTGCCTGCAGATGTCCGGCTGGCTGGATGCTCACGGGATGGCCTTCGGCAACGTAAAGGAACAGGGCCTCCAAAAGATTTTGCAGGAGGGCCCCTATCTGCGGGAGGTCTGCGCCACCGTTGGGGACATGCTGGAGGTCAACCGGAAGTGCGCCGCCTGTAAGCATCTGACCTACTGCCGCGGCGGCTGCCGAGCCATCGCTTTGCTATCCAGCGGCGGCAATTTCCGGGCCCCGGACCCCTGGAAGTGCTTCTTCTTTGAGGGAGGCTACCTGAAAAAATGCGAAGAGACCCTGGCCCCCTTCGAAAACATGACCTGCCTGCAGGCAGCACAAAACCCCCAAAAGCCGTAAAAAAGAAGCCGGACAGGTGCCCGGCTTCTTTGCGTTGCGTATTTATCGGCCCATAAACAACGTGGCGCAGGTCTGCTCTCCAAAGCTGTATTGGGTCATGTATTCCCGTACCGGCGGCTCCAGTCTGTGGTCCAGGTAGTCAAAGTAATCGCATTTGACCTTGTCCCGCGCCAGGCTTAAGCAGCCGTGGGGGTGGCTGATGATGTCCCCAACACCAAGGGCATCCAGGGTATTGATCAGGTCCAGGCGAATTTGATACATATAAGAGCGGTGCATATCGTCCCCGAACAGGATGGCGGACAGCTCCCGGATGGAGCAGAGGGCTCCCTTGCGGTCCACCAGATAGGCAAACAGCTCCTTGGTGCGGCTGTATTTGAACCAGATGGGCTTTCCGTCGCAGTAGACCTCAAAATTGCCAAAGCACTGGATCTTTACCCGCTTCCCGATTCTTACGGGATAGCGCAGATTCTGCAGGGCATTTTCCAGCTTTTCCTGGGTGATGGGGCCTAAAAAATAGGCGCTGCCGTTCAGGTCCCAGGCCTCCATGGCGTATTCCCGGGAATCGGCACAGAACAGAATGTTCGCTTTGGGGTGGGCGCTTCGCAGGGCCTCGGCCAGGGCCAGGTCCTCCGCCTTATGCAGCCCCAGGAAGGCAATGTCCACGGGGTCGGTCGGAAGCATTGGCGACTGGGAAGGCAGCGGAACCAGCGCGGCCCCGGGCAGCAGCGCTTGCAAAAGCGTTTTCAGCGTTTCCTGCTGGGCTGCCTCCGCAAGGATCACATTCATATCGCATTTCTCCTACAGATTTGTGTAAAAGTTCCCACGATGCAAGGGAAACGGGCAGCCGGGGAACCGTCCCTTACCCCGTGGTCAGCTGGACGGTGCGCAAAATCGCCCCGGCGGGGCAGCTTTTCTGGCATTGGCCGCAGTCGCTGCACAGGCAAGGGTCGATCACCGGGCGGCCCTGGTGCAGAAAGATGGCTTTGTTCGGGCAGCCCGCCTGGCACCGGCCGCAGTGCAGGCAGGCGTCCGCCCGGCAGATATACACTGCCCGGCGGACGAAGGCGCCGACCTGGATCCCCAACGGACGGATGCCCCCTATGGGTTGGATCATGAAATCACTCCTGCCTTGTATCCGGAAGGATCAGTTGATGTAGACCTTGCGGTCCTCCGTTGTGGTCCAATAGGTATCGCAGGGATCGCAGTACACATATCCAAAGGCGCCCAGGTGGGTCACCCGTTTGCATCTGGGGCAGGCATAGTAGAAGATCTTTCCGGTCTTCTTGTTCTGCCAGTGGGTGGCATTTCCGTTGGCATCCCTGCGGTATACCTCCGGCACCAAGGAGATGATGTAACCGATGGGAACACGACCGCCGGTGGCCATTTCCAGCTCCTCGTCAGACAGGGTCACGCCCTGGCTCGTCAGGTATTCGGGGGTCAGCTTTTTCGCCATTCCGGCCTCGCCCTCGTGGGCCAGCATAAAATCTTTCACAGTCATAATAATTACTCCTTTTTTGTATTTTGTATGTTGAGGTTTGTTGGGATCAGATGAACACCCGGTGCTCGCGGGAGGCAGTCCAATGGGTATTGCAGGGATCGCAGTATAGAAATCCCCCTTCGCCCTGGTAGGTCACCCGTTTGCATTTGGGGCAGGCATAGTAGAAGATCTGCCCGGTGAGCCGCATCATCCAATGGGTGGGACGTCCTTTGGAATCTCTGTCGAACACCTCCAAAAGGCCGGAACCGCCCATCGGAAATCTGCCGCCGCCGTTGGCCGTCTCCAGCTTCTCCTCGGACAGTTGAACGCCCTGGCTTGCCAGGTATTCGGGGGTCAGCTTTTCAGCCATCCCGGCCTCGCCCTCGTGGGCCAGCATAAAGTCTTTCACAGTCATAGGCAGTACTCCTTTCGCAATCTGAGGTTTGTTCGGATCAGATGAACACCCGGCGCTCGGGGAAGGTATTCCAATAGGTGTCGCAGGGGTCGCAGTACACAAAGCCGAAGAGGCCCAGGTGGGTCACTCGCTTGCATCTGGGGCAGGCGTAGTAGTAGACCTGCCCGGTGCTCTTGATCCGCCAGTGGGTGGTCCGCCCCTTTTCGTCCTTGCGGTATACATCGAGCTGGGAGCCGCTGGTGTGCACCGGCATACTGCCGCCGCCGGTGGTCAGCTCCAGCTCCTCGTCGGATAGTTGGACGCCCTGGGTAGTCAGGTAAGCGGGGGTCAGCTTTTCAGCCATTCCGGCTTCGCCCTCGTGGGCATTCATAAATTCATCCAGTTTCATAAGAATACCTCCTGTCAGGCTGATTTGCCTTTGCTCTGACTGCATTATAGTCCATCAATGGATGCAAAAGGGACACACAAATGGGGAGTTGTACAAATCCCTATTTGTATGTTCGTTTACTCCCGCAATTCATTTCCCAATCCACCGTTTCTGTGATATACTAATAACAAAACACCCGAAAAAGAGATGAGAAGTATGAAAACACTGAAAAAGAATACGGGTACCTTTCTCCTTTTGCTGCTGGCGGCCGTCTGCCTGTTGGCGGAGGTGGTGACCAATCAGCAGTCGGTGCTGACAAAGCCCTGGCATCTGCGTCTGTCCGGAGAATACAGTGCAGACGGGGAATTCTGGCAGCCCATTACGGAGGATGCCGTTTCCTCCTGGAAGGGGGATGTGTACCTGCGGGGGCATTTTGACACGGATGTGCCGGAGGGCTCCCGGATCTCCTGGTATCTGGACCATATCGGCGTGGAGATGTTTGTAAACGGGGAGATGGTGGGCTGCGATACCATCGCCATGATGATGGAGGCAGGCATGGCCGTTACGCCGGACTTCTGCGGCAGTCAGTGGTACTACGAGCTGTCCCCGGGAATATTGCCGGAGGATACGGTGGAATTCCGTCTGTTCGATCCCCACCCCCACGGGAACGGGCAGGCGGTTTGGGAATTCCTGGACAATATCTTTGTCACCGGAAATTCCCCGGTGGTGCTCCAGGGGTACTTAAAGCCCTTTAGTACCCCCTGGCGGACCTGCGGCCTGGTGCTGATCATTGCGGCGCTGCTGATGCTGGGCGGAGCCCTGGCATCTCTCGTAATGCGCAGCCCCTTCGGAGGAATGCTGTGGCGCTACGGCCTTGTGAGCCTGTTTGCCGGGGGCTATATGTGCTTGGATACTGTGGATATTTCCTTTATCAGCGAACTCATCGTCTTCAATACCTACGGCAAGCTCCTGTGCGCCATGCTGGCGGTGTACTTTGGGCAGCTGTGCCTGTGCGGCGGGCTGACCGGCAGGCGGCAGACGGTGGGAACCTATGCGCTGCTTGTCTCTGCGGTCCTGAACAGCTTTTGGATCCTGCGGGGCCTTACCGGGGCGCTTTTGTACGAAGAATTCTTTTATTGGCGGCTTTCCCAGTGGGTCCTGTGCCCGGTGCTGATGGTTTGCGGCGCCCTGGAACTGATCAGGAAGCCGAAAAACTGGCCATGGATCGCTTCCGGCCTGCTGCTGGCGGGGGCGGTGCTGCTGGGCTTTGCCGGGGCGGGGGAGAGCATGTATTCCCATGGCACCTGCGCCAAGCTGGTGTTTCTGGTGCTGTTTTTGATTCAGGCCGTGGCGGCAATACGGCACATGATTCTGGATCACCGGGGATCCCTCCGGGCAAAGCAGCTGGAAAAGGAGCTGGAAGACAGCCGCATTGCTGCCATGCTCAGCCAGCTGCAGCCCCATTTCCTGTACAACGTGCTCAATTCCATCTATCAGCTCTGCGAGGTGGATCCCAAAACCGCCCAGGATGCCATTGAGAAATTTTCGGATTATCTGCGCAGCAATATGGCCTCTCTGGAGGAAAAAGAGCTCATTCCCTTTGAAGAGGAGCTCCACCATATAGAGACCTATCTATCTCTGGAAAAGATCCGCTTCCCCAGTACCCTGCAGGCGGAGGAGGACATTCAGGCCACCCAGTTCAAGGTGCCGCCTCTGACGGTACAGGTATTGGTAGAGAACGCGGTCAAGCATGGGGTCACCAAAAAGCGGGGCGGCGGAACCGTCACCGTTGCCACCAGGGAAGAGAAGGACTTCTGGCGCATTACCGTATCGGATACCGGCAGGGGCTTCGACCCGGACCACTACGGGGAGGACGGAAAGAAGCATTTCGGCCTACGCAACGCAAAAGAGCGGCTCCGGGCCATGGTCGGGGGGACCATGACTATTACAAGCGTCCCGGGGCAGGGGACCAAAGTAGAGATCCGGATTCCAAAAGGAGAGAGAAAATGAGAATTATTGCGGTAGACGATGAAGAGCTGGCCTTGGACCGGCTGATGACGGCCATTCAGCAGGCAGCTCCGGAGGCGGAGCTCCACGGCTTTTTTTACCCGGAGGATGCCCTGGCTTTTTTGCAGACCAACGGCTGCGACGTGGCATTCCTGGACGTGGAAATGGCGGATACGGACGGGGTGAGCCTGGCCAGAAAGCTGAAGGAGCAGAACAAGGACGTGAACATCATCTTTGCCACGGGATTTACCCGTTACCAGGGAGCCGCCTTTGAGCTCCACGCCAGCGGCTACCTGACCAAGCCCGTGACGGCGGAAAAGGTCCGCAAAGAGCTCTCCGAACTCCGGCGGCCGGTGGCCCCGGGGAAGCGGGTAAGAATGCAGACCTTCGGCAATTTTGAAGTATACCTGGACGGCAAGCCCCTGGAATTCAAGTACAACCGGACCAAGGAGCTGCTGGCCTACCTGGTGGACCGGCAGGGGGCATTGTGCACCATGCGGGAGATCCAGGCGGTGCTCTTTGAAGACGAAATGGGCCACGAATCCTACATCAAGAGCCTCCGCCGGGACCTGCAGGTCACGTTGGACGAGGCAGGCTGCGGAGGCGTGCTCATCAAGCAGTGGGGCAAGCTTGGGGTCCAGCCCCAGGCCTTCGACTGCGACTACTACGACTGGCGGTCCGACCGCCGGGAGGGGTTATCCTACCAGGGGGAATACATGACCCAATACAGCTGGGCAGAAGCCACCAATGCCCTGCTTGCCAACGAGGGGTAAAAACACGACGATTGTATGAGTTGCAAATATATGAACACTTTGACAGATAGGGCTTGACGGTGTGGATTGTTCAGCCTGTTTTTCGTTTGAAGTAAGGCTGACAGCACACTGAGGCGTTCTCCCTGCGGGAGATTCTTTCTTGTCCCGGCAAGAAAGAATGAAAGAATCCGGCTTAGGGGGGAGCGCTGAAGTTTCGCTCCCACTCAAAGCCGCCTCCCCCCTAAGAACCCCTCTCCGGCGTACCATTCAACGTACAACTCTATAATCTATTTACTGCGTCTCAAAAAACAGAAACGTTCGTAACAATTTACCAACGTATTTCCAAAAAGACAGTAGGACGGGGTTACGTTTGTCGGGCTTTCCGACGGTCTACTGTTGTATCACTTAAAAAGCTTTTAGATATGTAGGTTGAATGGTACGCCGGGGGGGATTCTCAAGGGGGGATGGCTCTAAACGGGAGTGCAGCTTCAATGCTCCCCTTGAGCCGGCTTCTTATTGATTTTCTTGCCGGAACAAGAAAACCACCGCCGGAGGCGGACTCCTGTCAGAGGTGGTATCTGTTTCATAATAAATCGGACCCCCGACAGGCATGGAATGAAACGTAATTTACAAATTATATCACCCTGGGTAAAAAAGAAAAGCCATTGCAGACCGACTCCCGGTTTGCAATGGCTTTTCAATATTTCAGGTCGCTTCGGCGTGGAGCTTTGCAATGACGGCAACCACCTTTTGGAAGTCCAGGGGCTTTGCCAGGTGGGCGTTCATGCCGGCTTCCAGGCACTTTTGGGCGTCCTCTTCAAAGGCGTTGGCGGTCATGGCGATGATGGGGATGGTCCCGGCGTCCTCCCTGGGAAGGGCACGGATGGTTCTGGTGGCGGTGAGGCCGTCCATTACCGGCATCATCATGTCCATGAGAATGGCATCAAAGGTCCCGGGGGGCTTCATCCGGAATTGGTCCACCGCCTGCTGGCCGTCCTTTACCAGGGTGATGTGGGCCCCCTGGTCTTTCAGAAGGGCGGAAACGATCTCGGCGTTCAGGTCGTTGTCCTCTGCCACCAGAAGCCGCAGGCCCTGAATGGAGGCATCCGGCTGGGGGCCCGGCGCCTGGGTCTCCGGGGCGGGGGCGATGTCAAAGGGGATGGTGATCACAAAGGTGGAGCCCTGGCCCTCCCGGCTGGTGACGGTGATGGTGCCGTTCATCTGCTCCAGCAGGGCTTTGACGATGGACATGCCCAGGCCCGTGCCCTGGTAGACGCTGCGGGCGTCGGTCTTCTCCTGGGTGAAGGGGTCGAACAGCTGCTTTAAGTACTCCGCACTCATGCCGATGCCGGTATCCGTAATGGTCCACTGGTAGGTGACGATGGTGCCCGTTTCCCCCAGGCACTCCGCCCGACTGGATATTTTGCCCCCGACCTTGTTGTACTTGATACAGTTGGAATAGATATTCAGAAATACCTGCCGCAGGTGCAGGGGGCTGCCGTAGACGTAGGGCTGGGGCAGCTGGGCTGTCCGGTCAAACTCCATGGAGACCCCGGATTCCACCGCGTTTTCCTCCACGATGGTGACGATCTCCTTGGTCAGCACCCGCAGGTCGATGGCCTCGTGGGCCAGTTTCACCGTGCCGTCCTCCAGCTTGCTCATTTGCAGGATGTCGTTGATGAGGGCCAGCAGGTGCCCCGCCGCGATTTCCATTTTTTCGTGGTTCCGCTCCACCAGGGCCCGGTCCTCCATATGGGCTTCATCGATCTTCAGCAGGCCGATGATGCCGTTCAGGGGGGTGCGGATGTCGTGGCTCATGCGGGAGAGGAAGTTGCTCTTGGCGGCGTTGGCCCGTTCCGCCTGCTCCACCGCCTCCCGGAGCTGGGCGTTTTTGGACTGTAGCGTCCGGTTGTATTTTTGCTGCTCCTGGAGCTGGCTTTTCTGGTAGCTCCGTTCCGTGCGCCACCAAAGCATATGGCTGGCCACCAAAATCATGCAGTACAGGAACAGGGCGTACATCATATTTTTGGGAGTGCTGCCGAATACGGTCCCTTCTGCCATATAAGCGTAGATATAATAGTTTTGGCATGTTTCCATCAGACCAAAATCGTGCCGGATAGCGGAGCCGCTTTCGTCGGCATGGATCAGCTTGTTCCCGGAGCCTCGGGCCTGGATCTCCTTTAGAATGGGGATGCTGCCTGTATCCCGGTCAATCAAAGAAGGATCGTTGGAGGCCAGAATGTGGCTGCCGCTGCTGATGACGATGGTCCCGTCCTGCTCCGGCGCATAGCCGGAAACCAGGGAGGAAAGGGAGCTGTTAAAGACCCGAGTATGCTCTGCGGGGGTGTAGTAGTATCCCACGATCACGCCTTGGGTATCCCGGCGCCCTACGGCAGCCAGGTCCACGTGGCCCCCGTCGTCGTAGGAAATGCGGACTCCGTAGATCTTCTCCTGAAAAACGGCTACGTCCATCAGGGCGTTTCTGTCCACCTTTTCCAGCAGCGTCTGGGGAGTAAAGCCTGCGCTGTCATACTGGTATAGAAGGGTCCCGTCCCCGTCCAGCAGGAACAGACCATCCAGGTAATTGTCCTTGGCCCAGCCCTCCAAGGTGTGCTCCGGGGCTTCCAGGGTGTCCGGACTATTTTCCAGCCGCCACCGGACCTGCTCGGCGCTTTGGCTCACCCGCAGCAGGCTTTTGGCCTCGGAGGCCAGGTCCCGGAGCTGGCTGTTGTTGCACTGTTCCTTGATGTATTCGGCGGTCCGTTGGAGCTTTTGTTCCGCTCTGGCAATATCCGTATTGGTGGAAACGGCAAAGGTGCCAAATAGAAGCAGCAGGCCCACCAGGATCTCCAAAAGGAGGACCTTCTGCCAACGGGGGAGTTTTTTCGGATTCTTCATTGGCTGCCTCCCATAAACCGCTGGGCATTGGGCAGGTATTTCCCAATGGTTTCCAGAATGGTCCCGTCCGAGCGCATCTGCTGCAGAGTCTCGTTCAACGACTGATCCAGCCTTCGGCGGTCCTCCTTGTCGAAGGCCACCCCCAGGCCCACGGTCTGCAGGGGTTCCTCCAGGATCCGGAATTCCAGCCCGGTCTCCGCGGCAAATTCTTCGATGGTGGTATCATGGGCTGCCAGGGCATCTACATAGCCCTTGCTCAAAAGAATAAAAATCAGCTCCCGCTTCTGGGCAGAAAGGACCTTCCGCAGTTTCGGCAAAGTCCCGTCATGGCTGCGGATGATGTCCTCCGGCTTGGTAGTGGACTGGACGGCCATGACCTTATCCTCCAGATCGGCCAGGGTAACAATATCGCTCTCCGGCAAGACGGCCACCACCTGGTGGCTTTCCATATAGGGGCCTGCCCAGTTGTAGTCCTCTTCCCGGCCGGTCATGGTGTAGCTACTCCAAATGCAGTCGATTTTGCCCTCCCGCAGGAGCTCTTTTTTCTCTTCCCAGTTGATGATCTCAAATTCTGCCCGGTACCCCATCCGGGAGAAAGCCTGCCGGGCCAGCTCCACGTCGATGCCGGTCATATTGCCGTCCACATCCACGTAACTGAAGGGGGCATAGTTGTCGCAGCCCACGGTGAGCACCGGCTTTTCCGCCTCCGCCGCCTGGGTGACGCTTTTCCCGCAGCCCGCCAGCAGCAGGGGCAACACCAAAAGGGCAGCCAGCAGCAGGGCAATGTTACGATTTGGAATATATTGTTCTTTCTTTTCTACCATAAACGGGACTCCTGACCCTAAAAAGTGCGAGAGGAATATCTTCGTAGAGAGATAGGCTATATTATATTCAATTATGTGCTGTTTTTCAAGAGCAAATATTCCAAAATTTGATTTTTATGAAATAATTATCATATTTGACTGGCAAAATCAAAGGCACGCAAAAGAGCATGCTTCGAAAATAATCATAAAACATACATTATGCGGCAAAGAAACAGATCCAAATGATTTTGTATTTTGAATTTCGTAATAATGCGAAATGGATGCGAAATAGCCATTGACCGATTTCGTTTGAGCGAAATCGTCTTTCGAGGGAAAGAGCTGCGGTAGATAGCAGTACGGTGGATCAACCGCGAAAAGCGGGCAGTACGATCCCTTTGCCAAAGCTGTTTCCCTTATGATGATGGATAAATTAAGGGAAACAGCTATGAAGATACTTTACGACTATTGCGTGTACTGCGAATGTGTGAACACTTTGGAAGATAGGGATTTGTGGATTTCGTCTGTCGCTGCGAACCAGTTCGCAAACTGGTGTGGCAGCCCTCCCGGATTTTCAGACCGCTAAAGGAGAGCACCCCCTTCCCCTCTCCAAGCTTGGAGAGGGGAAGGGATTCTCCCCGTCAGTTGGTTCCATTCAACCGGGGGGTTGCCACGGCAGTGTGCGCACTGCCTCGCAACGACATCCGTTTTTTAGTCCGTCAAATCCCCATTTGTCGGTGCATTCATACAATTGTAAATCTACCTGTGCCGCCGCCCTTTCGATTTTTTGTTGGCGCAAAAATCCCTACGCCGGGTGGCCGTGTGCCGCAGCAGTGGCAATTTCATCCACACCCGCAAGGGGTGCGTCTGGAATTGCCAAGGAATCTCCCACGGGCTAAAAACAGTCCACCGGACTGTTTTTGCGGCTATGCCGCCGCCCTTTCGATTCCCGATGGCGCAAAAAATCCCTATGCCGGGTGGCATAGGGATTTTTTGGTGCCGCCAACGGGAATCGAACCCGTACGGTTTTTGGGCCGAGGGATTTTAAGTCCCTTGTGTCTACCAGTTCCACCATGGCGGCGTGTGGATACTTTGTTTGTGGAACGTATCATATCACAAAATTGCTCATCCGTCAAGGCTTACATCTGGTCCAGGGTGCGGGAAAAGGGCTCCAGGCAGTTATCTAAGAACCAGTCCACTTCCTCCCGGTGGAGGGCTTTTAGGGCGTCCAGGGTCTGGGTGGCGGCGGTGGAGAATTCCAGGTTGCCGGCTTTCAGCTCTTCCAGGCACTTGATGTGGGCGGAGAGCTTGTCGGCGGCTTTTACGATGGGGTTTAGGGTTTCGTCGTCTTCCAGTACGTAGTGCTCGTAGCTACTGCGCAGGGCAGGGGGGAGCATGTCCAGTAGCTTTTCGCCGGCCTTTCGCTCCACGGCCTTGTAGGCATTGCGGATATCCGGGTCGTAGTATTTGATGGGGGTGGGCATATCTCCGGTGAGGATCTCGGAGGCGTCGTGATACAGGGCGGCCACGGCGCATTTTTCCGGGTCCGGGCAGGGGAGGCCCAGAATGTCCCGGCGGATCAGGGCCAGGGCGTGGGCCAGGACGGCCACCTGGTGGCTGTGTTCCTGGATGTTTTCTGGGAAGCTGTTGCGCATGAGCCCCCAGCGGCTGATATAGCGCATCCGGCTGAGCAGGGCGTAAAATTCATTAGCCACGGCGCAGGTCCTCCGCTAGGGCGTTTAACATGGGCACCATATCTTCTACCCGGTGGCAGAAGTGGGTGCCGCCTATGATCTCTTCCTGCTTCCGGAAGCCCCAGGTAACGGAAAGGCAGGGAACGCCCGCGTTCTTGGCCGTCAGTACATCCACCTCGCTGTCGCCTACATAGATGCAGGTGTCGGCGCCGATGGAGGTCATGGCTTTTTGGACCATTTCCGGGGCGGGCTTTCTGGGGCAGTCGGCGCTTTCTCCCCGGGCGTAGATGCCGGGGAAGTAATCATTGCACAAAGGCTTCACCGCCGCGTCCGGTTTGTTGGAGACGATGGCCAGGGGATAGCTTTTCCCAAGCGCTGTCAGTGCCTCCGGGATGCCGGGGTAGGGGGCGGTTTTGATCTGGCAATGGCTGGGGTAGTAGCTCTGGAAGAGCTTTAGGGCCTCATGATGGTCGATGCCCTGGGGGACGGCCTTCATCATAAGCCGTTCTGCTCCGTTGCCCACAAAGGACCGGACCTCTTCCAGGCTCCGCTCCGGGTAGCCTAAGGTGCGCAGGGCGTAGTTGGTGGCGTTCTTCAGGTCCTCCAGGGTGTTCAGGAGGGTGCCGTCCAGGTCGAAGAGGATACCAATGTTCATATTACATCCCTCCGTTTTTCAAGATCCGGATGTCGTCTCCCACAAAGGGCACCCGCTTGTAGCTGCCCCGGAGCCGGGAGGCAATCTGGGGGGTGTAGCGGCGGGAAATATCCTCCGTGGTCAGGTTGGTGGAAATAATGGTGGGCTTTCCCGCCAGCAGCCGGTCGTTGATGAGGCTGTAAAGGGCCACGTTTGTAAACTGACCGGGCATTTCTGTGCCTAAGTCATCCAGAATAAACAGGTCCGCAGCCATGGCGGTCTCCGTTTCTTGGCGGCTGGCCTCGTCCCGCTCGAAACGGGCCCTTTCCATTTTGCTGAAGAATTGGGAGGCGGATTCATAGGCAACGGCATATCCCCGTTCGGCCACCACCCGGGCGATGCAGGCGGAGAGGAAGGTCTTGCCCAATCCCGTGTTGCCGGAGAGCAGCAGATTTTCCGATTTCGGGGAGAAGAACATGGCGTAGCTCCGACAGTCTTTTAAATTCTTCTCCATAATGGTCCGGGGGCTGACGCCGTAATTGGGGTCAACCCGGTCCGGGTACAGGCTCAGGTCAAAGTGGCTGAAGCTGTCCCGGGAGCCGGAGAGGATGGCAACCTCCCGCTTTTGCTCCTGGCGGCACAGCTCCGTCAGGCATTCGCACATCTGGGTGCCGATGTATCCGCTGCCGCCGCAGATAGGGCAGATGGGGCTGTCGTCCAGGTAGCCCTCTTCAAAATAGCTTCTGGCCAGGGCTTCCCGCTCCTGCTGGAGGCCTTTGTTCTCTTCCCGAATTTTGTCCATGGCCTCCCGGCCGTCGGTCCCGGACAGGAATGCTGCCTGGGCGGCCTTGGCCATGGTGACCCGCAGCTGCCGGTCGATCTCCCGGATCCGGGGCACCTGCTCGTAGGCAATGGCCAGATGCTGCCGGTTTTCGGATTCCCGTTCCTCCTTGGCCTGGGCCAGCCGTGCCCGGGCTCTGCGGACCACTTCCGCGCTGTATCCCATGTGTTATCCCTCCTGGAACATCCGCTTGATGGCGGCTGCTTCGTCTTCGTCCAATCCCCGGCGCTCCTGCTTGGGCTCCGGCTTCCGGTCCCCGGACCGGACGGCCTGGGCGGTATGGAGCCCGGCCTCGTGCCAGCGCTGCAGAATTTTATTCATGTAGGCCCAGTTGAGCCCGCCGGTATTCAGGCAGGTCCGCTCGTAGGCAATGGCGATGGCCTCGTTTTCAAAGCCCATTTCCAGCCAGCCTTGGGCATACCGCTCCTCGGCGGCGGTGAGGCTCCGGCCCCGAATTTGCAGCACCTCCATGAGCTGGGACAGCCGGGAGGCCCGGACGTTTTGGGCCTGGATAAAGGCGGCGGCCTCTTCTACGCTGTCGATGCCCTGCTCCGCCCAGGCGTAGGCCTCCTTTTCGATGGTCCGCAGGCTGGGGTTCCGGCTGCTGCCCCGGCGCCGGGCCCGGTCCTTGCAGTAGCAAACCAGCATCTGAATGACTTCCACCGGCATATTCAGGTACCTTACAAAGCCCAGAAGGATCTTCAGCTCCTCGGTATTCAGGTTCCGCCCCAGAAGCCGCTGGACCTCCCCATAGAGCCCCCGGAAGGAGGTGTCGGTCTCCATGGTGGTCAGCACATCCCGCTCGGTGTAGTCAGGTCTCTCTCCCGGGGCAATACGCACCGTCCGCTCCTCGCTCCACAGCCCCAGCTGTCGCAAAGACGCGGAGGCCAAGGAGAGCCGGGAAGGGGCCAGATTCAGGTCCTGCCCGGCGGAAGCAAAGTCGTTGCCGCAGGAAACATATAAGTACAGTAACGCCGCATCCGGGTTCGCCGCCCCCAGGAGCTTGCGCATATCCGTCTGCGAAACGGTAATGGAATCCGTAACCATAGTATTTCCCCTCGAATTCTGTCAGTTCTCTTCATTATACTAGGGTTTTATGGAATTGTCAAAAGCTATTCTTTGCCAGGGGGGGAGACGATGGCATACGCTGCGAATGCATGAACAGTTCGATAAATGGGGAGTTGACGGAGTACCCTCAGCGCCCTGCAGGGGCGCATCTTAGCCTTCCCCTGGGAGGGGAAGGTGCCGCGTGTCGCGGCGGATGAGGTCGCTAGGGTTGGACGATGTATGCACTTAAAGTTAAAAGTAAATGTGACATGAGCTGCTTCTTCACTATTACCTGGATAGAATCGTAGCCTTTTGCGACCTCATCCGGCCTGCGGGCCACCTTCCCCTCCCAGGGGAAGGCTGGGGATTCCCTGCTTTGGGCCGGTTCCATTCATCGCACCATTTTCGTATCGTTACCTTCCTGGCGGCTGGCAGCCGCCCCTACGGTACGGGAAAATTTTACCCTTGCAAAGCCTGGGCGCGGTGCGTACAATAGAAGTAACACGACACAAAGACGGAGGGAAGACAAATGGGAAACGAGATCGCGGGCCAGGGGGAGATTTT
Source organism: Faecousia sp. (assembly GCA_050872865.1). Classification (GTDB taxonomy): domain Bacteria; phylum Bacillota; class Clostridia; order Oscillospirales; family Oscillospiraceae; genus Faecousia. The sequence continues at coordinate 14,008 of JBNMHR010000010.1, read as the reverse complement.
ACTATACAGCGATGACAGTGGAAAAGAGTTTATCAATGTGGTTTTCAAAGAGGAGACCTTCTGGCTGACCCAAAAGGCCATGGCGGAGCTGTTTGATGTCAATGTTCCGGCTATCTCCAAGCACCTGCAAAACATCTATGAAGAACAGGAGCTTTCCCGGGACGCAACTATTTCCAAAATGGAAACAGTTCGGCAGGAGGGGGAGCGGCAAGTAAAACGGATGGTTGATTACTACAACCTGGACGCCATCATTGCCGTAGGCTATCGTGTCAACTCCAAAAAGGCCACCCGGTTCCGGCAGTGGGCGACGAAGACCTTGAAGGAGTACATCCAGAAGGGCTTTGTGCTCAACGATGAGATGCTGAAAAATGGCCGGCCCTTTGGCAAGGATTACTTTGACGAGCTTCTGGAACGCATCCGGGAAATTCGTGCCAGCGAGCGCCGGGCCTACCAGAAGATCGCGGATGTGTTCGAGCAGTGCAGCTACGACTACGACAAAAACAGCGAGACGACAAAAGCCTTTTATGCCTTTGTGCAAAACAAGCTCCACTATGCCGTTACCGGAAAGACGGCGGCGGAGCTGATCTCCCAGCGGGCCACCCTAAATAGCCCCACCATGGGCCTGACCACCTGGAAAGGGGCCCCGGATGGGAAGATCCTGAAAAGCGATACCCTGGTTGCCAAGAACTATCTAAACGAAAAGGAGCTGTCCCGGCTGAACCGGCTGGTGACCATGTTCATCGACTATGCCGAGCTCATGGCCGAGGACGAGCAGCTCATGTCCATGGAGGACTGGCTGAAGGAGACAGACCGCTTTCTGACCAACAACCGCCGCCAGGTACTGGAGGACAAGGGCCATATTTCCCGGGAGGCGGCGGTCAAAAAGGTCAGCGCCATTTATGAGGCCTTCCGCAAAAAGCAGGATGCGGACTATGTTTCCGAGTTCGACCGGCAGATGGAGCAGTACCTGAAAGGGGAGTAGGGGCTTGCAAAATCCCCCCGCCTGTGCTATGATGGCTCTACAACCGGGGAGCTTGCATTAAGCAGGCTGAGAGTGGGCTGTATCGCCCTGACCCAGCAACCTGATTTGGGTAATGCCAACGTAGGGAGATATGGCTGCAAGTGCGCTTTTTTGTACACGAACTGCGGATATGTCCTGGTGGGCATATCCGCTTTTTGTTTCCCGATTGGGCGGTCCATTGGGGGCACCACCTTGGGCCGCGGAACAAAACCTTGCTGTAAAGAGAAGAAAGGAAGCATTCACTATGAAAACAGCATTGACCATTGCGGGAAGCGATTCCTGCGGAGGCGCCGGGATCCAGGCAGACATTAAGACCATGACGGCCAACGGCGTATACGCCATGTGCGCCGTTACGGCATTGACTGCTCAGAATACCCTTGGCGTCACCGACATTCTGGAGTCCAGCCCCAAATTTTTGGAGGAGCAGCTGGACGCGGTATTTACGGACATTTACCCCGACGCGGTGAAGATCGGCATGGTCTCCTCCGCGGCGCTTATCCATTCCATCGCGGAAAAGCTAAAGCAGTATCAGCCCAAGCACATTGTGGTGGACCCGGTGATGGTCGCCACCTCCGGCGCGCGGCTTTTGCAGGCGGACGCGGTGGAGACCCTGACCCGGGAGCTGCTGCCCCTGGCCCAGGTGGTCACCCCCAATATCCCCGAGGCGGAGATCCTCTCCGGCATGGAAATTAAAAGCGCCGCAGATACGGAAAAGGCCGCCAAATTGATCAGCGAAAAATACGGCTGCTGCGTTCTGTGCAAGGGCGGGCATAAAGTGAACGATGCGGATGATCTCCTGTGGAAGGACGGGAAGGGCCAGTGGTTCCACGGAAAGCGCATCGACAACCCCAATACCCACGGCACCGGCTGCACCCTGTCCAGCGCCATTGCCTCCAACCTGGCCAAGGGGTACGAGCTTCCCCAGGCGGTGGAGCGGGCCAAGGCCTATATTTCCGGCGCATTAGGCGCCATGCTGGACCTGGGCCATGGCTCCGGACCGATGAACCACATGTTTGAGCTGGAAGGGGTGTTCGTCAAATGAAAAAGACCTCTACCTTCCAGAATGCCCTCATCTGGTTCGGCGCCGGGGTCTCCCTGGCGGAAATCTTAACGGGCACCGCCTTTGCCTCCCTGGGCTTTGGCAAGGGGTTGGCTGCCATTCTCCTGGGCCACCTGATTGGCGGGGCCATGATGTACCTGGCGGGCCTCATCGGCGGCAGCACCGGCAAAAGCGCCATGGAGACGGTAAAGCTGAGCTTCGGCCAGAAAGGCGGCCTTCTCTTTGCGGTGCTCAACATCCTGCAGCTGGTGGGCTGGACCGCCATTATGATCTACGACGGGGCCCTGGCCGTGGGGGGCATCTTCCCCGTGGGCTCCTGGCTCTGGGCCCTGGTCATCGGCGGGCTGATCCTGCTGTGGATCGCCGTGGGCATCAAGGATTTGGGCATTCTGAATAAGATCACCATGGCGGCCCTGTTCTGCCTGACTCTGGTACTGTGCAAGGTGATCTTCTTCTCCGGCAGCGCCATCCAGGCTTCCGGCGAGGCCATGACCTTTGGCGCGGCGGTGGAGCTGGCGGTGGCCATGCCCCTCAGCTGGCTGCCCCTTATCAGCGATTACACCAGTGAAGCGGAAAAGCCCAAACAGGCAAGCTTTGTAAGCGTCCTGGTCTACAGCCTGGTGTCCTGCTGGATGTACGTCATCGGCATGGGGGCCGCCATGTTCACCGGAGAGGCGGACATTGCCCTCATCATGGTCAAGGCGGGTCTGGGCCTGGCGGCTCTTGTGATCCTGGTACTGTCTACGGTGACAACTACCTTTTTGGATGCCTGGTCCGCCGGTATCTCCGCCGAGTCCCTGCCCTGGAAGGCAGACGGCAAGAAGATCGCCATGGTGGTAACGGTCATCGGCACTGTGGCCGCTATGCTCTTCCCCATGGACGATATTACGGGCTTTTTGTACCTGATCGGCTCCGTCTTCGCCCCCATGATCGCCGTACAGATCGCGGACCATTTTATCTTGAAGCGGGACCGGTTCCAGGTGAATTTCGATACCCGGAACCTGGTGATCTGGCTCATTGGCTTCGTGGCCTATCGGGCTTTAATGTCTGTGGATACCCCTGTGGGATACACATTGCCGGATATGATCTTTACCGCCATTTTGTGCGTGGCGGCGGAAAAATTACGTCCTAAGAAAAAGTAAATTCCGTACAAAACACCCCGGCTTCCGTTCATGGAAGCCGGGGTGAATTTTTAAAAGTCAGTCGCAGTTTGCGGCAGCGTTGGTTCCGGCGATCTTGCCGAAGACCACGATGTCGGATACGGCGGTGCCGCCCAGACGGTTGCCGCCGTGGACGCCTCCGGTGACCTCACCGGCTGCGTACAGGTTGGGGATGATCTCGCCCTGCTCGTTCAGAACCTGGGTATCGGTGTTGATCACCAGGCCGCCCATGGTGTGGTGGATGCCGGGGGCGACCTTGATGGCGTAGTAGGGAGCCTGGCTCAGGTCGTGGTCCATAGCGGTGGCCCGGCCGAAGTCGGGGTCGTTCTGGTCGGCCACGTACTGGTTCCAGTCCGCCAGGGTCTTGGCAAGGACGGCACCGTCCATATCCAGCTTCTCAGCCAGCTCCTCAATGGAGGGGGCCTCCACCACGATGCCGGTCTTCACGTACTTCTCCGTGGCCTTCAGGCCGTCCCGGAGCCGCTGGTCGAAGATGACGTAGGCAAAGCTGTCCTCCTGCTGAAGCTCTGCGGCGGAAACCTGGTCACGGGTCAGCATTTCGTTGACGAACCTTACACCCTGCTTGTTCACCAGGATGGCACCGTCACCCCGGACGCCTTCGGTGATCAGCATGGAGGTGCCCTGCTCCACGGTGGGATGCAGCTGGATCTGCTCCAGGTCTCTTGTGGCAGCGCCGATGGCGGTGGCCATGACAATGCCGTCACCGGTGGCACCGGGGGCATTGGTGGTGACGGAACCGGCCAGGCTGGGGTTATACTTCGTGATCATATCCATATTGGCGCCGAAGCCGCCGGTCGCCAGCACCACGGACTTGGCGTTTACGGTGTAGACGGTATCCGCGCTCTCGGCCTGCACGCCGGTGACAACACCGTCGGAGGTCAGAATGGCGGTGGCCTTGGTGTTGTACATCACGGGGATGTCCATTTCATCCAGTACCCGCAGGAAGGAGGTGACGAGATAGGCACCTACGCCGTTGCCGTCCGCCGGGGAATGGATCCGGGATACGGAAGCGCCGCCGGAGAAGGCCAGCTTGGGCAGGGGGGCACCGATGGAATCCAGCCAGTCGATACCGGCGGCGGAATTCTCGGTGAGGGTCTTGACCAGGGCGGGATCGTTGATGCCCTTGCCGCCGATCATGGTATCCAGGGCCATGAGCTCGGGGGTATCAAAGTAGCCCTGGGGGTCTGCCTGGTAGGCATCCCACTGCGCCTGGACGGTGGCGGCCAGAGCGGTGATGGTCTCGTTGTCCGCCCACTTTTCCTTGGCGGTGGCCAGGGTGTTTTCTACGCCCTTGGCATTGGTGAACTCAATTTCCTGCTGATACTTGGTGTTGGCCGCGTTCATGCCGCCGGTGGCCTTGGTGGAGTTGCCGCCGGCATAGGGCATCTTCTCCAGGATCAGTACGTTCTTCCCGGCCTGGGTGGCGTTGATGGCAGCGGTCATACCGGCACCGCCGGCACCGACCACCACCACATCCACGTCCACAGTTTCCTGGGCCTTGTTGGCGGTGGGAATTTCCTCGGTGTGGGCTACGGGCAGCTTGTCCATATCCGCACCGGCCTCCTGCAGGGCCTGACGGGCGGCGTTCAGGATGGCGTTGCTGGTGACGGTGGCGCCGGAAATGGCATCCACCTTGGTGGTCTGGTTGTCCAGAATGGACTTCTGCAGCAGGGTCACCGCGAAGGAGCCGATGTTCTCGGTCTCGTCGCTGCCGTCGATCTGCACGTCGGTGATCTCGTTTTCAGACACCGTCAGGGTCACGGTGCAGTCGCCGCCGAAGCCCTTGGCAGATTTGGTATAGGTACCGGGGGCAAAGAGGTTGTCACCGGTGGGGGCGTTGACCACGGGGGTGGCGTTGCCCATGGCCTGATTCAGGGCGGCGGCCACCGCTTCCCTGACCGCACCGGAAGTGAGAGAAGCGCCGGAAACGCCGTCAATTTCGGCGCTCTGGGCGGCCAGGACCTGCTCCCGCAGGGTAGGCAGGGCCTGTCCTCCGATGGCGGGGGTCTCGTTGGGCCCATCCAGGGTCACGTCGTCAATGCCGCCGTTGGAGCCCACGGTCAATGTGGCGGTCACTTCGCCGCCGAAGCCGTTGCCGGAGGCGGTATAGGTGCCGGGAGGATAGATCCCCACGGCAGGGGCCTCCGCAGGGGTGGAAGCGGAAGACACCAGCCCGCGGACCACCGCAACCAGCGCCAGCACCACCAGATACCCCACCAGGGGCACCAGGAAGCGCAAAGAACCATTTTTCTTCTGCATAAGATCTCCTTCTTATTTCTTTTTATTTGGCGGAGATATGGTATCATCTTTTTCGATAAAAATCAACCGATTCAAGAATTTTTGTAGAATTTACCGGAAATGGGAATGGGGGAATTCCCGGGTACCGTAGGGGCAGCTGCTTTTTCGCCCGCAACCTACCGATACGAAACAGGTAGGTTGAATGGCACCAGCTGACGGCCGTGACAGATGGTGGAGGGGACACCTTACTATTTTATAAAGCCTTGAATAAACGGTAGGCGCCGAAACTCCCATTCATCGAAATGCATCGGAAATTCCTACCGGGTCCCCTCTACCACCCTGGCTTTCAAATGACGGAGTGTTTGAAAGCTGTCCTTCCTCCAGCAGGAGGAGGACAAGGCGTTCCGTCCGTCGGCCTGGCCCACTTTTCTGCCTGCCACCCTTGTAAAACGCCCTCATATGTGATAATATGTTCTGGAATAGGAGGAATGCCCATGATACTGATATCCTGCGCAGACAATTCCCTGGGGCTGCGCTTTAACGGACGGCGGCAGAGCCGGGACCGGGCGGTTTCGGCCCGGGTTTTGGAAAAGAGCGGCGGCGAAATCTGGCTTGCCGAGGAAAGTAAAGCCTTGTTCCCGGAGGCGCAGACCCATGTTGTTCCGGAGCCTGCGGGAGCCTGGTGCTTCTGGGAGCGGCCCACGGAGGCTAGCCCAGAAAAGATCATCCTCTACCGCTGGAACCGGGATTACCCCGGGGATGAGTTTTTTAGCTTCCCCGGTGGGGCGGACCGGTGGATTTTGGAAAGCCGGGAGGACTTTTCCGGCTATTCCCACGAGACCGTCACCGAAGAAATCTATATTCCAAAGGAGTAACCCATGGCAAAAAGAAAGAAAAAGCAGAATCTATCCTGGCAGCAGCTTCTGGTGCTTTTGGTGCTGGCGCTGGTATCCTTTGTATATACCAGGTACATTGATCCCAACGTAAGTGGGAATACCGGAGCTTCCTACATTTCCCTGGATGCCATCCCGGAATATGCGGGAAAGCCCTATGTGGCCGTCAACGGGAACCAGCCCTTCTTTACGGAATCGGACTATACGACCACGTCTTATGAGACCTATTCCCCCCTGGATTCCCTGGGCCGCTGCGGACCGGCGGAGGCCAACGTGGGAAAGGACCTGATGCCCACCGAGGAGCGGGGGGCCATCGGCTCCGTCAAGCCCACCGGCTGGCAGACTGCCAAGTACGATTTTGTGGACGGCAAATACCTCTACAACCGCTGCCACCTGATCGGCTACCAGCTGACGGCGGAAAACGCCAACAAGCAGAACCTGATCACCGGCACCCGATACCTGAACGTCACGGGGATGCTGCCCTTTGAAAACATGGTGGCGGACTACATCAAAGAAACCAACAACCACGTCCTCTACCGGGTGACCCCCATGTTCGATGGGACCGATTTGGTTGCCAAGGGGGTACTGATGGAAGCCTGGTCCGTAGAGGACAGCGGCGACGGCATCTGCTTCAACGTGTACTGCTACAACGTCCAGCCCGGGGTGGTCATCGACTACGCCACGGGGGACAACCGGAAAGAGTGAAATCCCTCCTTTGGAGGGATGAAATACCGCTTGCACGGTAAGAAATATGGCGTAACGCCATGTGAAATCGCTGCGGCGGAGAAAGAAGCGCCCAAGGGACCGGAAATCCCTTGGGCGCTTTTAAATTTTGGGGGAACCAAATTTACACAATACCCTGTGCATTCATGGCGTCGGCGACTTTCAGGAAACCGGCGATGTTGGCACCGGCTACGTAGTTGCCTTCCATGCCGTATTCCTTGGCGGCATTGTCCAGGTTGTGGAAGATGTTCACCATGATGCCCTTCAGCTTCTGGTCCACTTCCTCGAAGGTCCAGCTCAGGCGCTGGGAGTTCTGGCTCATTTCCAGAGCGGAGGTAGCGACACCGCCGGCGTTGGAGGCCTTGCCGGGCAGGAAGTAGATGCCGTTATCCTGCAGGTACTTGGTGGCGTCCAGAGAGGTGGGCATGTTGGCGCCTTCGCAGACGGCGAAGCAGCCGTTTGCTACCAGGGTCTTGGCGTCGTCCAGCAGCAGCTCATTCTGGGTGGCGCAGGGGAGGGCGATGTCGCACTTGGTGGTCCAAACGCCCTTGCCCTCGTGGTATACGGAATTGGGACGGGCCTTGGCGTACTCGGTCAGGCGGGCCCGCTTGACCTGCTTGACTTCAATCAGGGTAGCCACATCGATGCCGTCGGGATCGTAGATCCAGCCGGTGGAATCGGAGCAGGTAACAGGCTTTGCACCCAGCTGCCAGGCCTTTTCGATGGCGTAGGTGGCTACGTTGCCGGCGCCGGACACGGCGACTACTTTCCCCTTCAGGTCCTTGCCGTTGCACTTCAGCATCTCTTCGGTGATGTACAGCAGGCCGTAGCCGGTGGCCTGGGTACGGGCCAGGCTGCCGCCGTAGCTCAGGCCCTTGCCGGTGAGCACGCCCTCGTACAGGCCCTTCAGCCGCTTGTACTGGCCGAACAGGTAGCCGATCTCCCGGCCGCCGACACCGATGTCACCGGCGGGCACGTCTTCGTCGGCGCCGATGTACTTGTAGAGCTCGGTCATGAAGCTCTGGCAGAAGGCCATGACCTCCCGGTCGGACTTGCCCTTGGGGTCAAAGTCGGAGCCGCCCTTGCCGCCGCCGATGGGCAGGCCGGTGAGGGAATTCTTAAACACCTGCTCAAAGCCCAGGAACTTCAGGATGCCCTGGTTGACGCTGGGATGGAACCGCAGGCCGCCCTTGTAGGGGCCGATGGCGGAGTTGAACTGTACACGGTAGCCGTTGTTCACCTGGACCTGGCCTTTGTCGTCCACCCAGGGCACACGGAACATGATGATCCGCTCGGGGGTAGTCAGACGCTCCAGGAAGGCGTTCTTCCGGTAGGTGTCTTCGTTCTTTTCGATGACCACCCGCAGGGATTCCAGCACTTCGGTAACGGCCTGCAGGAATTCGGGCTGGCCGGGGTTCTGAGCGGCGACCCGCTCCAGGATTTCATTTACATAGCTCATAGACAATTGTTCTCCTCTCACGGTTTATCTGTGCCACATTGTAGCAGATTCCATCCTGGATTGCAACCCGTTTTTGCAATATTTTTTTTGAAACTTGCAAAAATGCCACATCGCACAGGGAACGCCCCGGGATGCGGCATTTTTTGTGGAATTTGTAGAAAGGGGTCCGTCAAATACGGGGCAGAATATCCCGTTCAATCACCGCTGCCAGGGTATCCAGTTCTTCCTGCGTATTTTCCCGGCACAGGGAGACCCGGAAGGAGCTGTCGATGATGTCGCCGTTAATGCCCATAGCAGACAGTACATGGCTCCGATGGCCCTTGGCGCAGGCGGAACCGGCGGAGACGCAGATGCCGGCGTCCTGCAAAATGTTGATGCTGTTTTGGGTGGGCACTCCGGGAATGGCGATGTTTAAAATATGGGGCGCTTCGTGGGCGCCGGTGAGGACCACTCCGGGCAACTGAGAAAGCTTTTCACAGAGGCTGTGGAGTAATTCCCGTTCCCGGGAAATATCCTGCCGGAAGGTCTTGGCCCCAACTTCCGCTGCGGCGGCGAAGGCGAAGATGGCCGGGGTGCCCTCGGTGCCGCTGCGGTAGCCCCCCTCCTGGCCGCCGCCCTGGATGAAGGCGGGGAAGGACTTGAGCCGGGGGGAGATGTACAATGCCCCCGCCCCCTTGGGGCCGTGAATTTTGTGGCTGGATACGGAGATCAGGTCCGCGCCTAGGGTCTTTGCTTGGAAGGGCACCTTCAAAAAGCCCTGGACGGCGTCCGTATGGAAAACGGCATCCGGGCAAATTCTGTGGGTCAGCTTTGCCATCTGGGCGATGGGCAGCACGGAGCCTACCTCGTTGTTGACCATCATCATGGATACCAGAATGGTGTCCTTCCGCAGGGCGCTTTTCAGCTGGTCCGGAGTGATGTTCCCCAGCGAGTCCGGCTGCAGATAAGTGACCTCAAACCCCTGGGCTTCCAGGTCCTTCATGCAGTTCAAAATGGCGTGATGCTCCATGGCGGTGGTGATGATGTGCTTGCCCCGCTTGCCTAATCTTTTGGCGGTGCCGTAGACGGCCCAGTTGTCGGCCTCGGTGCCGCAGGAGGTGAAGAAAACCCGGTCCGGCTCGGCCCCCATGGCATTGGCGACCTGATGCCGGGCGGTGCGGACCCGCCTTGCCGCCTGGATGCCAAAATCATACAAGGCGCTGGGGTTTCCCCAGGTTCCTTCCATGGCTTCCAGCATGGCTGAGACTGCTTCCTTGCAGGGCTTTGTGGTGGCGGAATTGTCTAAATATATCATGCTATCCTTACTTTCCTACGCAGAATCGTTCGAAAATTCTTGCGGTAATGTCTTCTCTTACGGTGGCCCCGGTGACTTCGCCCATGGCCTCCATGGCGTCCTCTACATCTAAAAGCACCGCATCCGGGGTCTGGCCCAGCTTGAGGCCCTGCAGCGCCCGGAGCATGGCTTCGTAGGCCCGGCGGCAGGCGTCGAACTGCCGGGCGTTGGTGAGGATGGAGCCGTCGCAGGGGATGTCGTTCCGGAACTCCTCATCGATGATGTCCGCCAGCTGCTGCAGGCCCTCCTGTTCCCGGATGCTGCCGCAGACGATGTTTACAAAGGGCAGCTCGCTGGGGGAAACGGCCCGGCCACAATCCTGCTTATTCACAAAGGCCAGAGCGTGGGGGGCATCGCAGCACAGCTCTATAATTTCCCGGTCCTCGTCCGTTAAGGCGGTAGAACCGTCGCAGACGAAGATCACGAGATCCGCCTGGTCGATTGCCTCCCGGGACCGCTGAACGCCCATGGCCTCCACCAGGTCCCCGGTTTCCCGGATGCCGGCGGTATCGATGAGCCGCAGACGGGTGGAGCCTACCAGCACGGACTCCTCCACCGTGTCCCGGGTGGTGCCGGGAATGTCGGTGACGATCACCCGGTCGTAGCCTGCCAGGGCGTTTAGCAGGCTGGATTTGCCCACATTGGGCCGGCCCACAATGGCGGCGGCCACGCCCTGCTTCAGGATGCGGCCCTGATGGTAGGTGTTCAGCAGGCTGTACAGGGCCTTGGCGTCATTTCTCAAAGAGCCGCTGTAGCGGTCCAGGCCAAAGTCCTCAATGTCCTCGTCGGGATAGTCCAGCACGGCGTGGAAGTGGCTGCAAAGATTGGTCAGGTCATCGTAGATGGGGGCAAGGGCCCGCTTCAGGCTGCCTCCCACCTGGCCCGCGGCGTTGGCGGCGGCGTCGGTGGTTTCGGCTTCGATGAGATCGATGACGGCCTCCGCCTGGGTCAGGTCCAGCTTGCCGTTCAAAAAGGCCCGTTTGGTAAATTCTCCCCGCTGGGCAGGCCTGGCCCCGGCGGCGTACAGGCTCTCCAATCCTGCCGCCAGCAGGGCAGGGGAGCCGTGGCAGTGGAATTCCACCGTGTCTTCTCCCGTGTAGCTGTGGGGGGCCCGGGAGACCACGGCCATGCATTCATCAATGACCCGGCCCTGGGTATCTTTCAGCTTCCCCAATTCCAGCTTCCGGTTCTGGGCCTGGGTGAGAGGAATGCGGCCTTCAAAGACCTTCTGGGCGATTTTGATACAGCCTTCCCCGGAAAGCCTTATGATGCCGATGGCGGACACCTGGCTTCCTGTGGATACGGCAGCGATCGTATGTGACATTTAGTGTTCCTCCTGTAAAAAGGCCAAGGGGTCTTTATCGCCGGATACAAAGTGCATCAGCATATAGGCACACATAATGGCCACCTTCTCTTCCTTTAGAATGCGCCTGGCTTCCTGACGGTCCGCCAGCACCACCTGGATATCCTCGGTGGCCTCCTCGTTCTGGACGGTAGGGGACCCGGTGCAGGTGCCAAACACCGTGGCGCAGCTTTCGTCGGTCATGCCCACGGTGGTAAAATAGGCCGGGGCGGTGTGTTGGACCGTCAGGGTCAGCCCCGTCTCCTCAAAAATCTCCCGGCAGGCAGCGCTTTCGATATCCTCCCCCGGCTCTACCAGTCCCGCCGGGAATTCGTAAACATAGCCGCCAATGGGATACCGGTACTGCCGGACCAGGACCACCTTATCTTCATAGGTAGCATAGATGACCACCCCGTCCGGCCGATTCTGCTGGGTTAAAGCCTTCAGGTCCTCCGACTTCCCCGCCCGGGAGGCCATATAATAGGAAAAATGCCCCCCGTCCCGCCGGATGGCATCCAATTCGTACAAACTCAAAAATTTCGACCCCGCCAGTTTTTTTACAGACCCAATGCCGGACATAGAAATGCCTCCTTTGTGTGTTTCTTGGGTATGATACCATTTTCCGGAGAAGAATGCAAGACTTTGGGAAAAACATGGGACTACAGTATGAGTAGAAGGGGGTGAACAGTTCGACAAATGGGGAGTTGACGGGGTCTCTGTCATTGCGAGACAGTCCGCAGACTGTCGTGGCAATCCCCCGGATGAATGGGACAGCCAACGGGCGGCACGTCTTGTTCGCCTCCTGCTGGAGGAGATGTCACGCAGTGACAGAGGTGGAGGGGACCCGGTACGATAACAGATTGCTTTGTTGAGAAAGTTCGGCCAAATGGAACATATTCCATTCATCCGACCGCTCAAAATATCGAACCCTTTCAACCACCCCCGGTCTCCTGCGTCGCCCGCCCCCTCCATGCGTGGAGGGGGACAAGGACTCTGAACGTTGTAGCCCGTCCCTTTCAACCGGGGGGTTGCCACGGCAGTGTGCGCACTGCCTCGCAACGACATCCGTTTCTTTTACCCCCACAAATCCCTATTTTACGGTATACGTAATGCACGCAAAAAACCGCACCAGAAATCCATCTGGTGCGGTAAAAGCAAGCGCTTACTTTTTCAGCTCCTCGGGCATGACGCCGCGGTTGGAGATGGTTTTGGGGGTGATCTCTCCGGCGTCGGTCAGGGCAATCTTGGTGAGGATGGGGCCTACCAGTTCGTAGATCAGTACGGAGAAGAGGACGATGTTCCGGATGATGGCACCCTCGGCGCCAAAGTCGGCGGCTACGGTGGCGGACATGCCCAGGGCTACACCGGCCTGAGGAAGCAGGGTGATGCCCAGATACTTGCATACCGTGGGGGGGCACTTCATAAACCGGGAGCTGACGTCGGCGCCGATGATCTTACCGGCGGAACGCATCAGGATGTACACAAGGCCGATGCCCACTACGGCGGCGCTGGCAAATACCCGCAGGTCCAGCTCGGCACCAGAGAGCACGAAGAACAATACGTACACGGGGCCGGTCCACCGGTCTGCCCGGTACATGATCTCCTCGGAGAAGTCACACAGGTTGCAGAAGATGGTGCCGCACATCATGCACACCAGCAGCGGGGAGAAACCGATGGAAACGCCATTGGCAAAGTCCAGCTCGATTTTGGAGAAGGCGGTGCACAGGAACACAAAGGCCACGGCCAGGCTCAGACGCTTGGACCGGGAGTTGAAGAACTGCTCCACCACGCTGAACACCCAGCCCAGGGCAGCGCCCATGGCCAAAGAGGCGATGATCTCGATGGTGGGATTCACCAGCAGGGACACGATGTTCACGGTACCGGAAATGAGCGCCTTGGCAATGCCGCTGGATACGGCGAAGACGATCAGGCCCACGGCGTCGTCCAGGGCAACGATGGGCAGCAGAATGTTGGTCAGAGGGCCCTTGGCCTTATACTGGTTGATGACCATGACGGTAGCGGCCGGGGCGGTAGCGGTGGCGATGGCGCCCAGCATGATGCAGGTAGATACCGGCAGAGTGTCCCCCAGGAACAGGTGCAGGATGAGAAGACCCACATCCACAAAGATGGTGGCGGACAGTGCCTGGAAAATGGCAATGACGGTAGCCTGGCGGCCGATGTGCTTCAGCTCCTCCAGCCGGAACTCCGGTCCGATGGAGAAGGCGATAAAGCCCAAAGACACGTCGCTGATGAGCCCCAGCTGGTCCACAAACTCGAAAGACGGCAGGCCCAGATGGGGGATGCCCAAAGCGCCCAGGAACAATGGCCCAATCAAAATGCCGGCCACCAGGTAGCTGGTCACATCCGGCAGGTTGAACCGAGAGGTCAGCCGGGACAAAAACAGCCCGGCAAACATAGCCAGACCAATTGCAAGCAAGTATTCCATAAAGAATCCTCATTTCTGTTTTCTTCTGATTTCGGAGTTATTATATCATCCTTCAATCCGGATGCAAGAGCCTGTATTTCACAAGAATTTGGCTGTTTTCATGGGGACAATTGTTCATTTTTATAGAAAATGACGAAATGTAATCTTTTGGGGTTTGTAAAACCCAAACCGTAGGGGGCGGCTGCCATGGACAGAAAGGGAGCGATACGGAACCGGTAGGTTGAATGGTGGGTACCGAAATGAAAATCCCCTTCCCCCCTCCTGCGTGGAGGGGGTGCCCACCGCAGTGGGCGGGGGTGGAGGGGACCAGGT
>JBNMHR010000009.1:0-53635 GCA_050872865.1 Faecousia sp. | reverse complement strand
GGAGCTGGCAATGATTAGAAGCCGTGTGCGCTCTGGAATGGCGAACGCCAAAGCAAAGGGGAAGCAGATCGGCAGACCCCAACGCACCGCCGAAAGCATTCCCGCAATCTTTCTTCGGCATTATCCCGCTTATAAAAACGGACAGTTAAATGTTTCAGAATTGGCAAGGGTTTGTGATTTGAGCAGGACGACGGTTTATAAATACCTTTCGCTATTGGGGGGGTAACGGAAAAGGGTGCCGATTGGGGCACCCTTTTCCGCTATCTTCGGCCAATCACTTTTTCACCTTCTGGCAAAATACGATAGAACCGTTTTCCATTGTTCCAAGTAACTTCAATCATCCTGTTTTCTAGGCAAAAAACAACAACGCCAGCAGCCACTTTCCTGTCAATTGCATCTGCGGAATATATTTGATTGCCAAAGAAAAATGAATGCAGAAATTCCGTGCTGTCCTGAATCATACTTTACAATCCCAGCAATTGCTTTTTCTTTGCGTCAAATTCTTCCTGGGAGATAACGCCCAAATCAAGCAGTTCTTTGAACTTCTTAACTTCATCGGCAGCACCAACCTGTAAAACACTTTGCGGGACAACCTTTTGTGTGGTATTTTTGCGTGAACGGTGCTGTTCAATTAGTTCAAGAGCTTTATTTCGTATTCCATCCACGCCAGTTCGATCAACACTAAATTTCATACACTCTTTGAGACTGTCAATCATTATTTCAACGGAAAGACAGTCTGCGTTTGATGATATATCATTTATGTTGTCATAGCTCACCGTTCTTACAAAATCGCCCATAACCGGCCTTCTCTGCGCATAAATGAGTTTTTGACTGGTAAGGACTACCGCTGTGGTGCCGCCCAGCATATATGTGGCGGTCTTGGCTTGTACTCTATTAGAAATAAACGCAAGAAGGACTTCCTCATTAGCAGCCAAATTACGTTCAACAACTGTGAAATGTTTAAGCATTTTGTCAGCTGAACAAGCATAATTATAGCCGTGTTCTAAGCAGAAATCGCACATTTCCTTCGCTGTTCGCATAAAAACCTCCTCCGTTAGTCAACAAACAAACTCTGCGGAATTTGTGTTCTAACCAATTCGTTGTTAGCGCAAAAAGAAGAAAGAATGTAAAAATCCCGTTCTGTTCTGAATCGCACTTTACAGTCCAAGCAATTGCTTCTTTTTTATGTCAAATTCTTCCTGGGAGATAACCCCCAAGTCAAGCAATTCTTTGAACTTCTTAACTTCATCAGCAGCACTTACCTGTACAACACTTTGCGGGGCATTTTTGCGTGAACGGTATTGTTCGATCAATTCGAGTGCTTTATTTCGTAACCCCTCCACGCCGATTTTATCAACACTAAATCTCATATACTCCGTGAGGCTGTCAATCACTATTTCACCAAAAATCCACCCTATTTTTGATGATATATCATTTATGTTGTCATAGCTCACCGTTTTTACAAAATCGCCCATAACCGGCCTTCTCTGCGCATAAATGAGTTTTTGACTGGTAAGGGCTACCGCCATTGGGCCGCCCAGCACATACTGGTTTGTCCGGTCCTTCACACCATTAGAGATAAACGCAAGAAGGACTTCCTCATTGGCGGCCAAATTACGTTCAACAATCTCAAAATGTCTAAGCATTTTGTCTGCCGAATCAGAATAATTATAGCCGTGTTCCAAGCAAAAATCGCACATTTCCTTCGCCGTTCGCATAAAAAACCTCCATAAAATAAAAAGTGCGCCTACCGAAGCAGGCGCACAAAAAACGCAAACTCCGATAGTCGCCAAACTAACTGATATAGCAAGAGCCTTGCCTATACACAGCAGAATTTGCATTTTTATCAAATTCAATGTGTATAAGCAAAAAGGGTAGACTATCCCTATAGGCTCTCTCTTATCTATTCAGTTAGTTTGGCAGGATTATAGTATCATATCCCGCCCAAAGATTCAAGGTATTTCACAAAATTCTCTCTTTCTTCTTACCTTTTGGTATGCTATACTAACAAAAAATCCAAAAGGAGACCCGGCTATGGCAAACTATGGAAAATACTATATTGCCGTTCGGCTTCTTTTGCTCAAGCAATACCTGGAAGCCAACGCAGGCCGTGACCGCATTGTGAAGCGTGGAGAGCTGGAAGCCTTATTGCGGGAACATGATATGCCCGTGGAGAAAAAGACGCTCTACGCTGACTTTGCGGCCCTGGGGGATATTTGCGGCCTACAGCTGGACTATGACCCCCACAAGAAGGGTTATCGTCTCCTGAACCCGCCCTTTGAGCCTTACGAACTCCGGCTTTTGGTGGATAGCGTTCAGTCTTCCAAGTTCATCACAAGGGAAAAGGCAAGGGAAATCACCGCCAAACTGAAAAGGTTTGCGGGCAAGGACACCGTGGAGAGCCTGAACAGAGAAAATCACGTTGCCAACCGAGTGCGGAGTATGAATGATAGTGTGGTCAAGGATGCCGACCGCATCCATGAGGCCATCCGCAAAGACCAAAAAATCGGCTTCCGCTACTTCCACTACACCCCCGCCACAGGCAACGAAAAGACCTATTCCAAAGACGGTCAGCAGCTCATTGTCAGCCCCTACGCCCTTCTTTGGAACAACGGCAATTATTATCTCTATGCCTACGACAGCGAAAAAGAGAAATTCCGCTATTTCCGTGTAGACAGAATGGAGCGTATTTCCCAGCCCTTGCCCTTAAAGCGGGACGGCAAAGAAGCCTATAGCGAGAAGAACCTGAATCGCCAAAAGGCAAAGGTATTTGATATGTTCGGCGGTCAGGAATACAATGTGCGCATCCGCTTCCGCAACGAATTAGCGGACGCAGTAATAGACCAATTTGGCAAGGATATTATGATGATGCCGTGTGACGAAAACCATTTTATCATCCTGGCCCCCATCGAGATCAGCCCGCCTTTCTTTGCCTGGATTGCGACTTTTGGAAGAAAGGTAAAGATTCTTTCACCGGAACCAGTAGTAGAGAAAATGCGGGAGTTCCTTGAAAAATCACTAGAAATGTATAAAAATGATGGAGAGATGTGAAAACACCTCTCCATTTGCTTTATAGATGTTCAAAGATGATAAAAGATGATGGTTTATGCTCTTTTCAGCTTGCTTTTGGTTGTGTTGATTTGCGCCAAAGGGGAAAATCTGTCAAAGTTCTTCGCAATATCCGCATCATAAATAGCGCAATAGTGCTTTGTCATTTTTAGGGTAGAGTGGCCCAGCAGTCTTTGAAGCATAAACGCATCCCCGCCACAGTCCACAAGATATTTGCGGGCGAAAGTGTGCCTGAACAGGTGAATGCTGGTTTTCTCCACGCCACGGGAGCGGTTATAATGGGCAATGGCAAGCCGCAGCCCGTTTTCTGACAGCATATCCCCGTATTGGTCACAGAACAGATATTCCGCAAGCTGTCCCTTACGGATTGCCATATAATCCTTCAAAATAGATGCCATTTTAGAGCAAAGGGGAACCGTCTGAATTTTCCCGTTTTTCGTGTGGCGGTAGATAATCTGTCTTGCGGTCAAGTCCACATCCCGAATCTGGATGTTCCGCACAGTCGCCGCACGGCAGCCGCTATTGAGCAGAAAATTGATAATGACCCAATTCCGATATTCCGCAAAGGAACAGTCTGATTTTGGCTTTTGGAGCAGTAGCGCAAGTTCTTCATCCGTATAGGTTTCTTTCACGGTTTCCTTGTCCGTTATGTGGGGCATGGTCAGACTTGCCACACCCTGACGCTGACACCAATTCAGAAACGTGCGGAATACTCTGGCATAGGCAGAAATGGAATTATGGGCAAGACCAGACTTCCGCATAGACACAATCATTTCCTCCAATTGCCTGTTGGTCAGTTCCTTCATTGGCTGTTGAATATCCAGATGTTTGGAAATGCTGTGTAAGTGGAGCTTGTAATTGCGAATCGTGACCTCTGACAAACCTTCCGCAGTCTGGGCAAAAACGAAGTCGTCAAAGACTTCCGCTACGCTGCGGCCAGACTGTTCATTTAATCTGATTTTTGAACGCATTTTTAGACCTCATTCCTATCATTAAAATCGGCAAACAGGCATGCGGTCTGAATCATGGCATGAAAACAAGAAAAAACCCTTGAAAGATCAGAACTTTCAAGGGTTTTGGTGGAGACTACGGGACTCGAACCTGTGACCTCATGCGTGTGAAGCATGCGCTCTAACCAGCTGAGCTAAGCCTCCATAGCGGGAACATGTTGGATTATACAGGATAATCCCTTATTTGTCAAGTGTTTTTTTCGTTTCCCTCTCCGGCAAAATTTCTCTTGACAAATTCGAAATCCATGTTATTATATCGGTAATAAATTATCGGTAAGAAAATACCGATACAATTCAGGA
Organism: Faecousia sp.; assembly: GCA_050872865.1. GTDB lineage: Bacteria > Bacillota > Clostridia > Oscillospirales > Oscillospiraceae > Faecousia. The sequence goes on along the minus strand of JBNMHR010000009.1, from coordinate 49,256 downwards.
AAGGATGACGCCCTATGGAAAAGACCTACCCCGTCGTTACAAATGCCCAGGAGCTTACGGAGGCTCTGGAGCGGTGCCGTCAGGCGCAGAAGGTGTTCGCAGGCTACAGCCAGGAGCAGGTGGACAAGATTTTCAAGGCGGCTGCCATTGCGGCCAATAAGATGCGCATTCCTCTGGCAAAGATGGCCGTGGCCGAGACGGGCATGGGCATCGTAGAAGACAAGGTAATCAAAAATCACTACGCTGCCGAATACATCTACAACGCCTACAAGGACACCAAGACCTGCGGCGTCATTGAGACCGACGAGGCCTACGGCATTGAGCGCATTGCCGAGCCCATCGGCGTCATTGCCGCGGTGATCCCCACCACCAATCCCACCTCCACCGCCATCTTCAAGGTTTTGATCTGCCTGAAGACCCGGAACGCCATTATCATCAGCCCCCACCCCCGGGCGAAGGGCTGCACCATTGCCGCCGCCAAGGTGGTGCTGGAGGCAGCTGTAGAAGCCGGCGCTCCTGAAGGGATCATCAGCTGGATCGATGTGCCTTCTCTGGAGCTCACGAACCAGGTCATGCGGGAAGCGGACCTGATCCTGGCCACCGGCGGCCCCGGCATGGTGAAGGCTGCCTACTCCTCCGGCAAGCCCGCCCTGGGCGTGGGCCCCGGCAACACCCCTGCCGTCATTGACGACAGCGCCGACATTCTGCTGGCCGTATCCTCCATCATCCACTCTAAGACCTTTGACAACGGCATGATCTGCGCCTCTGAGCAGAGTGTCGTGGTCCTGGACAGCATTTATGACGCTGTACGGGCGGAATTTGCCGCCCGGGGCTGCCATCTGCTGACGGAGGAAGAGACAGAGAAGCTCCGGGGCACCATCCTCGTAAACGGGGCTCTGAACGCCAAGATCGTGGGCCAGTCCGCCCACGCCATCGCCGCCCTGGCGGGGGTCCAGGTGCCGGAAAGCACCAAGATCCTCATTGGCGAGGTCACATCCACGGACCTGAGCGAAGCCTTTGCCCATGAAAAGCTCTCCCCCGTGCTGGCCATGTACCGGGCCTCCAACTTTGCCGACGCTCTGGACATTGCCGACCGGCTGGTCCGGGACGGCGGCTTCGGCCACACCGCCTCGGTCTATCTGGACCCGGTGAACGCCAAGGAGAAGCTGGATGCCTTCGCCGCCAGAATGAAGACCTGCCGCATTCTCGTCAACACCCCCTCCTCCCACGGCGGCATCGGCGACCTGTACAACTTCAAGCTGGCCCCCTCCCTGACCCTGGGCTGCGGCAGCTGGGGCGGCAACTCCGTATCGGAGAACGTAGGCGTCAAGCATCTGCTGAACATCAAGACTGTTGCCATCCGGAGGGAAAATATGCTGTGGTTCCGTGCCCCTGAAAAGGTTTATTTCAAAAAGGGCTGCCTGCCCGTGGCTCTCAGTGAGCTGAAGGGCCACAAGAAGGCCTTCATCGTCACCGACTCCTTCCTGTTCCAGAACGGCTACACCAAACCCGTGGAGGAGAAGCTGGAGGAGCTGGGCATCGCCCACACTACCTTCTACAATGTGGCCCCCGACCCCAGCCTTGCCTGCGCCAGAGAGGGCGCCGCCCAGATGGCGGCCTTCCAGCCGGACCTGATCCTGGCCATCGGCGGCGGCTCCGCCATGGATGCCGGTAAGATCATGTGGGTCCTCTACGAGCACCCCGAGGCGGATTTCCTGGATATGGCCATGCGGTTCGTGGACATCCGCAAGCGGGTCTACACCTTCCCCAAGATGGGAGAGAAGGCCTACTTCGTGGCCATCCCCACCTCCGCCGGTACCGGCTCCGAGGTGACCCCCTTCGCCGTCATCACCGACGAGAGCACCGGGGTCAAGTACCCCCTGGCCGACTATGAGCTGCTGCCCAAGATGGCCATTGTGGATGCGGACATGATGATGAACGCCCCCAAAGGCCTCACCGCCGCCTCCGGCATCGACGCCGTGACCCACGCATTGGAAGCCTACGCCTCCGTCATGGCCACGGACTACACCGACGGTCTGGCCCTGCGGAGCCTGAAGCTGATCTTTGAGAATCTCCCCGCTGCCTACGAGCAGGGCGCCAAGGCCCCCCGGGCCCGGGAGAACATGGCCAACGCCGCCACCATGGCCGGCATGGCCTTCGCCAATGCCTTCCTGGGGGTCTGCCACTCCATGGCCCACAAGCTGGGCGCCTTCCACCACCTGCCCCACGGCATTGCCAACGCCCTGCTCATCCGCCAGGTCCTCCGGTTCAACGCCGCCGAAGTCCCCGCCAAAATGGGCACCTTCTCCCAGTATGACCACCCCCATACCCTGGCACGCTACGCAGAAGTTGCCGACTACCTGAAGCTGGGCGGCACCACCGACGAAGAAAAGCTCCAGAACCTCATCGACGCCATCACGGAGCTCATGCACCGGGTAGGCATCCACGATACCATCCAGGCATACGGCGTCAAGGAAGAGGACTTCCTGGCCCGCCTGGACGAAATGGTAGAGCAGGCCTTCGACGACCAGTGCACCGGCGCCAACCCCCGGTATCCGCTGATGAAGGAGATCAAGGAAATGTATCTGAACGCTTATTACGGAAAGTAACACGCATACAAAACAGGCCGCCCCGGCTGGGGCGGCCCGATTTTATGCCGCTGTCGCATTTGCGTTGACTCGGTCGATGGCTTTCCGTATGGAGGCCCAGACGGATAGATCGGTGAAAACCTCCACGATGCTCCCCTGGTTGGAAAAGGGAGGGTCCTTTAGAATGGACATATCCTGGAGCATCCCGTTTTGGACGATGTACTCTATGATCTGATTTACAAAATAGATTTGGCGGCTGTCCAGGCTGGCTTCGTCAATGTACTCCGCAAAAGCAGCCTTGGCGGCGGACATATCCATGCCAACGATTTCCCGAACAAATACGCCTAAGGGCTTGTCCCCAAATTCCCGGCGATAATCCGCTTCCGTCCCCACTTCGCTCCACAGAATCGTTTCCAGTTCCTTCACGTCATCGGAGGTCAGGGGTATATTCCCTTTCAGCTTGGCGATGGCGGCATTGTCCTGATGCTGGCGGATGTAGAATTCCGCCGCAGCCCGGTAATTTTTCAGGTCGTCATTTTCTAGGTCAGATTCCTTCCACTCCTGGGAGAGAATTTCATCGTCAAAGTTGGTATCATATCGTATGTGGGAGATGGGAATATACTTGATCAGGTCCCGGATACACTGGCGGATATGCTCGAATTCGTGGATGTCGGCATTTTCCAAATAAGGGGTATGCAGGATCTTATCGATCAGCTCCCCCTGAGCCTGGATTTCCGGGATGTTTGCGATCCCGGAAATAGCCGCTACCTTTTTCAATAAATCACTTTGCCGCCTGCTGTAGCTCTTTCCGGCAAGATACGCCAGTTCGATACCGTACATCAAGGCATCAAACCGCAGCGCCTTGGGGTCGTCCTCCTCTGGCTGGATCAGCGGTGCCAGCTCCTGGCCCACCGTCAGCGTATCCTCATAGGTCAGGGTCTGATAGTTTTCCGGCTCTGAATAGCGCTCCACAAATTTCAGATGCTGCCGCACCGCAAAATTCTCCTTGTTCAACTCCTGCACCTTCCGGACCATGTCCTCCACCAGAGTCTTGCGGAACTGGACCAGTTCCTCGGTCTGGTAGGCCAGGTCCTGGAGCTTGAAGGCCATTTCCGCCTTCAGGCGGAAGATGGCCCCTTGCAGCGCCATCGCGTTTGTGGTGGGTTTGCCGTTGTCATTCATACGGAAGAAATCAAAGTTTCCGCAGAAATCGAAGATATAGAATTTCTGCTTGTCCTCCCCATCCAGCAGCCCCGGGCACAGCCGGGTACCCCGGCCGATCATCTGCCAAAATTTTGCTTTGCTCATAACTTTCTTGAAGAACACCAGGTTCAGAACCTCCGGCACATCGATGCCGGTATCCAGCATGTCCACAGAAATGGCAATCTGCGGCAGCTTCTTAGGGTCTGAAAATTCATCGATGGCACTTTGCGCGTAAGTCATGTAGTTGTCGATGACCTTGGCAAAGCCCGGCAAATGGGGGTACTCCTTGTTGAATACCTCTAGTATCTTTTCCGCATGGGTGTGGCTCTTGGCAAAGAGAATGGTTTTTCCCAGCTTATTGCCGTAGTCCACCCTCAGGCCCTTGGTCATCAAAATATCCAGCACCCGGCGGATGGTGTCCTCGTTGAATACCCACTGGTTCAGAGCACCGGAGGAAATTTTTTCCGGAAGATTTCCGTCCTCGTCCTCAAAGGTATCCTCGTATTCCTCTTTTTCCGCCTCGGTCAGGTCGGCATAGGTAATGCCTTCCTGTAAAAATTTCAGGTTGGTCTCCACGGATAGGAAGTCCACCAGGAATCCATCCTTCACAGCCTGCGCCAGCTCATAGGCGTAGGTGGGCACGCCGCTTTCCAGGTCGAAGACTTCGTAGGTGTTCTTGTCGATCTCATCCTTGGGCGTTGCAGTCAAGCCCACCAGAGGCGCATCAAAATAGGTAAAAATATCCTTATATTTATTGTAAATGGACCGGTGAGCCTCGTCGCAGATCACCAGGTCAAAGTGGCCGCAGGTGAATAGTTTCCCCTCCGCGTCCCGAACGGAGTCAATGCAGCCCATCATAGTCTGGTAGGTGGAGAACACGCACCGGGCAACATAATTTTCTTTATCCTCGCACAAATTCGTTACGGACAAATCCTCCAGTAGATTATGAAAACTCCGCTTCGCCTGGGTCACCAGGCTGTTCCGGTCTGCCAAAAACAGGATATTCTTCACCCACCCCTGATCCAGCAATACCTTGCACAGGGCAATGACGGTCCGGGTCTTCCCAGAGCCGGTGGCCATGACCAGAAGAACCTTTCTGCGGTTCTTCGCCAAGGCGTCGCAGGAAGCTTTGATGGCGGCTTCCTGATAGTAGCGCCCGGCGATCTTGCGGTCGATAAGCACATTTTTCAGACTCGTGCGGGTGTCTTGCAGAACAAAGAGCTTTTCCAGGTCCCGCTTGGCATAAATAGCCGCCACCTTTCGCTCCGGATACCGGCCATCCTCGATCCGTGTCTCAAAGCCGTTGGTCAGGAAAATCACCGGCCTGCGGCCCTGCCGCTGTTCGATGATATCGGCGTAGAGCTTCGCCTGCTGGCGGCCCTTGGCCACATCCACACAGGTGCGCTTCGCCTCAATGACAGCCAGCACCCGGCCGTCATCCCCATAGAGCACATAGTCGGCATAACCGGTTTCGCTTTTGTTCGGCATACCGGCCAGCTCCACTTCGTTGCGCCAGTCCTTGCCCTCAACCCAGCCCGCGTCCTCCAGCATGGTATCGATGTAGAGCTTTCGTGTCCTGTACTCGGAAATATCCAAGGGCTTCGGCACATAGCTCTGCTGCCGCTCTGCCCGAAGGGCAGTCAAGTCCTCTTTCAGGGCCTTGTTTTCATCGATCAGCTTCTGGATGTCAATGTCTACCCCCGGAACAAAAGAAATCGCCTCCTGGGGTGTCAGCTCCAGGAGCTTCCGGTCAAACTTCCGCTCAGTGTACTCCTCCGCATAGCAATAGGCCACAAAATCCAGGAAGTAGAAAAGATTTTCCAGGCACAGCTCCGCCTGCTCTTCGGAAATCTTTTTGATCCCATGGGCAGCGTTGTTTCCCATCTTGCGGATAAAGTCCATCCGGACCCACAGGTCATTCTTCACGATTTCCCGGAATTCCTTGGTGTTCATCAACGTAGAGAGCTTGTCATCCCAGGGCAGAGTCAGTTCCTTATCCACAGAGTACATCCACTTCACCGCAAACTCCATGGCCCGCCGGCAGCTCAGCACGCTGGAATCCCGGTCGATGTGAAGGAGATTTTCCGCGGCGACAGCGACGGGGGCAAAGGAGGAAAAGTCGGGTTCGGATTGGAGAAAGTCGAAGTTGGTCATGGTTGTCTCTCCCTGATGGTCAAGTCTATGTAATCACACACTGACCGGAATTCCCGGTCAACATCCCGGTTAGAACACCGGAGCACTTTCAGCCCCAAGGACTCCAGGTAGGCGGTGCGTTCCGCATCATAGCTGCGTCCTATATCATCATAATGCTGTGTACCGTCAATTTCAATCACCAATTTTGCGCTGGCACAGTAAAAGTCAGCGATATAGGGGCCAATGATGCGCTGCTTGTAGATTTTGACCGGGTATGTACGCAGGAATAAATACCATAGCTTCCGCTCATGGGGCGTCATCTCCCGCCGCAAGGCCCGAGCGTATTCGAGTTTGGTGTTGTCCTTGGGGATTGGCATAGATTTGCCCCCTTCAATCATATTTTCAAGTCTTGCACCAGCCCTTCTTGCCTCTCCCTTTGGGAGAGGTGCCCAGTGCACACACTGGGCGGAGAGGGCTGGCGGGCCCGGGTTTCGGAACTCTTTCGGGAACTTTGCGCTGTTTGCCCTCTCAGTCACGGCTTCGCCGTGCCAGCTCCCCCAGAGGGGGAGCCAAGTGAGGGGCGCTCTAAGGTACGGAATCGCTGCAAATCATGCACCAGGTCCTTGCCTCTCCCTTTGGGAGAGGTGCCCAGCGCGAGCGCTGGGCGGAGAGGGCTGGCAGGCCCGGGTTTTTCGGGGCTCTTTCGGTGACTTGGCGCTGTTGGCCCTCTCAGTCACGGCTTCGCCGTGCCAGCTCTCCCAGAGGGGGAGCCAAGTGGGGGCGCACCAAAGGTACGGGAATGCTTCGAATTTCGTACCCGCCCCTCTTGCCTCTCTCTTTGGGAGAGGTGCCCAGCGCGTACACTGGGCGGAGAGGGCTGACGGGCCCGGGTTTTCGGGGCTCTTTCGGTGACTTTGCGCTGTTTGCCCTCTCAGTCACGGCTTCGCCGTGCCAGCTCCCCCAAAGGGGGAGCCAAGGGAGGGGCGCTCTAAAGGTACGGGAATGCTTCAAATCTCCCACCCGCCCCTCTTGCCTCTCCCTTTGGGAGAGGTGCCCAGTGCGCACACTGGGCAGAGAGGGCTGACGGGCCCGGGTTTTCGAGGCTCTTTCGGTGACTTGGCGCTGTTTGCCCTCTCATCCAAAGTATTTTTGCATAAGGCTGTCAAAGAGGAGCTGGGATTCATCTAAAGCGGCCTGGATGGCAACTTTTGATTTGTCGGTCTGGGCGACGAAAGCTGCAAATTGCTCCTGCATGTCCAAGTCCGGAACCACAACTTGCAATTGCTTCAGCTTGACTCCGGTCAAATGCGCTATTGTTGCCTTTGCTCCAGAAATAGAAGCAAATCCCCCATGGTCGCAATTATACTTAAACCACCAAGCTAAATAGTCCGGATGGATAACTTTGCAATCGCATCGCACCCTGTGGAGTGCCTTTTGAAAGAAACACGGCTGAACCTGGTTATGCCAAACTGCACAACGTCCAATTTCTCCGCCTTCACACACCAAAAGGTCTCCGTCTTTCAGTTCAAATTCTGCTTGATCTTTTTCATTGAAGTCCATTTGATTTAGATTATCTGTTTCAAATTTGAACCACTGTACATTGAAATTGGCTAAATAGGGGTAACTATCTTTCCCGGTCTTCTGCTTGGTATCGAGCATCTTGCCTAATCGTGAGGTAGTAATTTCAGAGAATGTACGCACTTCCCACTTTTTACTGTTATGAATGATATCCCCAAAGAGTTCAACAAATCGGGCTTTGACAAGGTCGTCTAACTTTTGGAGCTGTTTCTGGCGAGCAGAAATCACGGTCTCTGTTTTACGCAGGGCTGAAACAATTTCTGCTTGCTTTTCCACTGGTTCTATATTGAATTTCTCATTTTTATAATCTCTAAAATAGATGTGCGGAATCGTCGCCCCGGAAAAATGCTTTTCCAAGTGCATATGTCTGACGACATAGTAAAGATACTCCGGTAAAACATCTTTTTTGGGTAGCAAATACTGCATTGTACCAATGACGGACGATTTCGCAGGCAATAATGTTGTTCTTCCAATTCCTGCACCATCTTTTACGACTGCTACATAAGGCGATTCCTGATGGTAAAAATCAATGTTTCCTATATAACCGGATGCACCATAAATTGGATAATCTCCGCTCTTCCCCTCAACATCTGATTGCCGCAGATTTGATGAACCGCATTCGCAAACATCCTCAAGTTTAACTCTCATCCTTCCACCCCCCAAAAATCCGAATTTATCATTTTCATCATTTCTTCCCATCTTCCCCGCTCACGCCCTCAATCATCTCCACCACCGCATTCCCCAGCATCATCGTCTCCGCATTCCCCGCCGTCACCACAGGCCTCCCAGTCTGGTCCTCGATCTCCCTCCGAGCATTCCCCGCAACCCTGCCGCCTTGCCTGGCAACCTGGCGGTTTTCTTCCAGTCCCTTCGGATTCCTTGCATTGGTCAGCTCCGTAGTGGTGGCCTCCGCCAGCATGTTCAGGGCCAGCTCCAGGGTGCTCATGTTGTCCCGGAGGTTTTCCTTTTTCAGCCCTTTCAAGTTCTTATACTGCCGAGTACTCATGCCGGACCAGGTCTTTGTGACCTCGTCTGTAAGGATGGCATATTCCTGGCCTTTCTCCACACCGTGGGCATTCCAGGCGTCGGTGAGCTCTTTCCGGGCCCGGATGGTTTGCAGGCGCTGGTTAATCCAATCGGCGGGGTAGCCCTTCTTGGCATAGGTTTCCAGGGCCCGCTCGATGGTCAGCTCCGGGTCAATGATCTCCTCAATGCGCTCCCGGCCCACCATCGCCAACCATAGCTTGAAGGGTTCGGCTTTTTTTGATGGGATGGACTGGATGATACGGAGCAGCTGCTCTGTGTTGGCAACATCTGTTTTGTAGCGTTTCCCGTCCTTAGGCGATTTCATTTTCAGTTGGTTACAACCAGTAACCAACTGGGATCCCTCATCCGCGAGGCGTTTTTTCAGCACTTTCCAGTAGTTTCTTGCTCCGTCATAGTCTGGCTGCTCAGTGAGCACCCCTACCACATCCACAACAGAAAAATACCACTCTTCCCGTTCCTCTTCCCAGGCCGTCCGGATGGGCTGGTCCTCAAATAATTGCAGTTTTTCGTTTTCGCTCATAATTTATCCCTCACAACCCCAGCATCTCTTCCAACGCCGCCATCTCTTCCCCGATCTTCATCTCCAGCTCCCGAATCTCCGCCATGATCTCGCTGGTAGGCGGATACTCCACAGGCTTGTACTCCGTTTTCTTATACTTGTTGATGCTCAAATCGTAGCCATTGTCCACGATTTCCTCCATGGGGACCAGGAAGGATTGGGCTGTGCGGGGATTGGCGGCTTCGCAATATTGGCCCTCTCCGTCGGCTTCGCCGCCACCTCTCCCAGAGGGAGAGGCAAGCTTGGCTCCCCCTCTGGGGGAGCTGTCACCGCAGGTGACTGAGAGGGAATGGAACCGCGCAATAATATCCGGGATGTCATTCTGCGCAACGGGGGAACGCTTATCGTCCAGGCTGAACCCGTCGGCCTTCATGTCGTAGAACCAGACCTTGTCCGTACCGCCGTGGCCGGTTTTGGTGAAGATGAGGATGGCGGTGGAAACCCCGGCGTAAGGTTTGAAGACGCCGCTGGGCATAGAGATGACAGCCTCCAGACGGTTGCCCTCGATGATCTCCTTGCGGATAGCCTGATGGGCGGTGGAGGAGCCGAAGAGGACACCATCGGGAACGATGCAGGCGCAGCGGCCGCCCACTTTCAGCATCCGCAGGAAAAGGGCCAGGAACAGGAGCTCTGTCTTCTTGGTCTTGCAAACTTTCAGCAGGTCCGCAGACACAATGTCATAGTCCAGCGACCCCTTGAAGGGCGGGTTTGCCAGGATCAGGGAATAGGCTTCCTTATCCGGGTTCTGGTCCGACAGGCTGTCCCGGTACTCGATCACGGGGTTATCTACGCCGTGGGTCATCATGTTCATAGCACCAATGCGGAGCATGGTCCGGTCCATATCGAAGCCGTGGAACATGTGGTTCATGTAATGCTCTTTGTTCTGGCGGTTGAAGAAAACCTCGTTTTTGTGGTTCTCTTTCAGATAATCACTGGCCGCCACCAGGAAGCCGGAGGTGCCGCAGGCGGGGTCGCAGATGGTGTCGTTGGGCTTGGGACCCATCAAATCCACCATCATGCGGATGATATGCCGAGGCGTGCGGAACTGACCGTTGAGGCCAGCCGTGGAGATTTTGGAAAGCAGATATTCGTACACGTCGCCCCGGGCATCGGCATTTTTCAGCTGGGCCATTTGCTCGTAGATGCCGTCCATGGCGGTGACCACCTTCTCCAGAAGCAAGGGGGTAGGCAGCTTGAATATGGCGTCCCCCATATATTTGGAATAGGCGCTGTCCTTGTCTCCGTGGAGGTTCTTGATGAAGGGGAACACCAGTTCCTGGACAACGGTGTACATTCTCCCAGCCGGGAACTCCCGGAAGACGCTCCATTTCAGCTGGCTGCCCTCTACAGTGCGGTCACCGACTTGTACGGAGTCCCCAAAGATGCTTTCATAGGGCAGCCCAAGCATCACCGCTTCCTTGGCATGGATATGATCGGTTTCGTCCAGGTCGTGGATGAACATTAAGTAGGTCATCTGCTCGATAACATCCAGTGGGTTTGTCAGGCCACCCGCCGCAAAGATGTCCCAAAGGCTGTCGATTTTGTTTTTCAGTTCTCCTGTGATCATAGCGCTCTCTCCTGTTTCAAATATCGGCACCCTTGCCGTCAAAATTCTATTCACCTCCAATATACCACAAAACCCCACCCCTGTCCACGTTTGACCGGGGGGAAACATGCTTTCCGACGCAAAAAGATTCGGCAGCACTTGCAAAACGTATCGCAACCAGATATAATGAAGAAATGCAGAGAACGCTTTCACGATACTACGAATATCGCCGGGAGAGAGGAAAATACATATGAAGAGATCACGGAAATACGGCTGCCTGCTGCTGGGCCTTGCTCTGCTGCTTTCCCTGCTGCCCCGGCCTGTCTGGGCGGCGGAAGCGAAGACGGTGCGGGTAGGGTGGTATGAGGATTCCTACCACATCACCGGGGCCAACGGGGAACGAAGCGGCTATGGCTACGAATACGAGCAGGCCCTGGCCGCCTATACGGGGTGGAACTACGAGTACGTCCGGGGGGACTGGGGCGAGCTGCTGGAAATGCTGCAAAAGGGCGAAATCGACCTGATGGGCGCCATCTCCTATACAGAGGACCGGGCGAAGACCATGCTGTTTTCCGACGCACCCATGGGAGAGGAACGATACTATCTCTATGTGGATCTGACGGACCCCTCCGTTTCCGTCACAGACCTGTCCACCCTGGAGGGCAAGCGGATCATCGTAATGGAGGAGAGCGTCCAGGCCGCCTATTTTTCCCAGTGGGAGCAGACCCACGGTGTCCAAACCCAGCATGTAAACATCGACAATATCCAGCGGGCAAAGGAGCTGGCGGACAAAGGTGAAATTGACGGCGTCATCTCCACAGAGACCCCCATCTGGGTGGACTACGGCATGTCCGCCGTCGCCAACGTAGGCGGCTCCGGCATTTACTATGCCGTCAGCAAGGATCGTCCGGACCTGAAGCAGGAGCTGGACACCGCTATGCGGGCCATGGAATACGACAAGCCCTTCTATGGCGACGAACTGTACCAGCGCTACCTTTCCGCCGCCTCCACTCCGGTCCTTTCCGGCGAGGAGCAGCAGTGGCTGGCCCAGCACGGGCCCATCCGGATCGGCTGGCTGATACATGACGCCGGCTTCAGCGATTACGACCCGGACAGCGGCAAATTTTCCGGCATTCTCGCCGATTATGTGATCCTCGCCGCCAACTGCCTGGGGGAAAACGCCCTGTCCTTCGACATGACGGGCTTCAACTCTGTGGAAGAGGAACTCCAGGCCCTGAAGGGCGGTGAGATCGACCTCATTTTCCACTTTACCCAGAATCCCTATGCAGAGGAGGAGAACGGCCTGTCCCTGTCCAATACGGTCATGTCCCTCAACATGGTAGCCGTCACGGCTCAGAGCTACTTCAACGAGTCGGAGGCGCATACCGTGGCCGTGGCAAAGGACGACCTGCTGCGGCAGTGGTACGTCTCCTACAACTATCCTCATTGGACCACGCGCACCTATGACACCGCCGCCCAGGCGGAGAACGCGGTCCGGGCAGGAACGGCAGACTGCTTCCTGGCAGAATCCGGGCAGCTGACCAGCTACGACAAGGACCCGCGGCTGCACACCGTATTTCTGATGCAGCCGGGCAATGTCTGCTTCGCTGTCCGCCGGGGAGACACCGCCCTGCTCTCCATTCTCAACAAGACCCTCCGGACCATTCCCGCCTCCTTGCTGGGGGGCGCCCTGTCCATGTATGAGACCACCCCCCAGAAGGTCACCTTGGGGGACTATATCCGGGAAAATCTGGTGGCCTTTTCCGTCACCGCCGTCTCCCTCTTTGCGTTGATCCTGCTGGTGATCCTGTGGCTGCTGGGACGGGCCCGCCGGGCCGCCGCCCAGGCTCAGGCCCTGAACGGGCAGCTGCGGGAAAGCCAGAAGAATCTGGAAAGCGCCATGGAGCGGGCCGAGGAGGCCAACGCCGCCAAGACCACCTTCCTCTTCAATATGTCCCACGACATCCGGACACCCATGAACGCCATCCTGGGCTTCACCGCCCTGGCGGAAAAGGACCCGGGCAGCTCTCAGGAGGTCAGGGCCTATCTCCAAAAGATCCGGATGAGCGGAGAAGGAATGCTGTCCATTCTGGATAACGTTCTGGAACTGTCCCGGATCGAATCCGGCAAGACCACCCTGGAGGAGAGCCCCCAGGCGGCAGGTACCATCTTCGATGCCTGCCTGGTGATGATGCACCCGGAAATCGAAAAGCACCGCCACACCGTCACCGCCGAAAAGCACATAGCCCAGCCCTACGTTTTCTTCGACGCACCCCGGATCACGGAAATCATTCTGAATATCCTGAGCAACGCCGTCAAGTATACCGCCGACGGCGGCACCATCCGATGCATTCTGACCCAGTCTCCCGGTCCGAAGCCGGGCTGGATCTACCAGGAGCTTTCCGTTGCCGATAACGGCATCGGCATGTCCGAAGAGTTCCAGCAGCATGTCTTCGAATCCTTTGTCCGGGAGCGGTCCACCACCCTCAGCGGCATCCAGGGCACCGGCCTTGGCATGGGCATTGTGAAAAAGCTGGTGGACCTGATGGACGGCACCATCCAGATCCACAGCAAGCTGGGAGAAGGCACCACGGTCACCGTGAAGATCCCCATGCGCATTGCCACCTACGAGCAGACCCAGCCCAAGCACTCCACCGCATCCGAGCAAAGAGCGATGCTTCGGGGCAAACGCATTCTTCTGGCAGAGGACAATGACCTGAATGCCGAGATCGCCACTGTGCTGCTGGAGGAGGAAGAACTGCTTGTGGACCGGGCCGAGGACGGTGTCCAGTGCGTAGAGAAACTGGAGCGTTCTCAGGCAGGCTTCTACGACCTGATCCTCATGGATATCCAGATGCCGAATCTGGACGGCTATCAGGCCACAGAGAAGATTCGCCACCTCCAGGACCCGGCAAAAGCCGGCATCCCCATTATTGCCATGACCGCCAACGCCTTCAGCGAGGACAAAGCCAAAGCCCTAGAGGTCGGCATGAACGACCACGTGGCAAAGCCCATCGATATGGATGTGCTGATGGAAACCCTTGTGAAGTATCTATAAGCAAGCCCAGAAGGGCCGCCCCAGCCGGGGCGGCCCTTCCTTTATAAAACCACCGTCACCACCCGGCAGAGGAGCGCTCCCAATGCCGTGGGCAGCAGCGCCGCCAGCGCAGTCCAGCGGCGGCTGTGAGTCTCTTTATAAATGGTGAGCAGGGTCGTGGAGCAGGGCCAGTGGAATAGGGTGAACAGGAGCATACACGCCGCCTTCCGGGCGCCCCAGCCGTTTGCCAGAAGGACGGCTTTCAGGGCTGCCAGGTCTCCCAGCCCCTGCAGGCTGCTTTGGCTCAGGTAAGCCATGAGGGCAATGGGCAAAACGATTTCATTGGCCGGCAGTCCCAGCAGGAAGGCCAGCAGGAGCACACCGTCCAGCCCCAGCCAGGCGCCGATGGGGTCCAGCTGCCCTGCCAGCCAGGAAAGCAGCGTGCCTCCTCCCGCCGGACAGTTGGCCAGGAGCCACAGGAGCATCCCCGCCGGGGCCGCCACGGCGGCGGCCCTGCCCAGGACGAAGAGGGTCCGGTCCAGCACCGAGCGGACCAGGACCTTGCCCACCTGGGGCATGCGGTAGCTGGGCAGCTCCAATGCGAAGGCAGACGGCTTTCCCCGGAGCAGCGTCCCGCTCAAAAGAGCCGTCATGACCAAGGTTGCCCCCACTGCCAGAGCCACCACCACCGTCATGGCAGCCGCCTGCAAGAGGCTGGAGCCCCCGGCAAAGAACAGTGTCACCAGAGTGATGAGCAGCGGGAACCTGCCGTTGCAGGGCACCAGGCTGTTGGTCAGGATGGCCAGCATCCGCTCCCGGGGAGAATCAATGATCCGGCAGCCCACCACCCCGGCGGCGTTGCAGCCGAAGCCCATGCACATGGTCAGGGCCTGCTTGCCGCAGGCCTTGCAGCAGCGGAAGGGTTTATCCAGGTTAAAGGCGATCCGGGGCAGATATCCCACATCCTCCAGCAGGGTAAACAGAGGAAAGAAGATTGCCATGGGCGGCAGCATCACCGCCACCACCCAGGCAGTGGTCCGATAAGCCCCAAGAATCAAAAGTCCTTTGAGCCACTCCGGCAGCGGGGCGCAAAGCTCCAGCAGCGCCCCTTCCCCCAGGTCAAAAACCCTCTGGAGCCCGTCGGATATCCCGTTGGCACCCACAATGGTGAGCCAGAAGACGAAGGCCAGCAGCCCCAGCATAGCGGCGGTGCCGGTGATTTTCCCGGTGAGCACCTTATCCAGCTGCCGGTCCCGGCGGCTGTGCTCCGGCGTTTTGTATGTAACTACCCCCTGGCATATGCTTTCCGCCAGGATCACCGGCGCAGAGGCCAGTCGGTCCTCTTCTTGCAGGTCCGCCAGTGCCGCCTCCATTTCCGGCGGATAGGGCACCTGGATAGGGCTGGGGTCCGGCCCCAGGCACAGCCGATCCAGGGCGGTCTTCATGGCCTCCAGGCTTCTTTTATTCCGGGCCGTCACCCCCGCCACCGGGACGCCCAGCCGCTTTTCCAGCAGCTTTAAGTCCAAACCGATGCCCTTTTTCGCCGCCTCATCCAGAAGATTCACGCAGACAAGCACCCTTGGGGTGATCTCCAGGATCTGGAGCACCAGGTTCAGATTCCGCTCCAGACAGGTGCCGTCGCACACGGCGATCACCGCGTCAGGCTGTTCCTCGCACAAAAAGCCCCGGGCCACCTGCTCCTCGGGGGAGTGGGACAGGAGGGAATAGGTTCCCGGAAGGTCCACCAGGGTATAGGCATTTCCCCCAATGGTACATCTGCCCTGGGCCAGAGCCACAGTTTTCCCCGGCCAGTTGCCGGTGTGCTGGCGAAGCCCCGTCAAAGCGTTGAAAATCGTGGATTTTCCCACGTTGGGATTCCCTGCCAGGGCCACCCGGAATTCCCTCATGGCTCCCCCTCCCCCAGCAGCACCCCGGCGCAGTCCTCCCGCCGCAGGGCGATGAGGGTCCCCCGGATCTCATAGGCCGCCGGGTCCCCGCCAGGGGACACAAAGGCGCAGGCCACCCGTGTTCCCTCCACCAGCCCCAGCTCCATGAGCCGCCGCCGCATAGAGCCCCGGGTCGTGATCCCCCGGACCCGCCCCGCCTGGCCCGGCGCCAGGTCACAAAGTCTATCCATAAAACGCCACCTCGTTTTCTGATTAGAAGACCGTTCTTCGTGGCATTCTATGTGGATTTGTGGGGGGATGTGCGAAATAGCCCCCTCCGGGGGGAGGGGGCTGGGGGAAGGTATTCTACAGGCTGGCTTGGTATCTGCTGGTTCCATATTTTAGTTCACTCTAGAAAGGATGCCAGCGTCCATTTTACAGACCGTATCGCAGAGTTCATCAATATCCACTTGATTGTGGCTTGCCAGGATCACGGTTTTCCCCTCTTCCCGGAGGCCCTTAATAACGTTTCGGATATGTACCACACCGTGCTTATCCAAGCCGTTAAAGGGCTCGTCCAGAATCAGCAGACTGGGGTCCTCCATCAGCGCCTGGGCGAACCCCAAACGCTGCCGCATTCCCAGAGAATACTTTCCCACTGGCTTCTTCATATCCGGGTCCAACCCTACCTGTTCCAGAACGGCCCGGATGGTTAGGGCATTGGCTTTTTTTTGCAGCGAGGCCAGAATCTTTAGATTCTGGGTTCCAGACAGGTGGGGCAGGAATCCCGGTGTTTCAATGATAATGCCGATATCCTCCGGGAAATCCGTTTCCTTCCCCACCTGTTTGTGGTTAACATAGATTACGCCGCTGTCCGGCTTCAAAAATCCGCAGATACACTTCATCAGGACAGTCTTGCCGGAACCATTGTTGCCTACAATTCCGTGGATTTTTCCCTTTTCAAAGGAGTGGGAAACACTTTTCAGAACGTGTTCTTCCCCAAAGTATTTATTGACATCACACACTTCAATTACGTTTTCCATATCTCACCCCTCCGTTCCTGTGAAGCTAAAATTGTACCGCTTGGCTGCCCGGATAGCGGCAAAATACAAGATCACGGACAGTCCAATAAAAATACAATAGGACTGCCACAGCCGGGGCAGCTTGTCATAGCCGAAATTGTGCATATGGTATGTGGCCTGGTTCAGCGGAGACAGCCAGCCAATAATGACATTGGCAATGTAATAGGCTTCATCTGGCAGCTTTAGAATGAGCTGAATGGTATCCGGCTGCATGAGGATTCCATACAAACTGAACACCAGCACACTGACCACCCCTGCAACCTGCCCGAACCGCAGGTTGCAGGCCAGCATCAACAGCACCATGACGGAAGTGTAACCCAGCATAAGGCCAAAAATGGAAATCATGCTCTGATAGGGCCAGCTCATTTCCAACGTTTTGACCAACGCCGGAATTGCTATACGCCCCCCGGCATTGGTATAGCCAAGGATCGCCGCTGTGGGGCTCCACATGTTGGCGACGAAGGACTGCTGAATGGAGAGTATTACTGTACTTGCCAGCACAAAGGCCAGGTAAATCGTGGTAGCTGCCAGAATGTATACAACCTGGCCTGTAATCCAGGTCCTCCGGTCTGTCCGCACCAGGTAAAAGGGGATTCCAGAGGACAGGAAAGGCATATCCGCAAAGAGTAGCACCAGCAGCACGGAGGATAGAAGGATAGAATTGCTGTCACCGAAGCTCCAGATGAAGGACTCTACCATTTGCATGGTGGTGTTGTGGTCGATGGCAAAGCGGACGGCCTTATCTGTCAAGAGAAAGCTCATGATGAGGGTAAGAGCGAAAGTGACGATGATGCGGGGGGTGGCGTGCCAAAGGCGGAAATTGTAGGCGGTGATGGAGAAAATTTGCTGTAGTTTCTTCATAGCTCATGCAGCCTCTTCCCAGCTCGCATGATGAATACGATTCCACATATGGCAGTCAATCCCAACAGGAAAGATATTGCTCCCAATATACCGAACGGCCATACATCTGGATTTGTCCAGTTAGGGGGATATAGAAGGAGCGGGTTGGGAAGATAACGCTCACAGAGGATGACGAGTAAATAGTAAATAATGAAGGGGGATGTGTACGAAATATATTTGCTCTCCATAAAAGAGCTCAAAGTCATACCAGTTATGGACCAAAAACCGCCATTGAGGAACAGCAGAATGCAAAGTTCAATAAGCTTGCCCATAGATACTGTTTCTGCGTCTTCAATTGCCTGCTCTATGGGAGCCAGTGCTGCCGCAATGGTTCCCCATGCAAGTAGCATCCCCAGAAGGATTACCATGCCACCACCCAGAAAACCAACGATAACTCGGCTTGCTATATATGCATAGTAGCTGTTCCGAATCAATGGAAACCAGACAAATTTGCTTTTTAAATCGTCCACAAAGATACCGCTACAGGGCAATACCGCCAGAATAGGCAGAAACGAATGCATAGTGTTCGACCGAATAGCGTCTACCAAAATTTTAATATGAAAAGACTTTTCAAGCAATCCGCCCTCCCTATAGGCACGGACAACCGGATCAACCAATACACTCATAATCACAAGCGACATTAGACTGGACACAAGAAGTATCCGTTTCTTGGATATCTGCTGAAAACCACTAGACACTGCATTTTTCAAGTTAATGCTCCTCCTGAAGTACTACAATCAGAACAACTGTACGTTTTCCACTATGAAATAATGCTCCCATCCACGGCATTAAGCCACAGCAAATTTACGTTGCCATCTTTATAATTGCCACTACTTACATATAGATTCCCTGTATTCTTTCCATAGTAATTAGCATTGCCGCTAAATGCGATGGCGGGAACATAGTAGTAACTCTCAGAATTCGCAACGTCTATACGTGCAAGGCCCATGCTTAGTTTATTAATTTCAATCTTACAACTCAGCGCTTCATTCATCGCATCTTCATACATGTAAATCAAATCCGATGGAATACCAAAGCCCGTATGAACATCTCTTAAAATCAAATCATTTTTTGCCTTTTCCATCATTTCATCAAGGGGGATAGTTGCCACATTGGGATTAATCACTTTTTTGACATCAATGGGGGATTGCATTCTGAAATATATCAACTCCCCATTTGGTGAAAAACCAAATTCCGCTCGTGAAATAGGATAAAAGGCTGCATATATATCCGTTGCAGTTGCAGACGGAGTTTTCTGACTATAAATTGCAGCAATTCCACAAAAAGCCGGTGCTGCCTCTACAACTATGACATGTTCAGAAATGTCTTCAAAATCTCTGGTTTCGATATAAGAATCTGTAACGATCCAGTCGCCTAGCTGCATTGTATCCAGCATATTTTGTGCTTTGCTTGAAATCGAAAGAATTTGTTCCTCCGTGGGTTGTGGTACCCTGCAAAGCATGGCACGATAAATCATCATGTCTGTCTCGGCCGGACCTATTCCAGAGCTTAACGTTACGTCGATGGTATTTAATTTATACGCTGCTGTATCATGAGTTGAAGCCGTAAAAATATATTCAATATCATTCATTTCTACGGTACTGTATATCACGTCGGGTTCTTCAACAGTTAAGCTGCTATCTATTTCTGCTTCGAGATCATTGTAGTGGCTGTCTTTTCTAAAAGTCCACTCACAGGGAATATGAGGATTTTCCTCAGGGGCGTTATCTAATTTTTCAGAGTACTGCGCAATGTAATCCTGAAGAGTCTCAATTTGGTCGGCAACATTTCCTTCGGAATCGTCCATAATCAGGTTTTTCATAGAAATGGTATTGGTGTATTTTGACCACCGTGCAATTGCGTTTTGAATTTGATTTTTTGAAAAAATCGGATTTTTGGTGGGTTCTCGCTCATAGAAGGTTCCTCCGTCAAGAAGAACATTGGCTACCCTTTTTACATCTTCGCTCAAAAACTTATGTGGAACGACTTCAACAACAGGCATTGTGGTGGTGTTGAGTACCTGATTAATGTTTAATGTATATTCTATACTTCTATCTGTGCTGAGAAACTCGTCATTATACTGTATATTTTCATTGTTTTTTTCTGCTGATGGTGCTGTTTTTAAGAGATTTTCATCAAAAGAACCATCATTTTTGCTGATAACAACGGTGCTTGAAGGATTTGCTTGACATGCGCATAGTTGTATACAAACGGAAGCGACTATGAGCAATATAATAATTTTTTTCATAAACTCTCCTTCATTGGGCTTTAACATATCAACGGGCTTACACAATACATAGGTAAGCCCGTTGATATGTTTAGCTTTTTATTGCGTTTTATAGGATATTAATTACTAAAATACATCCGCAGAAACCGTTCCGTGCATTGTGCAAGAATAGATCGAGGTATTTTCTGCACACAAAAAATACGTTCTGCCTGCAACCAGATTTTGTACCGCCATAGCTCTGTTAAATAGCGCATTGGTCGGCTGGCCTGTTGCATAAAGGTCTGATGCGCCACGTACTTTACTGCCATCATAATACCCAATGCCAGCACTGTATTTACCCTGAACATGTGTCAAAATGATTTTTCCGTAGGTAGTTACACTATCTTCAGTAATACCAGACTTTGTAAACCGCTTGGCCGAATTATTCATGGTGTTGATATCCTTGCTTGCATTCTGGATAAACATAGTAAATGGGAAGGGACTGGATAGGCGAGCATTCTGTGCGCTGTAGCTATTTTTGTCAGCCCCCGCAGCACTTGCGGATACTGCCAAAGTAGACATTAATGCAACAATTAAAATAAGTGTAAAAAAACGCATGACATATTTTTTCATAAAATTTATACTCCTTTTTCAATTGCAAAATATTTCCCCAATTCCCAGCAAAACCGCCTCCAGCCCCATCCCACAGATCACAGGATAGTACACCATCGGCATTGTCAGGAACATTGCCACAACTACCACCGCATCACAGATAAAAACCAAAAAGACGCATATTTTTCGGTATCTTTGTTTCTCTTCCGCATCCAGTGGTTTCCCTTTGCTGTCCAATGGACTAAACACCAAAAGACAGATGTTGAGGAGGAGAACACACAGCGGAATCTTTGCGTTTGATTCTTCCAGCATTCTGATAACAACCGCAGCCATTCCCATTGCCGCTGTTGTCCAAACCGTGCAAGCCATCTCCGTTCTTGCGTGCACCCCTCCCGCATAACTCCGCAGAAGCATGAACACAATATAGAATATAGCACTTTCACACGGAATTCCTAAGAGACCACCAAAAGCAATCGTCACCAGGAAAAAGAAGCAACGTGTAATCAGCAAGAAGAAGCCGTAAACGTATAACTCTCTATCACTCTCCTCCACAACTGACATAGCAATCAGTTTTCTCACGATGTGCTCCGCAAGCGTCGATGCCATTACTTGCTGTTCTTGAAGTGTTTCAGTGCCGCCGGTGCCTTTGGCTGATAGAAGCCTGTACAAGTGGTGCTGTTTGCATCTCTACGGAGTGCTCGTTCCGCGGCCTTTTTTGCAACGACCGCAACCAAGTTCTTTTTGCTCTTCATGGCGTTCACCTCCCTTTGCCGACAAAATAACATATCTTTCGCTGCTCGGCAATAGCTCAATCAAAACTGCGGATTATTTGCGCAAAATTGCAAGAAATCACAGTAACAGTTGTAGTTGTCTATAAAATCATCACAAACTAATCATTCTATAGATATGTTCTATTGTAGTTTGTTCTCGTTTTCTGGGAAACATGGTATTTTATCCGTGGTGATCAAAATGGGCGTTGATAAAAAGCTAGTGGGAAAGCGCATTCGCCATCGGCGTGAAATTGCGGGCCTTTCTCAGGAACAGCTGGCGGAAAAGATGGAGCTTTCGACCAACCACATTTCCAGTATGGAGTGCGGCAAAAGTCTGCTGACAACCAATCGGTTGATGGATTTGTGTCAAATCCTTGGCGGTACGCCAAACTACTACCTGCTGGGGGAAATCGAGCCGGAGGCAGACCGTGTGACTACCCTTGTAAGGAAACTGTCTCCTGATGACCAGGAAATGGTTTGCCGCCTGTTAGAAACTTATCTTCAAAAGTGACCATCGCTTGGCCCCCTGCAAAACTGCAAGGATTTTACGCAAAATTGCTGATTTCTCCGTATCCAACGGATTTGACGAGGCCCTCTAACAATGCTAAAATAGGCTTACGGTGTTGTACTGCATCGTAAGCCTACTTTTTTATGAGGTATTCAGATGAAAATTTTGATCTGCGACGATGAACATAGCTATCTGAACACGCTGACCGTTCATATCGACGAATATATGAACGACCATCACATTCCCTGCACCATTACGGCAGTTATGGACCCGCTTCCAGTTGTCCAGGACGACACCTCATATGACCTGGCATTCTTGGACATCCAGATGCCAGGACTGAATGGTATCGCATTGGCAAAGGAGCTTCGGAAACGTAACCAGAAGCTGGCTCTGTTCTTTGTGACCAATTATGAATCCTATCAGGACGATGCCATGGACCTTCGAGCATTCCGGTTCTTTGAAAAGCCCTTCAATGCCAATCGGCTATATGCAGGGCTCGATAAAGCGATGGAGTACATCGACGGAGCCTATATAGACCTGTTTCTATCGGAAAATAGCGCCATACAGCAAGTGATTGCGGACGATATCCTCTATGTCACCCGGGATGGTAGGCGTGCCAGCGTTGTTACATCGGAAAAGGTATATTCCACAGCGGATAAATTTGATGACCTTTCTGAAAAGCTGCCCCAGCTATTCTTTTACCCTGTCCATAAATCTTTTCTTGTCAACCTGCATTATGTAAATCGTTATACTTATACGGAACTTCTCCTTACTGATGGGACCCACATCCCAATTGCGCCCAGAAGACAATCCGAATTTCATAAATTCTGGTTTGCGTATTTGCGGAGGAAGTAACATGCTGAATCCACTGTTTTCCTGGTGCATCTATCTTGTTGAGATGTCCATATCTTATATATTCTTTTCTTCCTTGCTTGAACGTAAATTCAAGGTGATTAGAACAGTTCTAATCGGTGCAGGTCTGTTCACACTGGGATCGTCAGTAAATATATTGGTTCATAACAACGGTGCGATTAATGCTCTTACAACCTGGCTGATTAACATACTCTTCTTTTATATTTGCTTTAAATCGTCCCCTTCCAAATGTATGTTTTATGCTACTATTCTTGGAATCATCAATGCATCAATTGAGGTTTCGGTTGTGGCTATAAGTTCTACTCTCGTTGGCGACACCTTCCTAGGTTACAATACAAATGTTCTGCTAATGATTTCTCAAGCAATTACTATCAAAACGCTTTATTTTTTTGTTACGTTGTTGTTTATCAGGGTCCTCCAGCCTGGAGACAATCAAAATACAGTACCATTAGATTTTCTCGTTTACCCGATGTCAACGGTGGTATGTCAAGCGGGATTTTGGCATATATGCGCACAGCCGGATACCAGTTCTGGCACGCAACTTCTATTGTCCATTCTCAGCGGTTGCCTTTTTATATCGACCATTTTTCTTTTCTTCGCCTATTCCCACCAAGTAAAGAAGGACCGCCAGACCCTGCAAATCCAAAGCGAGCTGGACAGACTTCAAACAGAACAGTCTTATTATCAAATCCTGGACCAGCAAAACCAACAGCTTATGATCTACGCCCACGACGCAAAGAAACACCTTGCCGCCATCCAAGCCCTGAACGAGGACCCGAAGATCAGCGGCTATGTGACGAAATTGTCCGAACAGCTGAAAGACTACTCCCGAAGCCGCACCAGCGGCAACAAGCTGCTGGATGTTATGCTGCACAAGTACGAAATCGACTGCAAAATGCGCGGCATTGCTTTTGAGGCCGATGTCAAGACCTGCAACCTCTCCCAATTGGAGGACATCGACCTGGTGGCGATCCTCGGGAACCTTTTGGACAACGCTGTCACCGCGGCGGAGCAGTCTACGGAAAAATACATTTCCCTGAGCACCGTATACCGCAACCGCTACAGTGTCATCATCGTCAGCAACAGCTGTGATAAACCTCCCAAGCAGTCTGGAAATCGCCTGATTTCCACGAAATCCAGCACCGGCCTGCATGGCTTCGGCCTAAAAAGCGTCGAAGCCACCATCCACAAATACGACGGCGACTACGAATGGGACTACGATACGGATAAGCGCACGTTCACATTTACCGCAATGGTCTCTGAGCATTTATAAAATCAAAGCCCCGTCCTCTCCTCGCGGCAACCACTTTGCTGAATCCCTCAATTTAGCAAACTCTCTTTGCTAAATTGAGTTTATTGAAAGTCAATATTTGCTTATTGTTAGTTTATTGAAAGTTAGTGTTTGCTTATTAACAGAAGAATCGCTTAAATCAGCAAACAAACCGCCTTGACGCAGCAATGCTCCCCCTAGCGCAGCCTCGAAACCTCTCTTATTTCGAGTACCTACCCTAGAGGGAGCATATCAGTTTGCAAAGGACTTAGAAAACAGCTTTTTATAAATTCTTCACTAACGCCCCCTCGTAGAAAGTAGTTTGCAAAATTCACTTGATTTTGCAAACTCACTTTGCTAAAATTAGTTTATTGAAGGGTGGTGTTTGCTTGTTAACAGAAGAATTGATTGAATTAGCAAACAAAATTTGCAAACAGCAATCAGAAGAACAAACAACAGAGCTAAAAGCCGCATATACCGATTGTCCCAAAAGGCTGTACGATACCCTTTCCAGCTTTTCTAATCAAGACAGTGGCGGTGTTTTGGTATTTGGGATTGACGAAAAGGCAGCATACCAAGTTGTTGGTGTGTATGACGCTCAGGACTTGCAGAAAAAAGTCACGGAACAGTGTCTGCAAATGGAGCCTCCGGTGCGGGCGGTGTTTACAATTACCGAATTTCATAGAAAAATCATCGTTTCTGCCGAAATTCCCGCAGTTGATATTTCGGAGCGGCCCTGTTACTATCGCGGTGCAGGCCGTACCAAGGGCTCCTACATTCGTGTTGGCGACGCAGATTTGCCAATGACCGACTATGAATTATACTCCTTTGAAGCATTCCGCAAGCACCTCCATGATGATGAGCGGCAGGTAGAACGGGCGTCCATGAATATGCTGGATAGGAGCAGCATTGAAAGATATATTGAGAAAATGAGCATAGACCGTCCAGGATTTTCCAGACTATCGCAAAATCAGGTGCTGGAGATGCTAAATGTTACCAGAAATGGAATTCCCACAGTGGCAGCGGTCATGAATTTTGGCATCTATCCTCAAGGCTATTTCCCACAGCTCGCTATTACGGCAATCGTTGTTCCCGGGACCCAAATTGGAGACGTGGATGCGGAATCCGCACGATTTATTGACAACAAACGAATCAGTGGGACTATTCCAGAAATGGTAGAGGAAGCATTAAACTTTTGCCTCCGAAACATGAAAGTAAAGACCATCATCAGCAAAGAAACCGGTATTCGAAAGGACAAAACAGAATACCCAATTGAGGCTCTGCGCGAAGCAATCCTGAATGCAGTGATCCACCGTGACTACAGCATCCATACCGAGGGCACTCCCATTCAGATCGACTTTTTCATCGACCGAGTAGAGATTCACAGCCCAGGAAGCCTGTATGGAAGAATGAGTATTGAGCAGCTCGGCATTGCAAAGCCGGACCTTCGTAACCCGGCATTGGCGGTTATGACCGAAATGCTGACTGCGGCAGAGCATCGTTATTCCGGCATTCCAACTATGCGCAATGC
Source organism: Faecousia sp. (assembly GCA_050872865.1). Lineage (GTDB taxonomy): Bacteria > Bacillota > Clostridia > Oscillospirales > Oscillospiraceae > Faecousia. The sequence goes on along the minus strand of JBNMHR010000009.1, from coordinate 23,927 downwards.
CATGAAGGAGTACGGGCTGCCAGAGCCGAAGTTTGAGAATCGTCGCAATGAGTTTGTTGTAACGCTGTATAACAAGATGGAAAGCAGTGCTGTAGAGGCCGCCGTGAAAAAAACAGATAATCTTCTTGACTTTTGCAAGCAGCCCAGAAGCCGTCAGGAAATTGCGGATCATCTGGGGGTTAAAACCATTTTTTACGTCATGCAACATTATGTTCAGCCGCTGCTTGAGAATGGAAAGCTGGCAATGACCATTCCGGGGAAACCCAAAAGCAGAAATCAGAAGTATTACACCGTGTAGTTATTGTTTCTTACCTCCTGCCTTGACGCAGCAATGCTCCCCCTAGCGCAGCCTCGAAACCTCTCTTATTTCGAGTACCTACCCTAGAGGGAGCATATCAGTTTGCAAAGGACTTGGAAAACAGCTTTTTATAAATCCTTCACCATCAGCGCCCTTATGGCGTTCAGCACAGCCAGGACCATGACGCCCACGTCGGCGAAGATGGCGGCCCACATGTTGGCGATGCCAAGCGCGCCCAGCAGCAGGCACAGGAGCTTGATGCCGATGGCGAACACGATATTTTCGTGTACGATCCGCAGGCACTTCCGGGAGATGCGGATGGCCTTGGCGATCTTCATAGGGTCGTCGTCCATCAGCACCACGTCCGCCGCCTCAATGGCCGCGTCGGAGCCCATGGCGCCCATGGCGATGCCGATGTCCGCCCGGCTGAGGACCGGGGCGTCGTTGATGCCGTCGCCCACGAAGGCCAGCTTGCCGGTCTGCTTCTTGCCCAGCAGCTCCTCCACCTTGCTGACCTTGTCGCCGGGGAGCAGCTCGCTGTAGACGGTGTTGATGCCCAGCTCCTTGGCGGTGGCCTGGGCCACGGCGTCAATGTCGCCGGTGAGCATAACGGTCTGCTTCACACCGGAAGCCCGAAGGGACTCCATGGCGGTCTTGGCGGAGGGCTTTAAAAGATCCGAGATGACAATGTGTCCGGCGTAGGCTCCGTCAATGGCCACATGGACAATGGTGCCGGTGCTGTGGCAGTCCTGGTAGGGGATGCCCAGCCGCTTCATGAGTTTCCGGTTGCCGGCGGCCACAGTGATGCCGTCCACCTTGGCGGTGACGCCCTCGCCGGAGACCTCCTGGATGTCCGTTACCCGGCTGCGGTCCAGAGGCTGGCCGTAGGCCTTTTGCAGGCTCTTGCTGATGGGATGGGAGGAGGCGCTTTCCGCCAGGGCCGTCAGCTCTAAGAGCCGGTGCTCCTCCAGGGAGTTGTGGTGCACGCCGGTGACCTCAAAGACGCCCTGGGTCAGGGTGCCGGTCTTGTCGAAGACCACCGTGTCCACTTCGGACAGGGTCTCCAGATAGTTGGAGCCCTTGACCAGCACGCCTTCCCGGCTGGCCCCGCCGATGCCGGCAAAGAAGCTCAAAGGGATGGAAATGACCAGGGCGCAGGGGCAGGAAATGACCAGGAAGGTCAGAGCCCGGTAGACCCAGTCCCCAAAAGCAGGGCTCATGCCCAGGACCAGGCGGACAATGGGGGGCAGCAGCGCCAGAGCCAAGGCGCTGTAGCACACCGCGGGGGTATAGACCCGGGCGAACTTGGCGATAAAGTCCTCGGACTTGGACTTCCGGGAGGAAGCGTTCTCCACCAGGTCCAGGATTTTGGACACGGTGGACTCGCCGAACTCCTTGGTGGTGCGGATCTTCAGCACGCCGGTGAGGTTGATGCAGCCGCTGATGACCTCGGCCCCAGGGGCAGTCTCCCTGGGCACGCTCTCGCCGGTGAGGGCGCTGGTGTTCAGACTGGAGGTGCCTTCCTCTACAATACCGTCAATGGGCACCTTCTCACCAGGCTGGACCACAATGATGGTGCCGACTTCCACTTCGTCCGGGTCCACCTTCTCCAGCTTCCCGTCCCGCTCGATGTTGGCGTAGTCCGGCCGAATGTCCATGAGCTCGGAGATGTTCCGGCGGCTCTTGCCCACGGCGTAGCTCTGGAACCACTCGCCGATCTGGTAGAACAGCATAACAGCAATGGCCTCCAGGTAGTCGCCGTTTTCCGCAATGGCCAGGGCCAGAGCGCCTACGGTGGCCACGGCCATCAGGAAGCATTCATCAAAAACCTGATGATTGCGGATACCCTTCCAGGCCTTTTTCAGGATATCTCCGCCGATGATGAAATAGTCAACGAGGTAAGCCCCCAGCCGCACCCAGCGGCCGAAGGAACCAAACAACGCATCATAGCTTTCCGCCGGGATCATCTGCAGAACGATCAGCAACGCCGCGGAAACCAGAATACGGATCAGGGATTTTTGTTGTTTCTTTGTCATGTGACTCCTTCCTTTCCTCACATAGTATTTGCGAACCGGCTTTCAGCCGGTTCGCAAGGGAAAATCATTACAGGTAGATCTCGCAGTCGTCTTCCACCTTCTTGCAGTTGGCCAGGACCTGCTGCATGGTGGCCTTCACATCCGCGCCCTCGTCGAACTCCACGATCATCTTCAGCATCATGAAATTCACGGTAGCGTTCTTGACGCCGGGGGTCTGCTGGGCAGCTTCTTCCATCTTGTTGGCACAGTTTGCGCAGTCAACATCGATCTTATAAGTCTTCTTCATGGTTGGGATCTCCTTTGTCATTTTTATTTAACGATTAAGCAACCGTTGAATTGTTATGGCATTATCATACCACGTTTTCCCCAAATGTCAAGTAGGCGAAAAAGAAAATTTTAGCCCCCATCCTCAAAAACAGGATGGGGGCTTGCCGGTCTCAAAATGTCACGGTGATCTTGGTCCCCTGGCCCAGGTTGGAGTCCAGAGTGATGTCGGCATCGTGGATCATCGCAATGTGTTTGACGATGGCGAGACCCAGACCAGTGCCGCCGGTTTCCCGGGAGCGGCTTTTGTCCACTCGGTAGAACCGCTCAAAGACCCGCTCCTGGGCGTCCTTGGGGATACCGATGCCGTTGTCCTCCACCATGAGCACCGCCTTGCCGGCGGACTCCTTGACGGTGACCTGGACGAAGCCACCCTCATGGTTGTAGCGGATGGCGTTCTGGATCAGGTTCTCCATGAGCTCCTTCAGCATTTCCCGGTCGCCGGTGACGGTAGCCTCCCGGCCAAAGCACTGGAGGCGGATCTTCCGGCTGTCGGCCTGGACCTGCATAGCCTGGCAAACCTCCCGGGCCAAGGCAAAGAGCTCCACACTCTGGACCTGCTGGGGCCGGTCTGCGTCGTCCAGCTCGGAGAGCTGGAGGATGTCGTTGATGAGGCTCAGAAGCCGGGCAGCGTTTTTCCGGATCTCCCCGGCGAAACGGAGCTGCTGGTCCTCGTCCACCATTTTGTTTTCAATGAGCTCGGCATAGCCGGAAATGGCGGTGAGAGGCGTTTTCAGTTCGTGGGACACGTTGGCGGTGAAGTCCTGGCGGCTCTTGGCGGCGGCCAGGATCTTTTCGTGCTGGGATCGAATTTTGTGGGCGAAGGGCTCCAGCTCCCGGTAGACGGTGACGCTGCCGGGCTCGTCCAGGTGCTCCGCCATCTGGTCAATGGGGGCAATGAGCTGGGCGGTGAGCAGGTGGCCCAGCAGCAGGCAGGCCCCGAAGATCACCAGGGCGATGAGAAACACCACCGGTCCCGCCGCCAGGAAGACACTCTGCATACTCCTGGCCTGGGCGGCCAAGCGAAGCACCGTGCCGTCGGAAAGCCGCAGGGCATAGTAGAAGGTGTTCATGTTGAAGGTGTCGGACCGGCGGACCGTCTCCCCGGCGCCCTCTGTCAGGGCCTGCTGGATTTCCGGCCGGTCGGCGTGGTTGGGCAGGCTCTTGGCCTCCGCCTCGTTGTCATAGAGGACGGTGCCGTCCTTGGCCACCCAGGTGACCCGCAGATCCCCGGAGGGCAGACTGATCTGCTCCCCATCGGTAAATACCTTGGCGGCGGAAAGCATCTGGGCGGTGATGCGCAGGTCCTTGCGGACCTGCTGCTGGAACAGGTCATAGTAGACCCTTGTGACCCCCAGAGTGGTGAGTACCAGGGCGACCAGGGAGATGAGGGCCAGTCGCAGGTTGATCTTCTGCTTCATAGGTTATCCTCCGGGGCGCTTTGCAGCACATAGCCCACGTTGCGGACCGTGCCGATCTGGCGGCCGCAGGGGCCCAGCTTTTGCCGCAGGGTCTTGATGTGCATATCCACAGTCCGGGTCTCTCCCTCGAATTCCGTCCCCCAGACGAAGCGCATGATGCTCTCCCGGGACAGGACCATCTCGGCGTTGATCATCAGGTAGCGCAAAAGCTCATACTCCTTATAGGTCAGCTCCACCGGCTTGCCGTCGGCCAGCACGGTGTGCCGGTCATGGTCCAGCTGGATCCTGCCCACCATCAGCTGCTTGCCGCCTTCTTCCCGGGTCCGGCGGAGCAGGGCCTTCACCCGGCTCAGAAGCTCCATAACAGAGAAGGGCTTTTTGATGTAGTCGTCGGCCCCGTCGTCCAGGCCCTTGACCATGTCCATCTCCGAGGTCTTGGCGGTGACCATGATGACAGGCAGCCGCTTGGTCACGGTGTTGGCCCGGAGATGGCGGACAATGTCGCAGCCGTTTTCGTCCGGCAGCATCACGTCCAGCAGCACCAAGTCCGGAAGCAGGGCTTCCAATGCCTTGTAAAAATCCGATGCCCGGGCGAAGTCCTTGACCATATAATTGCTGTTTTTCAGGGCGATGGTCTCGATTTCCCGAATGTTGTCGTCGTCCTCGACGATGTAGATCAGTGCCATTGAATTTAGACTCCTTCCTTCAATACCCTCTCCCAGGAGAGGGTGGCAGGGCCGAAGGCCCTGACGGGTGTGGGGCGGAACGCAGAACCGGCCTGATGCCGCCCCTCTTCCGCCGCTGGGGCGGCACCTTCCCCCAGGGGAAGGTTGAGGGGTTACGGCAGCAGGTACACGTTCTTCAGCCGGTCATACTCCTCCCGGAACCAGGGGTCGTCGCCCTTGGTGGTGAGGTTCAGGTATTCGTGGGTCTCGTACTCGTCGGCGTGGACCTCGATGAGGCACACGGCCACGTTGGAGCAGTGGTCCGATACCCGCTCGTAGCCGGTAAGGATATCCTCCAGAATCAGCCCCGCCTCCAGGGAACAGGCCCCCCGGCGGAGCCGCTCGATGTGGCGCTGGCGCATTTCGATGCTCAGCTTGTCGATGACCTCCTCCAGAGGCTCCACCCCCCGGGCCCGCTTGGTGTCATCCGCGGCGAAGACGCTGACGGTCAGGTCCAGAATGTCGCTGACGGCCTTGCCGTAGGTGGCCAGCTCCCGGCGGCTCTCTTCCGAGAGGGTCAGGCCCTTGTCGTGAAGCTCCTGGGCAGATTCCGCCAGGTTGATGGCGTGGTCGGAGATCCGCTCAAAGTCGTTGATGCAGTGCATGAGGATGGTCAATGTCCGGCTGTCGGTCTTGTTCAGGTCCCGGCTGGAGAGCTTGACGAGATACGTGCCCAGCACATCCTCGTAGCTGTCTGCCTCCTGCTCCATGGCCGCAACCGTGTCCAGCCCAGCCTGGGAATAGTTGTCCAGCACATCCATGGCCATCTGGAAGGAGTTCCGGGCCAGGTCTGCCATGTGGTCCACGGCGTCCTTGCAAAGGCCCATAGCAAAGGAAGGCCGGTCCAGGAACCGCTCATCCAGAGCCAGCAGCGGGGCGGGCAGGGCCTTCTCCCCCGCCTTTTCCGTCTTTCCTTCGGGAACGCTGAGGGTAGCCAGCTTCACCAGCACATTGGAGAAGGGGAACAGGACGATGGTGCAGCCGATGTTGAAGAGGCTGTGGATCACGGCCACGTCCGCCGCTCCGGCGGCCTGGGACAGGAAGGCAAAGGGGAAGAATGCGTTGCAGGTATAGAATACCACAGTAAAGAGCAAAGTGCCAACTAAATTAAAATAAAGATGGATCAGGGAGGCCCGGCGGGCGTTTTTGCTGGCGCCGATGGAGGACAGGAGCGCCGTGACACAGGTGCCGATGTTCTGGCCCATGATGATGGGGATGGCCGTACCGAAGCTCACTGCCCCGGTGACGCACAGGGCCTGAAGGATACCGACGGAGGCGGAGGAGGACTGGATGACGGCCGTTAAAAGCGCGCCGGCCGCCATGCCCAGGATGGGGTTGGAAAAAGCGGTGAGGATGCTGGTAAAGCCCTCGTCCTTGGCAAGCGGCGACACGGCGGAGCTCATGGTCTCCATGCCGAACATCAGAATGGCGAAACCCGCCAGAATGCTGCCTACGTTTCTGCGCTTGTCGCTCTTCCCGGCGGTCATGGTGAGGATCACGCCCACCGCCGCCAGAATGGGGGAGAAGGAGCTGGGCTTTAAGAGCTTCAAAAACAGGTTGCTGCCTTCAATGCCTACCAAGGACAGCATCCAGGAGGTCACCGTGGTGCCGATGTTGGCGCCCATGATGATGCCTACGGCCTGCTGCAGGTTCATGATGCCGGAATTGACGAAGCCCACTACCATAACGGTAGTTGCCGAGGAGGACTGGATCACCGCCGTGACCAGCAGGCCCAGCAGCACCGCCATGATCTTTCGCTTCGTCAGCTTTTCGAGAATTTGCTCCAGCCGGCCTCCGGAGAGCATCACCAGTCCGTCGCCCATGGCGGACATTCCGTAAAGGAACAGCGCCAGACCGCCGATGAGATTCAGTACCCCAAAAATATCCATAGCTTTATCCTTTTTCTTTCCGGGAATCTTCGTTCCCTGTTTTCTGCCTATAGTTTATTTGTAACGCGTAAAGCCTAAATTGTGTTTTGTGTAAAGCCCATGTAAAATTTACAAACTTTACATTTCCTTTACCGTTGCGCCGTTGCGGGTTTTACCCGGCGGGAGTAGGCTCTAAGAAAAAAGGAGGCAGAAAAAGATGAGAAGACTTTGGAATTGGATCGACGAGATGGGACTGCCCACGGAGAAAAAGTACACACTTTGCCTGTGGATCATCGGCATTGTCCTGGCGCTGGCGGGATGCGCCGCATATCTTGCCCTGGCCCTGACGGCCAAGCTGGGCCTGGAGTGGCTGCTGATCTTAACCGGCTGGCCCGTGCTCCTCAGCTGGGTGGGCGTGTTCCTGTATGGGTGCAGGCATCCGTTTCATTAAAAGGGGAAAAAGAGGCTGTCATTGCGAACCAGCGCGCACGCTGGTGTGGCAATGACAGCCTTTTTCGATTCATTTCACACCAGATCCACCCAGCAGTAGCGGGCATGGAGTCTGGCGCGGAGTTTGGTTTTGGGGCCGGGCTTGGAGATGCGCTTCAGGAAGGCCCGGATGGTGCGTTCCTCGTAAACCTCCGGCGGGATATCGCCGTAGATGCTCTTTTCCAGCAGGTTGCAGACCCTGGTATAGTCTCCGGGTCTTGCCCTGGGGCAGCACTCAGTGACCAGAGCATCCACATCCTTTGTCTTCCAGCCCAGGCTGGCCTGGATGCCCCAGGCGGAGAGGAAGCGGTAGAGGATCTCTTTTGCCAGCTCCGCCCGGGCGGCGGGGGACATCCGGTCCCAGCGCCGTCTCAGGAGCAAATCCATGCAGAAGCGGACGCACTCCCCGATCAGCAGGCCAATGATGCCGATCACCAGTGCGCAGCCCAGGATGGGCAGCACCCAGGCAACACCGATGGATGCGCTGGGCACAGGTTCCTCCTCATGGGGAGCGGTTTCACCGCTGTCGCCGAGTCCCTCCAGGCCGTCCTCGTTTTTGACCACGGCGGAGGTCCGGCTGATGTCATCCGGGAGACTGACCATCTCCTGGAGGCTCACCAGATCGTAGTAACAGCCCGGCACCACGTCCAGGGCCTGCCAGCCGATGCCGTCGAAGTAGACCTCCACCCAGGCATGGGCATTGGCCCCTGTCAGCTGGGCCGCCCCGTCGGCATTCAGGTCAGCGGAGGTCATATAGTACCCTTCCGCGTATCTCGCCGGGATGCCGTAGGACCGGAGGGCCTCCACGGCGGCGGAAGCAAACAGCATCTCCCCACCCCGGTGGCTCCGGGTCAGGAAATAGGCAATGGGGTCCTCCCCTGACGGAGTCACGGCGGACTCGTCCAGGCTTTCATTGGTCCGCAGGACCTGGCGCACCAGGGTCAGGATGCCGAAGACGCTGTCGGACTGGGGTTCCTCCTGGTGGAAAACCCTTTCGACGGCCTCTGCCAATCCCGGGTCCACCTGGGTATATTCGTTGTACACAAAATCCCGATAGGCGCTTTCCGCTTGGGCATAGGCGGCCTCCGCCTCGGTTTTGGGGGACATCAGCCAGTCGGCGGGGACGGACAGCTCCCCGGGCTTGGAGCTGGAGCGTTCTGCCAGGGTATACTTCCGCTGGCCGAAGAGTCCCCGGGACAGGACCAGGCCATCGTAGCGCACCTGCCCCTTCCGGATGACCGTCTCCAGAGAAGTCGGGACGTAGAGCACATCCCGCCGCCCGGAGAGCACCCGGATCGCCAGATGGTTGGTTTCCGTCTCCCCTTCCGCCAGCCGCTCATACTGGGCCAGCTGGGTCTGGGGCACAAAGTTCTGCTTTTTCAGCCAGCGGAGCAGTCCCGTATTCTCTCCGCCGTAGCTGGACTTTGGCAGAGGCTGCCAGGCGCCGTTTTCATAGACGCTTCCCAAAAAGGAAGCCAAATATAGATTCTTCTCCTGCTCGCTGGTCACCTCCAGCACGGCGCCCTCTCCGGCCTTCAATTCGTCGGACCGATACAGGTCTCCCTGGGGCAGGAGCTTCTCGCCGTAGCGCAGCGTCTCGATATGCTCTGCCAATCCCTCCCGCCAGGCATTGTAGCCGGCAAATTCCCCGGGCAGCAGTAGGGAGAAACCCGCAAAGGCCAAGGTGACCAGCAGCCAGAGTACGCAGCCCCGGTGGCCGGCCTGGCCGTCGGGACCGGTGACCAGGACTCCCAACAGGACGCTGGCCACCATGGCGCAGACCAGATTGGTCAGGCACTGGCCCAGCACACACAGGCACAGCACAAGGGCAGACAGCCCCAGGCAGGCCAAGGTGCTTCTCTTTCGAATGACGATGCCGCAGCCCAGGCCGAACAAGGCAGAGAGCTCCAGGCAGAAGGCCAGCCGGTCCCCCTCTGTGGATACCATGCCGATGAGCCGCAGGCCGTCGTTATGGGCCTGGTTCCAACGCAGGAGCATCCCGTCCAGCCAGCTGCCGCCGCCCCGGATGGGATTGCCCACAAACAGGGCCGCCGCCAGCAGCACCCAGGGGGCCAGAAGCAGCAGCCGGTTCCGCTCCCGGAACCAGAAGGCCGCCGCCACTGCCGCGCCGCTGAGCCACAGCAGGCACCGGGAAAGCAGCGTCAGCTCCATAGGGCCCGCCACCGCCTGGACAGCGCCTGCCATCAGCAGGCAGCCCAGGCACATCCACCAAAAGAAATTCCATTGGCGGGACGCAGAGCGCACCGGGCGGATCACCGATCGATTCATTCCATTCTCCTTCTTCTTTTCTCAGCAGGAAACCCGGCAGGGCTTCCCCTTCGGAGGCGGCGCGGGCAGCTCCCGCACCCGGACCCCTAGGGCGGCGCCCGTATTCTCCTGGCCACCCGCCACGGCGGACAGCACCGTTACGGAGGCCCGGAAGCCTCCCATATCCTGCTGCCGGGTCAACTTCCCGGCGCTGAGCAGCAGCACCCGGGAAAATTGACTGTCTAAATGCTCGGAACGGAAGAGCTTCAGCGCGTCTCCCGCGTTTTGGGGCAGCCGCAAGCCCATCCAGCGGCTCAAAGCCCCACGGCATTCCGACCGGTCGGATATGGGCATCAGGCACATCCCGGAGGCAGTGGGTACCGCCAGGCAGCACCGAATGCCCCGGCGGGCCAGATCAAACAGCGCCGCCGTACCGTAGGCAATGACGGCATTGCGCTCTATGGGGTTCGTTTCCGCCCCGTCCTGCTCCAGGCCGAAATCCGCCAGTACCGCCAGATCGTAATAGGTTGGGGCGCCAGGCTCCCGGAGGATCAGCTCGTCCGTTTTCACGGAGAGCTTCCAGTGGATGGAGCGGATATCATCCCCAGGCACATATTCCCGCAGGTCGAAGACCTCGCTGGGGTCATTGCCCCGCTTATTCTGGGTGGGGCCGTCCTCCCGGGGGCTGCCGCCGGTATTGGGGTCCAGGAGCACATCCAGCCGGACCCGCTGGGGATAGACCGTGGTTTTCACCGAATCGAACCCGGATATTTGTTTGCGGAACAAATCCAGATGGTCCCGAATTTCGGCGCTGACGCAGCTGATGGTGATCTCGCCGCAGTTTTCCGGCGTGATGTCCATGGCGTACTTGGAGCATCCCCGGAGCAGAGGCAGCACCAGGGAATACCTCTGGGTCCTGCCGGTCATGGCGTTGGCCGCTTCCAGCTCCGCCAGCACCGTCTTGGTGGCCAGCAGCCGCCCCGCGCCTGCCGCCTCCAGCTCCAGCTCCAAAGGGCTTCCCACCTGGCCGCCGGGGTGAATGGTGCAGGACAGCCGGATATTCTTTTGGTCCCGGATCAGAAGCAGTCCCATGGCAATGCCCACCGCCGCCAACGCGGCCAGGCACAGCAGGGCCATGGGAGAGCCGGAAAAGAAGGCAGCCGCTGCCAGAACCGCCAGCACCAGGGCATAGGTAATACGACCTACTGCCATAGCGCTTACCGGGTCTCGCCCTGAGGCTTCACCTGGGCCAATATCTGGGCCAGCACATCCCGGACGGAGACGCCGTCTACCCGGGCCTGGGGCACCAGGGTCACACGGTGGGTGCAGACATCCGGGAAGACGCTCTGCACATCCTCAGGGATCACGTAATTCCGCTCCTGCAGGACGGCGTGGGCCTGGGCCATGCTCACCAGGGCGGAAATGCCTCTGGGGGACACACCCATCTCCACCTGGGGATGGACCCGGGTCTGCTCACACAGGTTCACCGCATAGCGCAGCACCGTGTCCGTCAGGCGAAGGGAGGACAGGTATTTCCGGATCTCCAGAATGTTTTCGGCGGAGACCACAGGTTTGACATCCTCCAGGGGCACCGCCCCCCGCTGGGAGCGGATGATCTTCATCTGGTCTTCGGTACTGGGATAGCCGATGGACAGGCACACCATGAACCGGTCCAGCTGGCTTTCCGGCAGCATCTGGGTGCCCGCTGCGCCCAGGGGGTTCTGGGTGGCAATGCAGATAAAGGGCTTGGGCAGGGTGTGGGTCTCGCCGTCCACTGTGACTGTACCCTCGGCCATGGTCTCCAAAAGAGCAGACTGGGTCTTGGGAGAGGTACGGTTGATCTCATCGGCCAAAAGGAGGTTGCAGTTGACCGCACCTTCCCGGTATTCAAAGGTGCCGGTCTCCCGGTTGTACATGGAAAAGCCGGTGATATCCGAGGGCAGGGTATCCGGCGTGAACTGGATACGCTTGCTGCTCAGGCCCAAGGCATGGGAAAAGGCCAGGGCCAGGGTGGTCTTGCCTACGCCGGGGGAATCCTCCAGCAGAACGTGACCGCCGGCATAGATGGTCATCAGCACCTTTTCAATGACTTCCTGTTTTCCGATAAAGGCCTTGCTGACCTCCTGGACGATCTGCTTGGATTGTTCCAGTATCATTTTTATCTCTCTCCTTTATGCTCCCATCCCCTTGTCCTCTCCTGCCTGGAGAGGGCGCCGCCGCAGCGGCGGGTGTAGAGGGGACCCCTGAAATAACAAACCGGGCCCCGTTGAATGGGGTGTTTTCTCTACAAAAGCCGACAAATTTTCCGTGCATCGAAGACCGTTCTGAACATGTAGGGGTCCCCTCCACACCCGTCCCGGGCTGCGCCCGGTCCACCCTCTCCAAGCAGGAGAGGGCTTTTTTACCGCAGGTGAGCGCTGACGTTTTTCCGCAGCGCCTGGAAATCCACCGGCTTGGCGAAGTGGTCGTTCATGCCGGCCTGGATGGACAGCCGCCGGTCCTCCACAAAGGCGTCGGCAGACAGAGCGAAGATGGGAATGGTCTTTGCATCGGGGCGGTCCAGGGCCCGGATGGCCTTGGCAGCATCCCGGCCGTTCATCACGGGCATTTGGACATCCATCAGGATAAAGTCGTAGTGCCCCGGTTCGCTGCCCTCGAAGGCCTCCACCGCCTTTTGGCCGTTTCCGGCCACATCGATCTCGGCGCCCATCTCCGTCAGAATCTCCCGGGCGATCATGGCGTTGGTCTCGTTGTCCTCGGCCATCAGAATTCTGCGGCCCTTGAACGCATCCTCGCTGTCGTCCGCCGCCTTTGCATCGACCGGGGCCTCGGCCTCCGGCTGGGCCAGGGGGAAGGACAGAAATACAGAGAAGTCACTGCCCACACCCAGCTGGCTCTCGACAATGATCTCGCCGCCCATCAGGTGGACCAGCTGCTCGGTGATGGCCATACCCAGGCCGGTGCCGCCGTAGCGGTGGGAGGTCTCAATGCTCTCCTGTTCGAAGGGCTGGAAAATTTTCTTCAGGAACTCCTGGGACATGCCGATGCCGGTATCGTGGAGCCGGATCATCAGATCCACCGTATTTTCTCCCAGGAACATCTGCCGGAAGGTCAGCTTGATCTCACCCTGGGAGGTGAATTTCACGGCATTGGACAGCAGATTGATGATGATCTGCCGCAGCCGCATCTCGTCGCCTAAGATCCAGTCTACGGTCATGTCCTCGAAAACCACGCTGTAGTGGACACCCTTCGCCTCCAGGGTCTTGAAATACATCTCCAGCAGCAGGTCTCCCAACCGGCGCAGAGACAGGGGCTTTTTCTCCAGCTCCACCTTGTTGGCCTCTATCCGGGAAATATCCAGAATGTCGTTCAGAAGGCCCAGCATATGCCCTGCCAGGGCGTCCGCCCGCTTCAGGTACTCCATGGCCGGGTCCTGAGGGGTGAGCTTGCTCTCCGCCAGGGACAGCATACCGGTGATACCATTCATAGGGGTCCGAATTTCGTGGGACATCCGGGAGAAAAAGCCGGTCCGGGACCTGTCTGCCTCCTGGAGCCGCTCCACCTCCCGGTGGATGTTCTCCAGCTCGTGGGCCTGATCCGTGGCGTCCCGGAAGAGAAGCAGGTCATATTTCTGGTCCTGGGAGCGGGTGACGGTCATTTTCAGTACTTTCCCGTCCTCCCGGGTGAAGTTTTGCTCCGCCGTGGCCCCCGTAAAGCTCCGATAGAAGCTCCAGGGCGTCTCCCGGCCCGGGAAGCCCAGGTCCAAACGGACCACATCCTCCTTGAGCTCTTCCAGATCCCGTCCCAGGAGTTTCTTTGCTCCCTGGGACATCCACACGGGCAGCACATCCGCCCGCCGCAGCACCAGGCATCCCCGGTCCTCCATTTGCTCAAAGGACTTCAGGTATGCCCGCATCCCTTTCCCGGCCTCTCCGCCTGTGAACCAGCCTGCTCCCATACCCTGTCCTCCCTGAAAACGCCATAATTCGGCAATATAATGTTTATTATACGCCTGAATGTTTTCTTTTGCAATAGCAAGCCCTGATTTTTTTACAAAAGTTTATTGACAAGCTAGGCTTTTCGGCGTATGATTTGGAGAGGAAAAACGATCGATTTAAGGAGAAAACTATGCTGAATCAGTTTTCCAGAACGGAACTGCTGTTTGGAAAGGACGCCATGGAGCGTCTGGCCGCTTCCCGGGTCGCCGTGTTTGGCATCGGCGGCGTGGGGGGCTATGTCTGCGAGGCCCTGGTCCGCAGCGGTGTGGGGGCCATCGACCTGGTGGATGACGACCGGGTCTGCCTGACCAACCTGAACCGTCAGATCATTGCCACCCGGAAAACCGTGGGGCAATTAAAGGTAGAGGCCATGCGGGACCGGATCCTGGAGATCAATCCCAACGTGAATGTGACCCTGCACACCTGCTTCTTCCTGCCCGAAAATGCGGATACCTTTGATTTTGAGGCCTACGACTATGTGGTGGACGCAGTGGATACCGTCTCCGCCAAGCTGGCCCTGGTGGAACAGTGCAGCAAGACCCATACCCCCATCATCAGCTGCATGGGCGCCGGAAACAAGCTGGACCCTGCCGCTTTCCAGGTGGCAGACATCTACAAGACCCGGGTAGACCCTCTGGCCCGGGTCATGCGCCGGGAGCTCAAGAAGCGGGGCATCAAAAAACTGAAGGTGGTCTACTCCGAGGAGGAGCCTATCCGTCCCATTGAGGACATGGCCATCAGCTGCCGGGCCCACTGCATCTGCCCTCCGGGCACCAAGCGCCACTGCACCGACCGCCGGGACATCCCCGGCAGCAATGCCTTCGTTCCCGCCGTAGCCGGACTCATCCTGGCAGGAGAGGTCATCAAGGACCTGAGCAGCCAGGCGGCGAAGTAGCCCCGGCCCCTCACACCGCCGCACGTACCCTTCGGTACGCGGCGGTGTCTTTCTTTTCCCACCCCAATTATATTGGTTCCGGGGATTGTCAAATCTTTCTGTTCTGTGCTATAATACCCCCAGAATGCCAATGTACAGAAAGGCGAGAAACGTATGGTCAATGTTTGCGATATACAGGTGATGAAGCCCCTTTTGGCGGCTCATGGGTTTCATTTTTCCAAGGCCAAGGGGCAGAATTTTCTGATTGCGCCCTGGGTGCCGGCTTCCATAGCAGAGGAAGCCGGGGTGGATGACCAGGCCGGGGTGCTGGAGATCGGGCCGGGGATCGGGCCGCTGACCCAGCAGCTTTGCCTGCGGGCAAAGGAGGTCTGCGCCGTGGAGGTGGATACCCGGTTGGAGCCCATCCTCCAGGAGACCGTGGGGGAGTTCCAAAACCTGGAGATCCTTTGGGGGGACGTGCTGAAGCAGGACATCCCCGCCCTGGTGCAGGAGAAATTCCCGGGGCTGCGGCCCATGGCCTGTGCCAATCTGCCCTACTACATTACCACCCCCATTCTCTCGGCCCTATTAGAGGCGGACTGCTTTGACTCCGTCACCGTCATGGTCCAGAAGGAAGTGGCCCAGCGGATCGCCGCCCAGCCGGGGACGGCAGATTACGGCGCGTTCTCCGTATTCTGCCAGTATTATACGGAGCCGGAGTACCTCTTCGATGTACCGCCCCACTGCTTCATCCCCCAGCCAAAAGTGACCTCCGGGGTCATCACCCTGCGCCGCCGGGAAGTACGCCCCTGGGATATCCGGAACAAGAATGTGTTCTTCCGAGTGGTCCGGGCCAGCTTTGCCATGCGGCGGAAGAAGCTGAGCAACGGTCTTGCCTCCGGCTTTGCAGAGCTGGGGAAGGCTGGAGCGGAAGAAATTCTAAAGGAATGCGGCTTCCCGGAGAATGTCCGGGGAGAGACTCTGGGGATCCCGGAATTCGGCCGGATCGCCAACGCCATTGTGGAGCGGAGAGAAAAATGATTGATATTCTATTTTTGGACCTGGACGACACCATTCTGGACTTCCACAAGGCGGAACGGCTGGCCATTTCCGAAACCTTCCGTTCCTTCGGCCTGGAGCCCACCCAGGCCGTTCTGGACCGATATCACGTCATCAACCGGCAGCACTGGGAAAAGCTGGAACGGGGCGAGATCACCCGTGCCCAGGTGCTTGTCGGCCGGTTTCAAGCCCTGTTCCAGGAAACAGGCATCCCGGCGGACCCCCAGGAGGTCGCCAGAAGCTACGAGCACAACTTAGGCATCGGCCACTACTTCCTCCCCGGGGCAAAAGAGGCCCTGGATGCCCTCCGTGGAAACTACCGTCTCTTCTTAGCCAGCAACGGCACCGCCTCCGTTCAGCAGGGGCGGCTCACCAGCGCCGGTCTCTACCCCTATTTTGAGCAGGTCTTCGTCTCCCAGGACCTGGGGGCCAACAAGCCCTCCAAGGCCTTCTTCGATGCCTGCATCCGGCGCATTCCCGGCTACAGCCCGGAAAAAGCCCTGATGGTTGGCGACAGCCTGAGCTCCGATATCCTGGGCGGCATCCAGGCGGGAATGCGCACCTGCTGGGTAAACCCCCAGGGCAAACCCGCCCCGGAGAACATCGTCCCCACCTGGCAGATCGGCAGATTGTCGGAATTACCGGCGCTGCTGGAAACCATAAACAGATCGGAGGGTGCGCAACATGAAGAAAAATAAAGGCTTCACTCTGCTGGAAATGCTGATCGTCATCGGCTGCATCGTGGCCCTGGTGGCCATCGCCTACCCGGCCTTCAGCAGCTACCAGGAAAAGAACCGGGAAAACGCCGACATCGTGGCCATGCACAGCGCCGAGGCCCTCTTCACCACAGCCTACAATACCGGCAAGATCATTGGAACGCGGCCCGCCACCGAGGCCGTCGCCACCAGGCCCCTGTACTACGACGGCAACGGCAATCTGACCTGGACGGAGCCCACCCCCTACGGCAAGGGCACCGCAAAGGACTCCGGCGTCTCCATCTCCTTCTGCGACGACTACATGTACGATTCCACAAAAGACTACCGGGGCGGCTACATTTACTGCTACTACACCCCGGATGGCGGCAACCACCCGGGATATCACATCCATTGGACAAGTGCCGGCGGCGATATCGGCGGAAGTACGCCCGTTCTTCCGGAAAAGCCGGAAAGACCGGTGTTCCCGACGAAGGACAACCCCAGCGGCGGCGGTGGAGGAACTACCGGAGGGGGCGGCACCGGAAGCGGGGATATCGGAGGCGGAGAAGAGACTCCGGATACGCCGGAGGAGCCCAAAAAGGAATGGACCGTCGACGATATCCTGCATACGGGGCATCCGTATCCAAAGTCTACAGAGACTTACCCTTACTGGACAGACGATTTCCCCGTAGTTTCAGGACATCGATATGTCTATAAAGGAAAGGTCTACGTCCCCCGTGTCACCATTTCGGAGGGGCAAAATGCAAATTACAACGATTACGCTATTTCTCCAGACGGATGGATGCAGGCCAATTTTGTTGCTATCGGTGATAGAGTTTTCACCTCTAAGAAAAATGTTGATAAAAAAGGGGACTTGATGCCTGATGATGCAGAAATAGACCAAAACGGAAACAGTAGCAGCGGTGTAGATGTCATGCCCGGTGATGTTTTCATCCAATACAACGACGATGGGACGGTTGATTACTATGTGAGATATTCGTACGCCACCCATTGCACATCTCCTATTACGAATAGTAGCGAATGGATCAAACTTTACCGTCCCGATGAATGTCCAGATTGCGGCGTTGACAAGCTTCCTGCTGCCAAGTAAAGACGATTTTAGGCCCTCTCCTTTCGGAGAGGGCCTAAAAAACATAGAAATCGCCGCTCTGATATGCACCCCAATTCTCAAGGGCCGCCTTAGCGCGCAGCACCTCCCCGCCCTGACCAGCGCCTCCCTCGCCCGTAGGCGGTCCGTGTCAATCCGTTCGTTTACATAAGAACCCATCAATCCAGCACATCCGACCCATTGATCTCCGGCCCCATATCCGGCGGACTATAGAAGAAATTCAGATTCAGGTCTAGTATAATATGACTACAGCCGTTTCCGATAAACTTTTACCGATTCCCCTAGACAACCCGCCAAAGCTGTGATATACTCATATCAAACCAAAAACGGAAGAAAGAGGGTTTCTTGTATGCCAAAAGTCATTTTTCAGATCGAAGGCGGCAAACCCGTTACCGCCGAATGCAATGTGGGCGATAATCTCCTGGAGCTGGCCCGGCGGAGCAATGTGGCTATTGATGCGCCCTGCTCCGGCAATGGCTCCTGCGGCAAGTGCCGGGTGAAGCTGGTTGGGGGAGACTTGGAGAGCATCCAGACCCGGCACATCTCTGATGCGGAATATGCCGAGGGCTGGCGGCTGAGCTGCTCTTCCAAGGTGGCCGGGGACTGCACCATCTTTGTGCCGGACATCGCCTCGGCCTACCAGTCCCGGATGAAGACCGCAGACCTGTCCTCTCCCAAGGAGGTGGCCATCTTCGACAAGGCCCAGGAGGACCTGAAGAAGAGCGGCATCCATTTTGTCAATTCCTACCGCAGCGTGGTTCTGACCATGGCAGAGCCCAGCCTGGAGGACACCATGCCGGACAACGAGCGGTTGACCTGGGCCATTGAGGATGCTCTGGGTGTGGAGACCGTCCGCATTCCCCATACGGTGATGGTCCGCATGGCTGCCGTTCTGCGGGAGCATGGCTTCCACGTCTGTGTCAAGGGCCGCCTGGAGGGGAAGACCTTCACCTGTATGGAGATCAGCGGCCCCGAGGACACCGCCATCTATGGCTGCGCCATCGATATCGGCACCACCACCGTGACCATGGTCATGACGGATCTGACCAGCGGCAAAATTCTCGCCAAGGGCTCCTCCGGCAACGGCCAGATCCGCTACGGCGCCGACGTCATCAACCGGATCATTGAGCAGGGCAAGCCCGGCGGTAAGAAAAAGCTCCAGGATGCCATCATCAAAGAGACCCTGACCCCCATTATGGTGGGCCTGTGCAAGTCCGCCTCCCTCAATCCCCGGAGCATTCTGAGCCTCTGCGTAGGCGCCAACACCACCATGAACCACCTGTTCGTAGGCGTGGACGCCCAGAGCGTGCGGATGGAGCCCTACATCCCCAGCTTCTTCCACTGGGATGGTCTGCTGGCCGGGGATGTGAATCTTCCTGCCAATCCTCTGGCGGAGGTCCGCATTGCCCCCAACATCGGCTCCTACGTGGGCGGCGACATCACCGCCGGTACCCTGGCCTCCGGCATCTGGGATCGGGACGAAATGAGCCTGTTTATCGACCTGGGCACCAACGGCGAGATCGTCTTTGGCAACCGAGACTTCCTTATGAGCTGCGCCTGCTCCGCTGGTCCCGCCTTTGAGGGCGGCGACATCTCCTGCGGCATGCGCGCCACCGACGGTGCCATTGAGGCCTGCACCATTGATAAGGACACCATGGAGCCTACCCTCTCCATTGTAGGTGACCCAGGGCAGAAGCCCGTGGGCATCTGCGGCTCCGGCATCATCGACATCATCTCCGAGCTCTTCCGCTGCGGCATCATCAATGCCAAGGGCCTGTTTGTGAAAGAGGGCAGCCGCATCCGCCGGGATCACCACGGCATGGGCCGTTACGTTCTGGCTGAGGCCAGCGAAAGCGAGACCGAGCGGGAGATCTCCATCAACGAGGTGGACATCGACAATTTCATCCGGGCCAAGGGCGCCATTTTCTCCGCCATCGATACCCTTCTGAAGAGCGTGGACATGACGGTGGAGGGCATTGACGATGTGTATGTCGCCGGCGGCATCGGTTCCGGCATCAACATGAAAAACGCTGTGAACATCGGCATGTTCCCGGATGTGCCCATCGAGAAGTTCCACTATATCGGAAACTCTTCTTTGACCGGCGCTTACGCCATGGTCATGAGCGACGAGGCCAATGCCAAAACCGCCGAAGTGGCTTCCAACATGACCTATCTGGAGCTCAGCACCCACCCGGGCTACATGGACGCCTTTGTGGCTGCCTGCTTCATCCCCCACACCGATTCCCGGCTGTTCCCCCACAGCGTACAGGAGGCATAAACCATTGGAAATTGAAAACCACAAGGAAGAGGTGCCCTTCGCCCACTACGAGGCCCTCTTCCGGGACCTGAACCCCCAGGAGGCCCTGGCGCGTCTGCCGGATGTGGCCTTTGAAGAGGGCTCCTTCCGGGTAAAGCTCCTGGGAAGGACCTTCGCCATCTCCCACCCCGGCTGTGAATTTACCGCTCCGGACGGCGGTGCTCTGCCCCCGCTGCCCACGAGGACTTTCCTTCTGCGCTACCTGCTGGAAAGCAAGGCCGTCCCCTTCGGCGGCACCTGGAAGACCTTCCGGGAAATGCCCTGGGGAGAAATGTACATCAAGCCCTACACCGGCCGGGTCCTGACCCGGGCCGCCTACAGTTTCGGCACCCGGGTGGCAGCCTTCAGCGCTGCCGCCGAGAAAATGGGGGCCGTCAAGTTCCCCCACGGCGACGCAGGGTATCAGTTTGATTTTGTGGGCCCCTACCGGATGCAGATTTTGGTCTGGGAGGGGGACGACGAGTTCCCGCCCAATGCCCAGGTGCTGTATTCCGACAATTTTGCCGAGGGCTTTGCCGCCGAAGACAGAGTCGTGGCGGGGGATATCCTCATCAGTACCATTAAAAGCAATATGTAACCTCTTGACCTTCCCCTGGGGGAAAGGGACCGCCGCAGCGGTGGATGAGGGGCGGCACCGACCCGGTTCTGCATGCTGCCCCTCAACCGTCACGCCTACGGCGTGCCACCCTCTCCCAGGAGAGGGTTTTTCTTGCTTTTTCTTACATTTTGTTTGACTCCCATTGGATACTCTGGTAGAATAGTTCCAATACGACGGAAAGGAAGTGGGATCATGAAACCCTTTGCTCTGGGGATCCTGGTAGGGCGGTTTCAGGTGGTCCATGCCGGGCACGAGCAGATGATCCGCACCGCTATGGCCCTGTGCGACCGGGTGGGCATCTTCATCGGCTCCTCCCAGGAGAGCGGCACCAGCAAGAACCCCTTTCCCTACGAGCTCCGGCGGCAGCTGCTGGAGAACCTCTTTGGCCATGGGGTGGAGGTTTACCCCCTTCCGGACATCGGCGTGGGCAACACCGCCGCCTGGGGGGACTATGTGCTGGAGAATGTCCAAAACCGCTTCGGCCGCCTGCCGGACCTGCTGGTCTCCGGCAAGGAATCCCGGCGCCTGGACTGGTTTGACTCCGTTCAGGGGGTCCGCATCGCCGAGCTCTATATCCCCAAGACCATTGAAATTTCCGCCTCGAAGATGCGGGAGTACCTGATCGCCGATGACCGGAAAACTTGGGAATCTTATGTAAATCCAAAGAACCACCCCCTGTACCCGGAGCTGCGGGCCCTGGCCCTGGCCTCCCGGGAAAACCGGCAGACCCAAAGTATCTGAGAAAAAGCCCTCTCCTGCTTGGAGAGGGTGGACCGGGCGCAGCCCAGGACGGGTGTGGAGGGGACCCCTAACGGTATAAACCGCGCCCTTTGAATGGTGCAAACCTACCACCCGCATAGGGGACGGACTACCCTTCCTCAACGCACCCCGTCCTTAGCTTTTAGGTGTCCCCTCCACACCCGCCGCTGCGGCGGCACCCTCTCCAAGCAGGAGAGGGCTAGGAGGGAAAAACGAACAAAGAAGGCTTCATTATGTTACTGGAACCCATCGTCACGTCTCTTCTGGACACGGACCTGTACAAATTCAACATGGACCAGGTGATCTTTCACAAGCACACGGACCTGATCGGAGAATACTGCTTCAAGTGCAGAAACGAAGGCATCGTCTTTACCCCGGAGATGCTCTCGGAGATCAATTCTCAGATCGACCACCTGTGCTCCCTACGCTTTACCAAGGCGGAGCTGAACTACCTGCGGTCCATCCGCTTCATTAAGCGGGACTATGTGGAGTTCCTGCGGCTGTGGCACCCCATCCGGGAGTATGTCCACACGGGGCTGACGGAGAAGGGAGAACTGGAGCTGACGGTAAACGGGCCCATGTTCTCTGCCATGCAGTTTGAAATTTACCTGCTGGAGATCGTCAACGAGGTCTATTTCCGGATGCACTACAATTACGCTGTGCTGGAAGCCTCCGCCCGGGAAAAGCTGGAGCAGAAGATCCGGGACTTCAATTCCGGGAAATACACCTTCTCCTTTGCCGAGTTCGGCTGCCGCCGGCGGCTGTCCCGGGCCTGGCAGGACGAGGTGGTCCGCCGGCTCTCCCAGGAGACGAAAAACTGCGCCGGCACCTCCAACGTGTACCTGGCCATGAAGTACAACCTGACCCCCATCGGCACCTATGCCCATGAGTTCGTCCAGATGTACCAGGGCATCGACTCCATCCCTCTGGCCTACACCAACCACTACGCCATGGCCGACTGGTACGACGAGTACCGGGGGGACAACGGCACGGCCCTGACTGACACCATCACCACGGACCTGTTCCTCTACGATTTTGACCGGTCCATGGTCAACAACTACTCCGGTGTCCGGCACGACAGCGGGGACCCCTATGTCTGGGGCGAGAAGATGATCCACCATTTCCAGAAGTACGGTGTGGACCCCCGGACCAAGGTGCTGCTGTTCAGCGACAGCCTGGACTTTGACCACGCCCAGAAGCTCTATGACTATTTCAAGGATCGTGCCCGGGTGTCCTTCGGTATCGGCACCTTTGTCACCAACGACACCTGCGAGCATGCCCTGAATATTGTCATCAAGCTCCAATATGTCAATGGCCGTCCCGTGGCCAAGCTCTCCGATGCCGAAGGCAAGGAGATGTGCCAGGATGATGATTACCTGTCCTATCTGAAGCGCAGTGTGGCCTTCCGGCTGGATAGAGAAAAAGAAACACAGGAGAGACTCCAATGAAAGTGACCTTCCTTGGCACCGGCTGCGCCCTGGTGCTCAAACGCTACAACACCTGCTTCCTGCTGGAAGAGGGAAACAAGAAGCTCTTAGTGGATGCCGGCGGCGGCAATGAGATCCTGGTCCGGCTGGACAAGCTGGGCGTCCCTGTCACCGCTCTCGGCGGCATGTACGTGACCCACAGCCACAGCGACCACATTCTGGGCACCCCCTGGGTCATCCGGGCCGTGGCCACTGCCATGGCGGAGGAGGGCTACACCGGCACCTTTACTGTGGCGGCCTGTCAGCGGACCCTCAACGATGTGCGGACCATCTGCGAAATGATCCTGGGCAAGAAGCTGACCAAGTATTTTGACAGCCAGATCCTTTTCCGGGAGGTCACTGACGGGGAGGAGCTGGACCTGGCGGGATTCCACATCACCGCCTTCGACATCGGCTCCAAAAAGATGCAGCAGTTCGGCTTCCTGCTGGATTTACCCGACGGCGAAAAGCTCTGCTTCGCCGGAGACGAGCCAGTGAAACCATCCACGGAAAAATACGCCAAGGGGGCCAAGTGGCTCTTCAGCGAGGCCTACTGCCTGTACGCCGACCGGGATATTTATAAGCCCTACGAGCGCAGCCATGTCACCAGCCTGGATGCCGGAAACCTGGCCCGGGAGATGGGCGTCCGGAATATGGTCATCTACCATACGGAGGACTATGGTCCCGACCGGAGAGAAAAAATGACCCGGGAGGCCGCTTCGGCCTTCTCCGGGAACATCTATGTGCCTGAGGATATGGAGGCCATTGAACTATGACCACTTGTACCGAAACCTACTGCCCGCTGGACCATGTGTCCATTGATGTAACGGAAATTGCCCCCCTGGAAGCCTTCTTCCGGGAGACCTTCGGCATGACCCCCGTCCGGACCAAGGAGGAGAATGGGGAAATCACCAATCTCTGGCTGGACGGCGGCATCCAGCTGCGGAAGGTGGACACCTTAAAGCCCGACTGCGGCCGCATTGAACACCTGGCCTTCGCCTGCAAGGATGTAGACGCCGTGCTGTCCCGGGCCGCCAAATTCGGCGGAAAACCCATCGAAGGAAAGGGGCACCACTGGTTTGAGACTTTTGGAATTTATTTTGAGATGAAGGTAAAATAGACGCATGAACAGCCCTGAGGCGCACGGCCTCAGGGCTGTTGAAAATATTCCTTACATCAGAGGCTCCATGCCCAGGACCGGGTGTTCTTTCTCGGTCAGCCAGTCCAGCAGTTCCTCGCAGTCGGTGGTGACGGTCTCGTCGGCGATCATGTCGGAGAAGTTATCGATGCCGTAGAGCTCCTTGGCAGTCTTGTTCAGGCGCTCTGCCACATCGTCCTTCAGCTCCTTGGGCATCCAGACGATCCGCTCAATGCCGCCTTCGGCAGCAATGAACTTCTTGGAGGAGATGAAGTGCCGTCCGTGACCCATGTAGCCGGGGGTCTGGACGCCGCCGCCGGTGCTGGACGCCAGCTCGCCGAAGGTCATACCGGCAGGGGTCATGCCCTTGTATTCCCGGTTCACCACGATGAAGCCGTTGGACATGGGCTCAATGCCGCAGATACACTCGAAGCAGCCGCAGGAGGTCATGGGATCCTCCAGAAT
>JBNMHR010000008.1:0-54199 GCA_050872865.1 Faecousia sp. | reverse complement strand
TAAACCCTATTTACTGCGTCTCACAAGAGAAAACATTCGTAATAATTTCCAACGCAACAGCTCTACAAGCGAAAATTGGGTTTGCTCATCGGTGGGCTTTCCTACAAACCACTGTTGTATTACTCGAAAAAGGCTTTAGATTGGTATGTTGAATGGTACGCCGGTAGGGGGTTCTTAGGGGGGAGGCGGCTTTGAGTGGGAGCGAAACTTCAGCGCTCCCCCCTAAGCCGGATTCTTTCATTCTTTCTTGCCGGGACAAGAAAGAATCTCCCGCAGGGAGAACCCCTCAGTGTGCTGCCAGCCTTATTTCAAATGAAATAGCACTGAACATTCCACACCGTCAAGCCGTATCTGTTAAAGTATTCATACATTTGTAACTCATGCAATTGTCGTGACAATTTTCTGGTCAAATCTTCTCCCGCAGCCAGAGGATCATTTCCTTTCTCCCCTGCTCGGTGAGGACAAAGGTCTCCTCCCCTTCCATGGTGCTTTTTTCATAGCAGAAGGGGCCGTGCCAGTAGGTCACATGGATGCGGCTGCCCTCGTAGTCCACCTCTTTGGGGGTGGCCATCACCACCTCCGGCACCGCCCGGAAGCGGAAGTTCCCTACGGAGCCGGTGAAGATATTGTTCATGGCAAAGGTGTGCAGGGTGGGGATAAAGGGCACATCGTCGTCTGTGGGGATCTCCGAAATTTCCGAAATATCCATTTAGTCCTCCATAAGCTCTGCCATCTCGTCGATGAGCTCTCCAAAGAGGGCCAGGGCGTCGTTCACCGGCTTGGGGCTCGTCATATCCACACCGGCGCCCTTTAGCAGGTCGATGGGGCTCTTGGAGCAGCCGCCGGACAGGAAGCCCAGGTAATCCTTGACGGCCCCCTCCCCTTCCGCCAGGATCCTTCTGGACAGGGCAATGGCCGCGGCGTAGCCGGTGGCGTACTGGAAGACGTAGTAGTCGTAGTAGAAATGTGGAATGCGGATCCACTCCATGGAGATCTCGTCGTCCACCTCCATATCCGGGCCGTAGTAGAATTCCGCCAGGCGCTTATATTCGGCACAGAGGGTCTCCGCCGTCAGGGTCTGGCCCTGGTCCACCATTTCGCCGATGGTCTTTTCGAACTCGGCGAACATGACCTGCCGGTAGATGGTGCCCTTGAACTGATCCAGGAAGTAGTTGATCAGGTAGGCCCGCTCCTTCTTATCCCGGGTGCGCTTTAAGAGGTACTCCATCAGCAAGGCCTCATTGCAGGTAGAGGCAACCTCCGCCACGAAGATCACATAGTCGGAGTCGATGGGGTTCTGGTGCTTGTTGGAAAGATAGGAGTGGAGGGCATGGCCCATTTCGTGGGCCAGGGTAAATTCGCTGTCCAGGGAGCCGGAGTAGTTGAGGAGCACATAGGGGTGCACCCGGCCGCCGTCGGAATAGGCGCCGCTGCGCTTGCCCTTATTCTCGTACACATCGATCCAGCGGTTGTCGAAGCCTTCCTTCAAAATTTTCCGGTAGTCCTCTCCTAGGGGGTGCAGCGCATCGTAGACGGTCTGCTTGGCCTGGGCATAGGGAATATTTTTGTTCAGGTCCTGGACCAGGGGGGCATAGATGTCGTAGAAATAGAGCTTATCCACCCCCAGCAGCTTTTTCCGCAGGGATACATACTTATGCATCTTGTCGATGTTCTGGTGCACCGCCTCGATCAGGTTGTCGTAGACAGACAGGGGCACATTGTTGCCGTCCAGCGCCGCCTCCCGGGCGGAGCCATACTTGCGGACAGAGGCGTAGAACTTCTGCTGCTTGTTCTGGGCATCCAAAAGCCCTGCGGCGGTGTTGCGCATCCCCGCCAGGGTGTGGTAAAGGTTTTCGTAGGCGCTCTTCCGCAGGGCCCGGTCGCCGCTTTCTTCCAAAGTCACAAAGGTGCTCTGGCTCAGGCTGTGGGGCTTTCCCTCCCCGTCGATTGCATCCGGATAGGTCAGGTCTGCGTTCAGAAGGGACCCATAGATATTATCCGGGGCGCTGGCCATCTCTGCGGAGGCCGCCAAAATCCGCTCCTCGGCGGCGGACAGGGTGTGCTCCTTTTTCCGGCGCTGGTCCGTCAGGTACCGACGGAACCGCTCCAGGCGGGGGCAGTCCTTATAAAAGCCTTCCAATGTCTCCTCGGAAAGGGCCATGATCTCCGGGGTGGCAAAGCTCATGGAGGCGCTGACCTCCGTAACGGTGCTGATGAACTTACCGCTCATAGCCTGGTAAAAGGCATCCCGGGTATCCTGGTCCGCCCGGCGCATACAGTAGGTGCCCAGCATGGCCGCCTGGCTGCTGAGCTCTTCTACCAGGGCCAAAAAGGCGCAAAGGGTTTGGCCGTTCTCCCCCAGCTTCCCTTCGAACCCGGCAATATCCGCAATGCGGCTGTGGACCCGGGCCAGGGCCTTTTCCCAGTCCTCGTCGGTGGCATACAGATCTTCCAGCGCCCAGGTATCCTCCTTGGGAATGTCCTTGCGCTCACGAATGGTATCAGACATAGGTAACCTCCAAATGGATTTTTTATTATTATAGCACAGATTGCACAAATTTCCAACGGCCGGAAGGATTATTCTCTGCGTTGTATTTTTATACATAGTATGGTATATTGTGGTGGGGTGATCTTATGAAAAAGCAGTTTTCCGGTGTAATAGCCCTTCTGGGCACCACCATTATCTGGGGCTCCGCCTTCATTGCCCAGTCCGTGGGCATGGATTCCATCGGGCCCTTTACCTTCCAGATGTTCCGCTGTGCCCTGGCGGTGCTGTTCCTCTTCCCCCTGTCCCGGGTTTTGGACGGGAAAAAGGGCGCCGCCTATTGGAAAAACCACTGGACCGATCCGGTTCTCTGGAAGTCCGGCCTAATCTGCGGCCTGGCCCTGTTCGCCGCCTCCAGCCTGCAGCAGATCGGGCTTGTGTATACGGATGCGGGCAAGGCCGGCTTTCTGACCGCCATGTACATTGTATTTGTCCCCTTCCTGGGGCTGTTCATCGGCCAGAAGCCGGGGCGCAACGCGGTGCTCAGCCTGGTCCCGGCGGTCATCGGCCTGTATCTGCTCAGCTGCACCGGAGCCACCGGCATCAACAAAGGGGACCTGCTGCTTCTGGGCTGCGCCGTATGCTTTTCCGTGCAAATTTTGCTCATTGACCGGCACAGCGCCAACCTGGACGGGGTCCGGCTCAACTGCATCCAGGCTTTGGTGGTCACGGTCCTGTCCGTCCCCTTTGCCCTTTTGACGGAAGACATTCAGCTTTCCGCGCTCCGCACCGCTGCGCCCTCTATCGCCTATGCCGGTATTCTTTCCATGGGCGTGGCCTATACCCTGCAGATCTTCGGCCAGAAGCGGGTGCCCCCCACGGCGGCGGCACTGCTTATGAGCATGGAGTCCGTCTTCGCCGCACTGTGCGGCTGGCTGCTGCTCCACGAAACCATGACCGGCGCGGAGCTTTTCGGCTGCGTTCTGGTATTCGCCGCCGTGATCCTTTCCCAGCTGCCGGAGAAAAAGGCGGCAGCAGTCGGGTAGATCCCGTTTTCAATCAGCCAGTTTTCCCCGGAAAGTCTCGTTACTTTCCGGGAATTTCTATTGAAAAACCTATTTTTCGTGATATAATATAGAAAACGATATCAAAGGAAGCAAGAAAATGATCGCAAACTATCACACCCATACCCCCCGGTGTAACCACGCAGAGGGCACCGAAGAAGAATATGTACAGCAAGCCCAAAAAGCCGGGATGCAGATCCTGGGCTTTTCGGACCACACCCCCTACCTGTTTACCGGTGACTACTATTCCAATTTCCGGATGCACCCGGAGCAGCTGCCGGACTACGTATCTACCGTAAACGGCCTGAAGCAGAAGTACGCCGGGCGGCTGGAAATTCACGTAGGCCTGGAAGCGGAATACTACCCCGCCTACTTTCCCCAGACCCTGGACTACCTGCGGCAGGAGGTCGTAGAGTATCTGCTTTTGGGCCAGCATTTTGTAGGCAACGAGCCCATCGGCCAGTTCAGCGTCCGGGAGACCGAGGACCCTGCCATTCTGGAACAATATGTCCGCCAGTGCATCGAGGCCATGCAGACCCAGGTATACAGCTATATTGCCCATCCGGACATTCTGAATTTCGTGGGGCCCGACGACACTTATGACCAGTGGATGCGGACCCTGATCCGGGAGGCCAAAAACTGTGGCGTCTACCTGGAGTTTAACCAATTGGGCTTTGTAGACAAGCGGAACTACCCCAACCGGAAGTTCCTGGAGCTGGTGGCCGAAGAGAATATGCCCATGGTCCTTGGGTGCGATGCCCACCAGCCGGAGGCCCTTGGCAACAAGCACGCCCAGGATACCATTCAGGCCCTGCTGGAAGCCTACGGGATTCCCATTCTGGAGACCGTTCCTCTGCGGTATATCTGATATATTCCCGATAAAAGGCGGCGTAGCCATTGCTCACGCCGCCTTTTATTTGTATTTGTCTTCCAGTTCCCGGAATACGTCGTCCGCCTCCAGCCAGCCTTCCGTTTCCCCGCTGCTGCGGCCTTTTTCCAGTTCGGACAGCAATATTTCCTTGGCCCGCAGGAGCTCTTCCTCATTCCGGCGCTCCGAATCCAGCTCGATTTTTGACATACCCATGTTTCTTTCTGTTCTTATTACGAAAAAGCAGGGCACCCATCCGGGTACCCTGCTTTGTTTCCGGCTTTTACTTGCCTTCCTTTTCGGCCTTCTTGGCAGCCTTGGCCTTGGCCTTGGCTTCCTGCTGCTTCTTGGCTTCTGCCTTGGCGTTCTCGGCAGCGGTCTCGTTGGTGGACATAGCCCACTTGGCGATCTCGATGCGGACCTGATCGGCGCCGGTCTCGATGACCAGGTTGTTTTCCTTCACGTTCACAACGGTGCCGACGATGCCGCCGATGGTGGTGATCTTGTCGCCGTTCTTTACGGAAGAACGCATCTCCTCCGCTTCCTTCTTCCGCTTGTTTTCGGGGCGGATGAGCATGAAGTAGAATACGGCCAGCATCAGCACCAGGGTGATGAGCATGCTGGACATTCCGGTAGTACCGGTGGCGGTCAAAATAGTAAGCATTGAGAGGAACTCCTTTTTATGTGATGTGGATTATTATACCATTGTACCTGCAAA
Source organism: Faecousia sp. (assembly GCA_050872865.1). Lineage (GTDB taxonomy): Bacteria > Bacillota > Clostridia > Oscillospirales > Oscillospiraceae > Faecousia. The sequence continues at coordinate 49,064 of JBNMHR010000008.1, read as the reverse complement.
AGTGCAAGGCGTTTTTGGAAAAGATTTTACCAAGTTGTGTCCGTAGCATCCGGATAGTGGAATACTTCCTTCAGTTTCTGGTAAGCGGGGGTGGGGGTGCCATCCTTTTCGTAGCGCCAGGGCCAGCCGTACTCCTCCCCTTCGTACAGGGTCACGCAGTCCGGGTGCTGGGCTTCGAACCGGGCAAGCTCTTCTTCGGAGGCCTTGGGCTTTACATATACAAAGCATTCCAGGGGCAGGTCGTCCAATGGGGACAGGTCCTCGATCTTGGTATAGCTGATGTTCAATCGTTTGAGGCTGGTGCATTGCGCCAGAGGTGTACAGTCCGTTAGCAGGCCGCAGTTGGAAAGCTCCAAAAATTCCAGCTCCTTGCAGTTTTCAAAGGGCGCCAGGTCCTTGATGATGGAGCCGGAGACGATGATGGCCTTGAGCTTTGGCATGTAGGCCACCCAGCTCCAATCGGACAGGATCTCATTGTGGCCAAAGTCGATATACTCCACGTCCTCGCAGTATTTGAGCCTGGTCACCGTGCTGTTGGTCACATTGTAAACGTATCTCAGCACCGTCCGGTCCGTCATGCAGCTGCCGGCCTTGGCAAAGTAGATCCGCCAGGCGATTTTGATCTTCCCCCGGTAGTCTTCCCTTAGCTGGGCCAGCCGCTCGTCACTCTGGCTGCAATGCTCAAAGGACATATAGGTGCAGTTTTTCAGAATGTCCATGGCCTGGCGGAGCTGGGGCTCGTTGTCGTCGCCGATCTTTTTATTTTTGAATTCAATGCGCTCGTCGGTGGTGGAGACCTTCAGGCCGAAAAGATCAAAGCTGTAGTCGAACAGGATATCCGGGGCCGCCTGCTGCAGATTCCACACATTCTCTACCGTCAGCTGGCTCTTCCCTGCCTCGTCCATTAGATACACCGTCTCCAGCTTTGGAAGAAGCGCCAGGGCCTTTCCGGCGGCCTCTACATCCTCCTGGGTAAGTTCAGATAAGTCCAACTCCGTCTCATCGGAAGATACTTCCCGGTCCGGCAGGGCCACGGTATAGCTGACTTCCGCCTCCGGAGCCATGCTCTGCAGGTCCTCGATCTCTCCCGGGGACAGGGTGGTTTTTGGCAGATGCAGCTTTTGCAGAGTGGGCAGATACCGGATGTTGGTCAAAAGATCCTCATACCGGTAGCTCCCCTCCTCCAGCTCCAAATCCTTTGTATCAGAGGGGGCCTCGGTGCCTCCCAGGTCTACGGTATACAGCACATCTACCTCCGGGTGGGAATCCATATATTCCAAAATTGCCTTGTAGCAGGTGCTTCCAGTCAGGTCCAGCTTTTGAAGGTTGGGGTACCCTTCCAGCTCCCCGATGGTATCCTCGGTGACCACCATGGTCAGCTCCTCCTGAGAAGAAAACGTAGCTGCGGTGGTCTTTGCCGGAAGGTTTTCCTTGCCGCAGCCAGACAAAAGCGTCAAGCAAACCAGGCCCAGAATTGCGGTTTTTTTCATTTGCTGCCTTCTTTCCTTTGAGTTTAAAGCAGTGGTTAGTATACCATTTATTGTGGAAAAATACAACTGTGGGTTTATTTACAAAAAATTTATCCAAACACTTGTCCTACAATGCAATTCCTACTTGACGAACCCCGGGGGATGCGTGGTATAATGTGGTTAAGATACAAAACAAGGAGGAATATCCATTATGGAAAAGGCAACGGTTTATTTTACCCGCAGCATCACCCCGGAAAACGTGATCAGGCTGTATGAAATGCTGGGCAAGGCACTTCCCGGCAAGGTGGCCGTCAAGGTCCACTCCGGCGAGAAGGGCAACCAGAATTTCCTGCGGCCGGAATTCATGAAACCCATGATCGACGCCGTCCACGGTACCGTGGTGGAGTGCAACACCGCCTACGACGGCGCCCGGAATACCACCGCAAAACACAAGGAGCTCATCGCCTACCACGGCTGGAGCCACTACTTTGACGTGGACATTATGGATGCCGAGGGCCCCGATGTGGAGCTGGCCATCCCCAATGGCAAGCAGATCAAAAAGAACCTGGTTGGCAAGAACCTCTTAAATTACGATTCCATGCTGGTATTGTCCCACTTTAAGGGCCACCCCATGGGCGGCTTCGGTGGGGCCCTGAAGCAGCTGTCCATTGGCTGCGCCTCCTCCGCCGGCAAGGCTTACATCCACTCTGCCGGCCAGACCACCGACCAGTATACCCTCTGGGACCATGTAGCCCCCCAGGATGCCTTCCTGGAGAGCATGGCCGATGCCGCCAGCAGCGTGGTCAAGCACTTTAACGGCAACATGGCCTTCGTAAACATCATGTGCAACATGAGCGTAGACTGCGACTGCTGCGCCGTGGCCGAGGACCCCTGCATGAAGGACATCGGTATTCTGGCCTCCCTGGACCCCATCGCCCTGGACCAGGCCTGCATCGACCTGGTAAAGGCCGCCGACGACAAAGGCCGGGATCACCTGCTGGAGCGGATCAACAGCCGCCACGGCACCCACACCATCGATGCCGCCGCCGAGCTGGGCTTTGGCACCCAGGAATACGAGCTCAAGTGCGTGGACTGATTCCTTAATCCTTTCTTAAATCCCCCATAACGTCTTGCTTCCCCCTTTTTCTCATGGTATACTCATGGAAAAAGGGGGAAGTTTTTGTATGAAGCTGTATCTTTCTGTCTTTCTGGAGATGTTTTTTTCCGGAGTCTGTACCCTGATCGTACTGCTCATGTTTCGGTTGTGCTTGGGAAAGCGTCTGTCTGGATGGAGCCGGGTTGCCCTGGTCCTACTGGTGCTTTATTTAAGCGCCATGTTCAATGTGGTAGGCCTGCCTGGGATTCCCTATTTGGGCTGGGACCCGACGGTGAACCTGATTCCCTTTTCCGATTATCAGGATTCCCGGTTCCTTTGGCTCTCCGGTATGAACGTGCTGATGACCGTTCCCCTGGGCTTTTTCCTGCCCCTGGTGTGGCGGCGATACCAGAATTTTTCCAGCACTCTGTTTGCAGGCTTTTTTACCTCTTTGGCAATTGAGCTATTGCAGCTGTTCTCCTCCCGGGCAACAGACGTGGACGATCTGATTTTCAACACCCTGGGTGCCTGCCTGGGCTGGTGCCTGGCAAAGGTGCTCTTTGGAAAGCACTTCCGTATCGGCGTTCGCAGTGAGAAGAAGGACCTGCTGTCCCTGCTGTTCGTGTACGGGGTCCTGTTTTTCTTCCATTTCTTCCTTCGGTTCTCAGTGATTTCCATACTTTATTCCTGAATTCAGCCAAAAAAATGCTGCCGTCGGTATTTCCTGACGGCAGCGTTTTTTACTGTATTCTCTTGGTGATTTCCTCACCCATCTGCTTGCAGCCGATCTTCTGCTGGCCATCCCCGTGGGCGTAAATATCCGCGGTGCGGAAACCGGCATCCAGAGTATCGGATACGGCCTTTTCAATGGCATCCGCTTCCTTTGCCATACCGAAGCTGTAGCGCAGCATCATAGCGGCAGCCAGAACGGTTCCAATGGGGTCCGCCAGGTCCTGGCCCGCAATGTCCGGGGCGGAGCCGTGGATGGGCTCGTACAGGCCTACCGTGGTGGCGCCCAGGCTGGAGGAAGGAATGGTGCCGATGGAGCCGGTGATCATAGAGGCCTCATCGGAGAGGATGTCTCCGAACATGTTTTCCGTGACGATCACGTCAAACTGGCTGGGGTCCTTGACGATCTGCATGGCACAGTTGTCTACCAGCATATCGGAAAGGGTCACATCCGGGTACTCCGCTGCCAGCTCGTGCATGATCTTCTTCCAAAGGCGGCTGGAATCCAGGACGTTGCTCTTTTCTACGGAGCACAGCTTCCTGTTCCGCTTTTGGGCGGTCTCGAAGCCGATGCGGCCAATGCGGCGGATCTCTTCCTCGCTGTACTTTAGAATATCGGTCGCCACTGCCTGGCCGTCTACCTGATTTGTCTCATGGGTACCGAAATAGATGCCGCCGGTGAGCTCCCGGACGATGATAAAATCGATGCCCTTTTCCACGATCTCCGCTTTCAGAGGAGAAGCGGAAGCCAGCTGGGGCCAGATCTTTGCCGGGCGGTTGTTGCTGTATACGCCCATGGCAGAGCGCAGCCGCAGCAGTCCCTTCTCGGGGCGCATATTTCCCGGAACATCATTCCACTTGGGGCCGCCAACGGCACCCAGCAGCACACTGTCGCTATCCAGGCACTTTTGCAACTGCTCCTTGGGCAGCGGGTCCCCCCACTTGTCGATGGCGTTGCCGCCCATGTCTACATCGGTATAAGTAAAATGATGGCCGTAGATTTCCGCCACCCGGTCCAGGACCTTCACGGCCTGGCCGACGATCTCCGGGCCGATGCCGTCGCCGCGGATCAGGGCAATGTTCTTTTCCATGGCTTAGCCCTCCTTCTTTAAGGATGCCAGCAGGCCGCCGGCCTTGATGATGTTCTGAATAAACTCCGGGAAGGGCGCGGCCTGGAACGTTTTGCCGGTGGTAATGTCCGTAATGATGCCGGTATCAAAATCCACCTTTACCTGGTCCCCTGGCTGGATCTCCTCTGCCGCTTCCTCGCATTCCAGAATGGGCAAGCCAATGTTGATGGCGTTCCGGTAGAAGATCCGGGCGAAGCTCTTAGCAATGACACAGCCGGTACCACAGGTTTTGATGGCCAGAGGCGCATGCTCCCGGGAGGATCCGCAGCCGAAGTTCCAGCCGCCTACCATAACATCCCCGGGCTGGACCTTTGTCACAAAGCTCGTATCGATGTCCTCCATGCAGTGCTTGGCCAGCTCCTTGGCATTGGGGGTATTCAGGTACCGGGCGGGGATGATCACGTCGGTATCCACGTTGTCCGGATATTTAAAAACGGTTTCCTGTGTCTGCATTTTACAGTTCCTCCTTGGGTGCGGTGATGTAGCCCGTCAATGCGCTGGCGGCGGCGGTGGCGGGGCTGGCCAGATAAATTTCGCTCTTTACATGGCCCATACGGCCCACAAAGTTCCGGTTGGTGGTGGCAACACACCGTTCTCCCTCGGCCAGGATGCCCATATAGCCGCCCAGGCAGGGGCCGCAGGTGGGCGTAGAGACCACGGCACCGGCATCCACAAAGGCGGTGGTGTAACCCCGGACGATGCACTCCCGGTAGATGGCCATGGTGGCGGGGATGATGATGCAGCGGACCCCGGGGGCCACGGTATGGCCCTTCAAAATATTGTAGGCCGTCTCCATATCCTCCATCCGGCCGTTGGTGCAGGAGCCGATGACCACCTGGTCGATCTTTACGTTCCCAAGCTCTTTCGCGGGATGGGTATTCTCCGGCAGATGGGGACAGGCCACGGTGGGCTCGATGGTATTTAAATCAATTTCAACGGTCTTTTCATAGGGGGCGTCCTCATCGGCGGTGTAAATGACGGGCTCCCGCTCACTGCGGCCCTTCAGGTATTCCAGAGTCCGGTCGTCCACCGGGAAGATGCCGTTTTTGGCACCGGCCTCAATGGCCATGTTGCAGATGCACAGCCGGTCGTCCATGCTCAAAGATGCCACACCGGGGCCGGTGAACTCCATGCTCTTGTACAGAGCACCGTCTACGCCGATTCGCCCGATAATGGTCAAAATCACATCCTTGCCGCTGACATTGGGCTTTAATTTCCCGGTCAGGTGGAACCGGATGGCAGAGGGTACCTTGAACCAGGCCTTTCCGGTAGCCATACCGGCCGCCATATCCGTACTGCCGACCCCGGTGGAGAAGGCACCCAGGGCACCGTAGGTGCAGGTGTGGCTGTCGGCGCCGATGATGCAGTCACCGGCAGTGACAATGCCCTGTTCCGGCAGAAGGGCGTGCTCAATGCCCATCTTGCCTACATCATAAAAATGGCTGATGCAGTGGGAGCAGGCAAACTCCCGGCAGGTCTTGGACTGCTCCGCGGCCTTGATGTCCTTGTTGGGCACGAAGTGGTCCAGAACGATGACCACCTTGTCCTTGTCGTACACACCGTCAAACCCGGCCTTTTGGAATTCGTTGACCGCCACAGGGGTGGTGATGTCGTTGCCCAGGACGATGTTCAGGTTCGCCTGGATCAGCTGTCCGGCGGTCACTTCTTTTAATCCGGCGTGAGCCGCCAGGATCTTTTGCGTCATAGTCATTGCCATTGGATGATCTCTCCTTTATTCGGTAATGGAATTGTTAAAGGCACTCAAAAGGGCGTAAATACTGGCCCTTGTAATATCCGTGTCGCTGCCGGCGCCCCAGTGCATGGTGCCATCCGGGGTCTCGATGCCCACGTAGGCCACGGCGGTGGAGCCGGAGTTCTTCTGCTGCAGGCTGTGCTCCGTATATACCTTTAAGGTATAGGGGACACCGGTGTACTCCTTCAGGGCATTGCTGACGGAATCCAGGCTGCCGTTGCCCACCCCATGGAGCTGAGCAGCAATGCCGTCCTTTACAAACACCACATCGCAGCCGGAGCCCCCGGCCATGGGCTCAAACTTCACGCTCCGCATAGAAATGGGGGCGGTGATATTCAGGTAGCTCAGCTTAAATACCCGCAGCACGTCGTCGGCCTTCAGCTCCCGATGCTCGTGGTCGGAAATGTCCTTGCACAGGTAGCCGAAGTGTTCCCGCATCTTGGTGGGCAGCACATAGCCGTGGGCGTGTTCCAAAAGGTAAGAGATACCGCCCTTGCCGCTCTGGGAATTGACCCGGATAACGTCGGCATCGTAGGTCCGGCTGATGTCCCTGGGATCGATGGGGATGTAGGGGACCGTCCACTGGTGCAGCCCCTTCTCCTGCCGCCAGTTCATGCCCTTGGCAATGGCATCCTGATGGGAGCCGGAGAACGCGGCAAAGACCAGGGCCCCGGCGTAAGGCGTCCGCTCATATACATGCATCCGGGTGCAGCGCTCGTAAATTTCCACAATGGCGGACAGGTTGGAGAAGTCCAGCTTGGGGTCCACGCCGTGAGAATACATATTCATAGCCAAGGTGATCACGTCCACATTGCCGGTCCGCTCGCCGTTGCCAAACAGGGTCCCCTCTACCCGGTCCGCCCCGGCCAGCAGCCCCAGCTCGGTGTCCGCCACGCCGGTACCCCGGTCGTTGTGGGGGTGCAGGGACACGGTCACATGCTCCCGGTACTTCAGGTTTTCGCACATGTACTCCACCTGGCTGGCGTAGACATGGGGCAGGCTCATTTCTACGGTGACAGGCAGATTGATGATCACATTGTTGGTCTCGCTGGGCTCCAGCACATCCAGAACGGCATTGCAGACTTCCAGAGCGTACTCCGGCTCGGTGCCGGTAAAGCTCTCGGGAGAGTATTCAAACCGGAAGTTGCCTTCGTACTCCGCCGCTAATCTTTTCACCAGTTTGGCGCCCTCTACGGCGATTTGCTTGATTTCTTCCTTGCTCTTTTTGAATACCTGCTCCCGCTGGGCAACGGAGGTAGAGTTATAGAAGTGGATAATGGCGTTGGGGGCCCCCTTGCAGGCCTCGAAGGTCTTGCGGATGATGTGCTCCCGGCACTGGGTCAAAACCTGCACCGTCACATCCTGGGGGATCATGTCTTTCTCGATCAGGGTCCGCAGAAAGGTGTACTCCGTTTCGGAGGCGGCGGGGAAGCCTACCTCGATCTCCTTAAAGCCGATTTTCAGCAGCAGCTTATAGAATTCCAGCTTCTCCTCCAGGCTCATGGGGATCACCAGGCTCTGGTTGCCGTCCCGCAGGTCCACGCTGCACCACTGGGGGGCCTTTTCGATGTGGTCCTTGTGCACCCACTTGTAGTGCTCCCCGGGGGCGGGATAATAGCCGACTGCGTACTTTGTTGCGTCCATGATTTGTTTCTCCTCTTCCATAAAATGAATTGGTTTTTTGCGGAGGTAAAAAGAAAAGCCCTGGCTCTTCCACTTGAAAGAGACAGGGCATAAAGCCTTGCGGTACCACTCTTTTTGCCGAAAAAAAATCAGCCACCTCACCGCAGTCCAACAACTGCGCTCCGCTGTAACGGGCGTTCCCCGTCCCGCCTAATAGGCAAAGCCGTTCAGCCGGGCCGCTCCGAGGCCAGTATACGCACCATCCATCATTGGCTCGCACCAAACGCCAACTCTCTGCATCCGGGTTCCGGTCCGCTTTTTCCTCATCCGCGCGTTTCCCTTATGGTTGGGATTATAGCACCGTGGGAACCAATTGTCAAGAGGTTTGTCGCTATCTGGGGGATGGGTGTCTTTTGTGGGTGACCGTCTCTATATCTGTTGTATATTGTATATAAAACCACGTCTTTTTTTCGCCGTCAATTGTATTCTTTTACAAAATCTCAAAAATTACGAAAAAGTACTTTACAACTTTAGTGAGATAAAGTATAATGCAACCATCAAGAAAAAACGCCCCCACCGGAACGGAAAGAGAGGAAACGAAAATGAAAAAACTATTTGCATTGGTTCTGACCCTGGCCCTGGCTGTGAGCTGCTTTGCAGGCTGCTCCAAGAAAGAAGACAATTCTGACCTGAGTTATGTACAGAAGAAAGGCACCCTGATCGTAGGCGTCACCGATTACGAGCCCATGGACTACAAAGACGACGCCGGAAACTGGACCGGCTTTGATGCCGAGTTTGCCGAAGCCGTAGCTGCCAAGCTGGGCGTCAAGTGTGAATTCATCGAGATCGACTGGGACAACAAGTTCTTCGAGCTGGAGTCCAAGGCCATCGACTGCATCTGGAACGGCATGACCATCACCGACGAGGTCAAGCTCAACGCCAGCGTCTCCAATCCCTATGTCAAGAACGCCCAGGTCGTGGTCATGGACAAGGCCGCTGCCCCGGACTATGACGCCGTGGAGCTGCTGCGCACCCTGACCTTCGCCGTGGAAGCCGGTTCCGCCGGAGAGGCCGAGCTGAAGGCCATGGACATTACGGATGTGACCGCCGTCCAGTCCCAGTCTAACGCCCTGATGGAGGTTGCCGCCGGAACCGCCAATGCCTGCGTCATCGACATCACCATGGCCAACGCCATGACCGGCGACGGCACCGGATATCCCGACCTTGCCATTGCCCAGGAGCTGAGCTCCGAGGAATACGGCATCGGCTTCCGAAAGGATTCCGATCTCACCGCCAAGGTCAATGAGATCATGGCCTCCCTGATGGCCGACGGCACCCTGGATGCCCTGGCCCAGAAGTACGCCCTGACTCTGGTGAAATAAGTATGGAACAGTTCATCTCCGTCACCCTGGCCCTATTAAAGGGCTTCGGCCAGACCATGAATATTTTCCTGCTGACCCTGCTGTTTTCCATCCCCCTGGGGCTGGTGGTTTGCTTTGGGACCATGAGCAAGTTTTCCCCCCTGCGGGTGGTGATGAAAGCCATCGTCTGGGTCATCCGGGGAACCCCCCTGATGCTGCAATTGATCGTCGTTTTCTATGGACCGGGACTCCTTTTTGGGCTCCCGGCCATAGGTCGGTTTACCGCCGTCATTCTGGCCTTTACCATCAACTACGCCTGCTATTTCAGCGAAATTTACCGGGGCGGCATCGAGTCCATCCCCGTGGGGCAATACGAGGCCGGGCAGGTACTGGGCCTGACCAAAAATCAAATCTTCTTTAAGATCGTCCTCATGCAGGTGGTCAAGCGGATCATTCCCTCCATGGGCAACGAGATCATCACCCTGGTAAAGGATACCTCCCTGGCCCGGGTCATTGCCGTATATGAGATCATGTGGATGGGCCAGGCCTTCATCAAGTCCGACGGCCTCATCTGGCCCATGTTCTATACCGGCGCTTTCTACTTACTCTTCTCCGGTCTGCTGACCCTCCTGTTCCAGCGGATCGAACACAAACTGGATTATTACAGAGGTTGAGCCATGGCATTGCTGCAAGTAGACAACATCAAAAAGAGCTTCGGCAAAACCGAGGTATTGAAGGATATCAGCTTTTCTTTGGACTGCGGACAGGTGCTGACCATTATTGGCTCCTCCGGCAGCGGAAAGACCACCCTGCTCCGGTGCCTGAACTTCCTGGAAAACCCAGACAGCGGCACCATTTCCATTGGCGGCACTCCCCTGCTGCGGCGGAACGAGGAGGAGATCCGGAAAAACCGGCTGCATTTCGGCCTGGTGTTCCAGAATTTCCAGCTATTTCCCCAGTATTCCGTTCTGGAAAACATCACCCTGGCCCCTACCCTATTAAAAGCCGGCACCCCGGCGGAGATCAAAGAGAAGGCCCTGGGGCTTCTGGACCAGGTAGGATTGCTCCAAAAAGCGGATGCCTACCCCTGCCAGCTTTCCGGCGGCCAGCAGCAGCGGGTAGCCATCGCCCGGGCCATGGCGTTGACCCCGGATATTCTGTGCTTCGATGAACCCACCAGCGCCCTGGACCCGGAGCTTACCGGCGAGGTCCTGCGAGTCATCAAGGGGCTGAAGGAAAAGAACTACACCATGATCATCGTCACCCACGACATGGCCTTTGCCCGGGGCATTTCCGACACCGTCATCTACATGGCCGACGGCGTGATCGAAGAAATGGGCACCCCCCAGCAGGTTTTCGGCAACCCCCAGAGCGAACGGACCCGCAGCTTCCTGAGAAATAGCCGGAATAACGCGGAAGGAGGATTTTAAGTTGGACAAGCAGGAAAAAATCAACGACCTATACCGCATCATCGCCTCTCTGGATTCCGAAGAAAAATGCCGGGACCTGTTTGAGGACCTGTGCACCCAGAAGGAGCTGGAAAAAATGGCCGAGCGGATCTACGCCGCCAGGCTCCTGCTGGAGGGCAAGACCTACAACCAGGTCATTGCCGAAGCGGATATCTCCTCCGCCACCTTATCCCGGGTCTCCCGGTGTGTGCAGTATGGAAATGGGTATTCCAAACTATTGAAGGATTGAGAAAAGGCACGCTGTTTTGCTTGGCAGCGTGCCTTTTTACGGATTTTATAAAAACGAGCTTCTATCTTGCAAATAGGGATTTGTCGAGGATCACACTTAAAAATCAATGATCCCCAAAAAATTCAGCCCGATCTTCAAAAACAGCAGTCCCAGCACCACAAACATAACGATGCGGATCTTTCCGCTGCCGCCTTTGATGGCAAATTTGGCCCCCAGGAAGTTCCCCAGCATGGAAGAAGCCATAGCCGGGATGCCGATGGCAAAATAAATATCCCCGTGGAGGAAGAACACCACCATAGAGGCGATGTTGGAGGCCAGGTTGGCCACCTTGGCGCAGCCGGAGGACTTGACCAGAGTATAGCCCAGGCCTAAGCTAAAGAGCAGTGCCAAAAAGGTACCGGTACCCGGGCCTACCAGGCCGTCGTACAGTCCTACCCCCAGGCCGATGGCCAGGGAAATGAGAATGGTCTGCTTTAGGGGCTTGGCTTCCTTTTCCTCGGTGCCAAAGTTCCGGGCGAAGATCAGGATCACCGCCACCGCAGGCAAAGAAGCCAGAACAATGAGCTGCAAAAGCTCCTCTTTCATGTACACGGCCAAAGAGGTACCCAGGCTTGCCCCCAGAAGGCTTCCGATGGCTGCGGGGATGGCGCAGGGCCAATGGATATTGCCGGAGGCGCCGTACCGCCAGCAGGCCAGCGCCGTGCCGCAGCCATTGGCGAATTTGTTGGTCCCGGCAGCGATCTTCATAGGCACCCCGGCCAGTAGGTAAGCCGGGATGGAGATCACGCCCCCGCCTCCGGCTACGGAGTCCACAAAGCCCGCCAGGAATACCAGTGGGCAGACAATCAGAAATGTCCAAACGGTCAGCTGCATTTTTATCTCTTCCTTCTCTTTTCTGTCCTTTATTATATCGCATACCCGCCGTACTTTCCACTGTAAAAAATACCGAAACCCAGGTGGATTCTTTCTTTTCCCCATTGCGAATTTCCCAAAGGGACGGTATAATGGGGAAAATGACTTCAGGAGGCTTACGCTATGCAATACCGCTTGGACCGATATGGCAATCCCCTTTCCGTGCTGGGCTACGGCTGTATGCGCTTTACCCAGACCGCCGGAAAAATCGACCTTCTTAAAACCGAACAGGAGATTTTGGAGGCCTACCGGGGCGGCGTCAACTACTTTGATACCGCCTATATCTATCCCGGCAGTGAAGCGGCCCTGGGCGAGATCCTGGCCCGGAACGGCATCCGGGAAAAAGTGAATATCGCCACCAAGCTCCCCCACTACCTGCTGAAAAAGCCGGACCAGATGGAATCCTACTTTGCCGAGGAGCTGCGCCGCCTGAAAACAGACCACGTGGACTACTACCTGATGCACATGCTGACGGATACCAAAACCTGGCAGCGGCTCATTGACCTGGGGATCCTTTCTTGGCTGGAAGAAAAGAAAAAGTCCGGCGCCATCCGGCAGGTGGGCTTCAGCTACCACGGCAACTCCGATATGTTCTGCAAGCTCCTGGACGTATACGACTGGGATTTCTGCCAGATCCAGTATAACTATCTGGACGAAAACTCCCAGGCGGGCGTCACCGGCCTCAAAAAAGCTGCGGAAAAGGGGCTGCCTGTCATCATCATGGAGCCTTTGCGGGGCGGGCGGCTGACAGGAAGTCTTCCCGGTCCCGCCAAAAAGATCATCGAGGGCACCGGCCTGACCCCTGCCCAGTTTGCCTTCCGCTGGCTGTGGGACCAGGAAGAAGTCACCTGCGTTTTGTCCGGCATGAACTCCCTGGAGATGGTCAAAGAGAATCTGCAGACCGCCGACGCTTCCCGGCCAGGAAGTCTGACAGAAGCAGACCGAAACCTGTATGCCAGAGTGGTAGAAGCCATCAACGAAAACATGAAAGTGGGCTGTACCGGCTGCCGCTACTGTATGCCCTGCCCCAAGGGGGTGGACATCCCCGGCACCTTCGCCGCCTACAATCGCATGGCCTCCGACGGCTATTGGAAGGCCCTGACGGAATACTTTATGATCACCGGTGTCCGCCAGGACTACACCGGCCCGGGGAACTGCATCGGCTGCGGAAAATGTGAGCAGCACTGCCCCCAGGGCCTGCACATCCGCCAGGAGCTGCAAAACGCCAAAAAGGCCCTGGAAGGCATCCCCTACCGGGTAGGCCGGAAGGTGCTGCCCCATATCATGCGCTATTAAAAAGGAGAATACCCATGGGAAAGAAAACCGGCGAATGCATCCGTCAGGCCCGCACCGCCGCCAAAATGACCCAGGCCCAGCTGGCAAAGGCGGTAGGCCTGTCCCCTGTCGTTATCGGCAAGGCAGAACGCGGGGAACTGGACCTGACCCAGGCCGCGCTGAAATCCATTGCCAAGGCCACCGGGGTAACGCAGGTCTCCCTTTTGAATGCGGAAAAGGCCACGTCTGCGGAGAAAACCGTCAAGCAGGCCGCCAAGGGAAAGGCCGTCTACCCCATGATGCTCACTTCTCAGGAGAAAAAGGTGATCCGTCTTTTCCGCAAAGCAAACGAGGACCAGATCAGCGACGTGATGCGGATCCTAAACGGAGAGAAAACCGAGGTGGAGCAGCTGGTGGATGCCATGCTGGGAGACAAATGGAAAAGGAAATTTAAAAAGTGAAGAACAACAGACTATCCCGATACATCGGCGATCGGGCCTTTTACCGGCGGCTACTGCAGGTGGCAGTGCCCATTATCATCCAGGTAGGCATTACCAATTTTGTATCCCTGCTGGATAATATCATGGTCGGTCAGGTAGGCACCCTGCCTATGAGCGGCGTGTCCATCGTCAATCAGATCCTCTATGTATTCAATCTATGCATCTTCGGTGCCACCTCCGGCGCCGGGATCTTTACCGCCCAATTCCACGGAAAGGGCGACGACGAGGGCATCCGCTATACCTTCCGCTTTAAGCTGATCATCTGTACCCTGCTGTCCCTTCTGGCCGGGGCCTTCCTCTTTTTCTTCCAGGTACCCCTCATCAGTCTGTACCTTACGGGAGAAGGCAGTGCCGCGGATGCCCTGGAGACCCTGAGCTATGGCCGGGAATACCTGTCCGTTATGCTTTGGGGCCTGCTGCCCTTTGGCATCGCCAACGCCTACTCCGGGACTCTGAAGGAAAGCGAAGAGACCTTCGTCCCCATGGTGGCCGGTGTGGCGGCGGTGTTTATCAATCTGATTTTCAATTACATCTTTATTTTCGGCCACTTTGGGGCCCCGGCCATGGGCGTGAAGGGCGCCGCTTTGGCTACCGTCATTTCCCGGTATGCCGAGCTCCTGCTGGTTGCCGCCTGGTGCCACCGGAACGGCCGGAAGCATCCCTTTATCCGGGGTGCCTACGCCAGCCTGAAAATTCCGGGAAAGCTCTTTAAGACCATTGTGATCACCGGGGCTCCGCTGCTGCTCAACGAAACCCTGTGGTCCTCCGGCATTGCCATCATCAACCAGTGCTACTCCACCTGCGGCCTGGATGTGGTGCCCGCTGTGAACATCAGCTCCACCCTTATCAATCTTTCCAGCGTGGTCTATCTCTCCCTGGGTTCCAGCGTGGGCATTCTCATGGGCCGGATGCAGGGCGCCGGCCTGCCGGAAGAAACACTCCGGGATGCCAACCGGAAGCTCACCGTCTTCTCCGTGGCCATGGGGATTTTGTTTGGCGGCCTGGTGGCCCTGGGTTCTGACCTGTTCCCCCACATCTACAACACCACCGAAAGCGTCCGGCTTCTTGCCCAGGACCTGATCCTCATCAGTGCCCTGACCATGCCCTTTCATGCCTTTGCCAACGCCACCTATTTCACCCTCCGCTCCGGAGGCAAGACCTTTATCACTTTTCTCTTTGACAGCGGCTTTATGTGGGCCTTTGGCGTCCCCCTGGCCTTTTTCTTGAGCCGGTTTACCTCCCTTCCCATTCTGCCTCTGTACGCCATCTGCCAGCTGCCGGATATGATGAAATGCGTTCTGGGGTACTTCATGCTGAAAAAAGGAAGCTGGATCCAGAATCTGGCATCTTAGATGAAAAAAATATTGATTCTTTTCCATTCCTCCTATATACTATATTAACTCTTTCGAAACGAGGAACATAAAATATGAATTCTTCATTACAGCTTCACAAGCATATTGTGTTCTGCGCAGAGCATTATAACCCCCTGGGGATCGTCCGTTCCCTGGGAGAAGCGGGTCTTTCCCCGATTCTCATCATCCTGAAAAGTCCCCAGCGCATTACCTCCAAAAGCAAATACGCAAAAGAAATACACTTTGTGGATACCATTGAAGAAGGTTACACACTTTTGCTGAACACCTTTGGTCAGGAAGCCAATAAGCCCTTTGTGTATACCTCCGACGATACCATTACCAACTTTCTGGATGCCCGGTACGATGAATTGAAGAACCGATTCTTTTTTTACAACGCCGGTTCTGCCGGGCGGATCGCCCAATTCCAGAACAAGGAAAACATTCTGAAGCTTGCTCAGAAGCACGGACTTCAGTTTCTAAAAACCCATGTTGTAAATGTAGGGGAGATCCCGGAAGATCTGGAATACCCCATTATCACCAAAGCCATTATCTCCACCCTCTCCAACTGGAAGGGCGATATGTTCATCTGCCATAATGAGGAAGAACTCCGGGAGGCCTACAAGCATATCCGCAGTCCCCAGGTGCTGCTGCAAAAGTACATCGTCAAGAAAAACGAGCTGTGCATGGAAGGTCTCAGCGTCAACCGAGGGCAAAACACCCTGATCTCCATTGCCTGCTCTTACAACTACCTTTTGGACAACAGCTACAGCCCCTACATGACGGTAGCGAGTCTACACAATGAGGACCTGCAAAAAAAGCTCGGCGCTATGCTGGCCGAAGTAGGCTTTGAGGGGATTTTTGAAATCGAATTTCTGGTGGACCAGGATGATTCCCTCTACTTTTTGGAGATCAACTTCCGGAACTCGACCTGGAGCTACGCCTCCACTGTCGCCGGAATGCCCCTGCCGGTGCTGTGGGCTCAGGGAATGCTGGAACCCCAGGCCATCGACACCGCACGAAAGGAAATTACGTCGCCTTTCTGTGCTCTGGTGGAAATCGAGGACCTGCGGGACCGTGTAAAAACCGGGCAGATTTCCCTCTTCACCTGGCTCCGGCAGTGGAAGGACAGCCCCTGTAAGTATTACTGGGGCAGAAAGGACTGTCTGCCCTTCTACAGTGCCTTATGGGGAAGCTTTGTGACAAAAATGCAAAAAAAGTTGGGAAAGCGCCATGAATAATTCCCGTTTTCGTCCTGCGCTGGCCATATGCGGCTCCTGCATTTCCTTTTATATTGGTGCGGGCTTTGCGACCATGCAGGAATTGGTTCAATACGAGGCCTCTTATGGCTCCAGATTCTGGATCGTTATTTTGGTCACCGCCCTTATCTACGTTTACACCAACCTGTCCTTTGCCGCAAACGGCCACCGGCTGCAGCTGCAGCGCGGAGGTGACATTTACCGCGTCTACGGCAGCGTTCTGGGGGATACTGCCGGAAGGTATATCGGTAAATTTTTCGACCTTTTCTCCGCTTTGTTCTGCTACATGAGCTTCGTAGTCATGTGCGGCGGTGCCAGCGCCACCGCTGCCCAGCAGTGGGGACTCCCGCAGTGGGTCGGCGCTGTCGTATTGGCCGTTCTGGCGGCGGCTACCGTGATTTTTGGCCTGAACGGCATCGTCAAGGCCCTGAGCCGGGTAGGTCCTGTTATTATTTTTATGATCCTGTTTGTTTCCGCAGTGTCTACCTTTACAGGCCGGTCTGGCATCCATGCAGGGATACAGGCAGTAGACGCAGGTATTTACCGTCAGTCCATGTCTCAGGTAGGCGGCGGGAATCCCATCGCCTCCGGCGCCAGTTACGGCGGCTTTGTGATCCTGTGGTTTGCTGCCTTCCTTGCGGAGCTGGGCAGCAGGAATGATTTGCGGGCTGTGCGGAATGGAATGCTCCTGTCCACACTCTTTATTTTCGGCTCGGCCGCCCTGTGCTGCACCGCCATCTTCGGCCACATTGATGCCGCAGCCGCCGCGGACATTCCCACTCTGATCCTTGCCGGTGAGATCTCTCCGGTGGTAGCCCAGCTGTTTGCCCTCATTATCTGCGCCGGGATCTATACTTCGGCAGTTCCCCTGCTTTGGACCGGTGTCCGGGCCGTTACCCATGAGGGCTCCTCCCGATACAAACCCGTTACCGTTGTGCTGGGCATTCTCGGCTGTCTGATCGCCTGCCTGGTACCTTACAAGGGACTGATCAATATTCTCTATGGGCTCAATGGCTATCTGGGCTTCCTGCTGGTATTTCTGATGCTTATCCACGACCTGAAACAGCGTCTATAACATATGCCTGAAAGGGCGGCCCACTGTGGCTGCTTCTTTCAGGCATATGTCTTCCTATGTACAGCTTTCTGACAGAACCCATTGCCTTTTTCGTTAGGAAATGGTATAATGACGTTAATTTTTCAAACTGGAGAATTCCCGGTTGGTATTATTTGATCACGGAGGCAGATATGAATATTATCATTGCGGGCGACGGCAAGGTGGGCTCTACCCTGACCCGCCAGCTTACCGGAGAGGGCTATGATGTCACGGTCATCGACTCCAAGCTCCAGCGACTGGAAGACAGCATCGAGCGTTACGATGTGATCTCCGTTCAGGGCAACTGTGCTTCCATGGAGGTGCTGCGCCAGGCCGGTGTAGAAAATGCGGATCTACTCATCGCCGCCACCGGTGCGGACGAAGTAAACCTATTGTGCTGCACCACCGCCCACTCTATGAACCCCAAGCTGCACACCATCGCCCGGGTCCGGAATCCGGAATACACCGAGCAGATCTTTAAAATGCGGGACCTGTTTGGCCTGTCCATGCTCATTAACCCGGAAAATCAGGCCGCTACGGAAATCGACCGGCTTTTAAAGTACCCCGGCTTCCTCCGGCGGGACACCTTTGCCAAAGGCCGGACGGAGATCGTAGAGCTGCGGGTAGATGCCAAAAGTAAGCTCTGCAACGTGAAGCTAATGGACATGAAGTCCATCATCAAATGCAAGGTCCTGGTGTGTGCCGTTCTCCGGGGCGGCTCTGCCATTACCCCCGGCGGCGACTTTACCCTGCGGGAGGGGGACCGGCTGTTCATCACCGCCCTGTCCGAAAACCTGACTACCCTTCTGAAGAACCTGGGCATCCTGACCCGGCAGGTCCGGCGGGTGATGCTCTGCGGCGGCGGCCGGGTCAGCTACTATCTGGCAAACCGGCTTTTGAAGGGCGGTATCTCCTGCGTCATCGTGGAGCAGGACCTGGAGCGCTGCAAGGAGCTGTGCGCCCTGCTTCCCGGGGCGGAGATCATCCACGGGGACGCTACGGACCAGTACCTATTGGAAAGCGAAGGCCTTTCCCAGTGTGACGCCCTGGTGACCCTGACGGGGATCGACGAACTGAACATGATCGTCTCCCTCTACGGCATTACCAAGGGGGTACCCCAGGTGATCACCAAGGTAGGCCATGCGGACAACCACAGCCTGATGAGTACCCTGTCCTTGGGCAGCTACGTGTGCCCTAAGGAGCTGTGCTGCAACAACATCGTCCGCTATGTCCGGGCCATGCAGAATCAGACCGGCGCCGCCATCTCCGTCCACGCCATTGCCGACGGCCAGGCCGAGGCCATGGAGTTCCTGGCCGATGAAAATACCCGTCACTGCGGGGTGCCTCTGAAGGAGCTGAAGCTCAAGTCTAACGTTCTGATCGTCAGCGTCAGCCACGGGGCCGCCACGGAGATCGCCAACGGCGACACCATGTTCCACGCCGGGGATACCGTCATTGTGGTCACCAACAGCGGCGTGGTCCTGCGGCAGCTGAACGATATCTTCGCCTGAGGAACGCCCTATGAACTATAAAATGATGGGACGATTCATCGCCCAGATCCTGTCCTTAGAAGCGATCTTCATGCTTCCTGCCCTGCTCATCAGCCGCCATCTCCATGAAGCAAATGCCATCCGGGGCTTTGCCGTCACCGTTTTTTTGCTGCTGGTGATCTCCGGCCTGCTTCGGCTCCTGTGCCGGGGGGCCAAGAGCAATTTCTACGCCACCGACGGCATGGTCTGCGTGGCCCTGAGCTGGATCGTCCTCAGCCTCACCGGGTGCCTGCCCTTTGTGATCTCTGGCGAGATCCCCAAATTCATCGATGCCCTGTTTGAGATTGTCTCCGGCTTTACCACCACCGGCGCTTCCATCCTGCCTGCGGTAGAGGACCTGTCCAAAGGCATCATTTATTGGCGCAGCTTCAGCCACTGGGTAGGCGGCATGGGCGTGCTGGTGTTCCTGCTGGCCATCGTACCCAGCGGGGACAAGGGCAGCGGCTTTACCATGCACCTGCTGCGGGCGGAGAGCCCCGGCCCCAGCGTAGGCAAGCTGGTGCCCAAAATGCGCAAAAACGCAGCCATCCTGTATGTATTGTACATTATTCTCACCATTGCGGATGTGATCTTCCTGCTCATCGGCGGGATGCCGGCCTTTGAAGCGGTGTGCAATGCCTTCGGCACCGCCGGTACCGGCGGCTTCGGCGTCCGAAACGATTCCTTTGCCAGCTACAGCCCCTATCTGCAGAACGTGACCACTATTTTTATGTTCCTCTTCGGCGTGAATTTCAGCTGCTACTATCTGCTGCTCATCGGCCAGGTCCGCAGCGTCTTCAAAGACGAGGAGCTCCACGCCTACTTTGGCATTGCCTTTATAAGCATCGTTTTGATTGTCTGGAACATCCGGGGGCTCTACGGCACCATGGAGGAGACCATCCGCCACGCCGCTTTCCAGGTATCCAGCATTATGACCACCTCCGGCTTTGCCACCACGGATTTTGATCAGTGGCCCAGCTTCTCCAAAACCATTCTCTTGTGCCTGATGGTCATCGGCGCCTCTGCCGGTTCTACCGGCGGCGGTATGAAGGTATCCAGAGTCCTGTTGCTTTTCAAGAGCCTGCGCCGGAGCTTCCTGCAGATGCTCCACCCCAACCGGGTCCAGTTGGTGCGGAACAACGGCCAGGCCGTGGACGACAAAGTGGTAGAGACCACCAACGCCTACCTCATCGCCTATGTGTTCATCCTGTTTTTAAGCTTTTTGGTTTTGAGCCTGGACGGGTTCTCCACCGGCACCAATTTTTCAGCTGTCTTGTGCTGCTTCAATAACATCGGCCCCGGACTGGAAGCCGTTGGCCCCACCTGCAATTTTTCCGGCTTCAGCGTCCTGAGCAAGCTGGTGCTGATCTTCGATATGCTTCTTGGCAGACTGGAGATCTTCCCCATTCTGTGTTTGTTTTCGAGGCATACCTGGAGAAGAAGAATACGGTAAACAATTGTCATTGCGAACCAGCGCCGCAGCGCTGGTGTGGCAATCCCCCTGTTGAATGGAATTGGCTTGGATTCATTACCAATCAGTTCAAAAATCCGGGGGATTCCCACGCCAGTGTTCGCACTGGCTCGGAATGACATTTTTCTGCCCAAAAAACAAATCTTAATTCTTCCTGAAGGCCATTGCAAAAATTCATGGGCTGTGCTACAATATTTTCAAGATGGGGGTGGTGTTTCCCTCCCCCACCAGGCCGCCTTTCCGAAAATGGAAAAGGCGTGATGTGTAATATGGAAAGTGAGGTTTTTTCTATGAAGAAACGACTGACTGCGCTTCTCCTGCTTGTGTGTATGCTTCTGACCATGATACCCATGGGAGCCTGGGCAGAGGAAGAAGAAAACGCAGAGGAGACCGTGGTCCTAAGTGACCCGGAACCAAACGGTGACAACTCTAACGACGATCCAAGCAATGATTCGGACGATCCCCCGAAGGCCGATCCCTGTGCAAACGGCCACGATTTTGGCGAATGGAAAAGCAACGGAAACGGCACCCATTCCCGTTCCTGCTCCAGAGGCGATTACACAGAGACGGCTAACTGCTCCGGCGGCACCGCTACCTGCACCGAAGAAGCCAAGTGTGACGTATGCGGTGCTTCTTACGGCGGCGTAAAGCACGGCGACACCGTGTGCAAAGCCATCGACAGCAATCACCATGGCTATTTCTGCAAGCTCTGTGATGCTCAAATCAGCACAGAGACCTGCTCCTTTGAAACGGCCAACTGCAAGTCCCCCGCGATCTGTCTGAAGTGCGGCAACACCCTGGGCGACAAGGACCCCAACAACCACGTAGGCACCACCCATGCCGTGCAAAACGCCGGTACCGAGACCCACAATGTGGTATGCGACAGCTGTGGAAAGGCCATCGAGCTAAATGTTCCCTGCACTTCCGACGGCAAAGCCGACTGCCAAAACAAGGCCAAGTGCACCGTCTGCGGCGGTGAGGTTGGCGAACTGGGTGACCATGTAATCAAGGATCATCCTGCCACCTGCACAAAGAACGCCGTCTGCGATGTCTGCGGCCAGGAGATCAAGGGTACAAAGCTTGACCACGACGGGAAACCCTGCAAGCGCCCCAATTGCGACTGCCCCCATGAGAATCTCTGGACCAGCGACACCCCGGGCACCTGCAAGGAGTGCGGCAAGACCTTTGACAAGCAGTCCGTAAATGTCACCTTCACCGTCACCGGCTACGGCATCGGCAAGCCTCTTTCCGGATTGGCCGCCACCTCCAGCGACAGCCACGTAAAAGTTACCGGTGTCTCCGCTCAGGTAAACGCCAAAGCCGCTGATCCCAAGTTTGAAGCAAACACCAGCTATACCATTACCGTTACCTATACCGTAGACGCCGGTTACACCGTAGGCACCAAGACCCTGAGCGTCAACGGCAAGACCAAGACCGGAACCGGCACCGATAGCAGTGTCTCCTTCGACCTGGGTACCTACCAGCCGGAAACCGTTTATACCATCACCTACAAGGGCACTGACGGCGCCACCGTCAAGGGGACCCTGGTAAAGGAATACACTGCCTCCTCCCTGCCCATTACCCTGCCGGACCTGGAAAAGACCGGCTACACCTTTAACGGCTGGACCGGCAACGGTACCAGCAAGGCCACCAAGGGGCTGACCATCCCCGCAGGCACCAAGAATAACCTGACCTTTACCGCCAGCTTCACCGCCAACAAGTATACCGTCACCTTCGACCTGGACGGCCGGGGTAAAACCTTCACCCAGACCGTAGAGTACGGCAAGAAGTGCCCCACCCCCAAGACACCTACCGCCGACGATGAGATTTTCGACTGCTGGAAGAAGAGCGACGGCACCAAGTACGACTTTAGCACCCCCGTCACCGGAGACTTCACCCTGACGGCCACCTGGAAACCCGCCGGATACATCTACTATCACAACGCTTCCGGCAAGCAGGTCTATGAATCCGGAAAGACTGTCAAGCTGGCAAAGCCCACCAAGAGCGGCTACTACTTCTGCGGCTGGTTCACCACCTCCAACTTTAAGTCCGGCACCCAGGTCACCACCGTCAAGGTCAAGGAAGGCCAGACTGTGGATGTCTATGCCAAGTGGAAGAAGATGGACACCACCAACCCCAAGACCGGCGATACCTCCCATCCCGAGCTGGCCCTGGGCATCCTGGCTCTCAGCGCTGTCTCTCTGGGCGTTGTGACCGTTGTTTCCAAAAAGAAGCGGATCTTCTGATTCCGAACCACCTCTAAATAAATGCAGCCACCGGTGAAAGCCGGTGGCTGTGTTTTTATATTTGTACGTCTAAAATACCAAAGCCTGTCTCTTCTAAATGGCTATTGTAAAAGGCCTCCATCAGGCGGATCAGGTATCCAATATCCTTGGTGCCCGCAGTCTCGTAGCAGGAGTGCATGGCCAGCTGGGGCAGGCCGATATCCACGGCGTTCATGCTCACCTGGGCCATGGCAAGGTTCCCCAGGGTGCTGCCCCCCAGCTTATCGGAGCGGTTGGCAAAGTATTGCAGGGGCACCCCGGCTTTTTCCGCCAGGATTTTTGCCACGGCAATGCTGACCCCGTCGCTGGTATACTTCTGCCCGGCGTGAGACTTGACCACCACGCCTTCGTTCATATAGCAGCAGTTGTTCACGTCCGTATACTCCGGATGGTTGGGGTGCACGGCGTGGGCGTTGTCGGCGCTGAACAGGAAGCTGGAGGCCACCGCCCGGGCGAAGTCCTCTTCCCCGCCCCCCAGGCTCAGGGTGATGCGGTGGAGCACATCATACAAGAAGGTAGAGGCCGCCCCCTGCTTGGTACCGGAGCCTACCTCCTCATTGTCGAAGCAGGCAGCCACATTGATGGACCGTTCGCTTCTGCCCTTCAAAAAGCCCTGCAGGATACCGTAGGCGCATTCCTGGTCATCCAGTCGGCCGGAGGAAAGGAACTCCTGCTTTGCCCCCCAGACGCTGGGGTTTTCCCGGATGTACAGGTACAGGTCGCTGCCCAGAATATTTTCCTCGGCGACCTGCAGTTCCTGGGCAAGCAGGGTTTTCAGGGCCCCCTCCGGCAGATCCCCACCCAGCAGCGGCAGCATATCGATCTGCTTATTAAAGGAGGCCTTGTCGTTGACCTCCCGATTCATGTGAATGGCCACGCTGGGAATGAGCAGCAGATCCCGGTCCAGGGCTACCAGCTTGGATACAATGGCTCCATTTTCCCTGACCAGGACCCGCCCCGCAATGGACAGGGGCCGGTCCAGCCAGGTGGAGCAAATCATACCGCCGTAGCCTTCCGTATTGAGCCGGGTATACTTCCCGGTGGTATGCAGCTCCGCGTTCTCCTTCAGCTTAAAGCAAGGGGAATCCGTATGGGCCGCCGCTACATTAAAGCTGT
Organism: Faecousia sp.; assembly: GCA_050872865.1. Taxonomy (GTDB): domain Bacteria; phylum Bacillota; class Clostridia; order Oscillospirales; family Oscillospiraceae; genus Faecousia. Next base: position 25,416 of record JBNMHR010000008.1, on the reverse strand, counting down.
AGTTTTTCAGGTCCGTCCCCAGCCGGAAGGCCAGAATGCTGGACCCGTTCCGGCAGACAAAATAGTCCTTTCCAGGCTCCAAATGCCACTTCTGGCTTTCCAAAAGCTCCAAAAAGCCCTCATTTAAGAGCCGCTGACGGATAGATGCGGTGGTATGAAAGGCCGTCGGGTTGCCGCCCACAAAGGACAAAAGGTCCTGTACTTCTTCATGCTCCATGTGTTTCTGTTTCCTCCTGTTGAGTAATGGGTTTGGGGTTATCATACACCAGATTGGAAGTTCTGTAAAGGTGGTTTATCCGGCAAATGGGGATTTATCTGTGTCATTGCGAACCATCCCGCAGGATGGTGTGCGCACTGGTTCGCAATGACAAATCGTCAAATCCCCATTTGTCAGCGTCGCTCCTACAAAAAAAGGAGCCGCTACAGCAGCTCCTTAAAGTCATGGATATAGTGGTCCGCCTCTTTGCGCAGGGCCGCCCGGTCCTGAAAATTGGTATCATCTTCTACGGCGTAGGTTTCAAACCCGGCCCTCTTTGCCGCCAGGATCCCATAGAGCACATCCTCAAAAACCGCCGTGTCCTCCGGTTTGGTTCCCAGGCGCCGGGCCCCTTCCAGGTAGATTTCCGGGTCCCGCTTGGTGGTACTTAACTCCTGGCAGGTGATGATCTCCCGGAAAAAGCCGTCGATCCCCAGCCGTTGAAAGGCCCATTGTAACGGCTCCCGGCGGCTGGAGGTGGCGATCAGCATGGGGACGCCTTTCTCCTGCAGCTTTTGCAGATAGGCCCCCGCTCCCGGCTTTAATTGGACCTCCGACCGGTAAAAGGCCGTCAGGATCTCCTCCATGCGCTTGCCGATCTCCCAGGGGCTTTCCGGGAGACTGTAATGCGCTTTCAGGTAAATGCAGCCCTCTTCCAGGCTCATGGGATAAAGGACATCCCCCAACCCCGGCTCCGGCACGAGCCCTCTTTGGGTCAAATACCGGTCCCCCAGCTCCTGCCAGATGTGCATGGAGTCCAAAAGCGTCCCGTCCGCGTCAAATATGGCGGCCTTCATCTGGTTCCTACCATCTCTTGGGACAGTTCCCGAAGGGTCCGGCATTCGGCTTCAATGTCCTTGGCTCCAAAAATGGCGCTGACCAGAGCCACCCCGTCAGCCCCGGTACCTTTCAGCCGGGCAATATTCCCTTTGTTGATGCCGCCGATGGCCACCACGGGAATATCCACAGCCTGGCAAATATCCCCCAGGGTCTCCTTTGGCAATACATGGGTGTCGGTCTTGGTGGAGGTGGCGAACATGGCCCCTACCCCCAGGTAATCCGCCCCGTTCCGGACGGCGGCCACGGCCTCCTCCACCGAGTGGGCGGAGACACCGATGATCATACCCTCCCCTACCCGCTGGCGGACGAAATCGGCCTGCATATCCGCCTGGCCTACGTGGACCCCATCGGCATGGCAGGCAATGGCAATGTCCACATCGTCATTGATAATAAAAGGCACCCCGTAGCTTCTGCACAGGGCCGCCATTTCCATAGCCTCTGCCAGAAAATGCGCCCGGTCCAGCTTCTTTTCCCGGAGCTGGACGCAGGTCACGCCGCCTTTCAGGGCCAGCTCCACCTGCTGCAGCAGGGTTTGCTCCCCGGTCCAGGCCCGGTCCGTTACGGCATATAAAAGCATATGCTTCTTATCGCACTTCATAGTTTGCACCCCTTTCCAGGCTTTCCGGTGTCATACGGTACACCGCGTCGATGATATAGTTCCGGTAGCTGGCGTTGCCATCTAAGTCGGACATTCGCCTGTAGCCGATCTCCCCGGCCAGGCCCATCATAGCTGCCGCTGCCGCTGTGGCCTCCAAGGGGCGGTCTGGGTTGGCCGTGAGAAAAGCCGCCGTCAAAACAGACAATTGGCAGCCGGTACCGGTGACGGAGGACATGCAGGGGTGCCCATTGTGGATGCAGAACACCTGGTCCCCATCCGTTACCGTGTCCGTTGCCCCGGAAATGGCAACGACGGTGCCCAGGGTTTTGGCGGCGGACCTGGCAAAGCGGATGACCCGGTCTTCTTCGGGGCGCAAATCTCCCCGATCTGCATCTACCCCGCCCGAGGCGTTGGAGCCCAGAAGCAATGCTTTGATCTCCGAAAGGTTCCCCCGGATGGCGGCAAATCGGACCTCTTTTAAAAGCCGCTTTGCCCCCTCCATCCGCATTTGAGAGGCCCCTACCCCCACCGGATCCAGCACCACGGGATGGCCCAGCTCGTTGGCCCGCTTTCCGGCGGCCACCATAGCTTCCAACCGGCGGGGGGTAGGCGTCCCCAGATTCAGGCACAAACCATTGCAGATAGAAGTGACATCTTCCACCTCATCCAGGTCCTCCGCCATAATGGGAGAAGCTCCGGCAGCCAAAAGTACATTGGCGCAGTCGTTGGCGGTTACGAAATTCGTGATGCAGTGAACAAGGGGCCGCTGGGCTTTTACATTTCGGAAAATCTCTTCAAACATGGTTTTGTTCCTTAGTTGTTCAGCGCTTCCTGCATTTTTACCAGCACATTGGCCTTTTTCAGGCTGAAGATCAGCAGGGCGGAAATGAGAGCCCCGGCGGCGGTAGAAATCAGAAAGGGGATGATATAGGCATAGAAGGCAATGCCTGCTCCGGCCTTGCCCATAAAGAAAATGGCCACGGGATAGGCGCACAGGCCGCCCAGGATGGAGGTACCGAAGACCTCTCCAATGACGGTGCCCAGAAGGTTCTTGGTCTTATAGTACACGATGCCGCAGAGCAGGGCCCCGAACATACTGCCCGGGAAGGCCATCAGGCTGCCCAGGCCCAAGAGATTGCGGATCAGGGATGCTGCAAAGGCCACGGTCACGCCATAGGCAGGCCCCAGCAGCACGGCGCAGAGAATATTGACCATATGCTGCACAGGGGCACATTTGCTGCCAAACACCGGGAAGGAAAACAGGCTCCCCACTACGGCAACGGCACAGAACACACCGGCAACGGCCAGCTTTTTGGTATTTGTCTTTCTCATAAAATGATCTCCTTTGTATGGCGGAAACGACTGTATTTGCGCAGCGCTTCCAAAAATAGGCGCAGTTCCCCGAAGGACTGCATGGAAGTTCGGTCGATGCTTGCTGGCATCCTCTCACGCCGGAACACGGCTTCCCATCGCTGCAATACAGGCCCAGGGCGCTCCCCCTCGGCCCGCCACGAACCCCGTGGAGGTCGTTCCCCCTTTCCAAAGGATAAAAAACAGGAGGCGCAATGCCTCCCGTAAAGTTTTTGTAACTTCCTACGGCGGCATTATCCGCATCAGGTAAAGGGTCGAAGCTAACCTGCTTCCTCTCAGCCCGTCTACGAGCTCCCCTGTTTTTCCTTATTCTACATCAAATCCGTCCCCAATGCAAGAGGGGACGGAAAAAAAGCAAACTCCGGCTTACGATGCCCTTGCCTTTTGAAACCGGTACTCCGTAAAAAGCTCCAGGCCCATGGGCATCAGGCACAGTACCAAGTACCCAGCAGCCGTCAAAAGCCCGATGCCGTTCAACGGTCTCCAGATGATCCTGGGATTATACCACATCTTACTGGCTCCTAAAATCACCCCCATGACCGTTAAGGTAATGCAGGCAAACAAGCCGATCACAAAGGCCCGGTCCCGGTTGTCGAAGCGGTAAATGGAGAAGGCCGTCCGGCCACGCAGTAAGCTCCCCCGGGAACGCATGGAGTCGGATTCCAGGGCCAGGGCCGAGATCATCCAGGTAATGAGCATGGAGAAGATTCGCAGGCAGTTGACAAGCCGCTGCAATAGATTGCCCTGATTGCTGCCTCTGCCAATGCCCTTTTGGGCCAGGTTGATGCGCCTTGCCTCCAGACCGATCCTGGGGATCAGGCGCAAAAGAATGGTCAGGAAGAGGGACAGCAGCGGGCTGATCTTCCCAAACAGGTACACCACCTTATCCGAAGACACTACCCGGAACATGGCTTCCAGCCACATACACACCGTGGCAAACCGCAGGCCGATCACCAGGCCGTACACCAAACTTTCCAGGGTTATGTTGTTGTCTACAAAGTTTTTTCCCAGAACAGTGATCCCAAAATGGTGGTAGGAGCTGTAGTACAGGGCAAAGGCCGCCACCAATGGCAACAGGCACAGGTTGAATACCACTGCTCCCCTGCCCCGGCGCCGGACGCTGTAGGCAAAGGCGCAAAGATAGGCGATTGCCAGAAACACCGGATGCCGGAAGCTGGCAGAGCCATAGAGCACGGCGGCAAAGAAGATGAAATTCACCGCCGGATGGCAGGCTTCAAACCCCATCTTCGTCCTCCGTCATACCGTATTGCAGCTTTACCCGGTCCAGCTTTTCCAGCAGCGCCGGGCCAAACAGCACCATGGTCAAAGCCGTGCAGATGCCCTGGCTGACGTTCACCGGGAAGCCGGAAACGTACAGGGGCCAGGCCGTCTGCAAATTGATAATAGGCAGGGTCAAAAACACCGTGCAGGTATCCAGCAGGGGGCCTACGAACAAAACACAGGCCAGAAAGCCAAACACAGCCAGAAAGCCGCGCTTTTGGGGCAGCCTTCCCTTGGCGAACAGGAAGCCCGCCAGCATCCCGCCTGCCCCATAGGCAAACATCTGCCAAGGGGTATAGGCTCCCTGACCGTAGAAGAAGTTGCTGGCAAAGGCAGACACGGCCCCCACCAGGAAACCCGCCTCCGGGCCGAAAGCCATGCCGGACAGCATGATAATGGCGAAAATGGCCTTAAAATTGGGAATGGGGATCACCACCCGGGCTGCTACCGCCAGGGCAGACAATACCGCAATGACCACCAGCTCCCTTGCCTGGGGCTTGCGGCTTTCAAAAGCCAGGAGAAACGGAATGATGATCTCGATGATCACCAGGGTACTGGTGAGGTAATAGGCTCTTCCGGTAAGACGCATTCCAAAATAGAGCGTAGCCGGAATTACCAGCAGGAAAAACAGCAGCGTCACAATGTGAGACTTTTTCATAGGTTCTCTTCCTTCGCTTTGATCATTTTTTGAGCAAGGAGCCATTTGACGGAGCTTTCCGCCTCCATCAGCTCCAGGGTCAGAGTTGCATTTGGGCAAAGGGCATCGATTTTTTCCAGCAGAGCCTCCATGGGGATGGTCCCCGCCGTTAGGGGGCTGTGGGTATCCCAGGTGCCGTCGTTGTTGTGCAGGTGAAAATGGGAAATGTAAGGGGCACAGATCTCAAACCACTCCATCACCGGGATTTTGGAATAGGCGTTCACGTGGCCCACATCCAGGCATAGCTTCAGCCTGGGATGGTCCACCGCCTTTACGATCTTTTTGAGGAACCCCGGTTCCGGCTCCAGTACGTTTTCCAGCACGATCTCCACTCCCGGGTCTTCTTGCAGGAATTCCTTCCAAAAGAGGATGCTCTGCTCCGTAAACCACTCCGGAAAATAGAGCTTCTCGTAAAACCCCCCGTGGATAATGACCTTTTTTGCCCCATACTTCTTTGCCAAACTAATTGCCTGCCGATAGCGGTAGGCCGCCGTTTTCCTCACAAGTGAGTCAATGGCGCAGGGAAACAATTCACTAAAGGGAGCATGGAGGACCCGATCAGGAATGTCCCGCACCTGGGCCCGGACCCGTTTTTCCGCCTCTTCCAGACGGTCGTCCATATTCCAGGCGGTGCAAAATTCCGCAATCTCAATGCCCAGGCCATAGCGCCGGGCCAGGTCCCCGGCCTTCTCGTCGATGGTGGAAATGTAGAATTCATGCATTGGCATTTTCCTCGATCAGCTTTACCACGTCCTCCACGGTGACAGCCCCCTCAAACACATGGCGGCTCATCCGGTGGGCGGCGGTGGTGTAGAAGCTGTTGGCCCCGAAGAACCGTCTGGGGGTGTCCGTGGTCAAAATCTGGCCGTCAAAGAACATGCTGACGATGTCCGCATACCTGGCGCAGAACTCCACATCGTGAGAAACCATAACGATGGTAATGCCCTGTTTCTTGAGGTCTGCCAGGATTCCCGCAAAGGTTTCCTTAAAGAAGCTGTCGATGCCTTTCGTTGGTTCATCCAACAGCAGAAGTCTAGGTTTGGTGAGCAGTACCTTTGCCAAGGCTGAGCGCTGCTGCTCGCCGCCGGAAAGGTCGTAGGGGTGGCTGTCCAGAAGCTCCGTCACCTGGCAAAGGGCAGCGATCCGTTCAATTTCCTGCTTGTCCTTGGTCATTTCCGCCAGGTCTTCCCGGACGGTCTTCTTCACAAACAGGCTCTTGGGGTCCTGGGGCAGCATGGCAAGGCAGCCGTGGAACAGCTCGGAAGACTTGTACTTTTCTACAGGCTTCCCAAACAGCGTCACCTTCCCCCGGTAGGGTCTGCAGATGCCGGAAATGGCCTTTAGAGTCGTAGACTTTCCCGCGCCGTTGCCGCCCAGGATGGCATAGAGGCTTCCTGCGGGAATCTCCGCACTGACGCCCCGCAGAATATCCGGGCTGTCCTTTTCATATCGGAACCAGAGTTCTTTCAGCTTCAACGCCGGATTTTCTATTTCTTCCGGCAATTTTGGGGCCGGAATGGCCTTGATCTTCGGCTCTTTTGGGAATTCCCTGCTCAACCAGCCTCTCCCCTGCCGAACGGTCAGCGGGCTTTCCCCGGTGCCCCCTGCCCCGTAGTACACCCGCACCGGGGTAGGCATGGCGGTGAACATGGGGTTATTTTCTTCAAACAGCAGCTGCCCCACCTTTCCGGGGGCATCGTCCGCGATCACTCTACCCTTGTCCATGACCACCGCCCGGTCGGCATAGGGGAAAATATCCTCCAAACGGTGCTCGGTGATGATGACCGTGGTGCCCAGCTCCATATTGATCTTCCGCACGGTGTTCAAAAAGTCACTGGCCGCAATGGGATCCAGCTGGCTGGTGGGCTCGTCCAGGATCAGCACCTCCGGCTGCATGGCCATGATGGAGGCCAGGTTCAATAGCTGCTTCTGCCCGCCGGAAAGGGTCGCCACATCCCGGTGGAACCAATCCTGAATGCCAAAATAGCAGGCCATTTCTGCCACCCGGCCCCGCATTTCCTTCTGGTCGCAGCCCAGGCTCTCCAGGCCGAAGGCCAGCTCGTGCCAGACCTTATCCGTGACGATATGATCGTCCGGGTTCTGCATGACGAAGCCGATCTTGCTGGATTGGTCCCGGTCGGAAACCTCTTTTAAGGGAACACCGTGGAAGTAAATCTCCCCGGTCCGTTTTCCGTTGGGGGTCAAAACGGTTTTCAGCTGCCGCAAAAGGGTACTTTTCCCGCTGCCGGACCTGCCGCAGAGGACCAGAAATTCCCCCTGCTCAATAGACAGGCTGACATTTTCCAGAGAGTGCTTTCCCCTGGCCGCGGCGTAGGAAAAGGTCAGATCTTTGATCTCGAAATGTGCCATTGAATGGCCTCCTTTGTGTGTAATGCGGTGGGAATCAGAAGAAAAGCACCGTAAGCCAATAGACCCAGGAAATTCCAACCGTCAATGGATGCGATAGAAAGGATGGGCGTAAAGTCTGCGCTTTTGTCTCCTACAAAGACAGCAATGCCGAAGAGAACCGCCATAACGATCAGCATCCCCCAGTCGGACCCCGTCATGCGGTAAATCATAAAACTGGTGCGTTTGGCGGTTCCATAGCCCCGGGAGCGCATGGAATCTGCCGTGACCACGCTGCCTTCCAAAGCCCAGGAAGTCAGCGCCCCCAGGATGGACATGCCGTCCTCCAGTTTTTCTTTGGTGGTGTCCCCTTCCGCGGCACCTTTGCCAATGGATCTCCTGGCCCCGGCAATTTGGGTGGCCTTCCGCAGAAAGTTGGGGATCAGCCGCAGAACCATCACGAGCAGCAGGGATAGGGATGGAATCAGGTTCCCAAACAGCGCCGTAAACTTGTCGCTGGTGAGGACCGCATTGTAGCAGCCAAACCATAAGAGCATTTCTAAGAAAATACCGCCAATAGCCAGGCCATAAAGCAGAGCTTCCAGAGTATATGGCCGCCCAAAGTACCGGAACAGGACCCGGGAGCCGTACTGGTTAAACAAGGGGTTCGCAAAAGTCAAAATCAGGAAAATCGGCAGCATAGCCAGGATATTTTGAATTCCCTTTTTCCCGTGGAGCAGCAAATAGTATATGACCCCGCAGAGAATTCCCAAAATCACGTAGGCCGGATGCTGGATCACCACCGCGCAGCCGATAGTCCCTAGGAAAAAGGCAAAGTTTACCGCCGGATGGCGCTTGGAAAACGCGTCGCCGCCCATGTTAGTCGCCCATCCAGACTTCGCCCACGTCCGCCCCCAGGCCATTGCAGGTGTAGCACCAGACGATGTCGTCCCCATTTTTCAACGTGTAGGCAGAACAGCCGTAGTTGGGGAACCACTCGTTGACCTTGTACATCCATCCGGACTCCGGGCCGCAGTCAAATTCATACAGGTGATTGATGCCCTCGATGTAGTAGCTTTCATACAGGGGCGTGTAGCTGTATTCAATTTGCAGGTCTGTGGCCTCGCAAACCTTTTTCAGGACTTCAAACACCGTGTCCCCTTCCGCAAAGCTCACCGTAGTTTTGGGCAGGATGGTGCCGTCCTTGGGAACAAAGGGTGCCTTTTCCTCGTTCAGGTTGTCGGTATTGTCCAGGATGGTATTGCAGACGATGGTGATGGTACAGGTATCCGTCTGGCCCTCTTCTATCAGGGTGTTGTCCTGGAGCTTTGTAATTTTGTACTGACTGCCCAAGCCGCTGCCGGTATTGGTTTTCAGCAGGAACGCAGCCGCCACACCGGCAATGACGATGGCGGCGATGATCAGGACCATAATCAGGTTTGCGGTTTTTTTCTTGTTCATATTTCCACCTCATTTTTGAAAGCCGGATCTCCATGCTGGGGCAGCGTCGGATGATCCGGCTTTGGTTTATTTCTTTTTGATGACCAAAACGATCAGCGTAATGGCCACGCCCCAGCCGCAGCCGCCGAACATACAGAAGGCCAATACCCACCAGGGACAGTTGAAACCGTTACCCGTGGCAGCGGCGGCGGGCTTTTCCGTGGAGACTGGTTCTGTCGGCGCTTCAACAGCTTCCACTACCGGGTCGCCGCCCATATCGATGACGTCCGTCATGTCGTAGAGACTCGTCTTCCCGGACAGGAGCCGATAGTAGGCGGTCAGTGCGTAATAGGCCTGCTCGGTGCCCATGCCGTCGATTTTGCCGTCCATGACGTGCTTAAAGCCGCCGCCGCTTACCTCATACCGCAGCAAGGCGTCAATGGCGGAGCTGCCGTTTTTGATGAATCGCTCGTCGGTATCTGCATTGATGCCCAGGGCGGACAGGGCCGTGACCACCTGGGAGATGGACTCGCTGGTGGCAACCATGTTCCCGTCGCCGTAGGAGGTGGAAAAGCCGCCGTCCGCATCCTGCATTTCGGAGAGCCTTGCCACCGCCTTGTCTACCGCCGCCCGGACCAAGTCATCGCTTTCATAGTAGGGCGCCAGCGCCGTCAGGGCCATGCCGGTCATGTCGGAATCCGCCTTGTCGCCGGTGATGGCCCAGCCGCCGTCGGAAGTCTGAACGCTGAGGATCTCATCGATCAGCGCCTGCCGGGTGGTGGTGCCTCCCTCCGGAGCGGGATAATTGCCGCAGTCCAGCGCCAGCAACGCCCAGATGGGGCCGTTGTTGCCCTGGTATTTGACGAAGTCCATATCGCTGAGGCCCTGCAGCAAATTGATGCCATCAATATCCATGGCGTTCTTCCCGATGGCGGTCAGGGCCAGGATCATCCGGGAGTTGTCCGTGGATTTGGCCTTGTGGAGCCGTCCGGTTTCCTGGTCGATGCTGCCTTTGATATATTCCAGAGCCTTCTGATAATAGTCTTCCTCCCCCGGTACCGTTCTTCCGGAGCGGGCCAGGCCGATGACCATCCATTCGCCGCCGATGGGACCTACACTAGGGGTGCCCAATTTTTCCATATAGTCGCCGGTGGAAATATAGGGCTCACTGACCTTACCCAGGGTCTTCAGCATGGAAAGCTCCGCCTCTGCCGTTTCCAGAACGTCCAGATTCCCTACCAGCAGCCTTTGAATGTCCGTCAGGGCATCAAACGCTTCTCTTGCCGCCTGGATCTCTTTTTCCGAATCCAGGGTGATCTTTCCCAGTGCCTTGATCATATCCATGACCGCCTGGGCCTTTTCCCTGTCCTCCGGAGTGGCTGTCAGATCAGCATAGGCCTTTTCCGCCGCCTCCAGGGTCTTGAGATTTCCTACCATTTTCTGCTGGGCAGGTGTCAGGGCATCATAGGCCTTCCGGGCCGCCTGAATGGCCGGACCGCTGGAGGCGGTGACGGTGCCGATCTTGGCGATCAGGTCCTCTACATTCTTTACCTGCTCCTGGGTTCCCGCCGATTGCAGTTCCTGATACTTCAATTCCGCCGCCTGGAGGACGGAATAATTGCTTACCTTTTTCTTTTCCGTATCGGATAGGGCATCGTAGGCCTTTCGGGCCGCATCGATCTTTTGCCGACACTCCTCTGTAGCTGTCACCGTTCCGATGGCAGAGATCAAAGAAATGACCTTTTGGGCATTCCCAGCGTTTTCCGTGGTGCCGGTATTGTATTTATCGCTGCCCTCTTCATAGGTGTAATCGTCGGTATAGTGGAAGATGATCTCGTCCCCGTCCTTCAGGTACCGGGCAGAAACGCCTACTTCCGGGTGCTTGCCGTTGACGGTGTACATCCAGCCGGAATTCTTGCCGTTGTCAAATTCCGACAGACCGTTGACACCGCTGATGTACACGGTGCCGTACTGATTGTTGCTGCTGGCATCCATGCGAAGGCCCGCATTCGCCGCCACCTTTTGGAGCACATCCCAGACTGTATTGGTGGTTTTCGCCGTCACCGTCTCCTTTGCCCAGGTGGTCAGGCCGCCTCTTGCCAGACCGTGGGGACCGCCGTTGGCCGTGGGGTCCGAATGGTGGCTGTCTCCCAGGATGGTGACGGAGACGGTAATATCCGTACTCTTGGGTTTGACCGTCACGGTCAGCCTTACCTCCTGGCCCTCGTAGCGGAGCCGGACCGTCTGCTGGCCGACAGTATTGGCATCATAGCCGGAAACGGTCGCCTGATCTGGGGACAGCTTGGTCTGTGAGCCATTGCTCCACTGAGCCACCAGGGTCAATCCGTTCAGGTTCAGCGCTTCCCCCTGGGTGTACTCGGTCTTGCAGGTCCCCTCCAGACGCAATCCCGTTACATAGTTTGTGGGGGCTGCATTTTCCGTATAGCACAGCTTGTCCTTATCCGCCCCCAGGGGATCGTCCTCCCGGTTCATGTTTGGCTTGGACACCGCCCGGTTCTGGCCTGTGGCGGCCTTGCCGATGATCGGTAGCCCAATGTACTGCTTCAGCGCCACCGTATTGATCTGATCCTCGTAACTGCTTACGCCGCCTGCGCCGTCCGGGACATACTTGGAGGTATTGTAATAATAGGTGCCGTCCCGGAAGCCGTTCTCTACGGCGCTGGTATCCACATGGGCCACGGCGCCAATGCCATTCTCTGCATTCTCGTAGTAGTTCCCGCTGATGACCATGTTTACATTCAGGGACTGCATAAAGCCGATAATGCCGCCTACATAGCTGCCGGACCCGGAAACGCTGCCGGTAAAGCGGTTGTTCTGAATATAGCCTACGCCATTGTCCCAGAACTGCTGAACGCAGTCATCCGCGCCGAAAATACCGCCGACTCCATTGCCGCCGGAAACGCTGCCGGTACAGGTGCAGCCCTTGATGATCACGCCCTTGGCGTTGGGAGCCGTTTCGATCCCCCAGTTTGTCCCGGCATAGCCGCCGCCGACAATGCCGCCTACGTAGTTGCCGGAGCCGGTAACGGAGCCGGAAAAGCTGCTGTCCGTCACCTCAAAGTCCCCCATGGACTGGCCCTTGTTGCCCACCAGGCCGCCCACCCAAGTGGTTCCGGAAACCGTGGCGGCGCTTTCGCTGTTTCTTACATAGCCGTTGAATTCTCCGGCAAAGGAGCCGATGTGGCTTTGATTTCCGTCATAGCCGATGGTGACCCCGGACTCTACGGTGCAATCCTCAATAAGCACCAGGTCCTGGCCGGAAGCATAGCCGCCCAGAAAGCCTGAATACAGGGTCTGGGTACCGCTTACCAAAGTCACCCGGTAGAATTGGGCATAATATTCCTCTTTCCGGTCCACCACATAATGGCTGACCAGGCCATAGTCCCGGATCTTGGGCCCATAGAGCTTTAAATCATGGATGACAGCTCCCCGGGTCCGGGCAAACAGGGCTTTGCCTCCCTCCGGGATAGTGATCTGGTAGCCGTCGCCGTCAAAATCCCCGGTGAAGGGGGTATCCTCATCTCCGATGCCGTCCCATTCCCCGGTCAAAAGGATGTCGTTTTCCATCCGGAAGAAGGCCTTCTCCGCCCGGCTGTCGCCCTCCGTAACCCAGGTATCCAGCATCCGCAGATCCGCTTCCGTGGCCAGCAGATAGGGGCTTTCCCGGGTACCGTCCCCCGGCAAAATGCCCCGTACCGTAATCTCCAGATCCTGGAACAGGTCTCCCCAGAAAACGGTCACAAGGATGTCGTCCTCCGTCAGGGCCCCCTGAGGCTGATAAGAAAGCTCCTCCGGTTCCGCATCCCGGGTAGAGCCGTCGGAATAACGGACCGTCACCTTCATGCCGGTAAGGTCAAAGCTTTCCCCTGCCAGATAGTCGGTCTTGTCCGGCATTTGGGTGATCTCCAATTCCACCGGCTCCGGGGGGAGCTGGGTCAGGTGAAGCACATAATCCTCCCCTTCCCAGCCATCCGCCGCCAGATGGATGGCGACCGTGGCTTCTTTTTCTTCGCTCCACTCCGGAACCACGGTCTTCTCCCCGTCTTCCAGCAAATCGCCGCCAATAGATACGGCAACACCGGGATAGGCGGTTACCTCTATCCGGAATCCCTGGATCGGGACCTTTGCTTCGTACCGGTAGCAGCTGGGGTCAAAGGAAGGGTCCAGATACAGCTCTTCTCCCTTTTCGTTGAACAGCTGCAGCTGTTCCAGAGGTCCCGGATCCTGAGAAAAGCCGAACAGCTCTTTGATGCTGTCCCACAGGGTTTTGGGTTCCTCCGGCTCCGTAGGATCTTCAGAGGGCAGCGTCTCCTCTGTTTCCGGGGCCGCCGCTTCTTCTGTGGCTGCCTCTGTGGTCAGCTCCGTTGTTTCCGTAGGCGCCGGGGCTGTCGTTTCCTCTGTGGCCGCCGAAGGGGCCGGTTCCGCAGCCTCGGTCGTTTCTTCCGTAGCCCTTTCCTGCGGTGCCGCCGTTGTTGCCGCCGGTGCCGCTTCCGCCCATACCGTACCGGGCGCCGCGGTTCCCAGCGTCAGGAAAAGAGCCATCAGTAAAGCCAGTATTCTTCGCATAAACAGTCCCCTCTGCCAAAAAGAAAATCGCATCGAAAAAACGATGCGACCGTATTTATTCGCTCCCAAGCTGCCATCTCTCACCCCGCAAACGGGGTGCCCTCCGGACTCGATCATGGCCGACCTTCTGGCTCGTGCGTCAAATGCCTGTATCCTGCCTTCCCAGTTTCCCAGTGACCGGATCACTCCGAAAGGATACAGACTTCGCACCTACAGCAACGGGCAATGCTCCGGACTTGGACCGGATTTCCTGATCACCGCACCTGCCAAACAGCAGCCCTGATGGGTGACGCCATGCAGCTTATTCCATCCCGGAAACACGCCCGGAATTCCTGTTTATTTTACCCTATTTCAGCTGTTTTGTCAATGAAATTCCGTAGAAAATTGCCCCCTTTCCCGGGCGGGAAAGGGGGCAAGGGGAAAACGCTTACTTCTTTACAACAGGCGTAATGGTTACGCTGCAGGAAGCGGTCAGACCGCTGCCGTCGGTGGAGGAAACGGTGACGGTCACGGTGGTGGCCTCCGTTACCTTCTTGGTGGTGAGACGGCCGGAGGAAGAGATCTTGGCGCCCACCTCATTGCCGCTGATCTTCCAGGTCAGCTTCTTGTTGGTGGTGTCAATGGGGTCGAAGGTGGCCTTCAGCTGCAGGGCCTTGCCGCCCTCTACGGTGGCGGTGGGGTCCAGCGTCAGGGTCTTCATCCGCTTGACAACATTCAGCTTGAAGGTAGCCTTCTTGCCGGAGCCGTCGTTGGCGGTAGCGGTGATGGTCACGGTGCCGGTCTTCAGGCAGGTGACCTTGCCGTTTTCGTCGATAGCGGCGACCTTGGCGTTGGAGGACTTCCAGGTGACGGACTGCTGGGCATTGGCAGGATACACCTTGGCAGTGAACTGTGCGGTGGTCTGCGCTGCCATATCCCATACCAGGGTGCCGGTGGTCCGCTCGTGGTTCACGTCGGAGATGGTCACGCCCAGGGCGATGGGGTTGACGGTGATCTTCTCGGTGGCTTCCACGTTGCTGCCGTCCTTGGCCACGGCCTTAACGGTGACGGTCACGGGAGCGGTCAGATTCTTGTTGGCGGTGACCACGCCGGAAGAAGAGATCTTTGCGTAGCTGCTGCCATCCACAATGGACCAGGTTACGGCCTTCTGCTTGGCAGTACTGGGGGTTACCGTGGCCTTCAGGGCCAGGGTCTTACCGGAAGCGACCACCAGGGGATCCTGGGCGTTCTTGGTCTCGATGGTGATGGTGTCTACCAGGTTGGTGACCTGAACGGTGACGGTGGCCTTGGTCTTGCTGTCCAGGGCGGCGGTGATCTTGACGGTGCCCGCCTTCAGACAGGTGACCTTGCCGGTTTCGTCGATGGAAGCGACCTTGGCATTGGAGCTGGTCCAGGTAACCTTCTGGGGCTCTTCGGTGCCCAGATCGGTATCCAGCTTCAAAGCTTCCAGGCTCAGGCTTTCGCCCTCGTTGCAAACCACCTTGCCGGAGGTCACATAGGTTTCGCCGGACTTGATGATCAGGCTCTGCACATTCTTAGGCAGGATGGTCAGGGTGATCACATTGCTCTCTACCGCGGCAGCATCCTTGCTGACGGCAATGATGTCTACCTTATGAGGCTCATTGACGTTCTTAGCGGATACCCGGCCGGAAGTGGACAGGCTCACGTAAGCGCTGTCGGAAGCGTTTACCAGCTTGAAGGTCACGCCGGAAACGGTGGGCTTCACGGGATCGGTGGCGGCCTTCAGAGTCAGGGCCTTGCCGCTGCGGAGGGTCTTTTCGGCGGGCTCTTCAATGGTAACGGTCTTGGTCAGAACGCCGACCTGCAGCTTTACGGTGGCGGAAATGTTGCTGCCGTCGTTGGAAGTGGCCGTGACGGTCACGGTACCGGTCTTACCGGCAAAGGAGACGGTGCCGTCGGGAGCGATCTGAACGATCTTTGCGTTGGAGGACTTCCAGGTGACGTCCTGGGAAACATCCTTCTCGGGATAGACCTTGGCAGTCAGCTTCAGGGTCTCCCCTTCGGTGTCCAGACTCAACGTCTTACCGGTGACATTCTCGTCGCCCTTCACGATCTCTACCTGAGTGACCTTAGGCAGGATGGTGACGGTCTGCTCGATAACGCCGTGGTAATTGCCCTTCAGCGTGCCAACAAAGGTCACCTTCACCTGAGTCAGCACGGTCTTGGCCTTGACGGCACCGGCGGTAGAAACGGTGGCGTAGATCTCATCCTGAATATCCTTCAGGGTCCAGGTGATATCGTTCTTGCCCAGGGTCTTGCCGGTTTCGGAATCCAGAGCCTTCAATGTGGTGCTCTTGCCGGACAGCAAGGTCGTCACATTGGTCTCATCTGCCTTGGGCGCGCCGCTGGTAGCGCAGAGGGTTTCCGCGTCGGCACCCAGAGGATCGTCGGTCCGGTTGGAGTTCTTCTGCCAGCCGCCCCAGCCGGGGTATGCGGGCAGATCGTTGGAGCTGGTATCGATATAGGTCTGACCAAACTCCGTTTCGTGCTCAGCGGCGCTGGTATCCACATATTCTACCTGGCCGATGGGCCGCAGGTTGTAAACCTTAGAGGTATTGCGGTTGCCGGAAATGGTATCGTACTTATTCAGGCTTCTGTAGTAGCCCACGATGGAGCCCACAGCCTTGCCGTCCGTTGCGGTAACCACACCGCTGAAGGTATTGCCGGTGATGTGGTTGGGAGAAGTACTGTAGGTCTGGGCAACCGTCTTATCGCCGCCCTGAATACCGCCGACCATGTTGGAGCCGGTGATGCTGCCGGTAACAACACAGTTTTCGATATTGGGCCGCTTGGCGTTTTCTGCCCACTGGCCAATATAGCCGCTGCCCAGGATACCGCCGGCCAGTTCGCCGCTGGCTTCCACGGTACCGCCGAAGGTACAGCCGGTGATATTGTAGGTAGAGTAGGAATTATCCAGGATACCCACGATACCGCCTACGTTGTCCACGCCCTTGACGGTGGCGTAGCTTTCGCAGTTTTCGATGATGCCGTTAAAGCGGCCGGCGAAGGTACCGATATTCGATTCGGTGCCGTCATAGCCGATGACCACGCCCTCTTCCGCAACGCAGTTACGGATGGTGACGAGATAGGTGCCGCTGCAGCCGGCAAAGCCGTTGGCCTTGGTGATGTAGGTACCGATCAGGCCGGACTTCAAAGTTTTGGTGCCGGACAGGAGGGTGACGCCGTCGATGGTAATGGCATTTCCCTTCATGCCCACGCCTTCCAGATTGTTGACCAGGCCGTAGCCTTCGATCCGAGTGCCGTAGATCTTCAGGTTCTGCACATAGGCGTCGGTGACGTAAGCAAACAGGGGCAGGCCGCCTTCCGGTACGGTCAGGGTGTTGCCCTGGCCATCCAGGTAGCCGCTGAAGAAGCGGGCATTCTTGCCGCTGCTAATATGGCCCACACTGGGATCAATGAGACAGCCGATGGGGGTCCAGCCTGCGGGCAGGGTGACGTCCGCGATCTGGGCCAGGTACTGATCCTTGAAGGAGTATCCGGCGGCGACCATCTTACCGACGAAGACATAGTCCTCGGCCTTGGAGATCTGGTAAGGATCTTCACTGGTACCGGTGCCTTCCAGGGTCTGGGCAACCATTTCCTCGGCGGTCAGAACAGCGATCTCCGCCAGGTCGGAAGTTGCGCTGTAGTCCGCGCCCAGAGCGCCGGTGACGACACAGAAGTAGTACTTGGTGCCAACTTCCTTAGCAGTGCCCAGGGCCAGGGTGCTTGCGGTAGCGCCTTCGATGGCGGTAGCGTTTTCGGTGTTGTTCTCGGTGTTTTCAAACCACTGATAGTTCACCTTGCCAAAGCCGCTGTTGATGACGGCTTCCACAGCCAGGCCCTGCATCTCCTGTCCGACGGCGTAGCTGGCGGACTGAGGCTGCTGGGTGATGATGGGCTTGTCGTCCTCGGTGGCGGAACGGCCGGTGAGCTTCAGCAGGATGATGTCGGGCTCTTCCTCGCCGGTCTGGACGATGACACGGACCAGAGTCTGCTTATCGGACCGGATGGCAAAGGGTGTGGAGGCTTCCCCGGCGGGGATCCACTGGTTGTTTACATAGACATTTTCCGCATCGCTGGAAACCTGGATGGATACGGAATCCATGGGCAGGGTCAGCTCGTAAACCTGCTTGCCCTTTTCCAGCTCCAGGGTGTAGGAGCCGCCGTTCTCCGTAAAGGTGATGGCGGTGGGGGCGGCGGTGGTGCCTACTTCACTGCCGGTGGACACGGCACGGTAGATGCCGCTGACCTCGGTGGACTTTTCATTGATGGCGCCCGCAAGGATGTTGGAGGCGGTGACCACCTTGACATAGTGGAATTCTCTGCCACTTACATCCACGGGGTTGCCGGAGGCGTCTACGGCCCAGCTCAGGTCGAAGCCGCTGGATTCGTTCTTGTAGTCCCGGTTATCCGCATAGGGGTTGTTCCGGCCGTTAGGCGCGGCATCCACGTAGCCGAACCGGGTGCCGCTGGAGGTGGTGCTGAAATCATCGGTACCGACGATGCCCTTGTTGCTGGGGATCAGGATACCGAACAGGGTGATGGTATCATTCTTTACCAGGCTGTTCAGGGGGTAATTCGCAGCCAGAGGCCACTTGAAGGCACGGCCATAGGAGCTGACGTCCGTATTGCCGTAGTTATCGGACCAATGGGTGCCGTCGCCGTCCTTGGTGTAGGTAACGGTGTAGTCCCAGATGGCGCTGCCGTAATGCTCGGAACCTGCCAGAGCATACCAGGTTTCGCCGTCCTCGGAGACCCAGACCTGGCCGGGCTCCATGGAGCCGACGCCGGTGCCGGTGGTGGTATCCACAAAGGCGTTGCCGTCGATGTAGAAGTCCACGCCGTACTTATTGGTGGGATCGTCCTTCAGGCCGTCTTCAAAGTAGAAGGTAATGTAGCCGCCGAAGTTACCCAGGGATTTCAGGCTCTTGCCGGTGAGGGTATTCTCCAGACCCAAGCCGTAGCTGACGTTGGTGTACTGGCTGTTGATGGTCAGAGCGTCTACCACCTTGTCGGCGGTATTCTCTGCCCGCTCCGCACAGTAGAAGCTGTACTCCCGGCTGAATTCGCCGTCGGAGCTGGTGAGCTTTACGGTCTGGCGATCGGCATTCAGAGCCAGGGTGTAGGTACCGGCCTCATCCGGGGTCTGCTCCGCACCGTTAACGGTTACGGTCAGGCCGTCGGCTACGGTGTAAGTAAGGGCCGGGGCGCTTTCGCCGTGGGCAACGGATACGGAGTAATCGTAGTGCTCGGAGGAGAAGGCGGGATACCAGTAGCCGGTTTCCGTCTCCGCCGTCAGCATCTTCAGGCTTTCCAGAGAAGGCAGCTGCTCCGCCCAAACGGTATACACAACGCCGTTCTGGTTGTGCTCCACGGTTTCCGGGAAAGCATTGCCGGAATCGGTGTACACGGAATCGTTGACCAGCTGAACAGTCACCTTCACAACGGGGTTGCTGCCGCTTCTCTCGGGGAATTTGATTTCCTCGGTGCGACCGCCGCCCTGGGCCAGCTCGATCCACTCGCCGTCATCCACACTGTAGCGGATGTGGCTGTAGGCGGAAGCGCTCTTGGTGTTCAGGGTGAAGCTCTCCCGGGCATCCTGCAGGTAGGTCCGGTAGAAGTACGTAGAATTGGAGAAGGAATAGTTGGTGCCGATGAGGGTACCGTCTTCCTTGGCATTGAACAGGAAGCCCTCTGCCTTGTTCTTATAGAGGTCTGCCCGCAGGGCGGAACCGTCGCCCGCCAGTACAGCCAGGCCGCCGGTGTAACTCAGGTTTGCCTTTGCAGTATCTCTGGGCCGGGTGATTTCAAAGGTGTAAACGGTCTTTACATCCTCGTTATCCTTCCGGCTCAGGGTCAGGGTCAGGGTGCTCTTGCCAAAGGCGATGTTGGGCAGCAGGTTGGTGGCACTGCCGGAGGCAACGGCCACGGTCTGCTCGGCGCCCTTCTCGTCGGTATAGGTGGCTACCGCCTCCAGCTTGTCGCTGTACTTGGTAGTAGCGGCAAACTCCAGCTTAGAGGTAGCATTCACCAGGCTCAGGCCGGTGTAATCATAGGTGGTGCTCTTAAAGGTCAGGCCCTTTACACCTACCATCCAGCCGGAGCTAAAGGCCAGCGTCTCGATGGTGGGGTTGGCCGCATCGGTGACCACGATCTTGATGCCGCCCTTGCTGCCTTGGTCATCGGTAGCGGTAATGATGGCAGAGCCAATGCCCTTGGCTGTGACCACGCCATTGTCGTCTACAGTGGCAACGGTATCGTCCGTGCTGGTCCAGGAGGCCAGGGTACGGCCTTCCATCAGGTAGGCATTCAGGCTGACAGTCGGTGCCGGGGTTTCCGTGCTGATCTCCAGATCAATACGGTTCCGGGTACCGTCGGTGGACTCTACGCCCACGCCGCTTACGGTAATGGTTGCGGTATCGGTGAGCTTGGGCACATTGTCAGCGCCCACGTCCGCAGTAAAGGTAACGGTCACGGTACCGGGGCGATAGAATTCCAGATTGATGCTCTTGGGGCCCTTGCTCAGGTCCGTGGTGATGGCGGCAATGCCGTTCGGGTCGTTCAGGACCCAGGTATTGTGCCCGTCCACGCCGCCGCTCACGCTGGTGGAGGTGACAGTCTGGCCGTCGGAAGACAGGGTACGGGTCTGGGTCTTCTGATAGGTACTGAACTTGTAGCCCTCTACCTGGAGCGCCTTCTCCTCGCTGGCAACGGTGGGATCGATCAGAGAGGTAGCGGTCAGGTAGCAGTTGGCCGCATAATTCACGGTGTAGATGCCGGTCTTGGCGTCAAAGGTACCGCCATAGGCCTGTACCTCCCACTTCACCGGGGTATCGTCGCCGTTTTCATCCACGGCACGAACATGGATCTGCTCGCCGGAATCTGCATAATAGGTCTTGCCGTCCAGAGCCTTCACCCAATCGGAATCCGCGGTATAGGGATAATCGGAGGTCAGGGTGATGCTCTTGGGTGCGGTGGCTACCCACACGGAAACCACGCCGCTGGTGGCGGTCAGGCTGCCGCAGGAAGCAACTGCATAATAATAGGTAGTTCCCTTGGCATCGGTAGGCACCTTGAAGGAAGCGCCGGTGGCGCCTTCAATGGCCTTGCCGCCTTCGGTAGATGCGGTGGTGTTGGAATACCACTGGTAGGTAATGGTCTTGGGCTTCAGGGTCTCTTTCTCCAGAGCCGCCTCTACGGTCAGGGTCTTCTCCCCGCCCAGGGCCACAGCGGTATCCTCGGTCAGGTCGGTCTTCCAGACAATGCTCTGGTCACTCATGTCCCCTTCCATGGGAACGGTGACGGTGTAGGTCCGGGTATAGCCGCCCTCAGCAGCAGAGGTCAGGGTCAGGACGTTCTCTACGCCGGGAGTCAGCTTGTCCAGCCGTCTCCACTGCCGCAGCTCGCTTTCCTTAAAGTCCTTGGTGACTCCGTGGAAATCAAAGCCGGCGGTGCAGTAAGGAATGGCCTCCACCTTTACCCACAGATAGCGGTTATCCTCTTCGATGTAATCCAGAGCATCCACCGTGTAATTCCTGGTGGTGTGCTCAAATTCGGGAGACAGGGTCAGAGGCTGAATGGTGCTCTCCTGGCGGCCGCCGATGGCCAGCTGGATATCCACCAGGTCGGTCTCCTTGGCCACATCGCCAACCTTGAAGACGCTGAGCTCACCCATGATCTCGTCGCCGGATACGGTGAGACAGAACGTTCTGTTGGCCGCCCCTTCCGGAATGGTATAGCTCAGTTTCCCGTTTCCGTCACTGGTGACCTCCAGATTGTTGACCTTCAGATCAGTAACCTCGCCGGTGGCCATATTTACATAGCCCAGCTTCAGGCCTGCAGCGGGAGTTCCTTCGCCACCCATCATGGCGGACATTCCCTTGACGACCAGGTCCACGGTGGCCCCTGCGTACAGGGTCTGCCCGGTCAGGCGCTGACCGTCGGCAGTTTCCAGCCAGACATAGCGGTCGGAGTAGCTGGAGGTATCAGCATACATGCCAAAGAAGACGGTATCGTTATCCTCCACCTTTGCCTGATTCACGGTATAGGAACCGTTTCCGGGCAGCTGGCCGTTTACAATGATGGCAACCGCCATGGTTTCCATACTGCCATACACGGTGATAAAGCCCTGGTCGTTCACATCCAGGAAGTCCCGGATATTGTCTTGATCAATGGCACCGTCAAAGGCCATCTCGTGGGCTCTTACCAGTACATCCAGGGCAGAGACACCGTCCTTGACCTGGTCGGTGAAGCCATAGCTTTCCGCCAGATCGCTGGAGACCTCTTCCCCGAAGGCGGTAATAAACTGCCCGCCCTCGTCGTCCTGCATTTTGAAGTTCACAGTGACGGTGGTCACAGGCACTTCCGCTTCGTTTACGGTCACGATGCAGTAAGGCGCGGTGATAGGTGCATCCACGGTAATGGTGCTGGTGCCGTCGCCGCCGGCCCAGTTGGCGATGTCCGCCTTGACGGTGCCGCCAGCGGAAACCACATAGGTACCGGCCTCGGTGAACTTCAGGGTCACGTTGCCCTTGTCATCCGTCTTAACGCCGTCCAGAGCGGTAAACTTGCCGTCCTTCCAGGTGCCCACCTGGGCCCCGGCAATGGCGCCCTTGGCATAACCTTCCAGGCCCAAGGTGGTGCCGCCCTGCAGATTCAGGGTGAACTCCTGGTAGGCGTCAACAGTCAGTGCCTTCTGATCAAAGAAGGTAAGGGCATCGGACCAGGTGGCCTCATCCTTCATGATCGCAAAGTACAGCTTGTCGCCGTTCTTCACGGTGCTGGTCTTATCGGACACGCCCATGCCCAGGGGCACATCGTTGGTCATGAACAGGTTGCTTCCGGCAGGCTCAGTGGTAATATTCCAGGCCTTGGTCACAAAGCCGCTGCTGTTGGTATAGCCGCCGGGGCAGTAAGCCTTGTGCAGGGCAACCAGTGCCTCGTCGTAGATCAGGATGCCGTCGCCGTCCAGATCCTCCACGGTAACGGGCAGGTTGATGGCGTCCTTTCCATCAGGGGTCTGGGCAAGAACGCCCTGGTTACTGATGGTAAAGGTGACGTCCGCCGTTACCGCAGGCTTCTCTGCCGCGTTGACGGTGACAACGCAGTAAGGAGCGGTGATGGGGCAATCAATGTCTTCGTCATAATCGAAGTCAAAATCATAATATTCTCCGGCCACAGTGCCGCTGGCAGAGACAATGTAGGTACCGGCCTTGTCGAAGGACAGGGTGACCTTGCCGACATAGTCGGTCTTGGTGTCCTTCAGGGCGGTAAAGGTACCATTGTCCCAGGTGCCAACCACCGCACCGGCAACGTTGCTGCCGGAGAAGTAGTCGTTCTGCTTACCGGTGAGCTTCAGGGTGAAGCTTTCGCCGGCATCCACGGTGACTTCGGCCTGGTCGAAGGACGCAAGGACATCGGAGGTGTACTCGGTGTCCTTGACAACAGCCGCATAAAGCTTGTCGCCATCGGCAACGGTGCTGTCCTTGTAATTGACCATCTTGGTCAGATACTCGCCGTTCTTCCAGAACTTGTAGAAAGTATCCGCTACGCCCCAGAGTTTCTTCACGCTGCCGTTCGTCTGGGTATACCCATCCGGGCAGTACTTCTCGTGCAGAGCTACCAGAGCCTCGTCGTAGGTAAGGATGCCGTCGCTGTTCAGATCCGCTACGGTAACGGGCAGCTCAACGGCCGCTTTCCCGTCGGAGGTCTTTCCCAGGACACCCTGGACGCTGACGGTGAAGGTGACCTGTACATCCGGTGCGGCCGCCTCCAAAGCAAAATCTTCCTCCGGGACCTCTTCGAGTTCAGGCTCCTCTTCCGGAACCTCTTCCTCGATGATCTCCGGTTCCGAAGGCAGCTCTTCAGCCTCCTCCGGCTCCTCTTCCGGAACATCCACTTCCTCGATGACCGAGGCCGCTTCTTCCGGAACTTCTTCTGCCATGTCCGCGAAAACGCTTGTGGGCACCATACCCACAACCATTACGAGGGCCAGCAGAAACGCCAATATCCGTCGTTTCATAGCAAAACTTCCCTTCCGCCGGTGCTCAAAGAGCTGCCCGGCAATATATCGCCACGGCTTTCGCCATTGACTACAACAAAAAAAGCCGCAGCAGTATGCACAAACACACTGCTGCGGCCGATTTCCCGCACCAAATTGCCCCGACCCTTGCCAGGATCAGGTAAATCTCTTCTTCCGTAGGTCTTCTGACTTGTGCCTCAAACGGCGGCCTGACCTGCCTTCTCAGGTTTCCCCAATGACCGGCTTTCGCCGACGGCAGGCCGCCTTGACACTTACAGCGCCGGCAGCGCGGGGACTTGCACCCCATTCCCTTGTTCATCCCCAGGACCCCAAAGGGTATCCCAAGGCCACGAAAAAGTTTTTACTTCAATTGATAGTATAATACCGATTTTATAATTTGTCAACAATCTATTTATGTTTTGGTCATCAATCTATCGTCAACCTGCTGTATCATAGCTTTATCAAAGAAATATGGAGGGTTTTGCAATGGAAGCCATGGAAAAAGTATGTCAATTCCTGAAGGACGCCGGTACCTACTATCTGGCCACCTGCGAGGGGGACCAGCCCCGGGTTCGGCCCTTTGGCACCGCCCACATTTTTGAGGGCAAGCTGTACATCCAAACCGGCAAGGGGAAGCCCGTCTCCCATCAGCTGGCGGCCAACCCCAAGTGCGAGATCTGCGCCTTCCACAAGGGCACCTGGCTGCGTGTCGCCGGAGAGCTGGTGGACGACGACCGGGTAGAAGCCAAAAAGGCCATGCTGGACGACTACGAGAGCCTGCGGAAAATGTACGATGAGCACGACCCCAATACCCAGGTGCTGTACCTGAAGAACGCCACCGCCACCTTCAGCTCCTTCACCGCCGCCCCGGAAACCTATTCCTTCTGATTTTCTCAGCATACCGCCCCGGTCCGGTTTTGTGCCAGATCAGGGCGGTTTTTCTGCGTCTCTTGCAATACAGAAAAGATATCATAGCCCGTAATTTTTAAGTATTTTACTTTTTACCATACCTGTATTATTATAAAGGCGCAAAGAAACCAGGCAGCCGAAAGGAGGGAAACGTTATGAAGGCCATCCAAAAAATCGAGAAGATGCTGGAAGCGTACTACGAGACCTTTAAGCACTGAGTTCTATTCCACCCGCCGCAACAGAAAGGAGCAGCACTATGAAAATCATCCGTAAAATCGAAGAAATGCTGGAAGAATACTACGAGACCTTCAAACATTGATGGCCGCGCTTGAGAAAGGAACGCCATGACACCCGATGAGAATACCTGACCCCGTCTCTTAGATGTTGAGAGACGGGGTCAGATTTTTTATGCCTCCGGTTCCAAAAGGGACACCGGGTTTGCCTGCAGGTCGTCGCAGGCGTAGTCCCAAAAGGCCTGGGACAGCTCCGACATGGAGGCCCCCCTCTTGTGGATCAGCAGGTACTTTGCCCACCGGGAGGGCTCCACCAGCCGACGGCAGACCACCCCGGGCATGGGCTCCGGGGCCGTTTGGGGGAAGATACAAACGCCTACGTTGGCCCGGGCCATGGCCAGCACGTCTACAAAGTTCGAGTGCTCCCCAATGATGGCAGGCTCTGCCCCGGCCAGGCGGAACCAGCTGCGGATCTCATCGATGCGGGACCGGCGGTGGGGCACGATCAGGGGATACCCCTCCAGCGCTTTTAATGGCAGGGGCGCTTCCCGGTCCTTTGCCAAGGGATGGGTGTCGGACAAAAAGGCGCACCAGGGCTCCTCCCCTACTACAATGCCCTCCAGGTGCTCGTTGTCGTAAGGGGCCGCAATGATCCCCAGCTCGATATAGCCCCGCTGGATCTGATCGATGACGTCGTCGCTGCTGCCGTTGGCGATCTCAAACCGCACCAGGGGGTATTCCGCCCGGAAGCCATAAAGCCATTTTGCCGCCAGAAACGGCGCCAGCCCCGCCACACTGCCCAGGCAAAGGGTC
>JBNMHR010000007.1:0-64396 GCA_050872865.1 Faecousia sp. | reverse complement strand
TTCCAATATAAGCTCTCGCCGGTTTTGGGAGTGCCTCCACCGAGAATGTGAATTGTTTCTGTAAATCCAACTTCCGTTTCTGCACGATCATAGAGGTTGGAGAACAATGTGGCTGCTTGTTGCTCTAAATTATCGTTTATCGGAACTCCCTAAAAGAAAGAGATGAATAATCATGCCTGATCAATTTCGGTTCAACTCTACATTCATCCATGAATTTCGTCCTGGCAACTGGGAAAATTCAGGTGAATCTGAGACTGTTTATCACTATACCAGTGCAGAAGCTTTTTTAAATATCATCAAAGGCGATGCAGTTCGCTTTTCTGATATCAGGTATATGAATGATACATCAGAAACCAAAGTTTGTGTGAAACGCATGATTGAGTTTATCGAAGAGAAAGGGGAGATTTATCCCCACTTTCGAGATGCAGTCAATGAATTGCTTAAAAGCAATGATTATTCCATGATAAAAGATTTATCGGCGAATGAAATTAAATACACCGAATTTATCGGTTTAAGATTCACTAAGCAGAGAAATTTTATCTTTTGTACCAGCAAAGATGCAGATTCACTTAATATGTGGAATTATTATGCTTCCAACGGTGCATATACCGGATATAATATTGGCCTCTCTGTTCCCGCATTTTTGAAAACTTTTGACGTAGAAAATATCTCCGCGCAGGATGGCTTTATTGTTTTTTACGGCAACGTACTATACGAAAAGAAACAGCATTTCGCAGCCATTGAAGAGATAGCTCAAACAATCGAGAAGTCTGCTATGGAATACCCTTCAATTTACCATATATCAAAAGCAGCCACTGTCATTCGAACATACATAGAACTTCGTGGCGTATTCTTTAAGGATGGACGTTTCAAGTCCGAAAATGAGTACCGCTTTTTATTTTCAATTGCGGACAAAAGGATACCCCATAGTGAAAAAGATGCTCAGAAATACACTGGTTTGTACAACAAAAGGTTGTGTGAAGATTTTTGTGTAAAACAGGGATTAATTGTCCCGTTTATGAAGGTAAGTATTCCTAAAAATGCAATAAGGCGAATAACCATGGCACCCATGACCGAAACAGAGATTGCAAAAAGCAGTATAAAAGAGCTTTTGAATACAATGGGCTTCAAAAATGCCAACGGGCAAGATATTCCAATTTTTAAGTCAAAAATTCCTATACGTTTTTGAGGATTAGAATATGCTACATTTTACAGAAGCAACATATGAACAGGCCATTATCGAACTGTTTGAGAACATGGGCTATACCCATATCTACGCCCCAGACCTGGAGCGGGATTACTCCAGCCCCCTGCTGGATGCTGTTTTGCAGGACAGCCTTGTGAAGCTGAATAAGGGGCTGCCTCTGGGTGCAATTACCGAAGCGGTAGGCAAACTTCGCAACCTGGATACCGGCAGTCTTTTACAGAAGAATATGCAATTCATGGACTATCTGCAAAATGGTATCCCCGTGCGGTATTTTGTCAAGGGCGAGGAGCGCACCTCGATTGTATATCTATTGGACTATCAAACCGTTTCCAACAACAGCTTTTATGTGGTCAACCAGTTTACATATATCGAGAACGGAAACAATCGCAGGCCGGATATTATTCTGTTTGTCAATGGTTTGCCCCTGGTACTCATGGAGCTGAAAAGCCCATCCAAGGATGAGGTCAATGCGGAGAATGCCTTTCACCAAATCCGCAATTATATGAAGGACATTCCATCCATCTTCTATTACAACGCCATCTGCGTTATCAGTGACCTGACAACCAATCGGGCCGGAACCATCACTTCCGGCCTGGATCGCTTTATGGAGTGGAAAACCAAGGATGGAAGTTACGAAAATACCGCCTATGCCCAGTTTGATACCTTTTATGAGGGAATGTTTGAGAAAGCCCGGCTGCTGGACATTATCAAAAACTTCATCTGTTTCTCTGTAGAGCAGGCAAAGGCCTTTAAAATTCTGGCTGGATATCACCAGTATTTTGCGGTGCGAAAGGCAGCGGAAAAGGCCAAAATCGCCACCACGACCGACGGAAAGGGCGGCGTGTTCTGGCACACCCAGGGCAGCGGCAAATCCCTCTCCATGGTCTTTTATGCGCATTTGCTGCAGGAGGTACTGGATAGCCCAACCATTGTGGTCATGACAGACCGAATCGATCTGGACGATCAGCTCTACAGTCAATTTTCCAAGTGTGCCGCTTTCCTGCGGCAGACCCCTGTGCAGGCGGAAAGCAAGGTGCACTTGAA
Organism: Faecousia sp.; assembly: GCA_050872865.1. Taxonomy (GTDB): domain Bacteria; phylum Bacillota; class Clostridia; order Oscillospirales; family Oscillospiraceae; genus Faecousia. The sequence continues at coordinate 62,145 of JBNMHR010000007.1, read as the reverse complement.
AGCCTTGCTGGACGGCAGAACCGCCAACGGGATCATCTTTACCACCATGTTCAAATTTGAGGAACGGGAAGCGCCGCTGTCTACCCGCCGGAATATTGTGGTCATGGCAGATGAAGCCCACCGGGGACAATACGGCATGGATGAGCGCATTGTCATGAGTGAAAATGCCCAAGGCGAAACAGAAGCCCGCGTCGTGGTTGGCAATGCGCGGGTCATCCGGGATGCCCTGCCGAACGCTACGTTTATTGGCTTTACCGGCACCCCGGTATCTTCCAAGGACCGGAACACCCGGGAAGTATTTGGCGACTATATCGACATTTACGATATGACCCAGGCCGTGGAAGACGGTGCCACCCGCCCTGTATACTACGAAAGCCGCGTTATTCACCTGAAGCTGGACGAAAACACGTTGGCCCTGATTGATTCCACCTATGATGTTTTGGAACAGCAGGCAAATGCGGAAACCATCGCCAAAAGCAAGAAAATGCTGGGGCAAATGGAAAGCGTCCTTGGTGCGGACTCTACAATTGCATCACTGGTAGATGATATTGTCACGCATTACGAAACCTACCGTGCTAACCTTCTAACCGGCAAGGCAATGATCGTTGCCTACTCTCGCCCTATTGCCATGAAAATTTACCGTCGTATACTGGAAGTCCGCCCCGGATGGAAAGAAAAAGTGGGCGTTGTCATGACAGGCGGCAATGGTGATCCGGAGGATTGGAAGGAAATTATTGGAACAAAATCCCGCAAAGAGGAGCTGGCACGAAAATTCAAGGATAACAACGACCCAATGAAAATCGCCATTGTGGTTGATATGTGGCTTACCGGATTTGATGTTCCCTCCCTGGCAACTATGTATGTTTATAAGCCTATGCACGGCTACAATCTGATGCAGGCCATTGCCCGAGTCAACCGGGTGTTCAAAGACAAGGAAGGCGGCTTAGTCGTTGACTATGTTGGTATTGCTGGGGCTTTGAAAGCGGCAATGAATGAATATACCGCCCGTGATCGCTCCAAATATGGCGACATGGACATTGCAAAAACCGCCTATCCCAAGTTTCAGGAAAAGCTGCAGGTTTGCCGGGACCTGTTCCATGGCTTCGACTATAGTGGCTTTATCGGCGGCACCCCGCTTACCATGGCAAAGCTAATTGCAGATGGCGCTAATTTTGTGCTTGATCCCAAATCGCAGGACCGGAAAAATCTATTTTTGAAGGAAGCTCTGCTGACAAAGCAGGCGATGTCCCTTTGCTCCAGCATGACCAATGAACAAGAACGACATGAGGCCGCCTATTTTGAAGCCGTCCGTTCAACCGTTGTAAAGCTGACCTACGGTGGAAGCAGTGGAAAACCACTCTCCCTTACGGAAATCAACGCGCAAATCAACGAACTTCTAAAAGCCAGCGTCCAGAGTGAAGGTGTCATCAGCCTGTTTGACAGTCGAAAGGCCGGCGAAAACTTTTCCTTGTTCGATCCCGCTGTGCTGGATGAGATTTCCCGCATGAAGCAGAAGAATATCGCTGTAGAAATTTTGAAAAAGCTCCTGGCGGAGCAGGTTTCTATCTACAAACGTACCAATGTTGTACAGTCGGCGAAGTTCTCTGAAATGATTACCAAAATTATGAACGCCTATTATAACGGCCATATCAGCAATGACGAGGTCATAAAGGAATTGCTGAAAGCGGCGGAGCTGATTGCCAAGGCCCACCAGGCCGGTGAAGCACTGGGGCTTACGCAGGAGGAGCTGGCCTTCTACGACGCACTGACCAAGCCACAGGCAATCAAGGATTTCTACGAAAATGACGTGCTTGTACAGATGACCCGAGAGCTGACAGAAATGCTGCGCAAAAACCGCACCATCGACTGGCAAAAGAAAGAAACCGCCAGGGCTGCCATGCGCAAAATGGTAAAGCGGCTCTTAAAAAGATATAAGTACCCGCCGGAACAATATGAAAACGCCATTGAAACCGTCATCAGCCAGTGCGAAATGTGGACGGATAACGCGGAATAATTCGGCTTTGTACAGCCATAGGAGGACAAACTTTATGGCTTATATTTGTAAGGGCAACGATCTTGTGTGCGATCCCTGCTGCGATTTTTGCTGGTTTTGCGTATATAACAAAATTGGTACACCGATTCGCTGTGGGAGAAAACACGATAACCAATTCCATGGGGGATGCGGGTACTGTGATGATTTCAAATGCAGAGAACACGAACCGCATCCAGGGCCAGGGCCGTACGAGATTGGAGACTAAGCTTGGACTTCACACGAAATTGCTCTGCGCAATCAAGCCCTTAAATGAGCACAGGATATTTCGTTGCCCAAGAGAATATTCTGAAGTATCAGCTTAAAAGTCAATCTTTATCAAGAAATATTCATAGTATACTTCCAATATTTATTGACAAAAATTAATTTTCAGAGTATTCTTATAAGGAAGGAGCTGATCTCATTGGCAATTACAACAAAGGAAAGTATCTTAAAAGTGCTGAGTGCGTACAACCCATGGTGGAAAACCGGGATGGTCAGCGCGCAAATGTCAAAAACCTATAAAAGGTTTGCGTTTTACGAAGCGATGAAGCGGCTGACGGATAAGGGGATCCGTCGTTCCGTTGTCTTGACAGGCACAAGACGTGTCGGGAAAACAACGATCCAGTACCAAATGATTGAGGCGCTTTTAAAATCCGGGATCCCGCCTCAGAAAATTGTTTTTATTTCTTTGGATCATCCCATGCTGAAACTCAGTCAATTTCAGGATGTCCTGGAGTGCTACCACGAAAACATCTATGCGGAACAGGACGTTTATTACTTTTTCGATGAGGTGCAGTATGCACAGGACTGGGATCGCTGGTTAAAGATCATTTACGATACGCAGCCGGATACCCATGTCGTTGCAACCGGTTCTGCCAGCCCGGCATTGATGAAAGGCAGCAGAGAGAGCGGTGCCGGCCGCTGGACGGTTATCCAGGTTCCCACCATGTCTTTTTACGAGTACTGTGAACTGCTGAATTTAGACAGACCGAACATTGCTTCCGATTTGAAAGTAACAACACTGCTCCACAAAAGCCAAATTGAGCGGACGCAAATCATGATGCAGCTTTCCAAAGTCCAGAATCACTTTATGCGGTATTTGCAGGTTGGCGGTTTCCCGGAATTGGCGCTGGCTGACAACGATTTGATGGCACAGCAGATCATGCGGGAGGATGTTGTGGATAAGGTTCTGAAACGGGACCTTCCCTCCCTATACAATATTCGCAACGCGACAGAGCTTGAGAGAATTTTCTTATACCTTTGCAATGTATCTTCGGAAATTGTATCCATCGAGGCGATCACGAAAGAACTGAACGGCGTATCTCGCACAACCGTAGAAAACTATATCCAGTATCTGGAAAGCGCAAATCTGATTTACCAGAGCTGGCCGGTTGATATGGCAGGGAAAAAGGTTCTGAAAGCGCGGCCAAAAATTTATATTGCAGACGCTGCGATCCGGAATGCAGTCCTGATGGATGATTCCGTTTTGACAGACCCTGTTGAGATGGGAAAAATCGTTGAAACTGCAGTTTACAAACACGTCGCCGCATTTTACTATCAGTACGCCACCTCCGTCGGCTATTTCAGAGGCGGCAAAAAAGGAAAAGAAATTGATATTGTGGTGGACTATCCGAACACAAACAATATCCTGATTGAAGTCAAATACCGGGAAGGCGCGCCAATTGCGGATGATGATGCCATTGTAGAACTGTGTGAGGAATCGTCAGCAGCAATTATCATCACCAAGAATGCAGACGATTTCGGCGTTCACAATACAAAGTGCGGCAAAGATTTGCTGCGAATTCCAGCGTTTGCTTTCCTTTATTTACTTGGAAATGCGGAAAAACATGGCTACCGAGGAATTGAACAATGAACCGCTGTACCGCATGATTTGAAAATAGAATGGCACATCTGCTCTATTAAACCGGATGTGCCGCTACTTCGAATTTTCCAAACTTTTTCACCCAATTCCGAGGGGATAGTTTGGGGATAGCCTATGCAAAATTGCTTAAATCCGGTTGAACTTTTTTGCTATTAAAACTGCGCTATTTCAACTTTTTTAGTTCTATTGAAACTATTCCAACTTATTTTTCAAAGAAAATAAGCAGCTCATAACCCGGAGGTCGTAGGTTCGAGTCCTGCCTCCGCAACCATATCGAGTGTTCATAACGGATTTGCGTTATGAACACTCATTTTTTATACTTTCACGCCGTAAAGAACGCCTGCTCTACGCCTTGGCGGATGTGTTCCTGGTAAATTGGGCGTTGTGATACTTCCGGGATATCCAGATAGCCTACGAAGCGGTAACAGATTTCAATGCGCTGGGTGCGGTTTTTGCCGGTTCCCTGGGTTTCGTGGACGAGGATTTTTTCTACCAGCTCCGACAGCAGTGGGGCCGTCAGAGTGTCCATTTCCAGGAATTTTCGCACTGCTTTTCGGAAACGCTGCTGATCCAGCTCTGCGCTGTCCGCCTCTGCCAACTTTTGGCGGAGGCGGGCAGTTTTGGTTTTCAAATCCAGGCGTTCCACTTCGTATTTGTGGGAAAGCTGTAAAAACCATTCATCCGTAACCTTACCGCTGACGTTGTCCTCGTAAAGGCGTTCATACAGGCGGGGCAACTCATCCAGGCGAACCAACCCCTTTTGCAGTTCCGCCGCTGCGCGGCTGCGCTCCTGTTGGTGGAGCTGACCGGTTTTCTGCGCCAGGATTGCCGCAAAGCTTTCCTCATCATCGGCCAGGAGCTTTGCCATGCGGCGCAGCTCCAGCAGAAGCACCTGCTCCAGCGTATCCGCCCGGATATAGTGCCGGGTAGGGCAGGTGCCCCGATAGTCCTTGGCATAGTTGGAGCAGCTGAAAAAGCGGATGCCGTTGATGGAAGAGAACATAAATTTCCCCGCATTCTCCAAAAGAATGCGGGGAAGGGAAATATCAGGACTTTGGCAGCACCTGGCACAGGACCTCCCGGAGCTTTGCCGGCTCGATGGGCTTGGACAGGTGGGCGTTCATGCCGCTTTCCAGGGAGCGGCGGATGTCTTCGTCGAAGGCGTTGGCGCTGACGGCCACAATGGGAACGGTCTGCGCGTCGGGCCTGGGCAGGGTACGGATCCTGTGGGTGGCCTCCAGGCCGTTGAGCTTGGGCATCATTACATCCATGAGGATCAGGTCATAGAAGCCCGGGGCGGAAGCCTGGAACTTGTCCAGGGCCTCCTGGCCGTCGATGGCCGGTTCGGGGATGCAGCCCAGGTCCCGGAGGAAGAAGTCCAGAATCTCCCGGTTCAGGGCGTTGTCCTCGGCGTAGAGAACCCGGATGCCTCGCAGGTCCCTGGAGGGAGCGGCGGCAGCCTTTGCGGCGGGGGCGTCCTGGGACAGGGGCAGCTTCAGGGTGAAGTGGAAATCGCTGCCCTTGCCCACCTGGCTTTCCAGCTGGATGGAAGCGCCCATCATGTGCACCAGACGGTTGCTGATGGCAAGGCCTAAGCCGGTGCCCTGCTGCCTTACGGGGCTGTTGTTCAGCTGCTCAAAGCTTTGGAAGATCCGGTTGAAATCACTTTCGGAAATGCCCACGCCCTGGTCCTTCACGCCAAAATACACCTGGCTGAGGCCGTCCGCCCGGGGGGTCTCCCGGATGGTCAGGGTCACGGTGGTATTCTCTCCGGAATATTTGGCGGCGTTGCCCAAAAGGTTAATGAGCACCTGACTGATCCGCATGGCGTCCCCCAGGAAGCAGTCGTTTACCAGGGAGATGTTGGTTACAAACCGCTGGTTCTTTTCGGCAAATTTGGCATCCAGCACCGGATGCAGGTCCCGGACCAGGGCGTCCAGATGGAAGGGGGCGGGGGTCAGGGACATTTTGCCGCTTTCGATTTTGGACATATCCAGAATGTCATTGAGTAAGCCCAGCAGATAGTGGGAGGAGGTCTTTACCTTTTCCAGACACTGGAGCCGTTCTTCCTCCGTCTGGTCCGGCCGCAGGGCGATTTCGGTCATGCCGATGATGCCGTTCATGGGGGTGCGGATCTCGTGGGACATCCGGGCCAGGAACTCGGATTTTGCCTGGGCGGACTGGTCGTGGCGGTCCTGGTTCATCCGGTTCTGGATGATGGAGCCCAGCTCCCACAGAACGCTGCGCCGGGGGTCATCCTCCCGCATATCTTCCGGCAGGCCCACCAGGAAGATGGAGCCGGAGTAGACCCCGTTGTCCACCATGGGCATGGCCAGACCTTGGGTATTTTTTGGAAGCACAGGAATAAAGGGCAGGACCCGGTGGATGGGGATGATCAGGGCATTTTCCAGGCTGTCTGCCAGGCTGGAAGGGTCCGCATTGGGGCAGTGGACCACCTCCGGCAGGCCGGGGATGGGTTTCCAGCTGTACTCTACGGTGCTGGACAGGAAGTCCTCCCGGAAGGAGGTGATCACAAGGTTCGTCAGCCCATAGGCCTTTTGCAGCCGCCTGGCCAGCAGGTCCGCGGCGGCGTCCAGGGTCAGGCTCCGGTCGAAGAGACTCAGGGCCAGGGAGGGCAGGCTCAGCTTTTTGATGTGGCCCTGGGAGACCACCTCTCCAAAGGGCTGCCCCTCGGGGGGATCTATCAGGGATTCCCAGCACAGGTACTCGGCATTCTGAAGGCGGACGGCCTCCAGAGCGGAGCAGGCCCGGGAGATCAGCACCTTTCCGGGAACGTCCGCGGTCCCGTCGGCACTGGCGGCCCGGAAGCTCAGGGGCAGAACGTCGGAATGAATAAGATCCCCAAAGTCCCGCCGCAGGGCGGACAGGGGGGCTACGCAATCCCGGAGGGTTTTCCCGGGAAGCCAGATGAGGAATTCATCGGACCCGGCCCGGATGAGCAGGGCCGGTTCCGGAAAGTCCTTTCGCAGGAATTCGGAAAAATCCTCCAAAAGGATATCGCCGAAGGTCAGGCCATAAACCTGGGTGATGTACTGGAAGCGGTTCATATCCAGCAGCAGCAAAATGCCCTCCGGCTGGCGGCGGCGCATCTGCTCCAGCTGATCCAGGCCGCTGTACAGCCGGTACAGGCCGGTAACGGGGTCCAGATTCTGGCGGCGCTGCTGTTCCAGCTCCTTTTCCTTCTGGGATTGGATGTTTCGCATCAGGCCCACCACGTGGCGGCTGCCGTCGGGGGTGTCCTCCAGGACCTTTGCCTGGACCTGGAACCAGCTGCCCGCCGGATAGGTGCCGCCCTTATAAAAGACCTCGACGGTCCGGGAACCGGAGGTCATGGCCAGGAGCCGCCGGATCTTTTGCTGGTCCTCTATGGATAGCCTTGGGATCAGGATCTCTTCCCAGCAGTTTTCCCAGCTCCACAGGCCGCCTAAGTCGCGGCTGTTGACGATCTCAATGCTGTTTTCCTTTTCCCGGAAGGTGAAGAAGATATCGCTGGAGCTCTCCACGGCTACCCGGTACCGCTCCTTTTCCTCCTGCAGCTGATCTTCCGTGCGCATTTCGCTTTCCGTCAGCGTTTCTACCACCTGGTGGAGCTCATCGATTTCCAAGATTGAGGAGGGACGGAAGGCCTTGAGCCCGGGAAGCCCACCACGGATGCTGTCCATCAGCTGATAGACCGGCAGGGTCACATGGTGTACGGCCAGCAGCATGATGGCAATGCCTACAATGGCGCAGACCAGGGTCACGAAGAAAATGGTTTGGTACAGCCGCTGCCCCAGACCGAAGATGGAATCGTGGGGCACAAAGCCGCAGAGTACCCAGTTTTTGCTTTCGTAGGGCACATTGCTACTGTAAAGGGTCATGGGACTGACCAGGGCATAAACGGACTGGCTGCCCACCATGGCTCCGGAGACCTTGGAGAGCTTGTCGTAATGGGTGTTCGCCAGGGTAAAGGTCTGGCCTTCCCGCTCTACCACATCGTAGAGAGCGCCCTTTCCGGTGACGAAGCGGTATTGCCCGTCTCCCAGGCTGACGGCGATGGCGTAACCCGCGTTCCGGTTGGCGTCCAGATCGTGGACGGAGAAGAAATTGTTGTTGATATAGGCGGTGGAGACCTCGGAACCGATGATGCCGTATACGGTGCCCTCGTAAACAAGGGGCACGGAATAGGTGATCATTGCGTGGTTGTCCAGGCTGCTGTCCTCCAGCACAAAGGGCAGAGACCAGTAGCCCAGAAGGCTCATATCCAGCGAGGAATTCTGAAGGGCCAGGGTATAGGGAATGTAGAAAAACCGGTCCGCTTCCCGGTTTCCGTCCCCCAGAAGGTGGAATTTTGGGGTCCAGCCGCTGCCCATGGGGAGGTTGTACTCCCGGGCCAGGGCCTTGCCGCCCCGCTGGAGCTGCAGGTCGGAATTGGTCTCCGTTTTGGTGGTGGGGTCAGAGTCCCGGAGGAAAAAGCCGGAGTAGTCCGCCTCCCGGGCCAGGTCCTGCTTGTTTGCCAGGATCAGGAACACGCCGCCGGAGCTGTCCCGCCGCAGGGTGTCCAGCAGCTCCGGGAAGACATAGGAGATGTATTCCTCCTGGAGGGCGGTGTCGGAGAGAAAATCCTGAACGGTTTTCCCGTTTTGCCGCAGGGCCAGCCCCAGAGTGGCGTTCAGGTAGTCGTTTTCCTTTCGGATGGCGCTCCACTGGTCCACCATGGTGCTTTCCAGGGTGACCTTCCGGTTTTCCACAATGGAGGAATCCATATCGATGCTGCCCTTTTCCAGGGAGGTCTTGATCCCGGCGGTGTGCAGGGCGTAAAAAGGCAGGATCCCCTGGACCAGAACCACCAGCAGCAGCGGGATCAGCAGCAGCCGGGACAGGGGCTTGCGGTGTTCCATAGGGACCCTCCTTTCTCATTCGGAAAATTCAAATTCAGCCCTTTGCCTTGGCTTCCAGCTGGGCGCAGAACTCCGTGTACCAGCTGTCGAAGGCTTCGTCCGTCACATAAGGGGCCACCGCTTCCGCCCGGGACACACCGGCGGCAACCTGCTCGTCGATAGCGGCCTTGTCGGCAGCGGCTTTGTCGGAAAGGTTGTAGTCCAGTACCTTCCGGGTGGCGTAGCCGTTGTCGAAGCAGCGGGTAGTATAGAAGGTCAGGTCGTCAAAGGAACTCAGAATGACCTTCAGGCAGTCGTAGTTTTTGGGGTCGATGGAAAGGTTTTGCTGGGTGATCACCGCATCCACGGCCTCCATGGTGTTGGCATCCTTTTCCACCGGCAGATAGGAGCTTTCGCAAACGAACCGCAGGTTGTTTCCCGGAGCGGTGAACCACTTCAGGAATTCACAGGCGGCATATTCGTGCTGGGGGTCCGATTTGGTCACGGCCATACCGGCGCCCTGCTGGGCATCGATGCGTTCCCCGCCCTCAATTACCGGGGCGGGAAGAATGGCGTAGGAAATGGGCTTGCTGCCGTCCTCCAGGATCACCTGGTCCGGGAAATAGGCGGCGGAGGAGGAAGAGCCGGTGTAGGCAAGCAGGTCTCCGGTCTTTACGTCGTCGGAACGGAACTTGCCGTAGCTTGCAAACCAGCCGTTGACATAGGGCACATAGTAGTTATCCCACAACTTCCGGATCTGGTCCTTGTCTGCACGGATGGTGACCTGGCCGCCTTCCGCATCAAAGATCTCCGTGCCCTGCTGGCGCATGCCAATGACAAAGTAGTTGGACATGGAGTCCCGGCCGTAGAAGGCTTTGCCGTCGTCGGGGATATCCGGGGTCTGGGCGTCGGTCCATTCGTAGTAGCGCTTGGATACGGCGGTGATGCCCTCCAGGGTGGTCAGCTCTTCCAGCGTGGAGCCGGTGGCCTGGGCAAAGGGCTCCCAGTCGGTGGTATCCACCATGGTGATCTCTGTAGACTTAGCTACGGGGAGCAGATACAAAGAGCCGTCCCCCTGGAAGTCCCCGTCGGTCAGATAGGAAGGAACGTATTTGTCCAGCTCCTCCTGGGTAAAGTAGTCCCGCAGGTTTACAAGCTGTCCGCTCTTTTCCACCGCGTAGGCCGTATCGGCATAGGTGGAGAAGATGTTGGGCAGCTCCTTGGAGCCCACGGCCCCGGCAGCGGAATCGGACACGGCCTTTTCCAGGTCTGCCACGGAGCCCTGGCTGTAGCCTTCCACATAGATGCCCTTTTCGGCGCCCACGGTGGCGTTGAAGTCGGACACCAGGGCGTCAAAGGCCGCCTGCTGGGCGCCATTGTAGTAGTGCCACACCACCAGGGACACCGGCTTGCTGGGGTCCAGAGTCACTTTGTCCTCTTTTTTGGCACCGCAGCCGGACAGAAGCCCCAGGCTCAGGGCACCGGCCAGAAGCAGGGAAAGAACTTTTTTCATATCGATCGCTTCCTATTTACATTTTTTGGAATTGTGTCTATTATATAAACATTAAAGAGAAATTGCAACAGAAAAAGGAGAAACGCACGACGGTCGCATGCGTTCCGAATGTGTGAACAGTTCGACAAATGGGGAGTTGTAAGGATGACCCTAGCGCCCCACAGGGGCGCATCCTAGCCTTCCCCTGGGAGGGGAAGGTGCCGCGTGTCGCGGCGGATGAGGTCGCTAAGGTTGGACGATGTACGCACTGAAAGTTGAAAATAAAAGTGAAATGGGCTACTTTTTCACTGTTACCTGGATAAAATCGTAGCCTTTAGCGACCTCATCCGGCCTGCGGGCCACCTTCCCCTCCCAGGGGAAGGCTAGGAGAGCGTGCCTTCGGTGCTTACCATTCAACCAACCTAGCTTGTATCGTTACCCCTCGGGACGATGTGGGCATCGTCCCCTACGGATAATGAAATCTACAAATCCTTATTTGCAGAATCTATTCTCGCTCACAAAATTTTTACTTGTGCAATTATCGTGGGAGGAACGCTATGAACTCGAAAAAAGCCGTTTTGTGGCAGTTATTTCTATCTACCTTATACATCAGCGCCTTTACCTTTGGGGGAGGCTACGTTATTGTGACGCTGATGAAGCAGAAATTTGTGGATGAGCTCCACTGGATCGAGGAGCCGGAAATGCTGGACCTGATCGCCATCGCCCAGTCCGCTCCCGGGGCCATTGCGGTAAACGGGGCCATTGTGGTGGGCTATAAGCTGGCAGGAATTTTGGGGGCCGTGGTTGCCATTTTCGCGGCGATTTTACCGCCCTTTGTGATCATTACGGTGGTTTCCGGCATTTATCAGCTGATCCGGGACAATATTTATGTCAACTCCATGCTCTCCGGAATGCGGGTAGGCGTGGGAGCCGTCATCGTCTCCGTGGTCTGGGATATGGGCAAGGGGGTCCTGCAGAAAAAGAATGCCCTGTCTTTGCTCATTCTGCTGGGCTCCTTTCTGGCGGCCTGTGTGTTCCGGGTGAACGTCATCTATGTGATCCTGAGCTGCATTGCCATTGGAGCCATCCGGGCCTTTGGGAGGAAACGGGCATGATTCTCTGGCAGCTGTTTTTGAGCTTTTTGCAGATCGGCGCCCTGAGCTTCGGCGGGGGCTACGCCGCCATGCCCCTGATCCAGGGCCAGGTCATCACCGCCCACGGCTGGCTGACCATGGCGGAATTCGGGGACCTGGTGACCATTGCGGAAATGACCCCCGGCCCCATTGCCGTGAATGCGGCCACCTTTGTAGGAAATCGGGTGGCGGGGATCCCCGGGGCCCTGGCGGCCACCTTTGGGTGCATTTTGCCCGCCTGCGTTCTGGTGACGCTGATCGCCAAACTGTACCTCAAATACCGGGACCTGAGCATCCTGAAAAACATCCTGGATGCCCTGCGCCCGGCGGTGGTATCCATGATCGCCTCGGCGGGGCTTCTCATCCTGGTAGATGCCTTCTGGGGCGGAAACGTTTCCCTTGGCAATACGGATACACTTATGGTGGTGCTGTTTATCGGTGCCCTGGTGCTCCTGCGAACCAAAAAATGCAGCCCCATCGCCGTTATGGTTCTGGCGGGCTGCGTCAATGTGATCATGCGAATGCTGATGTAAGATAAGCCTCCTCGGTTTTTGGCCGGGGAGGCTTTGCGGTTTTATGCCATCCCCACAGATCCGAACAGGGTCAGCTTTTCTTTGACCACGGCTTTCATTTCTTCGATCTCGTAGGGAATGAGCCCCATCATGGACTTGGCACCGGCGGCCAGGCCCTTTTCGATGCCCCGCTTACCGGCCTTGTCAATATCCGTAAAGATATTCACCTTGCACACGCCGTTGGCTACGGCCTGGCGGAAGTCGGAATCGCTGAGGCCGCTGCCGCCGTGGAGGACCAGGGGCAGGTTCGTTGTCTGGGCAATGGCGGTGATCCGGTCAAAGTCCAGCTTGGGCGGAAACTTGTAGTCCCCGTGGGCGTTGCCCACGGCCACGGCCAGGGAATCTACCCCGGTTTTCTCCACAAAGTCCCGGGCAACGGCGGGGTCCGTAAAGTAGGCACTGGGGTCCTCCAGCTTTCCGGCCCCCTCGTTGTCGCCGACGTGGCCCAGCTCCCCTTCTACGGTAACGCCCATGGCATGGCAGATGTTCACCATCTGGGCTACCTTTTCGGCGTTTTCCTCGTAGGGCAGGGTGGAGCAGTCGTACATGATGGAGGTAAAGCCCAGCTTCAGGGCCTCCATGCATTTTTCAAAGGTCAGCCCGTGGTCATAGTGGACGCACACGGGGACGGAGGCCTTCTGGGCCATGGGGATCAGGTACTCCGCGACGTGCTCCAGGGACATGGCGGGCAGCAGTACCTCGGCGGTGCCGATCATTACAGGGCTGCGGAGCTCCTGGGCGGTTTCGATGATGGCCCGGGCCATTTCCACATTGACGGCATTGAAAAAGCCCACGCCGTATTTGCGCTTTTTCGCATCCAGCAGGATGTCGTTCATGGTTACAAGCATTGTGTATCTCCTTATCCTTTCTGCCAGCCGTTACGGATCCGTTCTTCCAATTTGGGGAGGGGCTGGAGCCCGCCCAGGGCATCGTAGGAGGTGACGGCGCAGGCCCCCTCGGCGGCGGCCAGGGCTACGCTGTCTTCGGGACCTTTTCCCCGGAGCACCGCCGTTAAGAAGGCGGCGATGCTGGTATCCCCGGCGCCGGTGGCGGAGCGGACAATGTCGGCCTTGAAGCAGGGCTGGAAGCCTTCCCGGTGGTCCCACTGCTCGAAACACAGGTCCAGATTCCGGCCTGCGCCTTCCATGGAGCCGGTGCGGTAGTACATCCCGGCGGTGCCGCACTTGATGACCACCGCCTTGCAGCCCAGGTCCATGAGCTTGTCCGCCAGGGGCTTTACATCCCGGTCTATTTCCAGGTGATCGATCATGTCCCCACCCAGAGAATTGAGCCGGTCGTATTTTTCCCGGTCCAGCATCAGGCACAGCTCTTCGAAGCTGGGGAGGAAAAAGTCCACGTTTGGCAGGACCCGGGCAAGCAGCCCCGCCCAGTCCACCTGTCCCGCGGGGGAATCCGGGTCGATGGCCGCAAAGTCCAGGCTGGTGGCAATGCCTTTGGCCTTGACCCGGGCAAAGAGGGAAGCAAGTTCTGCTCCTCCGTCGCAGTACATTTTCTTCATCAGGGGCGGGTAGCCAAAGTGGAACAGGGCGGCCCCTTCCAAAGCCTTGTCGGGAATGTCGCTGCCGGTAAAGGTGTCGTTGGCTCCGGGGTTATGGAGGAAGATCCGGTCCTGCCCCGGGATGGCCAGGACTACGGAATAGGAGGTGGAGCTGTTGGAGTCCACCAGCAGCCCTCCGGCGCCGTACTGGGCCAGGATGCTTTCCACCATATGGCCGAAGGCATCGTCTCCCACCTTGCCAAGCAGAGTCACGTCGTTTCCCAGCAGCTTCAGGGCCAGGCCCGTATTGGCCACGCTGCCGCCGGTATGCACGTCTGCCGGGTCCATATGAAGGAGCTTCCCGGGGACAAGCAGGGCCCCCACACTGGCCGCCTTCCGCCCGGCGGGGAAGACGGGGGTGATATCCAGGCAGATGTGCCCGGCGGCAATGACCTTTTTCATTACACCAGGCCCATCAGCAGGTTCATGGTGTACATTTCCAGCTGCTCGAACTTCCGGGCCTCAATGAGCTTGCCGGCGTATTCGTAGTCGTATTTGTCGACCTTGTCTTCCAGGGCCTTAAACACGGCCAGGCTGTTCTTCAGGTGCTCGTAGCTGTCCTCGTCGGAGGTGGTGCGCATGGCCTTTACGTCCAGGCCCACATAGCCCTTCTCCCAGAACTTGTTCTCCACCAGAACCTTGACCTGGTTGAAGGCGGAGCGCAGGTTCTCGACTCCGAAGGACTTGTCCTGATCGTAGCGGATGCCGTTCTGGTCGTTCAGGTGGACGGTAAACAGCTTGTCGAAGGCCAGGGCGAAGCCGATCTCATTGGCGGGGTCCAGTCCGGCCAGAATGGCGTGGGCGGATTCCAGGTTGCCGCCTACCCGCTTGGGGTCAACGGTGGCGGCGGAAACACCCATCACGTGGCCCATGGTGCCGCAGATGGACCGGTCAATGGGCTCATTGGGCTTGGGCTCGATGCAGACCCGGATGTGCTTGTCGTACTCCAGCATCTTGTTGATGGCTTCCACCAGCTGCTTGGTGGCCCAGACGGGGCTCTTGCTTTCGGCGCACAGGGTGCCCTCCCGGGCCAGCCACAGGACGATCAGGTCGCAGCCCAGCTCGTTGGCAATGTCGATGGAGCGGAAGGCACGCCACAGGGCAAAGTCCCGGTCTTCCTTCCGGCTGCTCATAAAGCCGCCGTCCTGGGTATGGGGGTCCATCCACAGCCGGGGGGCCACAAACTCGGCCTTCAAGTCATACTTGTCCAGCAGCTTCTTCACGCCCCGGGCGTACTCCTTGATCTCCTCCTCGGTCATGTTGTTCAGGTTGGGCACCGCATCGTCATCATGGAACTGGACGGCGGAGAAGCCCAGCTCGGCAAACTTGGCAAACTTGGTTTCCAGATCGATGGGCTGACGGGTCTCGGGGCCGTAGGAATCGGCACCGGTGTGAACATTCCAGGGACCTACAGAGAACTTGAACTTAGACATAACAGTATCCTCCAATAAAGATTATTTTGTTTGCGGCTTCCTGCACCGCTGTTTGATAGCCCTATATTACCAGGAAAAACATGGAGAATCCTGCACATTGTTGCGATAAAAAATAGATTAATTTGCTTTTGGTAAATACTGACAGATATTGCGGAGCGGAATTGGGGGATATGACCAAAGGAATGGGGCAGGCTTGCACATATGGCCCTGCCGGTGTAAAATAGACCAAAATCCCCGGAAAGGAGCACCCCCTATGCAGAAGGAATTTGAAACCATCGTCCCTACCCATTTGCAGCACGTCAATGGGTTTCTCGTCCGGCTTCGGGCCAGAAGCACCCATATCCACCGGGAGCTGGAAATGGGGCTGGTGCTGGAAGGGGTTTTGAATCTGCAGACCCAGCAGGGGAGCGCCCGGGTGAGGCCCCGGGAAGTGTACCTGGTGAACCGGATGGAGCCCCACAGCTTTGAGGCCGGGGAAGGCGGGGCTTTGCTGATCGCCATTCAGTTTTCCACCAAGCTGACCCAGGGCTTTCAGGCCCCCGGCTCCCATTACCGGTATTGGGGGGACCCAAATCTCTCCCGGGCCCTGGACCCGGAAAGCGATTGGGTTCTGAAAAACCAATGCATTGACCTGGTGTACTACTTCCTGCGGCAGGAGCCGGTGGATGAATTCCGGTGCTTCCGGCTGTGTGCGGAAATCTTCTGCCTGCTCCACGAGAAGCTGCGCTGGCAGGCCCTGGAATATGAGGACTACTCCGCCATCAAGCAGCGGGCCAACCGGATGATGGCCATTACGGACTACATCGACCAGAATTTCCAGCGAAAGCTCCTGCTCCGGGAGATCGCCCAGCGGGAGGACCTGTCCCTGACCTATCTGTCCCACTTTTTTAAGGACGTTCTGGGCATGTCTTTTCAACAATACCTGAACCAGAAGCGCTTTGCCTACGCCTGTAATCTGCTGTTTACCACGGACCGGAGCATTCTGGACATCAGCCTCAGCAGCGGATTTTCCGATGTCCGGTACTTTAACGAGGCCTTTGCCGCCCAATACGGCTGCAGCCCCCGGCAATACCGGAAGCAGGGGGCGCTTCCCTCCGCCGCCCCTGCCCCGGAGCAGACCAACCAGTACATTTACCCAAGAGAACAGGCCCTTATGATGCTGGAAGCCCTGCGGGAAAAGATACCAGAAAAAAAGGGTTCCATTCCGGCGGACGTTATGCTATAATGTGCTCATATTGAGGCATTTTTCTATTTTCCCGAGAAAGGAATACCTTCCATGCGCATTGGATTTACAGAGATCATCGTTATTTTGATCGTAGCACTGGTGGTGCTGGGGCCGGATAAGCTGCCCATCTACATGAAGAAATTCGGAGAGGCTGTCCGGGAATTCAAAAAGTACTCCGGGGAGCTGACGGAGGACCTGAAGGAGAACGTCATTGCCCCCCTGGACGAGGCCCAGAAGCCTTTGCGGGAGGCTATGGAGCCTTTGGAGAACCTGGACAAGGAGCTGAAGTCCAACGTAAAGGACCTGGAGCAGTCCTTTAAGGACATTGGAAAACCCAAGCAGGAGCAACCAAAGGAGGAACCGGCCCAGACAGAGGAGACTCCCCAGGTCCAGGAACCCACCGAAACAACTGAAACCCTTACCCAAGAAACCAAGGAGGAACTGTAATATGAAAATCGGAGTCACCGAACTGCTCATCATTCTGCTGGTCGTCGTCATCATCTTTGGACCCACCCAGATCCCCAAGCTCACCAAGATGCTGGGTAAAAGCGTGAAGAGCTTCCGCAAGGGCATGACCGAGGACGACGAGGCCGATGGGGAAGAAAAAGAATAACCAGGAAACAGAAGACGGCGGGGTCATGAGCCTCACCGGCCACCTGAAGGAGCTGCGGAACCGCCTGGCGGTGGTGCTGCTGTCTCTGGCGGCGGCTTTCCTGGTGTGCTTATCCAACGCCCAGTCCCTGGTGGAGCTCTTTACGGGGCTGGGCGCCGGATACGGCTATCAGTTTGTGTACATCTCCCCCCAGGAGCTGCTGATGGAGTACTTTTCCGTCTCTCTGATCATCGCCCTGGTGGTGTGCCTGCCCATTATTGCCTGGGAGGTCTGGCGCTATGTGCAGCCCGGGCTCAAGAAAAACGAAAACCGGGCCTTCGCGTTGTCTTTGATCTTCGGCATGGTGTTTTTCTGCCTGGGGGTGGCCTTTGCCTATAAGGTATCCATGCCCTTTATTCTGTACTTTCTGATCCACGTGGGAGAGGGAAGCCAGATCACGGCCTCCGTCAGTGTCCAGAACTACATCAGCTTTCTCATGACCGTGTTTCTGGTCTTCGGCTGCGTGTTTGAGCTGCCGGTGATTTCCGTGGCCCTGACCTGGCTGGGGGTCATCCGGAGTTCCTGGCTGAAAAAGGCCCAGAAGCCTGCCATTGTGGTTATTTTCATCGTGGCGGCCATCATCACCCCGCCGGACATCGTGTCCCAGATCATGGTGGCCCTGCCCATGATCGCCCTGTTCCAGCTGGGCATCTTTTTGAGCGCCCTGTGCGAGAAGGGAAAGAAAAAGGAATAATATGTCGCTGCGGACTGGTTCGCAATGACAGAACTGTGTATTTAATAGCGCCACCCCGGCTGCTGTTGAAATAAATTTACTTACATAAAGGAGAGAGATATAAATGAGTCAAAACGGACTTTCCCGTAGAGACTTCCTGAAGGGCGTCGTGGCCGGTGCGGTGTCTGCCGCTACCGTTGGCGTGCTTCAGGGCTGCCAGCATGAGGCGGCGGCTGCCCCTGTGACCACCGCTCCCGCTGCCACGACCCCCGCTCCCACCACCGGCGGTGCCGCCATCTTTACCCCCGGCACCTATTCCGCCTCCGCCAAGGGCATTGCTTCCGACGTGAAGGTGACCATGACCTTCTCCGAGAGCAACATCACCGATGTGCAGATCGATGCCTCCGGCGAGACTCCCACCATCGGCGGCGTCATTGTGGACGATATGCAGAAGGCCATTCTGGACAGCCAGAGCTGTGATGTGGATGCCGTGTCCGGCGCCACCGTCACTTCCGATGCCATCAAGGCTGCCGCCGCCGACTGTATGTCCCAGGCCATGGGCAAGGAAGTTACCGTTACCGAGCAGGAAGCCGCCGCTCCCTCCGACTGGCTGGGCGAGGCTCCCGAGATCCAGGATTCCGACATCACCGAGACCGTAGATACCGAGATCCTGGTGGTGGGCTGCGGCACCGGCGGCTGGATCACCGCCATGTCCGCCGTGGAGACCGGCTCCAAGGTGCTGGTCATCGAGAAGAACGAAAAGCCCACCGGCATTCGGGAGGACATCGGCGCCATCGGCTCCAAGCTGCAGCAGGAGAGCGAGAAGGAATTCCCCCAGTTCGCCATCAGCAAGAAGGAAGCCCTGGAGGACATCGTCCGCTATGCTTCCGGCTACGTGGACTACGATCTGGTGAAGACCTGGATCGACAACTCCGGCGAAATGGTGGACTGGCTGACCGACCTGATGGAGTCCACCGGCGACTGGTATATGTCCCACGAGGGCAGCGTTGGAAACATCAACGACCCCGGCCGGGACAAGGCCTACGCCACCGGCCACTCCCCCCACAAGACCGAGCAGGGCCAGAAGAACGAGGTCACCACCAATTCCACCTTCCAGAAGTATGTGGAAGACCGGGGCGGCCAGATCCGTACCCTGTGCGCCATGGTCAAGCTGGAGCAGGATGCCAACGGCAAGGTCACCGGCATCATTGCCCAGGATAAGAACGACGACCACTATGTCCGCATCAACGCTTCCAAGGGCGTCATCATGGCTTCCGGCGGCTATGCCACCAACACCGACATGATGCTGGCCCTGCAGCCTATGACTATGGAGATGAAGGTCAACGTGCCCATCGGCTCCACCGCGGACGGTTCCGGCATCAAGGCCATGCTGTGGGCCGGCGGCAAGATGGACCCCTGCCACGCCTCCATGATGTTCAACCGGGCCTCCTGCCTGCCCACCGAGACCGCCGGTTACAAGACCAACGGCAAGTGGTTCTGGTTCGGCGAGCAGCCCTTCCTGAAGGTCAACCTGGAAGGCAAGCGGTTCTGCAACGAGTCCGGCCCCTATGAATTCATGCTGCACTCCATGTACCTGCAGCCCAACCACACCTACTGCGACATCTTCGACGCCAACGCCAAGCAGTATGCCGAGCAGTTCGACGAGGTTGGCTGCTGCCGCCTGTTCCCCTTCGACAACGGCGCCGAGTCCAACCGGTCCTTTGACGCCACTTGGAAGGATATGGTGGAGGGCGAAAACTCCCACCTGGCCAAGGGTTACCTCATCAAGGCCGACACTCTGGAGGACCTGGCCAAGGGCCTGAACATCCCCGTGGACACCTTCGTGGAGTCCGTCAAGCGCTACAATGAGATGTGCTACAACGGCGAGGATACCGACTACTACAAGGAAAAGCACCGCCTGACCCCTGTAGATACCGCCCCCTTCTACGGCATCCGCACCTGCGCCTGGCACCTGACCACCCTGGACGGCGTGCGCATCAATACCGATATGCAGGTCCTCCGGGAGGACGGCACCCCCATCGAGGGCCTGTACGCCACCGGCGACTGCACCGGCGGCTTCTTCGCCAACAACTACCCCAACCTGTTCACCGGCCTGGCCTGCGGCCGGACCATGACCTTCGGCCGCCGTGCTGCCCAGATCGTAGCAAAGCGGTAAGGCTGTTTACGCTTTCCCCCTCCGGATTTTTCCGGAGGGGGTTTTCTATATCGTTTTCGGAAAAAATTCCGAAACTCCGCAAATTTTTATTGAAATCGGTGCGCATATAGGCTATAATAATCTTTACGATTTGCGGAAGCGGTTCCGTAGGTTTTGTCTGAATACGGGGAGAAACGGCACAAGGAACGGGAGAAAGAATGGTCACAAAAGCGGAAATTGCCCATTTTTACGAAAAATATAAGCAAAACCTGCAAAAGGAAGAGCAGGTCACAGCGGAACTCATGTACGTTTCCGGCCAGAAGGAGTGGGTCGAGAAGCTGAAGCAGAAGTACCGCACCATCCGGCAGCTGTATATTGAAAACGAGGCTCTGCTCAATCTGTATGTCCGGCCCTACCTGGAAGGGCGGCTGGAATTAACAGAGGATGTGGCCGTGGAATTCGTAAACCAGTTCCGCCTGGCCTGGCGGGAAGGGTTTGAGGACGCCGTATCCATGCTGGAAATGGGGGAAGTGGTGGCTGCCTTTCTGCAGGGGCGGGACCGGCTGGATGACTACATCTGGTGCATCAGCCTCCTGGGCATCCTCTACAACAACTGTATGGAAAAAGGCGAGGGCGAAAAGGGCTACGACTACTTTAAAAAGGTCTGCGCCCTGTCGGACCGCTATTTTGAAATAGAGGACTTCGAGGTCCGGAAGCGGATCATTTATGCCTACTATAACCGGCCCATCCTGCAGGTGAATTTCCTTCTGGAGGAAGCGGAGACCCTGAGCTGGAACCTGGAGCAGGCCATGGCCTTTTACCGGGACCCCAAGGTTCTGGCCCTGGACGGGGACCGGTTCGACTTTGAAGGGCTCACCGAAGAGCTCAACTATGATGTCTACGGCAACTACGTCATCAGCCACACCCGGCAGAATGCGGAAAAGTGGTTCATTGAGCAGGGGGAGCAGGTGCTGCAGTCCTACTACTGGCGGGAGCTGACCCGGGACCCCAACCCCTACGCCATGCCGGATGAGATCTTCTGCTACTACAAGCGGACTTGCTTCTTCTTGGGCCGCATCGATTGCACCCAGTTTTTAAACGAATATCGGGCCTACTGCGAGTACAGCATTGCCCACGATACCTTCGACCATCCGGACGGTTTTCTGGAAAGCCGGCTGTTCCACGTGACGGTGAACCATCTTCCCGGCATTCTGGAATGCCTGCACCTGTATGGGGAGGAATACCATGGGGACCCGGACCTGCGGCGGAAGTGCCTGCAGGATTATGTAAAGTTACTCGGCCGGGTGCCCAAGATCGGCAGCAGCCGGTTTGTAAACGATGCCATCCAGAAGTCGCTGCACAGCGTTATGGAATTTATGCAGGAGGATGACGCGGAGTTTGACGACCTGCTGAACGTCATGCTGAACCGGGACGAGATCACCTTGGTCCACTCCCGGATGGTGGGCCAGATCGCGGGGCTTCTGTTAAAAGAGGTTCTGGAACAGAAGCCGGAACTGCTTATCGGGGCCCTGGGCTGCCGGGATATGGTGGATGTGCTGGAAAACCGGGAGCAGTTTGTCAGCTTTATTGCCCACGCCTCTAAGCTCTTTGACATCGGCAAGCTGAAGGATGTGGACCTTGTGAACAAGCAGTCCCGGCAGCTGACGAAAAAGGAGCTTCAACGCATCAACGAGCACCCCACCATCGGCGCGGAAATGGTGCAAAAGAGCCCCTCCTTGCGGCAGTTCCACGATGTGGTCATCGGTCACCACAAATCCTGGGATGGCGTTATGGGCTACCCCGCTTCCTTCGACAACCGGGCCTCCAAGGACCGGTTCCTCATTGAGCTCATCCACGTCAGCGACTGCATCGATGCGGCTACCGATTTTATCGGACGCAGCTACAAGGTCCATAAATCTCTGGAAGAGTGCCTGGGAGAGCTGCAGCAGGGCAAGGGGACTTTGTACTGCCCGGAGCTGGTGGACATTCTGCTCACTACCCCGCCTCTGCGGACCAAGCTTCGGCGGCTTCTGAACCAGGGCCGGATCCACACCTATTGCGAGGTATACGGCATCGCCCTGTCGGAGCTTCCCGAGGAGGAGGCCCCCAAGAGCGAAGAGTGGTACGCCCGGCTGGGAGACGACGTGGAGACGGTGCAGGACGAAAAGGAACGGCTCATCAGCGCCCTTCACGAAAGCAGCCAGGATAACTACAGCTTCGTCCGGGCCATGGTGCGCCACTCTCTGCTGACGCTGTACGTGGATCTGCGGAGCGGCAAATACCGGGTATTCTCCCGGGGGGAGCAGCGGATCTTCGGCAGCATTGCTGACGGCACCTATTCGGATTTCCTGACCCGGTACTTACAGAAGATCGTTCTGCCCAGGGATTGGGAGAAATTCAAATTCCAGCTGAGCCTGCCGGAGATGATCCATGCCCTGGTGATGCAGGAGGGCCGGTTTGAATGCGAAATGCGGGTGCTGCTCCAGGGCCGGTACCGCTGGGCCCGGTTCCAGTTTATCAAGCTGGACGACAGAAACGTGATCCCCCGGACCATGGCCATTGTCATTACCGATGTCCAGGAGCGGCACAACCGTACCGACCAGATGGAATCCGCCCTGAAGGACGCCTACCAGACGGCCATGGAGGCCAACAAGGCCAAGAGCGTCTTTTTAAGCAGTATGTCCCACGACATCCGGACCCCCATGAACGGCATTATGGGCATGACCCAAATCGCCCTGCAGCACCTGGACGATCCGGCCAGGCTGGAAGACTGTCTGAAAAAGATCGAAAGCTCCTCGGAATACCTGATGCGCCTATTAAATGAGGTGCTGGATATGTCCCGGATCGAAAGCGGCCGGACGGTGCTCCACGAGGAGCCGGTGATGCTGGGGGACCTGATGCAGGAGATCATAGACGGCATCCGCCCGGATATCCGGAAGGCCCGGCAGGAGTTGGTGCTGGATCTGGAGATCCTGAAGGGCCTGTGCGTCATGGCAGACCCCATGCGTTTGCAGCAGATCTTTACCAACGTCCTGTCCAATGCGGTGCGCTACACCAGGGACGGGGGCCGGATCTGCGTCCGGGCCAAGTGCCTGTCCAGGGACCCGGAAAAGGGGGACTGCTACCAGTTCCAGGTGGAGGACAACGGCATCGGTATGTCCAAGGAATTCCAGAAGCAGCTGTTTGAGCCCTTTGCCCGGGAGGACAACAGCCTGACCAACGCCCGGCAGGGCACCGGCCTGGGCCTTTCCATTGCCAAGGCCATGGTGACCAAAATGGGCGGCACCATCGAGGCCGACAGTGTCCAGGGCCAGGGTACCACCGTGACGGTGATGCTGCCCCTGCTTCCTGCGGACCAGGTGCAGCACCGGCAGCCGGAAGAAAAGGAAGAGCTGCGCTTCGACGGCCACCGGATCCTGCTGGTAGAGGACAACGAGCTGAACCGGGAGATCGCCCTGGAGCTGCTGGAGCAGCGGGGCCTGACGGTAGAGACGGCGGTAGACGGCGTGGACGCCGTGGAGCGCTTCAAAGCCAGCCCGGATGGCTACTACGAGCTGGTCCTTATGGACATCCAGATGCCCAGGCTCAACGGCTACGGCGCCACCAAAGCCATAAGGGACCTGCCCGGGGATTACGCCAAGAACATCCCCATCGTGGCCCTGACGGCCAACGTCTTCCAGGAGGACGCCATGCAGGCACTGGAAAGCGGCATGAACGCCCACATCGCTAAGCCTATCGACATGACAAGAGTGGCTAACACCTTGCAGAAATGGCTGAAATAAAAAAAGGTACCGTGTATCCCTTGCGCTGTGGATACACGGTGCCTTTTTTATGCCGCCAGCTTTGCGGGGCGGCTTTCGGATACATATTTGATCCATTCCAGGCCGCCGAGGATGGCAATGCCCAGAAGGAAGGCAATCAGTTGGAAGGAGGAGACGGCCAGGGGCGGCTGGGGCAGGTCCAGGGTGGTGGGGCCCATGGTGATGGCGTACAGGGAGCCCACCATCAGGCCCAAAATCAGGTAGACCGTCTGGCAGCGGTAGTTTTTGAGGGCCTTGCGGATCAGCTTGGAGGCGAAGACCACCCCCAGCAGAATGCCGATGGCGACGGCCAGGACCCCGGGCAGGTACTGCAGGTGGAAGTGCATCACTTCCTTTACGGCACCGATGAGCGGCACATAGACCCCGAAGATCAGAAGCAGGGTGGAGCCGGAGATCCCGGGCAGCAGCATGGCGGAAATGGCCAGAGCCCCGGCAATCAGCAGGTAGGCATACTGGAAAACACTCAGATTCTGGAAGTTCAGGCTGCCCATGCCGGAGGTGCCGGCCCGGAAGGCCGTCAGCAGCACCACCAGGCCCAGGCCGATCAGGGCGAAGGGCAGGTTATAGATGCCGCCTTTCAGGGTATCCCGCTCCTCGTAGAGGATAAAGGGAATGGCACAGAGGGTCAGGCCCAGGAACAGAGAGCTCATAAAGTAGATGTTCTTTTCAAATACCTGGGCCAGAATCAGCACGGAGGAGCCCATGCCCAGGCCCCAGCCCAGGACGAATTTTAGAAGATACCGGATGGAATCCTTCCGCTTTTTGCCGTTGGCGCCGAAGAATCCGCTGATGGCCCCCAGAAAGCGCTCATAAAAGCCCATAATAAAGGCGATGGTGCCGCCGGAGACACCGGGGACGCTGTCGGCCAGGGCCATTAAAAATCCATGGAAAATCGTTGTGAGCATTCTTTTTACACACCTTTCTTGATACATACGATTTTTTCGGTGACGGATAGGAGCTGCTCTCCGTTGACCAGAAGCAGCAGCCCGATACAAAGGGCCTGCAGCACCGGCACCTGGGGAACGCAGAACATACACAGGGTCTGGGCCGCCAGAATCACGGTGTTCCACAGGAGCCTCCCCGGGTACAGCCGGAAGGGAAGAAGCCTGCGGGAGCTGATGGTCCGGATGCCAAAGGACAACAAGTAACTTGCCAGGGTGGCGATGGCAGCGCCCTGAATGCCGATCCTGGGGATCAGGACCAGGTTCAGAAGGATGTTCACGATGGCCCCGGCCATAGCCGTCCAGAAGGACAGGATGCTCTTTTTCGCCACTACGTACACGTTTCCCGTAAAGGAGGCGAAGGCGGAAAAGACCATGGCGGCGGACAGCACCGGCACATACCGCCAAGCGGAAAAATATTCTTCATCGGAAAGAAGCCGGATCTCCACCTGGCTCAGGGCAATGACCACCCCGGCAGCCAGGAACATGACGGACTGGAAGGAGCTCCAGATCTCGGAGTAAAAGGAAATGTGGGCCTCCCGGTCCCCCACCGCCTCGGAAATGGCGGAAAACTGCCAGGCCTCCAGAAAGATGGTGGAGAGCAGAGTCAAAATCGTGGGGATCTTATAGGCCACGGCGTAGAGACCATTGGCATCGGCTCCCAGGAAGCCCGTGACCATGTACCGGTCCGATACGCTGGTGATCCACCAGAAAATGGTGGTGGGGATCAGGGGAATGCTGTATTGGAGCATTTGCAGGGCGATGTTCTTTTCCGGGTGAAGGGTCACCAGCTTCCAAAGCCGCTGCCAGGACACCAGGTACAGGGTGCACAGTCCATCGGCCAGAGCTACGGAAAGCACGTATCCGGTGACGCCCAGCCGGAACACCGCCAGGAAGAGAATGTTCAGCCCGATGACGAGGGCCGTATTCAGAATGCCCTGCCCGGCAAACAATGCGGTCTTCCCCTCGGCCCTTACGAACTGGGCGCACAGGGAATGGTAGCAGGAGGCCATGGTGTAAATGGCGATCAGGCTCCCGTAGCCCCGGAAGGCAGAGGGAAAGGAAAGCAGGGAGACAATGGTCCAAAGCAGGACGGACCCAAAGGTGATGGTGTAAAAGCCGGTGGAAAAAATGCTTTTCCGCCGCTGGGGATCATCCAGGGCGAACCGGAAGACCCCGTTTGCAATGCCCATGGACACCACCGGCAACAATAAATTTGCCGTCTGCATAATGAGGTCCGCGGTGCCGTAGTCCGATGGGGCCAGGATCCCGGTATAGAACCGCACCATTACGAAGGTCATGAGCTTGGAGCCGAAGGTGCCCAGGCTAATGAGGAAGGTGTTGTCTAACAGGGTTTTGTATTTGTTTTGTGTAGTCATTTCTGTGTTTTGAACCCAGCCTAATGGGCGGCCTCCGTTTCCTGCAGGGCCTGTCCGCAGGCGGGGCAGAAGTGCTCCAAAGCGTCACATTCTTTCCCACAGGCGGGACATTTGGCGTACAGCGGTTGCCCACAATGTATGCAGAACTGTGCCTTGCCGGAAAGCCAGGTCCCGCAGGTGGGGCATTCTTTCCGAATAAATTCTCGCAGCAGTAAAAAGGCTCCCACTGCCAGAAGATTGAAGCACAGCCCCGCCAGGAACCACAGAAAGCCCTTCATATGGGAGACGGCTGCCTCCCGGTAGAGCCATAGGGACAGCGCCAGCCAGTACACGCCAAACATCAGCCCAGCTAGGCCTGCCAGTCCCGCCAGATACAGCTTTGCCCCGAAGGACGGGTGGGTAATGGGCAGGTGTTCGAAAAAATCCCGCTGATGTGGTTCATTCCCGTCAGAGAGCCCTTCCGAGTGAGTAGCCCGCTGGTGGACGAAGGTGACTCCTTCGTAGATTTGCGTCCGGAGCAGGATCCCCGCACCGATGCCGCCAAGCAGCAGGATCACCAGAACCAGGCTGGCAAAACGTCTGAAAAATTTAGAAAAGTTGATTTCAAGAACTTTGTTCTTCAATTTATCCATGATCGTATCCTCCTTGTTTTTATGGTGTTAGTATAGCCCCGGGGGATAAATTGCCGTTAATCCAAAGTTAAACGGGAGATAAACTGTGGAGAAAATTGTGTCATTGCTGTGCAAATACCCCGAAAAAGCATGTCGTTGCGAACCAGTGCGCACACTGGTGTGGCAATCCCCCGGTTGAATGGGATAGGCTGAAAGTATGGCCCCCTCCCCTCTCCAAGCTTGGAGAGGGTGCCCACCGCAGTGGGCGGGTGCGGTTGAAAAGGTTCGATTTCTAGAGCGGTTAGATAAATGAAATACGTTTCATTTGGCTGTATTTTCTCAACAAACCTATCTGTTTTCAAACCGGGTCCCCAACCACACCCGGCCTGCGGGCCACCCTCTCCAGGCTTGGAGAGGGCAAGGGGCTACTCTCCTTTGGCGGCCTAAAAATCCGGGGGGTTGCCACGGCAGTGTGCGCACTGCCTCGCAACGACATCCGTTCCTTTTAGCCCACGCAAATCCCTATTTTCCCAAAGCAAAAACCGCATTTCCCAGGATTTCCCAGGAAATGCGGTTTTGTTATAAAAAATTTTTACCTCCGGAACCGGTATCCGGCGCCCCAGACGGTTTCGATGTGGCGGGGCTTGGCGGGGTCCTGCTCGATTTTCTCCCGCAGGCGGTTGATGTGGACGGCCACGGTGGCGTTGTCGCCCATGGCGTCCATGCCCCATACCTTTTCGTACAGGGTCTCCCGGTCGAAAACCAGGTCGGCGTTCAGCATGAGAAACAGCAGAAGCTCATATTCTTTGTTTTTGAGCTCCACTTCCTTTCCATCCACAAATACCCGGTGGGTGCCGGTGTTGATGCGGATGCCGCCCAAGGAGATCTCGGAAGGGGTGTTCTTTTTCCCGGAAAGCCGCCGGTATTGAGAAAGGTTTGCTTTGACCCTGGCCACCAGCACGCTGGGGGAGAAGGGCTTTTCAATGTAGTCATCGGCCCCCAGCCCTAAGCCGCGAATTTTATCGATGTCCTCCTGCCGGGCGGTGACCATGAGAATGGGGATGTCCAGCTGCTCCCGGAGCTTCCGGCAGACGGTAAAACCATCCAAACCGGGGAGCATCAGGTCCAATAAGATCAGGTCAAATTCCCTGGTGAGGCCCTTATTTAGACCTGTGACCCCGTCCGGGGCAATTTCTACCCCGAAGCCGTCGATCTCCAGATAGTCCCGCTCAATGGCGGCAATGGCTTCGTCATCTTCCACGATCAGTATTTTCTCCATGAGACAGGACCTCCTTTGGAAAGTCGATTATGATTTCAAGCCCTTTGGGGCTGCGGTTTTGGGCGCGGATGGTGCCGCCCATCCGCTCTATGGTCTTTGCCACAATGGCCAGCCCCAGGCCGCTGCCCTGGTGGGGGTTCTGCCGGGCCGGGTCGCTGCGGTAGAAGACCTCAAACAGGTGGGGCAGAGCCTCTTCCGGCACCCCGGGGCCGTCATCGGAGAAGGAGAGACGGCAGCCGGTATCCGTGTTTTTCAGGCAGATGCGGGCCTGCCCCTGGGGCTCCGTTTTATATTTGAGGCTGTTTCCAAGGATATTCATGACAATGCGCTGGAGCTGCACCGGGTCTGTCACTATGGTCACAGGCGCCAGGTCCATGGTGACCAACAGCCCTTTCTGCCGGTATTCTTCTACGGGAACGCTGTCCCGGATGACTTCATCCAGGCGCAGGGGGCGGCGGTCCTCCGGGTAGTCGTCCAGGTCCATTTTGGAAAACAGGAACAGCTGGGAGACGATGTGCCCCAGGTCTTCGGCCTTGGTTTTTATGGTTTCCAGGTACCGCCTTTGGGCCTCCGGGGTTTTGGCAATGCCGTCCAGCAGCCCTTCTACATAGGCCTGGATGGAGGTCAGGGGGGAGCGGATGTCGTGGGAAATCCCGGCGATCAGCTCCTTCCGGCTTTGCTCCTGCTGCCGGAGCTGTTCGGACGATTCCTTCAGATGCCGGGCCATTTCGTTAAAATCCTGGCACACGGGCTCAAATTCGTCCTGCCGGTGGTAGTCGATGCGATAGTCTAAATTCCCGTCCCGGAGCTCGTGAACGCCCCCCGTCAGAATGTCCAGGGGCTCTTCGATTTTCCGGAAGACAAATCTCGTCAAAAAACGGTTGGTGGCCCAGATGGAAAGCAGGACCGTAAAGCCAATGACCAGTGTGGACACCGCCAGGGCAATCTTTAAGTTGGTATAGGTCGTTCCGTTGGCATTCCCGCCGAAAAGGCAGAGAATATATTCCTGCCCGTCGAAATTTTCCCGGCTGATATGCAGGCTGCGGCCGTCCTGGCTGACGGTGGCATCGCTGCCCAGGGAAAGAGCAGCGGAAAGAAGGGCCTGGTCCGTTTCTTCCGTTTCGCCGTAGGAATAGCACAGGTCCCCATCTTGCAGGATCTGCATGGACATGCCGCTGCTGTCCAAAAGGGCATCTAAAGAAGAAAAGCCGGTATTGTGATTGATGCAGAATTCCGCCAGCTCCGTAACGCCCCGGCTCACCCGGTCAAAGTCCTCCGGCCCCCGCAGCCGCAGCCCGGCCCCATTGAGCAGGGTCAGCCACATAAACCCGATGCACAATAGCCCAATAAGCCCCGTGATCACCACCGGCACCAGAAGCATCAGAATATTGGACCAGAAAAGCCGCTTTTTGATCGTCATGATTCCACCACCCTATGGTGCCTATTATAACATGGTTTCGGGGAAAATCTATAAACAGGGGATAAATTCTGGGGGGATGCGCAAAGAAATAGCGGTGGGAAACAAAAAACGGAACGTAAGAAACAAACGCCGATTTTGTTTCGCAGCTGGAACTGATGTACAACAAGCTACAAAAATATTAGTCAAACTTAACAAAACAAACATGGAATTTAAAATGAATACTGTAAAATAAACAAAAAATGAAACGGTAGTTTTGCCGGAATTGCCTATTTACGAAACATTGTTACTCAGCTAGAATGAGGGCAACAGAAAGGAAACAAACAGATGAAAATCACGATGGATGAAATAGCCAAGCTGGCAGGCGTATCCAAGGCTACGGTATCCCGGGTACTGAACAACGCGGAATGCGGCGTTGGGGAAGAGACCAGAAAGCGCGTCAAGCAGATCGCCGATGAGCTTTCCTATTCCGTAGAGCCTGACAGCAGAAAAAAGTTAGCGCCAAACGCAAAAATGATCGCCCTGATCCTGCCGGATATTACCAATCCGTTCTTTGCGGAGCTGGCAAAATCCGTGGAGGTATCCGCCCGGAAGAACGGGTATTCCCTGGTCCTGGCGAATACGGATTTTTCGGAAGAGAACGAGGCGGCGCAGATCCGGGAGCTGATGATCCGGCGGCTGGATGGGATCATTCTGGTCCCCTCCGGGGCCCAGGCCAGGGAGGAGCACTTCCTGCCAAAGCGATACCAGATCCCCTTGGTGCTGCTGGACCGGAAGCTGGAAGGGATCACGGATATTCCGGGGGTTTATTCCAACAACGAATACGCCTCTGTGATCAGCTGCGAATACCTGATCCGGAAGGGTGCCCAGAAGATCGTGTTCATTTCCGGACCGCTGAACGTATCTACCTCCATTGAGCGGTTTGAAGGCTACAAGGCGGTACTTTCCCAGCACAACATTCCCTTTTCTCCGACCATGTGCCGCCATGGGAACTATACCGTAGAAAGCGGCTACAATGCCGTATTGGAGCTGGAACGGAGCGGAGTGGTTTACAACGCCATTCTGGCGGCCAACGACCTGATGGCCCTGGGGGCACTGAAGGCGGTGCAGGAGCTGGGATACAAGGTCCCGGAGGATGTACAGATCGTCGGGTTTGACAACATTGAGTTTTCCCAGTATTGCGAACCCTCCCTGTCTACCATGCAGCAGCCTACCTATGATATGGGGAGCAAGGCTGTGGAACTGTTGATGCGGATCATCAACAAGGCGGAACCGATCCAGCCGGAACGGCTGGTGCCAAAGCTCCTGATGCGAAAAACAACGAGGTGACCGACTTATGAAAAAGAAAATTTTGATCGTTGGAAGCTCCAACGTGGATTTTGTTCTGGGCGTCCGGGAGATGCCCCGGCCGGGAGAGACGCTGCTGAGCGTATCCTTTGACAATGTACCCGGCGGAAAAGGCGCCAATCAGGCCTGTGCCTGCGGAAAGCTGGGAGGTGACAGCACCTTTTTAAGCTGTGTGGGCAACAATGCTCAGGGCAGGATGCTTCTGGACAGCCTGCAGGGAGCCGGAGTGGATACCCAGTATATGCGCGTTTTGGAGGGCGTGCCCACCGGAATGGCCTTTATTACGGTAAATGCAGCCGGTGAAAATGAGATCGTTGTGGTCCCCGGAGCCAACGCCCTGTGCGATATCCACTATTTTGAAGCGTGCCGCCGGGTCCTGGAAGGGACGGACATCGTTCTGGCCCAGCTGGAAACACCGGTAGAGGATGTATACGCCTTGCTGAAAGCGGCAAAGGCCTTGGGAAAGATC
The DNA here is from genome assembly GCA_050872865.1 of Faecousia sp. Taxonomy (GTDB): domain Bacteria; phylum Bacillota; class Clostridia; order Oscillospirales; family Oscillospiraceae; genus Faecousia. The sequence goes on along the minus strand of JBNMHR010000007.1, from coordinate 31,194 downwards.
ACGATCCTCAATCCGGCGCCCGCACCGGACAGCCTGCCGGAGGATGTGCTTCCCGCCATCGACTGGCTGACCCCCAACGAAACGGAGCTGGGGAAGCTGACGGGGATGCCTACGGAGACACTGGAGGAGATCCACCTTGCGGCACAGAAGCTGTTGGACAAGGGCGTGGGCCATGTGCTGGTGACCATCGGATCTAGGGGCGTTTACCTGTGCGGTCCGGAGGGGGCCGGGCAGTACCCCACGATCAAGGTGACCCCTGTGGATACCACCGCGGCGGGAGATACCTTTAACGCCGGTTTTGCCGTAGGCCTTTCGGAGGGAATGCTTCCGGCCCAGGCCATCGCCCTGGCAAACCGTGCGGCCTCCATTTCCGTAACCAGAAAGGGTGCACAGACCTCCATTCCCACCCGGGAAGAGGTGGAGAAAGCACAGGCAGCCCCAAAATGAATTTCAGGGGCCTCCGGGTCCCACAAAAAAGGAGACGATCGGATGAAAAAAGACAGACTGTTGAATCCGGAGATCATCTCGGCCATTGCCTCCCTGGGCCACACCGAATACCTGTGTATTGCGGATTGCGGCCTGCCGATCCCCCAGGGGGTAAAGGCCATAGATATCTCCCTGGTCGGCGGCAGCCCCAGATTTCTGGATGTGGTGGATGCCGTGGCCGAAGAACTGGTGATCGAATCGACCATTCTTGCCAGTGAGATCGATGAGAAAAATCCGGCACTTCTGGCCCAGATGCAACGGCGCTTCGGCGCACTGCCCTGCGAAAAGGTTCCCCATGAGACATTCAAGGAGCTGACAAAAAAAGCCAAATGCATCATCCGCACGGGAGAGAACACCTCCTATGCCAATGTGATCTTTGTTGGCGGCGTCAACTTCTGATGAGTAAGGCATTTATTTCCCGAGGCAACGGGAGATGCAATAAAACAAAAAAGGAGAAAACTATGAAAAAACTGATGAGCATCCTCTTGGTCCTTGCTATGGTTTGTTCCATGGCTGCCTGTGGCTCCGCCTCTACGGAGACCACTGCCGCACCCGCAACCACCGCTGCTGCCGCCGCCTCCTCGGACGGGGAAGCCAAAACCGTGAAGATCGGCCTCAGCATTGCCGGTATGACCATGCCCTACTATGTGCGTATGTACGAAGGCTTCCTGGCTGCGGCCGAAAAGGAAGGCTACGATGTGATCTTTGCCGACGGCGGTTCCGATGCCGAGTCTACGGTAAAGGCCGTTGAGGACCTGATCTCCAGCGGCATCGATGCCCTGGCAGTTTCTACCAATTTCTCCGAAGCGCTGGTAGATGCCTTTGCAACCTGTAAGGAGCAGGGGATCCCCATTTTCTACATCGGCAACCTGCAGCTGATCCCTGATGTACAGGCCAGCATGACCTTCTGGGAAGGCACCAAGTCCGACTCCGCCGGTTATCTGGGCGGCCTGTGGATGGCCCAGTATCTGGACAGCATCAACTACAAAAAGGACCTGAACGTGGTCCAGGTCTCTCTGATCCATGACACCCTGCAGCAGCGCTACGAAGGCTTTGCCAAGGGTCTGACCGAAAAGGGCTACACCGTGAACCTCATCAACACCGTTGGCGACCTGACCCGTGAAAACTCTTTGGCAGGCTGCGAGGATATGCTGACCGCCCATGACGACCTGGATATCTTCTACGGCACTGCCGGTACCTCCGCCCTGGGCGCCTATGACGCCACCCAGAATGCGGGCCGTACCGAGGTCATGGTGGTAGGTTTCGACGGCGAGGACGAGGAGCTGCAGCACATTGACGAGGGCGGCAACTACATCGCCACCATCTGCCAGGATCCCGTTGGGGAATCCGAGGTCACCGTGGAAGCCATCAAGACCGTCCTGAACGGCGGCACCGTCGAGGGCGGCCACGAGACTCCCGCAAAGGTTTACGGCAAGGGCGTTGGCTACGTCACTTCCGACGAACTTCTGAAGTAAGCAGACTTTATGAATGGCCAGGCATGGGCAGTTCATGCCTGGCCTACTTATAAAAGGAGGAGCTTTCATGGAGAATATTTTAAAGCTCACACAGATCAACAAATCCTTCCCCGGTGTAAAAGCTCTGTCCGATGTAAATTTGACAGTTCGAAAAGGGGAGGTCCATGCACTGGTCGGGGAGAACGGTGCAGGCAAATCGACACTGATGAAGATCATTTCCGGAGCCTATACCAAGGACAGCGGTACCGTGTGGTTTGATGGGCAGGAAATTGAGAACACCACACCCAAGCAGTCGGAAATGATGGGTATTTCCATCATCTATCAGGAGCTGAACCTGATCGAGCGCATCAGTGTGGCGGAGAACGTATTTATCGGCAGATATCCTATGAAGCACGGTATGGTCCAGTGGAAGGAAATGTACCGGAATGCCCAGGCACTTTTTGATGAGTATGAGCTGAAGATCAACGCAAAATCTTTGGTAAGATCGCTGACCATGGCCCAGAAGCAGATGGTGGAGATCATCAAGGCCGTCAGCATCAATGCCAAGATCATCATTATGGACGAGCCCACCTCTTCTCTTTCCGGGAAGGAGACGGAGTCTCTGTTCAAAATCATTCGGAAACTGAAATCTCGCGGTGTGGCCATTGTATTTATTACCCACCGCCTGGACGAGATATTTGAAATATGCGACCGCATGACGGTGCTGCGGGACGGCCATTACATCGGCGAACGGAACATCTGCGACATCAACAAGGACCAGATGATCGCCATGATGATCGGCCGGGAGCTGACCCAGCAGTATCCGGAGCGCAGCAACCCCATTGGGGAGGTCACGCTGGAGGTCAAAGACATTACGGACCAGAATTCCCGGGTAAAGAGCGTCAGCTTCCAGGCCCACCGGGGAGAGGTGCTGGGCTTTTACGGCCTGGTAGGCGCCGGAAGAACGGAGACCATGCGGATGATCTTCGGGGTGGACCCGGTGGTCAGCGGTGAAATTTACATTCACGGCAAGAAGCGTACCATTCGCTCTCCCAGAGATGCCATTGCCGCAGGTATGGGCTTCGTGACGGAGAACCGCCGGGACGAGGGCCTGTTCCTTAGATCCTCCATCCGGACCAATACGGTAATGGTGGCGCTGCAGAAGATCCTGAAGAACGGCTTTATCAGTTACAAAGAGGAGGCCAGGGTAGCCCAGGAGTATGTGGACCGGCTGCATACGGCCACCCCCTCCATCAACCAGAAAACCATGTTCCTTTCCGGCGGCAACCAGCAAAAGGTGGTTCTGGCCAAGTGGCTGTACTCCGATTCGGACATCATCATCTTTGACGAGCCCACCCGGGGCATCGACGTAGGCGCCCGCCGGGAGATCTACGAGATCATCAACTCTCTGGTAGAAAGCGGAAAGACCGTGGTCATGGTCTCCTCGGATATGGAAGAGATCATGGGCGTCAGCGACCGGATCCTTGTGATGTACGAGGGGATCATCGCCGGAGAGATCCAGAAGAAAGACTTTACCCAGGACCTGATCACAAAATACGCCGTTGGCGAAAAAAGGAGCGCACAGGTATGAAAGGCAAAAAGAACGAAAATTTTGTAGCACTGATCCTGGACAAAATGGGATCCTGGTCACTGCTGATCCTCATTGGCGTGATCATGGCGTTTGCGAACAGCAAGTTTTTAACGTCGTCCAATATCATTAACGTTTTGCGGCAGATCGCCGTGGTCACCATCGGTGCCGTGGGTGTGTCTTTCGTCATTCTCGGCGGCGGCTTTGACCTGAGTACCGGTATGATCGCCACCTTCGCCGGCTGTAATTCCGCGGCCCTGATCGTGAAGGCGGGCTGGCCCATTCTGCCGGCCATGCTGGTAGCCATCCTCATCGGTGTGGCCATCGGCACCATCAACGGCATGCTCATTACCCATATGCGCATTGAGCCCTTCATCTGTACCTTGGGCATGCAGTACATCATCAACGGCCTGATCCTGGTCACCACCAAGAGCGTTCCCATTACGGGTCTGCCGGAAGCGTACCTGTTCCTGGGCCGTGGGTTCCTGTTCGATTTCCTGCCGGTCCCGGTGGCCATTATGCTGGTATTCGTACTGGTGGGCCATATCCTGCTGAAGTATACCATTTTCGGCCGTTCCATCATCGCCATCGGCGAAAATGAGACCGCTGCCCAGCTTTCCGGCCTGAACGTAAAGGTCGTAAAGGTTGCCATGTATGCCTTCTGCGGCTTCTGCGTATCCTGCGCAGGCATCGTGCTGGCGGCCCGTCTGTCCTCCGGCCAGCCTACCTCCGGCGCCGACCTGTCTTTGCAGGCCATCGCCGCGGTTTACATCGGCGGTACCTTCCAGGGCAGCGTGGTCAATACCATGGCAGGTGCTCTGGTGTGGGGCTTTATGAACAACGCCCTGAATCTGATGAACGTGAATGCCTACTGGCAGAAGGTTGCCTTGGGCGTGATCATTATCATCGCCGTTCTCTTCGATGCCTTCCGTGCCAAGCTGGCTATGAAGAAAAAGAGCTGATACCGGATCGGGAAACGAAAGGGGGATACCATGAAAAAAGCGTTTATTTTCTACGGCGGCTGGGAAGGCCACGAGCCGGATAAGGAAAGTGCCCGGTTCCAGCGGTGGCTGGAGGAGGAAAACTACCGGGTGACCCGGGTAGACAATATGGACCGGCTGGCGGATGCGGAGTACATGAAGTCCTTCGACTTGATCGTGCCCTGCTGGACCCAGGGGACCCTGCCGGATCCCTGCTGCTTCGGTATTTCGGATGCGGTGGCGGCCGGTACCGGCCTGGCCGGTGTCCACGGCGGCATGTGCGATGCCTTCCGCTGGAGCGTGGAATGGCAGTATATGACCGGCAGCCAGTGGGTATCCCACCCCGGCGACCGGTATCTGCACCATATGTCCGTGCTGTCCGAGGAAAACATCCGGTACATGGCGGAGCATTATCCGGAGAATTCCAAGCCGGGTGCCTTCTGGCGGCACTACACGGTAAACTTCAAGAAAAATTCTTCCTCTCCCATCATCCGGGATATTCCGGATTTTGAGGTGTACACGGAGCAGTATTACCTGCACCTGGATCCGGCCTGTGACGTGCTTGCGACCACACATGTGGATTCGCTGGGCCCCCAGGCAGCCAACGGTCCCGTGGAAATGCCGGTAGTATACACCAAGCATTGGGGAAAGGGACGGGTGTTCTACAGTTCTTTGGGACACCTGGATAACATTCTGGAAATTCCGGAAGTAGAAACGCTGACCCGCCGGGGCTTCCTGTGGGCCAGCCGCTGATAAAAAATTAAGGAGGATAATAACATGTTGGCCAAAGGTGTATTTGTAGAAGATTATATGAAGCTGGGCATCCGGGAGTACGACGTTCCCGAACCCAAGGCGGACGAGGTCATGATCAAGACCATGGCCTGCGGCCTGTGCTGCTGGGATTCCTGGCTGATCCGGGGTGTCAATGCCCCCGGCCCCTATCCCTTTATCATCGGCCACGAGGGCGTGGGCATTGTGGAAAAGGTGGGCGCGGACGTGACCACCCTGAAGCCCGGCGACAAGGTGTTCTGCGGCAGCGGCAACAACGAGATGATGTGCGAGTATTCCACGGTCCCGGCGGCGGGCCTGTGCAAGGTCCCGGACGATACCACCGACTGGGCAAGCATTGTGTTTGAGCCCACCTGCTGCGTGACGAACCTTTTGAACATTACGGACATCCACATGGGCGACCACGTGGTCCTGGTAGGTGCCGGTTACATGGGCCAGCTGACCCTGCAGGCACTGACCCGGGCATCCCAGGCCGGCCGGATCACCGTGTTCGAGCTTCGGGAGGACCGGAGAAAGATGGCGGAGGCCTACGGCCCCACGGAGGTCCTGGATCCTGAGAGCGAGGAAGGCAAAAAGGTCATCGCCGAGATCATTGCGGGGGGCGGCGCGGATGTGTGCATTGACTTTGGCGCTTCCGATTCCGGCTTCCACCTGGCGGACTCCATGACCCGCATGGCAGGCAAGCTGATCATCGGTTCCTTCCACCGCAGTGATGTGACCTTTAATGGTACCAAGTGGCATCTGGGCGGCCTGTATGTATACAACCTGGCGCCTATGAGCAATACCCACTTTAAGGAGATCGTGCCCAGAACCTACGAGATGATCAAGCGGGGCGTATTTGAGCCCGGCAAGCTGGTGACCCACACCGCCTATTATGAGGACCTGGACGCCATGCAGGACATCTTTGCCAAGTCCATCGATAAGACCGATGGATACATCAAGGGCGTCATTATGTTTACAAAGTAAAAATTCCCTCCCGACGCTCCGCGTTTCCGCGCGGAGCGCGTCGGGGATTTTGGGAAAAGTGCCATGCTGAGACAAGGAGGAAACATGGATTTTCCAAGAACCACGGTAGGGGGCGTTTCCCTGCCCAGAATGATCATTGGCTGCAATTGGATCTCCGGCTTCAGCCATACCGGGGCGGCGGGGGACAATATGATCCGCAAAGCCCATGCGGACCCGGCTTCTACGGCAGCTATTTTTGAAGTGTTTTTAAACCAGGGTATCGATGCGGTGCTGGGCCTGTTTAACGTAGACCACAACCTGCGTAAGGCGGTGGATATGGCCCAGGAGCGCACCGGGAAACAGATGATCATTATCGATGAGCCGGTGATCAATGTGGATGACAACCCAATTGCCCGGCACGAAGCGGAGCTGGAGATCAAAAAGTGCGCGGAAAACGGAGCCACCTTCTGCCTGCCCCTTCACTCCTGTGTGGAGCAGCTGATGAATAAGAACAAAAAGACCATGGACCGGCTGCCGGATTACCTGGCAATGATCCGGGACGCGGGAATGATCCCCGGCTTGTCCGCCCATATGCCGGAGGTGATCCAGTATGCGGACCTCAACGACTATGATGTGGAGACCTATATCCAGATCTACAACTGCATGGGCTTTTTGATGCAGGTGGAGATCGAGTCCGTGGTAAAGGTCATCCATGCGGCAAAGAAACCGGTGATCACCATTAAGCCCTGCGCGGCGGGAAGGACGACCCCCTTTGTGGGCCTGAACTTCAGCTACAATACCATCCGTCCCCAGGACATGGTGTGCATCGGCTGCTTCAACGAAGAGGAGGCCGCGGAGGATATCGAATTTGCCCGGGCGGCCATTGAGCGTCGGCTGCCCAGAAACGAGGGAAGAAACAGCCCGCTGAAGACAGACGCGATCAAGGGCGGTGCCGTCGGCAAGTAACAAAGGAGAGGGAAACACTATGGAGAAAAAGAAGATCCACTACGCCTGGATCGTATTTGCCAGCTGCATTCTGCTGAAGATCGGCCTGGGCGGTGTGGTGATGTGCATTGCCGGAAACTTTGTGACCCCGGTGGTCCAGGAATTCGGCTGCACGGTCAGCGCCTTTACAATGCTGGTCAGCGTGGAGGCGGCAGCGATGGCACTGATGTATACCACCGCGGCGAAGATCATCGCCAAGGGCAAGGTGGGGAAGGTGATGGGCATTGCGGCTCTGGCGCAGGTGATCGGCATCGGCCTGATGGCGACCTATCGGTCCGTGTTCCCCTTCTATATTTCCGGCGCCATCGTGGGCGTGGGCGTGGCCTTCACCGGCTATGTGGCCATTCCGGTGGTGGTAAACATGTGGTTTAAAAAGAAGGCGGGCACCGTTCTGGGCATCATCATTGCCGCGGAAAACATTGCCATGATTTTGTATACCAAGCTGTCTGCCGTTCTCATTATCCGGTTCGGCTGGCGGGGTGCCTACGGGATTTTGGCGGCCATCTGCCTGGTGGTCTCTGTACCTGCGGTGTTCTTCCTGATCAAGAGCCCGGAGGAGGTGGGCTGCAAGCCCTACGGCGCGGAGGAAGGCGGCGATGTCCAGATCCGGCAGGATGCCGGGTGGGGCGTTACCCGGAAACAGGCGGTCAGGATGCCGCTGTTTTACATTGTCTGGTTTACCTGTATGCTCTACAGCGTGGGCTGCGGCGTGCAGCAGTACATTGCCAATTTTGCCACCATGGAGCTGGGCAGATCCATCGACTTCGGCTCCAATGCGGCGATGTTTATGAGCTGCGGCTGCGTGATCTGCTCCGTATGCCTGGGCTATATCAACGACCGTTTCGGTGTCAAGGCAGGCCTTGTCTGGGGCTTTGTATTCATTGGTCTGGGCTACGGCTGCATGGTGGCCAGTATCTCGAATCCCACCCTGTGTCTGCTGGCCTCCTTCCTGGTGGGCCTTGGCGGCAGCATGTATACCGTGCAGTGCCCGCTGCTTGCCAAGACGGCCTTGGGAGAAAAGGACTATTCTTCCATCTGGTCCCTGATGATGATGGGCAATTCCATGGTGGGCGCCCTGTCCTTCTCGTCCATCGGACTGTTCTATGATGTAGGCGGCAGCTATGTGGGGGCCTTTATCATGGCCATCTGCCTGTACGGTGCCGCCGCGGTGATCGGCTCGCTGGTGCTGTCTCAAAGCAGCAAGCTGCGCCGGAAGGCAGGGTAAGGACCTATGGAACTGGTGAAGCTGCTGTTTAAGAGCAAGGAAGACGTAGAAAAGGACCGCCGGGAGCTGACGAATGCAGCTTACCCTTACGGGCAGGCCCAGGCGGAAAAAATACGGTCGCTTTTAAAGGCACTGCTGCCGGAGGAGCCGGAAAACCTGGCACAGACCATTTTTCTGCTGGTGAAACGGGCATATCAAAAAGATATGGAGTACCCGGAGCCGGAAGAACTGCCCCTTCGCCGTCGGCTGCCCGGTACCTTTCGCACCTTAGACCGGCAGCTGTTCGGCAGGCACAGGCAGAAGCAGGCCAGATACCTGGCCCTGGTAATGGCAGACAGCCATATCGGCCCGGACCTGTGCTACCCGGAGGCGGAGGAATTGGGTCGGGAGGCGGAGAAGCTGGAGCCTGTCTGCAGGAAGAAGGAAACAAAACGGTGACGTGGCCCGGACATTTTCACGAAACAAAAACGAAAAATATGTCCAATCTACGCTATTGAAGAAACGCTGTTTCTCAAATAAGCTTATTCGTACAAAGACAAAACAGAAGGGAGCAAACAACATGATGAAAATCGGATACACCGGCTGGACCTGGATCTCCAATGAATTTGATGACTGGGCCCCCATTAACGACCGCCATAAGGAAAATTTTGAGCGGTACCTCCGGGATATTGCAGACCTGGGATATGAGACTGCGGAAAACTTCAACTGGATCGCCGACTACTATGCCGATGATATCGAGGGCTTTAAGGCAGTGGTCAAAAAGTATGGCCTGAAATTCGAAAACCTCTACTTCTATTTCAGCGCAGACCCGGGAAAGGACTACCAGGAGGCCCTGCGCTACCTGGAATTCATGAAGGCTGTAGGCGCCCACTATATGAATATGCAGGGCCTTATGTGGAAGGATACGCCCTTTGAGCGTCCTCTGGACAAGGAGACGGTGCTGTCCTATGCGGCGCTTTCCAACCGGATCGGCAAGGCCTGCAAGGAAGCCGGTGTGAAGGCCTGCATGCATCCCCATGCCAATACCGCCCTGTTCCACAAGGATGCCATTGACCTGTACATGGCCAATACGGATCCGGAATACGTGTATCTGTGCATGGATACCGCCCACACCACTCTGGCCGGGATCGATGCCCCCTCCCTGGCCCGGGAGTACGGAAAGCGAATCGGCTATATGCACCTGAAGGACATCGATCCCGACGAGACGTTGAATCCGGAATGGCCCATGAAGCGATTCCGTCCCCTTGGCTATGGCTGTGTGGATTTCAAGGGCGTTGTCCGGGAACTGGCCGCCGCCGGATATGACGGCATCCTGTGCGTAGAGCTGGATTATCAGCCGGTGTGCAATTACCGCTCGGCCCAGATCAGCCGGGAATATCTGCACAATGTGCTCGGATTCTAAATAAAAAATGCCTCCGGTACCGAAAAATGGGTATCGGAGGCTTTTTATAAGCAGGTCCCGAAAATTTGGTGTGAGTGACAGGATTCGATGACATTAAGGAGCAAATTCCGTCGAGCCGGAATTTGACAAGGCTCCACCGGAGCCTTGTATTTAAGTGGGTTCGAATCCTGACTAAAAGCAAAATACCAGGACCTATTTTGGGTAGGTCCTAGTATTTTGGTCCGAGTGACAGGATTCGATTATATTAAGGAGCAAATTCCGTCGAGCCGGAATTTGATAAGGCTCCACCGGAGCCTTATATTTAAGTGGGTTCGAATCCTAACCAAAAGCAAAACTCCAGGACCTATCTTATGGATAGGTCCTGGAGTTTTGGTCCGAGTGACAGGATTCGATTATATTAAGGAGCAAATTTCGTCGAGCCGGAATTTGATAAGGCTCCACCGGAGCCTTGCAGTCAAGTGGGTTCGAATCCTGCCACACTTTTTGGACAAGAAAAAAAGAGCCCTAAAGGACTCTTTTTTTCTTGGTCCGAGTGACAGGATTCGAACCTGCGGCATCCTGCTCCCAAAGCAGGCGCGCTACCAGCTGCGCTACACCCGGATAACTTAGGCCATTATACAGGAAGTTTTCGGAAAAAGCAACAGGAAATTTTACAGGTTAAGGGGTGATTTCCGTGGCGGCTTCTGGTATAATAGGGCAAAAGAAAGGCGGTGGGCAAATGAAGCTCCAAAAAGGACTGAGCCAGGAATGGCTGAAGGTCATTGCTTGCGTGGCCATGCTGATCGATCATTTTGCCATTTTGGTGCACTATAACATCTGGCTGCGGGTGATCGGGCGGCTGGCGTTTCCGATTTACTGTTTTTTGATCTCCGAAGGTGTCCGGCATACCCGGAATGCCCCCAAATATGTGGGCAGGCTTCTGCTCATGGCTCTGGTGACGGAACCGATCTATGATCTGGTCCTGTATCCTACGGACGGGATCTGGGCCCACCAGAATGTATTGTGGACTCTGGCACTGGGGGCCATTCTTCTGGAATGCTTCCGCCGGGTGGAGGAGAAACCCTGGCGGTATCTGCTGGTGGTCCCCTTTGCGCTCTTGGGAGAGCTGATCCACTGCAGCTACGGCGGGGCGGGGGTTCTGATGATCGCCCTGTTTGGCCTGCTGCGGGACATCCCCGGGGAGAAGTGGGTATGGCTCGTAGGCCTGCTATTGCTCAACGGCATCATGTCCAGTATCAAGGTGCCCATGTTCGGGGTCCGGGTCTCCTGCCAGCTGTTTGCCACCTTTGCCTGGGTGCCCATTCTCTTCTATTCCGGGAAGAAGCAGACCTCCAGCAAGGCCCTTTCCTGGGGCTTCTACCTGTTTTACCCGGTGCATCTGCTGGTGCTCTACGGCATTCAGAAGCTGATCATTGCGTTGGGATAAAAAAACTGTCATTGCGGACCGGGGCACAGGAGGGTCCGCAATGACAGTTTTTATCGTTTGCCCCAAAAAGCCGCCGATGAGGCGGCTTTTTTGCGGAAGGATTTAAAAGAGCAGGGGCAGATTGTTTTCAAAGGTCTGGCGCACGCTGCTGACATGCTTCCGGACGGCGGCCTCGGCGGCGGCGGCATCCCGCTGGCGGATGGCGTCCAGGATGGCCTTGTGCTCCTGATAGGAGCATACGTCCCGGCCGGGGACCAGAATGGTTTTCATATTGTATTTTCGCATTTGCAGCTTCAGCTTTACCAGGATCTCCGTAGCGGTCTTATTGGGGCAGGCATCGTAGATGATGGCGTGGAACTGCTGATTCAGGGCGGAGTAGCCCATCAGGTCCTTGGCTTCCCGCCGCTGGCCCATCTGGGCAAAAATGCCCTCCAGGCGCTGGAGCTGTTCTTCCGTGATGCAGGGCACGGCCAGCCGGGTAATAAAGCCTTCCAGCTCTACACGGAGCTGGAGATAGTCCAGCACCTCCTGGGAGGAGTAACTGCGGACCTTGGCCCCCTTGTTCATTTCAATGGTGACGTAGGAGTCGGTTTCCAGCATCAGCAGCGCTTTTTTAATGGTATTGCGGCTGACGTTGTATTCCGTTGCCAGCTCTACCTCCGGCAGGCTGGCGGAGGGGGAGTATACACCCCGCAGGATCTTATCCTTTAAAGATTCGTAGACCATCGTGGTCGAATTTGTTTTAGCCATGACATTCCCTCTGCTTCCAGTATCGTCATCCGGTTCAGATGAAGACAAAAATAAAACATAATTGTTCAACAATATTACTGTTTTGATTATAGCAGAGCAACGGAAATTGTCAAGAACGACTTCAAAAAAATATCGCTATGCAAATCGTACAAAATTGACCGGGCAAAACTGTAGCAATCTCCAAAGTCTTTCCTTTTTCGAAAAAGCTCTTGATAACGGAACAAAATTGTTCTACAATCCAATCACACAAAACAATTTGCTCTACAATATTGAAAACCAAAATTCAAGAAGGAGAGAAACAGTATGGATTGTAAGGAAATCATCAAGGGTGCCTATGATCTGCATGTGCACTCCGCACCGGATGTGCTTCCTCGGAAAATGAACGATATCGAGATGGCCAAGCGCATCCGCGAAAGCGGCATGGCGGGCTACGCCATCAAGAGCCATTTCTTCTGTACCAGTGAGCGGGCGGAGCTGATGCACGAGCTGTACCCGGATGTGGACTATGTTGGTACCATCACCCTGAACAGCTCCGTAGGCGGCGTAAACCCCACGGCGATGGAAATGGCTGCCCGCAGCGGCGCAAGGCTGGTCTGGTTCCCCACCTGTGACAGTGAGCACGAGCGGGCCCATACCTTCAACGGGGATCCCAACAAGAAGCTGCCCTTCTGGGCCCGGATCATTCTGGAGATGAAGGAAGCGGGGATCGAGGCCCCTACCGTCAACTGCCTGGATGAGAACGGCAACTTAAAGCAGAACGTACTGGATACCCTGGACGTGATCGCCAAGTACAACGTGATCCTGACCACCGGCCACATCTCCCACGAAGAAGCCTACAAGCTGATCCCCGAGGCGGCGAAGCGGGGCGTGAAGAACATGATCATTACCCATGTGACCTTCCCCACCACCTGCTACTCCATTGAGGATCAGAAAATGTTCGCCTCCTACGGCGCGAAGATGGAGCACTGCTATACCACCTGGGCAACGGGAAAGAGCGATTGGGAGACCGAGGTCGCACAGATCCGGGCACTGGGCGCGGAGAATGTGGTCCTGGGTACCGACCTGGGCCAGCCTGCGGCGGTCTACCCCGACGAGGGCATGCTCAGCTGGGCAGAAAGACTGACGGCCGAGGGCTTCTCCGCGGAGGAGATCCGGACGATGATGGTTTACAATCCCAGAAAGCTTCTGGGCAAGGATTGATCAATACAAAAGAATATACAGGAGGAAGCAAGTATGATCGAAGGGAAAAAGGTTCTGGTCGTCAGTGCCCATGCCGCTGACTATGTGTGGCGGGCCGGCGGCACCATCGCAAAGTATATTAAGCACGGTGCGGAAGTCCATGTGGTGGTTCTGAGCTTCGGCGTAAGAGGCGAGAGCAACGACCTGTGGAAGAAGGAAGGCGCTACCTACGAGAGCGTAAAGGAAGAGCGCTTTGGCGAGACCAGGAAGGCCGCGGAGATCCTGGGCATTCAGAACATCGAGTTCTGGGATCTGCCGGACTACCCTATGGGCCCCACCCTGCAGCTGGATGAGACCCGGGAGCGGATGATCCGCAAGATCCGCCAGGTCCAGCCGGACATCATCATCACCCACGACAAAAACGGCGAGGATATCCTGAATCCGGACCACAACAACGTGGCGCAGTTCGTATTTGCCTGCAGCATCCAGTCCAATTCCAACGGCTACCGGCTGGAGGGCACCAAGACCACCAAGCAGATGCGTCTGTTTGGCTTTGAGCCCCACCAGACCGAGCTGAGCAAATATGTCCCCGGAACGCTGATCGATATCAGCGAGGTCTACGACCAGAAGGTGGCGGCCATGCAGTGCTTCAAGGCCCAGAAGCATCTGATCAACTACTATACCGAGCGGGCCCACCTGCGTGGAAACCACCTGCGCCGGATCTCCGGAAACAACACCTACCAGTACGGTGAAAGCTTCAGCAATTTCTTCCCGGTGGCCGGGGACGAATTGGTGTAACCCTTCAGAGATTTACAAAAGGAGAATAAAGATGAAAAAACTGATCGCGATGATTCTGGCCCTGGCGGCCATGACCACGACTCTGGCAGCCTGCGGTTCCGGCAATACCTCTTCCGCGGCGAATACCGTTGCATCCGTTTCCGAGAGTGGGGAAGCTGCCGAGGTGGACGCCTACAGCGTCGGCGGCAACCTGACCATGGGTACCGCTTCCTCTACCGGCACCTTCTACTATGTAGGCGCTGCCATTGGTAATGCGGTCTCCGATGCCGGAAAGCTGAACGTTCTGGTGCAGGCCACGGCCGGTTCCAATGAGAACGTGGCAATGGCCCAGAGCGGCGACATTGATATTGGTATGGCCAACTGCGATGCCCTGTATGCTGCCTACAACGGAGAAATGGGCTATGCGGAAGCCGGTAAGCAGGACATTCAGGAGGTTGCGGCCCTGTACGAGTCCCAGCTCCATGTGTTCGTTACCAAGAAGAGCGGCATTACCGATATCAGCCAGCTGAAGGGCAAGAAGGTCTGCATCGGTTCCCAGGGCACCAGCTACCTGTTCATCAATGAGGCCATTCTGAATGCCTACGGCATTACCCTGGCGGATGTGACCCCCTTCTACATGAGCTATGCCGAAGCGGCGGAAGCCCTGGCAAACGGCGACATCGATGCCGCCTTCCAGACCGGCGGCTACCCCATTGCCGGTATCCAGCAGTATGCCGCTACCACCTCCTTCCGGATGCTGCCCCTCAGCGACGAGGTGATCCAGAAGGTCAACGAGGAGTACCCCTTCGCAAAGCCCTCCACCATTCCCGCCGGGATCTATGAGAATCAGGACAATGAGGATGCGGTCAACACCCTGTCCTACATGACCTGCCTGTTCTGCTCCAGCAAGGCCAACGACGACCAGATCTATGCCTTTGTCAAGCTGATGATGGAGACCCTGGATACCTATAAGGACACCAACAGCTCCACCCAGCAGATCTCTCCCGAGACGGTGGCTACCCAGTACATCCCCTTCAATGCAGGCGCCGAGCGCTACTACAAAGAGGCCGGCCTGCTGAAGTAAGCTTCGAAAGACCCTGTCTTGCGGCCGGGAAACCGGCGCAGGACAGGGAAGAGAAAAAATCGTAAAAAGGAGGATCCATCCATGAGTGAACAGCCCAAGGGGGAGACCGTGGAGACCCTGTCCGGAATGGATAAGATCTGCAATGCATTAAGCGTAGCGGTGGCCATTGTTCTGACGGTGTTTCATTTACTGGCGGCATCTCCGTTCCTGACCCTGAACAATACGACCCAGGGCGTGATCCACGGTGCCCTGATCGTTTCCTACTTCCTGCTGGTAAAGCCCATGAAGTGGAAGAAGCTATCCCGGGTGGTGGATATTCTGTTCATCGTCATCACGGTGATCGCGGCCTACGAGGTCATTGCCATGCGGAACAACAATGCCGCGTCGGCATCCCTCTACAGCCCCTTCCAGCAGTACATTTCCATGATTTTTGTGGTGGTCGCCATGGTGGTGGCCTACAGAGCTCTGGGCCCGGTGCTGCCCACCCTGAGCCTGCTGTTTTTGGTATATACCCTGATCGGCCGGTATCTGCCCGGAGCCTTTGCGACGGCGAAGGTCACCATGACCCGGATGGGCACCTATCTGATGGTCAGCAGCGAGGGACTGTTCGGCAGCGCCCTGAGTACGGCGGCAAACTTTATTTTCCTGTTCGTTATTTTCGGCTCCGTGCTTTCCTTCATCGGTGCCGGTGAGTTCTTTGTGGATATTTCCTTTGCCGTATTCGGGAAGTTCTGCGGCGGCCCCGCTCAGGCGGCTGTTTATTCCTCCATGCTCATGGGTATGGTCAATGGCTCCGGCGCTGCCAACGTGGTGACCACCGGTACCTTTACCATTCCCCTGATGAAGAAGACCGGCTTTGACAAGGATACGGCGGGTGCCATCGAGGCGGTGGCCTCCAACGGCGGCCAGATCATGCCCCCGGTCATGGGTGCAGTGGCCTTCCTGATGGCCGACGCCACCAGCCTGCCCTATACCACCATTTGCCTGGCAGCGCTGATGCCTGCGGTCATGTATTACCTGACCCTGTCCGTTTCCATCTTCTCCTATGCCCATAAGAACAAGATCCCGGTCAAGGCACCGGATCCCAATGCACCTACGGTCTGGCAGATCCTGAAGCGGGGCTGGTTCTACTTCCTGCCCATTGTGGCGCTGATCGCTCTGATGATGATGGGCCTGAGCACCCAGCGTTCCGCTTTGTTCACCATCATCCTGTGCGTTGTCATCGGCCTGCTGACGGACCGGAAGAAGTTTACCCTGCAGAATCTGAAGCAGCTGTGCGTGGATTCCGCAAAGTCCATCATGACGGTTTCCATTGCCTGCATGATCGCCGGTGTGATCGTCGGTGCCATCAATATCACCGGCCTGGGCCTGCGGATCTCCGGTCTCATTACGGCCCTTTCCGGCGGACATATCTTTGTGATGGGTGTTCTTACGGCGATCGTCTGCATCCTGCTGGGCATGGGCCTGCCTACCTCCGCCTGCTATATCGTGCTGGCTGTTCTGGTAGCGCCTGCTATGATCAGCCTGGGTGTGGCCACCGTATCTGCCCACATGTTTATCCTGTACTACGGCGTGGTCGCGGCCATTACGCCCCCTGTGGCTCTGGCGGTATTCGCGGCCATCGGTATCTCCGGCGGCAATATGTGGAAGACCGGCCTGCAGGCCATCAAGCTGGCGGCTTCCGGCTTCGTGATCCCCTTTGTGTTCCTGTATAATACGGAGCTATTGTGCTACGACAGCGCCACCGGCCTGTTTGCGCTGACTCCCACGGTATTCCTGTGCGTGGCAACGGCTCTGATCGGCTGCGCCTTTATGGCCCTGGCTCTGTTTGGCTGGATGGGCCGTGATCTGAAGATCCCGGAGCGGGTGGTTCTGCTGGCCTGCGCCATCTGCCTGATGATGAAGGAGCCTGTGGCGCTGAATATCGCAGGTCTCGTCGTAGGCTGTGTAATTTTGGCATTTGCAATCATTTCCGGTAAAAAGAAAGAAGGACAATTGGCATGTTGAATCCCTGTGCACCTCTGCTCAGCGAAGATATTATCCGCCGGGCAAAAAATCTGAATGTACCCCTGCTGCTGGACGGCGTGAAGGCGGCCAAAATCGACATCCCCAACGGCGGCTGCCTGGATGCAGGCATCAATGCCGTAGAGCGGGGCATGACGGTGGTTGGAACGGCTCTGACCGTGGAGACGAGCAACGGCGATAATTTTCCCATCCATGTGGCCAGCTACAGCTTTGCGGCGGAAGGCTATGTGATGGTCATTGACGGCAAGAGCTATCCGGATCGGGCCTACTTTGGGGACCTGATCATGGGCGCCTGCCAGGCCGTTGGGTTTGAAGGCATGGTCATTGATGGCTATACCCGGGACCGGGACGGCAACATTGAGCTGGGCTTCCCGGTTTACAGCCGCGGCTTTATGCCCCGGGGCCCCATCAAGAAGGAAGAGGGCAACATCAATACCCCCATCCGGTGCGGCGGCGTAACGGTATGCCCCGGTGATCTGGTGGTGGGAGACTCCGACGGCGTTTGCGTCATCCCGGTACAGTACATCGATACCGTCCTGGCAGAGGCAGAAAAGAAGAAGGCCTATGAGGACAAGCGTACCGAGACCATTGCCGCCTATCGGGAGGCAAAGAAGAACGGAACGGAGCTTCCCCAGCTGGCTCCCCAGTGGGTCCTGGATATGATGAAGTAAGAAAAAGCTTTGGGGCAGACATCCGTAAAAAACGGAAGGTCTGCCCCTTTTTGCCTTCCCGGGAAACGGGAGAGAGGATGGTTAGAAATGGCGGAGAGCTTTTGGATCGCGGTCAATGCCGTAGTCCCCTTCCTGTGCTATCTGGCCCTGGGATACGGGGCCAGGCGGATGGGGGCCGCAGATACGGACTTTCTGAATCGGCTGACGAAGCTGATTTTTGCGGTCATGTTTCCCTTTATGACCTTTTACAATATCTATGGGGCCAGCCGGGACAGTATCCCCACCGGGAAGCTGCTGCTGTTTGTAGGCGGCGCCATTCTGCTGGTGGAGGCCCTGGGACTGCTGATCGTCCCTCGGCTGGTCCGGCAGAACAGCCGCCGGGGTGTGATCATCCAAGCTCTTTACCGCAGCAATTTTGTGCTGTTCGGGATCCCGCTGACGGCGACCCTCTACGGTGCGGAAAATACCTCCATCACCGCTATGCTGGCCACGGAGGTACTGACCATTTACAACATTACCTCCGTGATCATTCTGGAGCTGTTCAACACCCAAGGGGGAAAGCTCCAGGGGAAGCGCCTTTTGATCAAGCTGCTGAAAAACCCCATGCTCCAGGGCTGCTGCGTCGGGCTGCTCTTTTTCTTTTTGGGCATTCAATTGCCCAAGTGCCTGGAAAGCCCCATTTCCAGCTTTGCGAATATGACGACGCCCCTGGCCATGTTCGCCCTGGGCGGGACCATGGAGTTCGGCGCCATGCGGCGCAATGCCGGTGCCATTGCGGGAAGCCTGGGGTGCAAGCTCCTGCTGATCCCGCTGGTATTGGTGACGGCAGGCTACGCCATCGGCCTGAGGGGCATCGAGCTGTTTTTGGTGGTGGCGGTTTTTGGTACGCCGGTGGCCTCCGGCTCTTACCCCATGGCAATGAATATGGGCGGAGACGGGGAACTGGCAGGGCAGCTGGTGTTTACAAGCACCATCCTGTCCGTTTTGACCCTGTTTGGGTGGATCTTTGCCATGAGCTGCCTGGGACTGCTGTAGAAAACGATTAAAAAAACACCGCCGTCGGCGGTGCTTTTTAGGGTGCGGAAGAATATTGGATCAGGTATTGCTCCCATATGTATTGGTTTGGGTCGTCCTCTAAATCAAAGGCCCTGCGGATCCCATCGCAGATGCGGCGGAGCTTGGCCTGCATCAGGGGCGGGGTAAAGAGGTCTTCGTTTCCGGGGTTGGCGGCGCATTCGAAGATCCTTGCCCGGTCCTCGGATGGGCTGACCATGGCGTAGTCGTCTACAAAGCACCGGCTGGTGCCGGAGAGGTAGGCGCTGTATTTGCCCATATCCACAGAAGCATCCAGGCTGTAGGAAAAGCCTTGGGGGTTCAGGTCCTGCCAGTTGTCGTAGGCGCTGCAGTTTTCCAGCACCTGGGTATCGATCAGGTGGCTGAACTCATGGAACAGGGTGTAGCGCAGGTCCTCCATTTGGGCAGCGGACAGGGTTACATAATACTTCCCGTCCTCCTGGAATTGGAGCCCTGCCGCGGCGGCCAGGCTGCCGGAGGCGGAGGTGCCCCGGATGGTATCCACCAGACACAGGGAAAGCCCCTCCCAGCCCCGTTGAAGCCGGCTCAGGAAGCCATCCGGGAAAAGGCGCAGCAGGGTATCCAGGTTTTCCAGCATCCAGTCCGTCTCGTCGGCGGCCTCCAGGGGGGAAAAGGTATAGTCCCAGGGCTTTACCGAAACGGCATCCCCGTAGATGCGGATATCCAGCCCATATTTTTGATGCAATGCAGCGGCCTTTTCCAGGTTGCTGTTTTTTTCCTGTTCGGTGGCGGAAGCGGCATAGGGGAGAAGGCAGCTTTCGCTGTTTTGGAGGGGAAAGGCATCGTAGTGCCACCGGAGGATCAGCCATTGGTCATCCTCCCGGCTGTGGGCCAGCAGATAGACCTGGCCGCTTTCCGTGACAACAGGGTCCCGGACCCGGTCGATGCCGCCGAGTGTCAGGCTGCTGCGGCACTGGCCGGTGGAAAGAAGATACAGCTTCAGCTCCATCCCCTCCGCCGTATCGCGTTTGGTAACGGCGCCGGAAATGCCGGGTAGGAATTCCACAAGTTCTTCCTGGGCCTGTGTATGAAGCCGCTGGGGCGTATCGGAAAGCAGCAGGATCTTTTGGAACACACCGGGCTTTGCGCACAGAGCCAGCCCCTCCGGGAAAGCGGCGGCGGCCTGGGGGGACAGGTCCTCGTACAGAGCGCTGCCGTCAACCGTGGAAATGAGCTGGGTGTTTTCTTCCCCATTGGGGTCGGTCAGGTGCACTAGAAGGGTCTGCCCATCGGTCAGGCAGCGGAGGGTGCCGTCCCGGACCGCCATATTGTCCCGCAGCAGCCGGGTAAGACCGGTGGTGCGCTCCAGGGCGTAGAGCCCATCCTGCCGCAGGAAATAAAAGGCCTCCGCCGATACCGCCGGTGTGCCGATGGCGCCGCTTGGCAGGGAATCGGTGGATACTACGGAAAGACTGCCATCCAATTGGCTGATCTGCCGGGTGGCCTGGTCGTAGAACCATAGGGAGCCATCATTCCCGGCAATCAGATTTTCCTCCGGTATCTGGGCGGTCAGCCGCAGGGAGCTGCCGGTATAAAGGGAGGTATGCCCGCCGCCGGAAAGGACCAGAGCATCCCCAAAAGAGGAGAGAGCACAGTCACCCTCTGACCCTGTGGGAAAGACCTCCAGGATGCCGCTGGTCTGCTGCTCCAGGACGTGGCCGGAGACATGGAGGGTCTGCTCCGGGGCAGCCGTGGGCTCCGGAGCAGGGACCTCGGTTTTTCCGCAGCCGGTAAGCAGAAGCAGGCAAAGCAGGGCGGCAAGCAATTTCATGGTCATTGTCTCCTGGCCAGGGTGTAGTCGTCCCCCTGGCGGTAGTAGGGGCACTGCTGGGACCGGGAGGTCAGGATATGGTATACCTCGTCCTCGTCCAGGTCCATCATGCAGTAGTACTCATCGTACTCCTCATCATAATCATAATACCAGCAGGTGTCGCATTGTGTCGGATCCATGGTCATTCCTCCAGAATGTGGAAAGAAAAGTTTCCGTCCTCGTAAAGAAGATAGCTGTGGCTGCCGTCCTTGGGGATGGAGACGCTGCCGGGGTTCAGGCAGCGGACGCCGCCAACCTCCTGGTCGAACTTCACGTGGGTGTGGCCGTAGAGGAAAACGGACCCCTGGGGAAGGGCAGGCAGGTGCTCCGGGTTCTGGTGGTGGCCGTGGGTCAGGTAGAAGGTTTTGCCGTCTACCAGAACTTCCGCGTAGTCGGCAAGGCAGGGGAAGGGCAGTACCATCTGGTCCACTTCCGCCTCGCAGTTGCCCCGGACGGCCAGGATCTTCTCCTGCATGGCACTGAGCATGGGGATGACCTTCTTGGGGGCATAGTCCCGGGGCAGATCGTTCCGGGGGCCGTGGTACAACAGGTCCCCTAAGAGAATGACCTTATCGGGATTTTCCTTTTCGATCTCTTCGCAGAGCTTGCCGCACCAATAGGCGCTGCCGTGGATATCGGATGCAATGAGCAGTTTCATGGGGATGATCTCCTTTGGATAGATATTACATCGGGGAAAAATGAAATTTTAGAGAAATAAAAGAATTAGATGTCGCCGCGAACCTGTCTGCGGACTGGTTCGCAATGACACATAAGAAGGGCTGTTGCAAAATTCGTTTTTACAACAGCCCTTCTTGCAGGGACAACGACCCTGTGGAATTCGTAGAAGCGGGTGAAATAAAATCCATCCTCTCCGCCGCAGTGATTTCACATGGCGTTAGCCATATTTCATACCGCATAGCGGTATTTCACCCGTCCGAAGGACGGATTTCTTTGGGGCTGTTATTTTGCAACAGCCCCCAGGTATGCTTCTACGTCGAAAGGCCGCAGCTTTTCGTCTTTGCGGAGGTACAGGGGATGATGGGGGTGGCCCTTTTTGGTGATGGCTCCGGCGCAGTACCAGTGGGCGCCGTATTCCTTGCCGATGGACAGCATGTCCCGGACGCAGTCCTTTAGGTATCCTCTTTTTTCGATGATGGCCCCCCAGGCGGCCCAAATGCCGGGCTCTCTGGAAAGGGACAGAACGTAGCGGAAGGCCTCCATGTTCTCCTTGTGAAGCTGGGGGTTAAAAACCTTCTCCATGGTATCCGGGTTGGTGGCCCGCTGGGCGTAGACGTTGAACATGAGAAAGCTGTCATAGCCGTTTCCCAGGGCAATGCGCTCTACGGATTTCAGGGTGTTGTCCAGATCGTCGGGCTGGGCGGTGGAGGGGTTGATGCCGATGCAGATCAGGGGCTTTTCGCCCCGGGTGCCCAGGATGTACCGGTATTCGGAGTAAAAATTGGGGGCGTACAGCCACTTCCGGATGTCATAATCCGGGCTGGGGGTATTGGCGGCCTTCAGGGCGTCGGCAAAGGTCACCAGCTCTAAATCTAAGGTCGTTCCGTTGGGAATGTGCATTCAGTTTTCCTCATGGGGGAACCACCAGCTCTTGCTGGGGTCGTGGAAGGCGCAGTCGTCGGGGTTTACCCCCTTCTGGCGGCACCAGGCGTGAAAGGCGGCGTCCAGGAAGGGAAAGACCCCATCCATATTGGACTGGAGGCTCACTACGCTGCCGCCCTCCATGTTGAGCTCAACCACAATGTTGCCGCCGGTGATGAGATACAGCTTCTGGGAGAGGATCTGACTGTACCGGTAGCTCTGGCTTTTGTGGAACAGGTGGGATACCAGGAAGCTGTCCTCCCCGTAAAAAATGCCAAAGCTCAGGTAGTACACAATGAAGGAGGCCCCCAGCAAAAGGACGATCAGGCCGCCCCAGAGCAGCACCTTGTCGTTTCCGGCCCCCGTGACCATGGCGGCAATGCCGATGGCGCTGAGGATGATGCCAAAGACGCCGTAGCGCTTATTGACCCGTACGGCCAGGCCGGACAGGTGCTCCGCCTTGTTGCGGAACAGCTTTTGAAATCCGATATCTACCAAACGGCACACCCCGAATACCAGGGCGGCCACAACGATCCATACCAACGCTTCCATGCTCTTCTCTCCTTCTTATGCCCAAAGCACCAAATCCACGGGAATATCAAATTCCTCCGTTTCTAGCCTCTCCATCACCTGGAAATCGTAGCACAGGGCCACGGTGGGGTGGTGGGGCTCCCGGGAGAGAAACTTGTCGTAAAAGCCGCCGCCGTAGCCGATGCGGTGGCCCTGGGGGTCGAAGACCAGGCCGGGCATCAGGACCAAAGCAGTTTCGTCCGCGGCAATCGGGCCGTCGTCGATGGGCTCCGGGATCCCGGCATAGCCCTTGGAGACCCGGGTCAGGTCCGGCAAAAGGATAAATTTCATCTCGTCTCCATAGACCTTGGGCACGGCCACCTGCTTGCCGTCCAGAAGGGCCTGCGTTAGAATCGGCACGGTGCGGACCTCCTGATTGTAGGGCAGGTATCCGTAGACGGTTTTTGCGTCTTTATAGGCTTGGCATTCCCGGAACTTTTCCCCCAGGATGCGGCTCTTTTCTTCAATTTCCTCTGGGGTCATCGCTTTTTTCTGCTGCCGGATCCGGGCCCGGAGCTCTTTTTTATTGACCATCGCCGGGAACCTCCTCACTTGTTTTCTTTTTGGGACTGCCGTACATCCGGAACCACAGGGATACGGCGGCCTGGCCCGGGATCCCCAGCAGGAAGATCTGGGGCACATTGGCCCGGGCAAACACCCAGCTGGACGCGTAGATACTCAGCAGGCTTCCCCACACGATGACGGAGATCAGGGCTTTGTTCCAGCTGAAATTCCGCCAGGCGGACCGGAGGCTCAAAAGCACGATGGCGGCCACGGGCACGGCGTACACAAAGCTCAGCCAGCTGTAGGGAATATGGAAAGCCGTCAGCACCACGTAGAAAAAGAGAGCCACAAAGACTACCAATGTGAAGCACAGGTCCTGGATCACCTTCCGGCTGGCCCGCTTCTGCTCTGCCTGGACTTTGGGGATCTGAGCCTTGGCCGGGTCCTGGAGAAGGTCGTCCACGGTGACACCGAAAAGCTGGGCCAGCTGCATCATGGTCAGCACGTCGGGAATGGACTCCCCCCGCTCCCACTTGGAAATGGCCTTATCGGAATAGCTGAGCTTCTCCGCTAGCCCCGCCTGGGTCATCCCCGCAGCCTTCCGGCGCTCCGCAATATTGGCGCCGATGCGGCTTTTGATCTTCTCGTCGTCCATGGTGTTCCTCCTATCGTTCACTATAAATTATAGTAACATAATCCGGGACCCATTTCAACAAGGAATTTGTGAACGGAGGGGGGAAAAGAACAGTCAAACAACAGGGCTTTGCATTTGTGATAAACGGTAAAGACTCCTTACGGAGCCCATGACGATATGCCAGGACAAATCGGCAGCATAAGAGAACTTTTTTTGATAGGCCTGCCACAGCGCTTCCATATTGGGATCAAGCTCAATTTCATCAAATACGTCGGATGCTTCCGCAAGATGCTGTTCTGTTCCGCGTTTTCTGGAGGTCGCAATGAGTGCCGCACGTAGATCAGAGGCAGAGATACTTTGACTGTAAAGTGCATTTAGCGTATGCAGGTCGTAAAAATCACGCATACGTGTGTTGGCAGTTGCTCTGGATATGACGGTTTCCAGCTTTTCCGCCAGAACGGTTTCCAGATTATATGCCCAGACCTCAATAAAACGGTCCTCCAGCATCATGTGAAAGCGATACTTGATTTCACGGGGCGTGATCGCGTCACCTGTAGAAATATCAATTTTAAGCGGTGTGGTCACACCGTCAAATTTTGTTTCCATGTTGACACGGATGCCGGGATATTCCGCCTCATCCATGATTTCGCTGATCCGTTTGATCCGGAAGGTCACACCGTCATCTAACGGGACCGAAATAATAGACAGGATCATATTTTCCACATCCGCAGCGCGGACGGTTGCCCCCTTCACGGTGGCATCCATATCCATTGTAGAACGGGCATCCAGGCCTACCATAGCGGCTACCAGCATCCCGCCTTTCAGAATGAATTTATCCCGATATTCTGAAAGAGAAATGCGTTCCAGAAAACGTTCCATCATGTAATTTCGCAGGAGAAGCTGGGCATCTGCCGATTTCTCTTTGGAAAGATTACGGATCCTGTCTTTCAGCTGCCGCGCGGATGTGATCATAAAAGCACCTCCAAATAGGTCCTGAGCAGTTTTTCAACGCGGAAAACCTGCGCATACTGCATGAGCTTTCGTAAGTCTTTTTCCTTGGATTTTGCGTATTGTTTCAATGCATCCTGCAGGGTTTGCATTTCGATCCCGCTGCGGCTGCGGATCAGGTCACAAATCGTGCGCTCCATGTTGTAGACGGGGACAGGATTTCCGAAGGGGGTGTTCATTGTAAGAATGCCCAGATCATGCAAGTCTTTTTTGACGGTGTAAACCTTGATGCCGTCTGCACTGAGATTTGCGGGATTGTATCCATTTTTAACGGTAATGGAATAGGGACTTGGCTCCCGGTCGGTCAGGTCATGGAAGAACAGAGCGCTTTCGTGGGAAAAGACGGCTTGCGCGCAGCGAAGGTGCAAAATATACATGTCATCCACCCAGGCATCCGGGGAGACGTAGATCCCATGGGCAGCCTGTTCAATGCCGCGGTGCCTGGCGTAGGTATAAAAGGAATCCTTAGAGATACCTGCATACAAAACCTGCGCGGTTTTTAAGGTCCCATTGTTTTGTGCAAAAAGATGATCCAGTTGTTCGAAGACAGGCATACGCTCACTCCTTTCATGCTAATATTATAATCCAAATTAGCATGAAAGTAAACTGGGATTTACAAACAGACAACAAAAAAACCTTCCCCCGAAGGGGAAGGCGATTGGGTTATTCCAGCTCGAAGGCGCCGGTGTACAGCTGATAGTAGGTGCCCTTCTGGGCGATCAGGTCGTCGTGGGTGCCACGCTCGATGATGCGGCCGTGGTCCAGGACCATGATGCAGTCGGAGTTCCGGACGGTGGACAGCCGGTGGGCGATGACGAACACGGTCCGGCCCTTCATCAGGGCGTCCATACCGGCCTGTACCAGGGCCTCGGTGTGGGTGTCGATGGAGGAGGTGGCCTCGTCCAGGATCATAACGGGGGGATCGGCCACCGCGGCCCGGGCAATGGCGATGAGCTGCCGCTGGCCCTGGGACAGGTTGCCGCCGTTGGCCGTCAGCAGGGTGTTGTAGCCGTCGGGGAGCCGGGTGATAAAGTCGTCGGCGTTGGCCAGCTTTGCCGCGTGGATGCACTCCTCGTCGGTGGCGTCCAGCTTGCCGTAGCGGATGTTATCCATGACGGTGCCGGTGAACAGGTTGGTCTCCTGTAGCACCACGCCCAGGGACCGGCGCAGATCCGGCTTGCAGATTTTGTTCACGTTGATGCCGTCGTAGCGGATCTTGCCGTCGGCAATGTCGTAGAACCGGTTAATGAGGTTCGTAATGGTGGTCTTGCCGGCACCGGTGGCGCCTACAAAGGCGATCTTCTGGCCGGGATGGGCGTACAGGGTCACATCATGCAGCACGGTCTTTTCCGGCACGTAGCCGAAGTCCACGTTCTCCATGGTGATGTCGCCCTTCAGCTCGGTATAGGTGACGGAGCCGTCGGCCTGATGGGGATGCCGCCAGGCCCAGTGGCCGGTGTGCTCGGGGCACTCGTGGACGGTGCCGTTATCATCGATGTGGGCATTTACCAGGGTCACATAGCCCTCGTCCTCTTCGGGAAGCTGATCCATCAGGGTGAAGATCCGCTCCGCACCGGCCAGAGCCATGACGATGGCGTTGATCTGGTTGGAGATCTGGGAGATGGGCATGTTGAAGCTGCGAGAAAGCACCATAAAGGCCATCAGGCTGCCCAGAGTCAAGAGCTTACCGTCGGACTTGATGCAGATGAGGCCGCCGAAAATGGCCAGGACGGCATATTGGGCGTAGCCCAGGTTATTGTTGATGGGGCCCAGCATGTTGGAGAACTTACCGGCGCTGTAGGCGTTGACCCGGAGCTCCTCGTTGATCTTGTCGAAGTCCTCCTTGCAGGTTTCCTCGTGGTTGAAGATCTTGACCACCTTCTGGCCGGAGATCATTTCCTCGATATAGCCGTTGACGGCGCCCAGGGCCTTCTGCTGGCCGATGAAGTACCCGGCGGATTTCCCGGCCAGGACCTTGGTGGTATAGATGATGATGGCAACGGTAAAGGCCATGACGATGGTCAGCATCCAGGAGGTATCGATCAGGTTGAAGAGGACCACGACCAGCGTCACAATGGAGGACAGGCACTGGGGCACGGCCTGGGACAGCATCTGCCGCAGGGTATCGATGTCGCTGGTGTAGCAGGACATGATGTCACCGGCGGGGTGGCTGTCGAAGTACCGCAGGGGCAGGCGCTGCATTTTGGTAAACAGCTCGTCCCGGATGGACTTCTGGACGCCCTGGGTGACGCCGACCATCAGGTAGTTGTAGAGGAAGGCGCCGACAATGCCCACGGCAAAGATGCAGGCCATTTTGGTCAGGTAGCCCAGCAGGGGGCCAAAGTCCGTAGAGCCGCTGGCCACCATGGGCAGGATATACTCGTCAACCAGGGGGCCCAAAGCCCGGCTGCCCTGGGCCTGGGCAACGGAGGTCAGGACGATACAGACCATGACCACTACCAGCAGGGCAGAGTACTTTTTCATATAGCTCAGAAGCCGGAAGAGGGTCTTCTTGGGGTTGGCTGCTTTGCGGCCGTCGCCGCGCATTCTGACAGGAGGCATTATTCCGCACTTCCTTTCTGCTGAGATTCATAAATGCCCCGATAGAAGGCAGATTCCTTCATCAGGCTGTCGTGGTCGCCTACGCAGGCCACCTGGCCGTTTTCCATGACCAGGATGATGTCGGAATCCTGGATGGAGGAAATCCGCTGGGCAATGATCAGCTTGGTGGTGCCGGGGATCTCTTCCCGGAAGGCCTTGCGGATCATGGCGTCGGTGTGGGTATCCACGGCGGAGGTGGAGTCGTCCAGAATGAGGATCTTGGGCTTTTTCAGCAGAGCCCGGGCGATACACAGACGCTGCTTCTGGCCGCCGGAGACGTTGGAGCCGCCCTGCTCGATGTGGGTATCGTACCCATCGGGGAAGGACCGGATGAATTCGTCGGCGCAGGCCAGCTGACAGGCGTGGACCAGCTCCTCGTCGGTGGCGTTTGCATTGCCCCAGCGCAGGTTTTCCTTGATGGAGCCGGAGAACAGGGTGTTCTTCTGCAGCACCATGGCCACGTTGTCCCGGAGGACCTCCAGGTCGTAATTCTTCACGTCCAGGCCGCCTACCTTCACGGTGCCCTCGGTGGCGTCGTACAGGCGGGGGATCAGCTGGACCAGGGTGCTCTTGGAGGAGCCGGTGGCGCCCAGGATGCCTACGGTGGCGCCGGAGGGAATGTGCAGGTTCACATTCTGCAGGGCAGGCCGCTTGGCCTTGGCGGAGTAGCGGAAGGATACGTTTTCAAAGTCGATGGAGCCGTCCTTTACGTCCTTCACGGCGTTCTCGGGAGAGGTGATGCTGGGGGCCTCCTCCAAAATCTCATAGCACCGGTGCAGGGGAGCCCGGGCCATAATGGTCATCACAAAGACCATGGACAGCATCATCAGGGCGGTGAGGATCTGGGTGGTGTAGGTGAACATGGAGCTCAGCTCGCCGGTGGTCAGGCCCAGGGCGCTGTTGTTGCCGGAGGCCACCACCAGGTGGGCGCCGATCCAGGAAATGGCCAGGATGCAGCCGTAGACGCAGAACTGCATGGCGGGGTTGTTGATGGCCAGGATGTGCTCGGCCTTGCAGAAGTCCTTGTAGATGGACTGGGAAATGGCGGTGAACTTGTCCACTTCCTTGTCTTCCCGGACAAAGCTCTTGACCACCCGGATGCCGTGGACGTCTTCCTGGACCACGGTGTTCAGCTTATCGTAGGTCTGGAACACCCGGTCGAAGATCTTAAAGACCAGGGGCACGATGGCCAGCAGCACCAGGGCCAGAATGGGGATGGCCACAAAGTACACGGTGCTCAGCTTGGGGCTGATGCGCAGAGAGGAGATCATGGCCAAAATCAGCATCATGGGGCAGCGGATGGCCATACGGATGCTCATCTGGAAGGCCATCTGCAGGTGGGCCACATCGGAGGTCAGCCGGGTCACAATGGAGGCGGAGGAGAACTTATCGATGTTGGCAAAGCTGTAGTCCTGGACCCGATAGTACATATCGTGGCGCAGGTTCCGGGCAAAGCCAGTAGCGGCCTTGGAAGCGTAGGTGGCGGACATGACGCCGAAAAACAGGGAAGCAACGGCGCACAGCAGCAGAAGCAGGGCCTTCTGGACCACTACGGTCATGTTGCTCATGGCAATGCCCTGGTCATACAGATCCGCCATCACCAGAGGGATGGTGACCTCCATGGCCACCTCTCCCACCATGGCCAGGGGAGAGGCCAGGGCAGCCCACTTGTATTCGCGGATACATTGGGCAAGTCGTTTGATCATTTGTGGAATTCCTCCTTTGGTAAGATCGCGTCGGGGGATACATTGTGCAGGGCCCGTACCAGAAATTGCCGGAATTGCTGCTTCTCTTCCGGGCTGAAGTCCTGTACCAGCTGCGCTTCACCCTGGCGGATGACGGCAGACATGGTTTCAATGTATTGCTCCCCTTTGGGTGAAAGATAGACAAGCTTTCTGCGCCGGTCCTGGGGGTCCGGCTGTAAGGAAACAAAACCCTTTTTTTCCATCCGGGCCAGGAGGCCGGAAATGGTGGGGTGGGTCAGCTGCAGGTGCTCCTCCATGTCCTTGACGCATGGCGGCTCTGAGCTGTGGGCCAGATATCCCATAATATGTCCCTGGGAAAAGGTCAGCCCCGTATCGGACAGAGCATTGTTGATATTCTGCCCCAACGCGCAGCTGATGGCCCGGAACATATGTCCATAGTCGTGCAAGGGATCCCTCCTTTTTTGATTAGGTAGCAAGCTACGAAATATTCTAGCACGATTCACAAATTTTGCAAGAGGTTTTTGTGAAATTCATAAAAGTTTCAAAAATGGAGAAATATGGGGAAGGGGGTGCATAAAAAACAGCCTTCCCGGAAAGAGAAGGCTGCGGATATCCAATATGATGAATAGGGCCAATTTGCGTTACTGAATGTGGGTGTGGTTGTTGATGTGGTCAGAGCAGTAGCAGTAATAGCCGTTGCACTTGGAGCAGTAACGGAATTCCAGGTCCGGGTCCGAAACGTCCGTCCTGCCGCAGACGGTGCAGCGGTGGGTATAGGCCTTTTCCTGCTTGGGGGGATTCTCCACCTTAAAGTGGATGATCTTGGGCTGGGGAGCGGCCTTGGGCTTCTTCTTAAAGAGCTTCCGGATCTTATTCTGCCAGCTTAGGGGTACCACGTTCAGCACGTCCTTGCCAAAGAACAGGAAGTAGTTGCCTAATGCGATCAGGGGGAACAGGTTGGCAGCGGTGTAGGGGGGAGAGAAGACCCCGATGAACACCAGCACCAGATCAAACAGGGCGAAGATCCAGGCCTTGATGGGGATGATGAAAAACAGCAGAAAGCCCGCATCCGGATACAATGTGGCAAAGCCCAAAAAGAGGCTCATGTTCAGGTAGTACACGCTGGCGGCACAGTTAAAGAGCAGACCGTAAACATCCATCAGCAGCATCCCCGTAAAATAGAAGATGTTGAACTTCAGGGTGCCCCACTGCCGCTCCATGGCAGAGCCCAGGGAGTAGTAGCACACCAGGGTGATGAGCATAAAGAGGATATTGTTGTCCAGCAGCGTCAGGGGATAGGTAAAGAGCCGCCAGACTTCCCCCCGCAAGATCCGGGCCCGGCTGAAGCACAGCACGTTATAAAGGGTCAGGTTCCCGGTGATCATACTGATCAGGTACACAATGGCGTTTCCCAGAGAGATATAAAGCATCAGGTTGGGAATGCCCTTATTGCGGTTGGCGTAGCAGAACCGCTCAAAATTTCGGCGCAGATTTTTCAATGCGTTCAACTCCTAGAAATAGACTGGTAACCATTTTACCAGCAAAGAGGGGGAATGTCTATAGAGGAAATGTTAAATTCGTGGGATCGCGTGGGTTAACAATATGGGAACGCTTCGGAAAATGGGGAGTTGCAGAACTCTGCTCCCCTTGGGGTGGTGCTCCGCGCAGCGAATCAAGATAATAATGATTGCCTGTGGCAATCACACATTAAAAAGTGGAGCTGGCGCCGCAGCGCCTGAGGAGGGCCGCTGTCATTGCGAACCAGTGCCGCAGCACTGGTGTGGCAATCCCCCGGATGAACGTATAGGCCCACCGCCTGAAGTCCCTTTCCCCCTCCTGCATGGAGGGGGTGCCCACCGCAGTGGGCGGGGGTGGAGGGGA